>JACRIY010000004.1 GCA_016235805.1 Rhodocyclales bacterium
ACGCGGGGAATCTACACGCATCTGGATGTAGAGCATCTGCGGCCATACGCGCAGATCATCGATGCCAAGCTCGCCGCCCTTCCTGCACTACCGATTGCACAGTTTGCTACACAGTCGCAAAACACCGAAGTGGTTACTATCTCTGCAACTGCCTGATATTGGTCCGCCCGACAGGACTCGAACCTGTTACCCCCGGCTTAGAAGGCCGGTGCTCTATCCAGATGAGCTACGGGCGGTACTCGTTGATCGCAGTCGATGAGTTTAGCTCAGGACGGAACAAACAGTGCCGGCCGGGGCATAATTACGGCTGTTACCCCCGGCTTCCGGTTTATTCCCATGGCTACCGAACAGACTTACTGCTATCACTGCCGCACGCACCATCCTCGCAACGAAATGCGTCTGATCGTTACCAAGACCGGCAAGCGCTGGCGCTGCATTCGCAGTATCGAAGCAACCCAGCAGGGCCCGGAAGCACGCGAGGCCTATGGCCGCCAGGTGTCCGAGATCAACAAGGCGGAATCCAAGAGCCGGGCGCAGCGCATGAATAACCTGCTTCAGGAAAAATAGCGTGCATGAAGCCGGGTAGTTCGTCGAAGCTAGACAACATCGTTGCCGACGCACGCCGCGCGGCCGAAGCGCGAGAGCGAAGCTATCGCGACCAGGCGCTGAAGATTTATCCCTGGATTTGCGGTCGCTGCGCTCGTGAATTCACCCGCAGCAACTTGCGCGAACTGACGGTGCATCACCGCGACCACAATCACAACAACAATCCGGTCGATGGCAGCAACTGGGAACTCCTGTGCCTGTACTGCCATGACAACGAGCATCAGCGGCATATGGAGGCAGCCGGCAACGGGTCATCGCCGCAATCCGGCGAACCGGGTGCAACCCACTCACCGTTTGCGGAACTGAAGGCGATGCTGACCCGAAAGGGCTGAGCGGCGCGGCGAACGCTGGTGTGCCGCGAGCGGAAGAGCGCTGCAAGTCAGGAAACTGCTCCGCGCAACGATTGCGGAACGGAAAGATGGGATGGTCGGGGTGGAGGGATTCGAACTCTCGACATCTTGCTCCCAAAGCAAGCGCGCTACCGGGCTGCGCCACACCCCGAACGGGCACAATTTTACAGACCACGCCCCACCTCGGTCAATCAAATGACGCAGCGTCGCGCCATGAATCGACACATATGGGATTCCGGACAACAATCCCGCCCTGCCACGCGGAAGGTTGAAGAGAATTCGCCCCTTGCGGTCATCCTTCGTTTCGTTTATAAAGCCGATTCTCCGAAATCACGGATGCTCCGCAATGGCTGAAGACCTGCTGCACAAGAAGCAATTCCCGCCCTATACGCCGAAGAAGGGCGAGGACTACATGAGCGCGAAGCAACTGGCTCATTTTCGCGACATACTCATGTCGCTCAAGGACGAGTTGAGCGAAGACATCGAGCGAACGGTCCATACCATGCAGGACGAGGCAACGGTGTTCGCCGACCCGAATGACCGCGCCAGCCAAGAGTCCGACATTGCGCTGGAACTTCGCAATCGCGACCGCGAACGCAAGCTGATCAAGAAAGTGGATGAGTCGATCGCCCGCATCGAATCCGGAGAATACGGTTACTGCGATTCCTGCGGTGTCGAAATTGGATTGAAGCGCCTGGAAGCGCGCCCGACGGCGACACTTTGCATCGATTGCAAGACGCTGGAAGAACACCGCGAGAAGCAGGTCGGAAAATAACGCGCTGACGAAAGACCCAGCAAAAAAGGACGCCGTGGCGTCCTTTTTTGCTGGCTGATGGAACAGTCCTACTGGGTGGTCGCCGGTGCAGCTGCTTCAGCGGCAATGGCCTTCATCGACAGGCGAACGCGACCCTTGTCATCGGTTTCAATGACCTTGACCTTCACTACCTGGCCTTCCTTGAGGTAGTCGGCAACGGCATTTACACGCTCGCTGGCGATCTGCGAGATGTGCAGCAGGCCGTCCTTGCCGGGCAGCAGGCTTACGATGGCGCCGAAGTCCAGCAGGCGCAGCACGGTGCCTTCGTAGATCCGGCCTACTTCGACTTCTGCCGTGATGTCCTCGATGCGCTTTTTCGCGACCTGCGCGGCGTCGGCGTTCACGGACGAAATGGTGATCGAACCGTCGTCCTCGATGTCGATGACGCAGCCGGTTTCCTCGGTCAGTGCGCGAATCACCGCACCGCCCTTGCCGATCACGTCGCGGATCTTTTCCGGATTGATCTTCATGTGGATCATGCGCGGAGCGAAGGTCGAAACCTCCTCGCGGTGACCCGACATGGAGCCCGTCATCTGCGCCAGAATATGCAAGCGCGCTTCCTTGGCCTGCGCCAGCGCGACCTGCATGATCTCCTTGGTAATACCCTGAATCTTGATGTCCATCTGCAGCGCGGTGATGCCGTCTTCGGTACCCGCGACCTTGAAGTCCATGTCGCCAAGGTGATCTTCGTCGCCGAGGATGTCTGTCAACACGGCGAAACGGCCGCCGTCCTTGATCAGGCCCATGGCAATGCCGGCCACCGGCGCCTTTAGCGGCACACCGGCATCCATCAGCGCCAGAGAACCGCCGCACACCGATGCCATCGATGACGAGCCGTTGGACTCGGTGATTTCCGATACGACGCGCATCGAATAACCGAACTCCTCGGGCGACGGCAGCACTGCAAGCAGAGCACGCTTGGCAAGGCGACCGTGGCCGATCTCGCGGCGCTTCGGCGTCCCGACACGACCGGTTTCGCCCGTCGCGTAGGGAGGCATGTTGTAGTGGAGCATGAAGCGGTCACGGTACTCGCCCTGCAGCGCATCGATGATCTGCTCGTCGCGGCCGGTGCCGAGGGTGGCAACCACCAGCGCCTGCGTCTCGCCACGGGTAAACAAGGCGGAACCGTGAGTACGCGGCAGGACGCCGTTGCGGATCACGATCGGACGCACGGTGCGGGTATCGCGGCCGTCGATGCGCGGCTCACCGTTGAGGATCTGGCTACGCACGATCTTGGCTTCGAGATCAAACACGGTGTTGCCGATGAGGTTGGAATCCGGGGGATTCTCTACGCCTTCGGTCAGCGCAATGATGGTCTTCTTGGTGATTTCCCGTGTCCTCACCGTGCGGGCCTGCTTGCTGGTGATGCGATAGGCTTCACGCAGGTCGGCTTCGGCCAACTCGGCAACGCGGGCGATCAGCGGTTCGTTTTTGGCAGGAGCCTGCCAATCCCATTCCGGCTTGCCGGCAGCTTCCACCAATTCGTTGATCGCCTTGATCGCGGCCTGCATCTGGTCATGGCCAAAAACAACGGCACCGAGCATGATTTCCTCGGAAAGACGCTTTGCCTCCGACTCGACCATCAGCACGGCACCCTCGGTTCCGGCGACTACCAGGTCGAGCTGGGTGCTTTCCAACTGGGTCTTGGTCGGGCACAGCACATACTTGCCGTCGATGTAACCGACGCGGGCAGCACCGATCGGGCCACTGAACGGAATGCCAGACAGGGACATGGCGGCCGACGCGCCGAGCATGGCCGGAATGTCCGGATCAATCTCCGGATTGCAGGACATTACGGTGCAGACCACCTGAACTTCGTTGTAGAACGCGTCCGGAAACAGCGGGCGCAATGGGCGATCGATCAGGCGAGAGGTCAGGATTTCCTTTTCCGAGGGACGGCCTTCGCGCTTGAAGAATCCACCGGGAATGCGACCGGCGGCATAGGTGCGTTCCTGGTAATCCACGGTCAGCGGGAAAAAGTCCTGCCCCGGTTTCGCGTTCAGCGCGCCCACCACGGTCGCCAGCACCACGGTGTCATCCATCGTGACCATTACTGCGCCGCCGGCCTGGCGGGCGATCTCGGCGGTTTCCAGAGTGACGGTATGGTCACCATAGGCAAAACTCTTCTTGATCGGATTCAACACAACGATTCCTTTCGGCAAAAAATAAAAGCCGGTACAGCCATCATGGCTGTACCGGCCTGTTCAGCAAGCCTGCGCAGTATCTGGCGCAAAGCACATCGCGCGTCCGGGACAACCCGTACAGGCGTAAGGTAAAAATTACTTGCGCAGACCGAGTCGCTCGATCAGCGAACGATAGCCATCGGCGTTCTTGCGCTTGAGGTAGTCCAGCATCTTGCGACGCTGGCTGACCATCTTCAGCAGACCGCGGCGTGAGTGGTGATCCTTGGTGTGGGCCTTGAAATGGCCGGTCAAATCGTTGATGCGCGCCGTAAGCAGCGCTACCTGTACTTCGGGAGAGCCGGTGTCACCCTGGGCACGCTGGTAGTCGGTGACGATTTTGGCTTTGTCGTTCGTGGAAATTGCCATTGTGGTTTCCTTGCTGATCCTGTGATGTTGGGCTCTTGGAGAACCGTGGATTATAACGATTTGAATACAATCTAATCAAGCACTAGTGACTAATCTGCGTCAAACCCCTGCGACCAATCGCTGCGGCCGCAACCAACCGTCGCCAGACTGCCGGCAAAGGCCGATAAAGCGTTGTTCATGATCATAGGCGCGCAATCGGGCGCCATCCTCCGCCGACCAGCGAACCGCCTGGCCTTGCCGCAGCCGAGCGGCGCCTTCCGGGTCCAGGCAGGCCGACGACAGGCCGGCAAGCAGCGCATCCGGGGGACTGAGCAGAACATCGCGCTCCGCCTCAGGCAGCGCCGCGAGAGCCTCCAGAGTATGAGCCTGGTCGACGTCAAGTTTTCCGATGGCGGTGCGCCGCAAGGCCGCGAGGTGCGCACCACATCCCAACCGGGCACCGATGTCGGCGGCGAGGGTGCGTACATAGGTCCCCTTGCTGCAAAGCACTTCGAACGTGAAGCGATCGCCGGCAGGATCGTCCATCCAATCCAGCAGACGCAATTCATGAATGCTGATGCGCCGCGCGACACGTTCCAATTCGATGCCGGCACGAGCGTATTCGTAGAGCGGCTTGCCGTCGCGCTTCAATGCGGAATGCATCGGCGGTACCTGGTCGATCTCGCCGACAAATTCCGCCAGGACCGCCTCCGCGTCATTGCGCGACACGTCCACAGGACGGCGCGCCAACACCGCACCCTCGGCGTCGGCGGTATCGGTGGTAACTCCGAGTTGCGCCGTCGCCAGATAGCGCTTGTCGGCGTCAAGCAATTCGCCCGAAAATTTTGTCGCCTCGCCGAAACACAGGGGCAGCAGGCCAGTCGCAAGCGGATCAAGGGTCCCTGTATGCCCGGCCTTTTCAGCGTTGAACAGGCGACGCGCTTCTTGCAGGGCGTGGTTGGACGAAATACCGAGCGCCTTGTCGAGCAGCAACACGCCATCGAGGCGCCGTCGCGCGGGGCGACGAAACTGGACTCGGGGCTCGCTCACTCGTCGCGCAGGTTCTTGTCCGACTCGACCGCCTCGTCGATCAGTTTCGACAGTCGCGCCCCCTCCTGAACGGAAGGATCAAATACAAAATGCAGTTCCGGAACATGGTGGATGCGTACCCGGCGCCCCAATTCACGGCGCAGGAAGGTGGCCGAATGCTGCAAGCCCTGGGCGATCAACTCATTCGATGCGGGATCCGCCATGGAGGTATAGAACACCTTGGCATGCGCATAGTCGGGCGTCAGTTCAACGGCGGTAAGCGTTACCAGCGTCAATTTGGGCGCAATGCGCAGATCCTTTAGATGGAAGCGAAGCAGATCGGCCAATTCACGCCGAATCTGCTGCGAGACGCGGTCGGACCGCTCGAATCCATGACCCGCTCCGCGCCTGGTTGCCATCGTCGATCAGTTCAGGGTGCGAGCGATTTCCTGGACTTCGAAAACTTCAAGCTGATCACCTTCGTTGATCTCGTTGAAGTTCTTCAGGCTCAAACCGCACTCGAAACCTTCCTTGACTTCGCGCACGTCATCCTTGAACCGCTTGAGCGAATCCAGTTCGCCGGTATGGATCACCGCATTGTTGCGCAGCAATCGCACCGAAGCGTTGCGCTTGACGATGCCTGACAGCACCATGCAACCAGCCACCGCACCGATGCGCGAGATGCGGAACACCTGGCGTATCTCGACGATGCCGAGCACGACTTCCCTCTTCTCGGGTGCCAGCATTCCGGACAAGGCGGCCTTCACTTCGTCCACCGCGGCATAGATGATGTTGTAGTAGCGGATATCGACACCGAGGCTCTCGGCAGCCTTGCGTGCGCCCACGTCGGCGCGGGTATTGAAGCCGATGACGACCGCCTTGGAGGCCGCCGCGAGGTTGATGTCGGATTCGCTGATGCCGCCAACGCCGGCATGAACCACCATTACCTTGACTTCGGCGGTGGACAGCTTATTCAGGGACTGCACCAGGGCTTCCTGGGAACCTTGCACGTCGGCCTTGATGATCAGCGGCAGGGTGCGAATCTCGCCCTCGGCCATCTGCTCGAACATGTTCTCGAGCTTGGCGGCCTGCTGCTTTGCCAGCTTGACGTCGCGGAACTTGCCCTGGCGGAACAGGGCGATTTCACGCGCCTTGCGCTCATCCAGGATGACCATGCCCTCGTCGCCTGCAGCCGGCACATCGGTAAGGCCCTGGATCTCGACCGGAATGGAGGGGCCTGCGGAATCGACGGACTTGCCGTTTTCATCGATCATGGCGCGTACCCGACCGAACACGGCGCCCGCCAGGAGCACATCGCCACGGCGCAGCGTTCCCGAGAGCACGAGTATCGTCGCTACCGGACCCTTGCCCTTGTCGAGTCGCGCTTCGATCACCAGGCCCTTGGCCGGTGCATCGACCGGCGCCACCAGTTCCAGTACCTCGGCCTGCAGCAATACCTGCTCCAGCAGGTCGTCGATGCCCTGGCCGGTTTTCGCCGAAACGCCGACGAACGGCGAGTCGCCACCGTATTCCTCGGGAACCACGCCTTCCGCGACCAACTCCTGCTTGACCCGCTCCAGGTTCGCATCCGGCTTGTCGATTTTGGTGACCGCCACGATCAGCGGCACATTGGCCGCCTTCGCGTGGTGAATTGCCTCGCGGGTCTGCGGCATGACGCCGTCGTCGGCTGCAACCACGAGAATCACCAGGTCGGTTGCCTTGGCACCGCGAGCACGCATCGCGGTAAAGGCTTCGTGGCCCGGCGTGTCGAGGAAAGTGATCATCCCGCGCGGGGTTTCGACGTGATAGGCGCCGATATGCTGCGTGATGCCGCCCGCTTCGCCATGGGCCACGCGACTCTTGCGAATGTAATCGAGCAGCGAGGTCTTGCCGTGGTCGACGTGGCCCATCACCGTAACCACCGGCGCGCGCGGCAACTGCACCACATCCTTGTGCTCGCCCTCGTCGGCCAGGAAAGCATCCGGATCGTCGAGCTTCGCGGCGAACGCCTTGTGTCCCAGTTCCTCGACCACGATCATCGCCGTTTCCTGGTCAAGCACCTGGTTGATGGTGACCATCGAACCCATTTTCATCAATGCCTTGATGACTTCGGTGGCCTTGACCGTCATCTTGTGTGCCAAGTCGGCAACGGAAATGGTTTCCGGCACATGCACTTCGCGCACGATCGCCTCGACCGGCTGCTGCACCTGTGTTTCCTCGGCATGGCCATGGCGACCGCCATGACGGCCGCCGCCTTTGGAACCTCGCCAGCCAGATGTACCGGCATCGCCACGAGTCTTGATCGCACGCCGCTTGGCGGCATCGTCCTTCCAGGCATCCTTCTTGGCCGGCTTGGCCTTGCCGTCTTCCGGCTTGGTCGCCGGTTTGTGGATAGTCCCCGAAACGCCCGCAGCGGCAGCGGCCTGCTCCTTGGCCTTCTTGGCTTCGGCAGCCGCAAGTTGCGCCTGCTGTTCGGCCAGCCGCGCTTCAGCTTCGGCACGAGCGCGCGCCTCGCGTTCGTTCTTTTCCTTGAATTCCGCTGCCTGGATCGCCGACAGCTTGCCCTGGCGTCGGGACTCGGCCTCACGCAATGCCTGCTGTGCCGGATCGATATGCGAACGTGCCGGCGCAGCCTGGGCTGCCACCGGCGCCTCTGGCGCAATCTCGACGACCGGCGCCGGTTCGGGAACGGGAACCTCCTCGACCACGGGAGTCGGCGCTGGCGCCACGGCGACTGGCTCGGCTACGATGACCGGGGCCTCGGCCGGGACCTCGACCGGTGCTTCGGCAACGACTTCTCCAGCGGCTTCGGCCGCCAGTTCACTGGCATCGCGCTTGACGAATACGCGCTTCTTGCGCACCTCCACCTGAATCGTGCGCGCCTTGCCGGTGGAATCCGAGGCCCGGATCTCGCTGGTCTGCTTGCGTGTCAGGGTGATCTTGGCCTTGGGCGCGGTTTCGCCATGCGACTTGCGCAGGTAGTCGAGCAGTCGCGACTTGTCCTGTTCGGACAAGGTATCGTTGGAGGCTTCCTTGCTGACGCCGGCCTTGGCCAACTGCTCCAACAGGGCCGGCGCCGGCATTTTCAGTTCGGTCGCAAATTGTGAAACTGTCATCAAAGCCATGCCGTACCTCTCATTCTTCTTCGGCGAACCAGTGAGCGCGCGCCAAAGTAATCAGCGCCGTCGCCCGCTCGGCATCGATGCCGGTCATTTCCATCAACTCGTCGGTCGCCAGGTCCGCCAGCGCATCGCGGTTGGTAACGCCGTTCTTGGCCAGCTTCGCGGCGAGCGGCTTGTCCATGCCCTCTAGCGAGAGCATGTCATCCGCCACCTTTTCCATCTGTTCTTCGTCGACGATCGCTTCGGTCAGCAGCACGTTGCGTGCGCGCTCGCGCAATTCCGTCACCGTGGCCTCGTCGAACGCCTCGATTTCGAGCATTTCGGCGAGCGGAACGTAGGCGATTTCCTCCAGCGTCGAGAAGCCTTCCTCGATCAGGATATTGGCCACTTCCTCGTCGACGTCGAGCTTCTCCATGAACAGCGCGCGAATCGTGCTGTGCTCGGTCTCGGAGCGCTTCTGCGATTCCTCGATGGTCATCAGGTTGATGGTCCAGCCGGTCAATTCGGAAGCGAGCCGCACGTTCTGACCACCACGGCCGATGGCGATCGCCAGGTTGTCCTCGTCGACCACCACATCCATCGCATGCTTCTCTTCATCGACCACGATGCTCTGCACTTCGGCCGGGGCCAGGGCACCGATGACAAACTGGGCTGGATCGGCGGACCAGAGAATGATGTCAACGCGTTCGCCGGAAAGCTCGTTGGTCACCGCGGTGACGCGCGAACCACGCATGCCGACGCAGGTACCGATCGGGTCGACACGCGGATCGTTCGACTTGACGGCGATCTTGGCGCGCATTCCGGCATCGCGGGCGGCAGCCTTGATTTCGAGCAGGCCGTCCTCGATCTCGGGAACCTCGAGTTCGAACAGCTTCATGATGAATTCGGGCGCGGTGCGCGACAGGATCAGCTGCGGCCCCCTCGCCTGCCGGTCGATCTTCATCAACCAGGCGCGCACGCGGTCACCTGGACGCAGGTTTTCCTTGGGGATCATCTGGTCGCGCGGCAGCAGCGCCTCGATGCGACCTGCCTCGATGATGGCACTGCCGCGCTCCATGCGCTTGACGGTGCCGCTGACGAGAAATTCCTTGCGATCGAGGAAGTCGTTGAGCAACTGCTCGCGTTCGGCGTCACGAATCTTCTGCAGGATGACCTGCTTGGCGGCCTGGGCACCGATGCGCCCGAAGTCGATGGGTTCCAGCGCTTCCTCGATGTAGTCCTCGAGGGCGATGTCGGAAATCTGCTGCTGCGCGGCGGTAATGCCGATCTGCTGCTCGGGATCCTCGACCATATCGTCGGCAACCACCAGCCAGCGACGGAAGGATTCGTATTCTCCGGTTTCGCGATCGATGTCCACGCGCACGTCGGCTTCGTCATTGGTGCGCTTCTTCGTGGCAGACGCCAGCGCCATTTCGAGGGCACCAAAAACGATGTCCCGCGGAACATTCTTTTCGCGGGCCAGGGCATCGACCAACAGCAGCAATTCACGGCTCATGTGAGTTCTCCGGCATTTATCAGAACTTCGGCACCAGGCGCGCCCGATCGATATTCTCGAACGCGAACCGATGCTGTGTTTCATTCACTTTCAGGCAGACCATTTCAACTCCGCCCTCTTCCTGCAATCCCTCAAGCACGCCGCTGAAATTTCGCTGGTTGCCCAGCGGCACGCGCAACTTCAACTGCACTTCCCTGCCGCTGAAGCGGCGGTAATCCGCCGGCTTCACCAGTGGCCGATCAAGTCCCGGCGAGGACACCTCGAGCCGGTCGTAATCGACGTTCTCCACGGTGAATACCCGGCTGAGCTGGTTGCTCACCGCCGCGCAATCCTCGACGCTGATGCGACTCTTGTCCGCTTGTTCCGAATCGGGCCTGTCGATGAATACGCGCAACAACCGGGCGCGCGGACTGGTTTCGAATTCAACCAGTTCGTAGCCCAAGCCAGTAACAGTCGTCTCAATCAAATCAGACAGTTGCATGAATACTCACAAACCCATCGCACAAATAGAAAATGGGCCAAAAAAGCCCATTCCTTCTCTCTCCCGAGAACGGTGCCAACCAAAGCCGAAAGATTATATCAGAGGCCTCATTTCTCTGCCAAATCAATTCGATCGCCGGCGGCGTCCGATGCCAGATCGTCAATGTCGCCCTCTTCGCCATGAGCCGCAAAACCGATCTCTTGTCCGATTTTTCGTTCGAGGGGCAGCAGTTTCAGCAACGCCTGGACTTCGCCGGGTTCAAGGTCGCGGCATTGTCCCCGTTTCAGACGCGGGGACAGATGCACCGGACCGTAACGAACGCGCATCAGGCGGCTGACCATCAACCCCACGGCTTCGAACATGCGCCGCACTTCTCGATTGCGACCCTCGGTCAGCACGACCCGGTACCAGTGGTTCGAACCTTCGCCGCCAGCTTCCGCAATCAGTTCGAACCGGGCCAGGCCGTCTTCGAGCTGCACGCCCTGACGCAGGCGCTCCAGCATTTCCGGAGTCGCCGCGCCGAGTACGCGCACTGCGTACTCGCGATCGATCTCGTAACGCGGATGCATCATGCGGTTGGCCAGGCCGCCATCGTTGGTGAATAGCAGCAGGCCGCAGGAATTGAAGTCGAGGCGACCGATCGAAATCCAGCGCCCGCTCTTGAGTCGCGGCAGTTTTCCGAACACGCTGGGGCGGCCGTCCGGATCGTCACGGGAGACAATCTCGCCCTCCGGCTTGTGGTAGACAAGAACGCGCGGCAGGCGCGACTGGAATTTGAGTTGCACCAGCTTGCCGTTGACGCGAATCCGGTCTTCCGGTCCGACGCGCTGACCCACATGCGCCGGTTCGCCGTTGACGCTGACGCGCCCGGCAAGAATCCACTCCTCAAGCTCGCGCCGCGAACCGAATCCGGCATCGGCAAGCGCCTTGTGCAGCTTCGGAGGATCAGCAAACACCGCATCGCCACGCCGACCCGGCCTGGCTGGTGCCGCGACCGCGTCGCCGCCGCGACGCGCGTCAGCCGTCGACTTCGCTGGCCCCTGGGGTGGGCGGAAGGGCGTCGCCTTGCGCGGCTGGCGGCTCGATTCTCCGCGCTTCGGAGTCGACGAGGTCGAGTTGCCCGTCGCCGGGCGGGGCTGCCCGCGACCCGGTGACGGCGTCGCCGGCGTCCGGTTGGTCGGTGACCGGCGACCCGGCCGGGGAGGCTTCGGCGATTGCGGTTTGTCCAAGATCGATCACCCTTTCAATTTCAGTAAGTGGCGGCAGTTCGGTGAGACTGCGCAAGCCGAGGTCATCGAGAAACTTTCGCGTCGTGGCATACAGCGCAGGACGTCCCGGTGCGTCGCGATGCCCCACGGCATCGATCCAGCCGCGTCCTTCGAGCGTCTTCAGGATGTTCGGCGACACTGCGACACCGCGCACATCCTCGATGTCGCCGCGCGTCACCGGCTGGCGATAGGCGATGATCGCCAGCGTTTCCATCACGGCACGCGAGTATTTCGGCGGCTTGTCGTTCTTCAGCTTGTCGATGTAGGACTGGTATTCGGGACGCGTCTGGAAACGCCAGCCGGACGCAAGTTGCACCAGCTCCACGCCCCGATTCGCCCAGTCGCGACGCAAGTCATCGAGCAGCGTGCGCCAGGTATCGTCGTCGAACTCCTGGTCGAACAGCTTCTTCAGTTCGGACAGGGGCAGCGGTTCTGCCGCCACCAGGAGGACGGTTTCCAGCACGCGCTTGTAGTCATCGGGTTTATACAGCGGCAGCATCGGGCAACTTTACGTAAATGGGCGCCATGGCCTCGTTCTGGGTAATTTCAATGAGTGACTCGCGCGCCAGTTCCAGCATCGCCAGGAAGCTCACCACCAGGCCCTGGGCACCGAGGGTCAGATCGAACAACTGGTCGAACATCACATAGCCGCCGCCCTGCAGGCGGCGCAGGATGATGCTCATGTGCTCGCGCACCGAGAGCTCTTCGCGGTGAATTTTGTGGTGCTGATGCACGCGCGCCTGTTTCATCAGCGACAGCCACGCTATCTGAAGATCATTGAGGCTGACCTCAGGCTGGCGCTCCGCCACCTTGTCGGCGATCCACACGGTGATCCACTCGTAGTCGCGCCCGGCGTGTGGCATTTCGTCCAGCTTCGCAGCCGAAGCCTTCATGCGCTCGTACTCGATGAGGCGGCGTACCAGTTCCGCGCGCGGATCCTCCGGCTCGCCGTTCTCCGCCTTAGGCGGGCGTGGCAGCAGCATGCGCGACTTGATTTCGATCAGCATCGCCGCCATCAGCAGGTATTCGGCAGCAAGTTCCAGGTTGCCCTTGCGCATTGCCTCGACGTAAACGAGGTATTGCGCAGTGAGCGGCGCCATCGGGATGTCCAGCACGCTGATGTTGGCGCGACGTATCAGGTACAGCAGAAGGTCGAGCGGGCCTTCGAAGGAATCGAGGATGATCTCCAGCGCATCCGGCGGGATGTACAGGTCGCGCGGCATCTCGGCCATCACCTCGCCATAAACCTTGGGCAGGTGATGCTCCAGTGTCTCGCCCGGCGCAAGAGTCGGCGCTGGCGGAACGGCGAACGGGACGACGGTCGCCCCGATGTTCGCGTTTTCGATCACGAGTAATCGAGCCCGATCGCCTCGCGCACGTCGCGCATGGTTTCCTGCGCCAGCTTGCGCGCCTTCTCGCAACCGTCGGCGATGATGTTCTTCACCAGTTGCGGATCCTCTTCGTACATCTTCGCCCGTTCTCGCATCGGCTCCTGTTCCCGCAGGACGCCCTCGATCACCGGCTGCTTGCATTCGATGCAGCCGATGCCGGCAGAGCGGCAGCCCGCCTGCACCCAACTCTTGACGTCGTCGCCGGAGTAGATCAGGTGGAATTGCCACACCGGACACTTGTCGGGATCGCCCGGATCGGTGCGCCGTGCGCGCGCAGGATCGGTCTGCATGGTGCGGATTTTCTTGCCGACCGTTTCGGCATCCTCGCGCATCGTGATCGTATTGCCATAGGACTTGGACATCTTCTGTCCGTCGAGGCCCGGCATGCGCGAGGCATGGGTCAGCAATGCGTCGGGCTCGACCAAGATCATCTTGCGGGTGCCTTCCAGCCAGCCGAACAGGCGCTCGCGGTCACCCAGCGCGAGGCTCTGGGCCTCGTTCAGCAATTCGTGGGCCTGCTCCAGCGCTTCGTCTTCGCCTTTTTCCTGGTAGCGGGTGCGCAACTGGTCGTAGAGTTTGGCGCGCTTGCTGCCGAGTTTCTTGACGGCCTCACGCGCCTTGTCCTCGAATCCCGGCTCGCGGCCGTACAGGTGGTTGAAGCGGCGCGCGATTTCCCGGGTGAACTCGACGTGGGGCACCTGGTCGTCGCCGACCGGCACGCGGTTGGCGCGATAGATCAGGATGTCGGCCGCCTGCAGCAGCGGATAGCCGAGAAAGCCGTAGGTGGAGAGATCCTTGTGCTCGAGCTTTTCCTGCTGGTCCTTGTAGGTCGGGACACGTTCCAGCCAGCCCAGCGGCGTCATCATCGACAGCAGCAGGTGCAATTCGGCGTGCTCCGGCACCTTGGACTGGATGAAGATCGTCGCCTGCGACGGATCGACGCCCGCCGCCAGCCAGTCGATGACCATGTCCGTGGCATTGTCGGTAATGGTGCCCGGTTCGTCGTAGGCCGTGGTCAGCGCATGCCAGTCGGCGACGAAGAAGAGGCAGGGATACTCGTGCTGGAGCTTGATCCAGTTGGCGAGCACGCCGTGATAGTGGCCGAGGTGGAGGCGCCCCGTTGGGCGCATCCCGGATAGGACTTTTTCTGCGTACATGTCAAAAACCGAAAAGGGTGCGAATCAGGGTGTTGAACACCCGCAACAAGGGTCGCAGGATGGTATCCAGCAACCCCAGAAACAGCAAAGCGAGCAGGATGGGGAAACCCCAGCGCTCGAGTTGGGCAAACTTCCAGGCCGCGCGCGCCGGCAGCAAACTCACCGCTATCCGTCCTCCGTCCAGGGGCGGCAGCGGCAACAGGTTGAGCACCATCAAAACGCCATTGATGCTGATGCCAACCCGCGCCATTTCCTTCAATGCTTCGGAATACGCCATATCGGGACTGCCTATCGTCAGCTTCAACACCAATGCCCAGAGCAGCGCCATGACCAGATTGGCCCCCGGACCGGCGGCAGCCACCCAGAGCATGTCCTGCTTTGGACGTCGCAGGTTGCCGAAATTCACTGGCACCGGCTTGGCCCAGCCGAACAGCAATCCGCCCGCCGACACCAGCAGGATCAATGCCGGGACCAGAAGTGTACCAATCAGATCGACATGTCGCAGCGGATTCAGGCTGATGCGCCCCATCTGCCAGGCGGTCGGATCACCGAAATGCCGTGCCGCGTAACCATGCGCTGCTTCATGCAGGGTAATGGCGAAGATGATCGGCAGGGCGGAGATCGCCAGCGTCTGGATGAAGTTCATGGGAGCGAAGGATTTTAACAGACAGGGTCATTCGAGCCCGAATGGCGCCAGCGGTCCCTGCCCGGCACGCACCAGTTCAGGTTGCGCACTGGTCAGATTGATCACGGTCGTCATCGCCGTACCGCACTGCCCGGCATCGATCACCAGGTCGAGCAACTTTTCCAGATGCTGGCGAATTTCGTCGGCATCCGCCAGTGGCGCCTCGAAGCCCGGCAGGATCAGGGTCGAAGTCAGCAGCGGTTCGTTCAATTCTTCCAGCAGTGCCAGCGCCAGAGGATGGTTGGGGACGCGCAGGCCGATGGTCTTGCGCTTCGGATGCAACAGGCGGCGCGGCAGTTCGCGGGTGCCTTCGAGGATGAAGGTATAGCTTCCGGGTGTGGTGGCCTTCAGCAGGCGGTACTGGGTGTTGTCGACTCGCGCATAGGTGGCGATTTCGGACAGGTCGCGGCACATCAGGGTGAAATGATGCCGTTCATCGACTCCCCGTATGCTGCGGATGCGGTCCAGCAGAGGTGCATAGCCCGCCACCCCCGCCAGCGAATAGGCAGCGTCGGTAGGCAGCGCGATCAGGCCTCCGCTTCGCGCGATCTCCGCGGCATGCTTGATCAGCCGCGGCTGCGGATGCTCGGGATGGATATGAAATAGTTGGGCCATGCGGGCGATTGCGCGTAAAAGACAGAACCGGTGATTTTACCGGCGCTTTGCGCCCCACTCACTACCCTTGTCGGTCTTTCGTCGTCAGAGCTGGGACCAGACCGGAATCAGGTCCTCCGGCAGATTTGGCAGGCGGCCGAGGTCGATCCAGCTTTCGCCCGGTCCGTGGAAATCCGAAGCGCGCGAGGCAAGAAAGCCGAATTCACGAGCAATGCGCGCAAATTCGCTGACTTCGTCATCTTTTTGCGAACCGGACAGCACCTCGATGCCGCGCCCGCCGAGATCCTTGAACGCGCCGAACAATTCCCGCCGCTCGGTGCGCGACAATCGGTACCGTCCCGGATGGGCGATCACGGCGATGCCGCCGGCGCCGATGATCCAGCCCAGCGCATCGTCGAGCGTCGCCCAGGCGTGCGAAACATAGCCGGGCTTGCCCTTGGCGAGCCAATGGTCGAATACCGACTTGGTGTCTTTCGCATGCCCCCGTTCGACGATATAGCGGGCGAAATGAGCACGGCTGACCAGCGCCGGATTGCCGGCATAACGCAGCGCGCCCTCATAGGCGCCATGGATGCCTACCTTGTCGAGTTCCGCGGCCATGAGTCCGGCCCGCGCGTCGCGACCGCTGCGGATCTGCCGCAAGCCACCGCCCAGAGCCACGTTGGCCGGATCGATGCCCAGGCCCACCACATGAACGGTCTGGTCGACGCCCCAGGAAATCGACACCTCGACCCCGTCGACAAAGCGCAGGCCGACCTCATCAGCTGCGGCCCGCGCCTCGGCCAGGCCGCCAAGTTCGTCGTGATCGGTCAGGGCCAGCAGTTCGACGCCGTTGGCTTGGGCGCGCCGGATGAGGTCAGCAGGCGCCAACAATCCGTCGGACACGGTCGAATGGCAGTGCAAGTCGGCGTTGATGGGCTTCATGTGGAAAAGTGTTCCTCGACCAGACGCGCTACCTGCTCTGGCTGATCATGGTGCAGGTTGTGCCCGCAGTCGTCGATGGAGACCTCGCGTATGTCGCGGAAACAGGCAATTCGCTCGCGGTAATCGGCGGAATCGTGGGCGAACAGCTGCTTGAAGATGAAGGAATCCGGTGCCGTCACCCAAAGCACCGGCGCCGTGATGCGGCGCCACAGCGCCATGGCTTCCTCGACCCGGTAGATGATCGGGTTGACCCAGCGGTGATACGGGTCGGCGGCAAGGCGCACGCCGCCCGCTCCATCGTCTTCGCCCATGAATTGGGCCAGCAGCGCGGCCTTTTCGTCCGTCAGCCGAGGGTTTTCCTTCTGCAAACGGGCGGCGAAGGCCCGCCGGTCCGGATAGGAACGAAAACTCGGCGTATCGCGCAACTGGTCGAGCCAATTGGCATAGCGCTCGGGCGCCTCCTCGGATTGGTAGCGGCGCAGCCCCAGCCCTTCGAGATTTACCAGCCGCGAGACGCGCTCAGGACGGATGCCGGCATAGATGCACGTCGCGTTGCCGCCGAGGCTGTGGCCGACCAGGCGCACGGGATCATGCGGCGAATAATGCATCAGCAGCGCATCGAGGTCGGCGATGTAGTCCGGGAACCAGTAGACATCGTTGTTCCATTCGGACAAGCCGAACCCGCGCCAATCGGGAGCCACCACGCGCCATTCGCTTTGCAGGGCATCGACCATGAACTGCCAGGATGCGGAGACGTCGCACCATCCATGCAGCAGCACCATCAACGGCGCCGAGTCGCTGCCCCAGATGCGCACGTGGAGGCGTCGGCCGCGAATCTGCAGGAACTCGGAACGACTGTTTTTCATGCTTGCATTTTATCAGTGACGCAAAGGGCCATTGCCGACGTCGCCGCAACGAATCCCTGCCGTACGACGGCGGATCTTCAACGGCGGAGCGGACCGCCAGGCCTAGTCGGGAATGACGGCGGTGGCCTCGATCTCGACCCGCGCCGCATCCTCGATCAGACCCGCGACCTGCACCGCGGTCATCGCCGGAAAGTTGCGTCCGATGATTTCGCGATAGGCGCGTCCCAGTTCCGGGTAAGACGCCAGGTACTCGCGCTTGTCGACCACGTACCAGGTCATGCGAATGATGTGTTCCGGCCGCCCGCCGGCCTCGGCCAGCACTGCCACGATGTTCTGCAGCGCCTGCTTGGCCTGCCCGGCGAAATCGCTGGTATGGAATCGGCACTGGGCGTCCCAGCCGATCTGGCCGCCGATCACCACGGTGCGGCCACGCGCGGCGATCCCGTTCGAATAGCCTTTGGGGGCCGCCCAGCCGGCAGGTTGCAATATCTGGATGGCGGGCTCGGCGGCCAGTTCCTTTCGGTCGATCTTCAAGGATGTCTCCTTCGTATGGCTCATGACCGGGCGCCGGTCGCGGCGTCCTTCAGCAATTCGCGGGCGATGATCAGCTTCTGCACTTCGGTCGCGCCCTCGTAGATGCGCAAGGCCCGAATATCGCGGTACAGGCGCTCGACCGGGGCCTCGCTGACGACGCCAAGGCCGCCGAACATCTGCACCGCGGCATCGATCACCTGCTGTGCAGACTCGGTAGCGACCATCTTGGCCATCGCCGCCTCGCGCGTCACATTCGCCCCCTGATCGCGCAACCATGCCGCGCGATACACCAGCAGGGCCGCGGCATCGACCGCCGCCGCCATCTCGGCCAGTTTGGCCTGCGTCAATTGGAAATCCGCCAGCGTCTGGCCGAACATGCGGCGGGTAGTGGCGCGCTGCAAGGCTTCGTCCAGCGCACGACGCGCGAAGCCCAGCGCGGCGGCAGCTACCGAAGTACGAAAGATGTCGAGCGTGCGCATCGCCAGCTTGAATCCCTGCCCGGCCGCACCGAGGCGTTGCGTGGCGGGAATCCGGCACTGGCTGAAGCGCAAGCGCGCCAGCGGATGCGGCGCGATGACCTCGATCCGCTCCGCGATTTCCAGCCCCGGAGTGTCGGCATCGACGATGAAGGCGGAAATGCCTCGCGTCCCCGGCGCTTCCCCGGTACGCGCAAACACCACGTAGAAGTCCGCGATGCCGCCGTTCGAAATCCAGGTCTTTTCGCCGTCGAGGACGTAGCTGTTGCCGTCCTCGCGCGCGGCGCAGCACATCGCGCCGACATCGGAGCCGGCCTCCGGCTCGGACAGGGCGAAAGCGGCCAGGGCCTCGCCGGCAGCGACGCGAGGCAGGTAGGCGCGCTTTTGTTCATCCGTACCCGCCTGCGAAATCGCTCCGCTGCCCAGCCCCTGCATGGCGAAGGCGAAGTCGGCCAGTCCGCAATGGCGCGCCAGCGTTTCGCGGATCAGGCAGATGGCGCACGTATCGATGGCATCGGCGCTGCCGCCCCAGGCCGTGCCGCCCACGGCATGGCGCACCCAGCCGGCAGCGCCGAGGCGACGCACCAGGTCGATGCAGGCTGCATCGGTCTCGGCACCGCGCGCATGCGGGGCATCGTCGATGTTGTCCTGCGCCCAGGCGTCGAGCGCGAGCGCCAGTTCCTTGTGTCGCGCTTCGAGAAATGGCCAGTCCAGGTAAGCGCGGTCGGCCATGGTCAATCTCCCTCGAACACCGGCTTCTGCTTGGCGACAAAGGCATGGTAGGCGCGATGGAAGTCATTGGTCGCCATGCAGATCGCCTGGGCCTGTGCTTCGGCCTCGATGGCCTCGTCCACACCCATGTTCCATTCCTGCTGCAACATCTTCTTGGTCATGGCATGAGCAAAAGTCGGGCCGTTCGCCAGGTCCTGCGCCAGCTTCAGGGCCTCGCCCTGCAGGGAATCCGGCTCGCACAGGCGGTTGAAGAAGCCCCAGCGCTCCGCCTCCTCGCCTCCCATGGCGCGACCGGTGGCCAGCAGTTCGGTGGCGCGGCCCTGGCCGATCATGCGCGGCAGCATGGCGCAGGCGCCCATGTCGCAGCCGGCAAGGCCGACGCGCGAGAACAGGAAGGCCGTCTTCGAGCGAGCCGTGCCCAGGCGCATGTCGGACCCCAGTGCCAGCAGGGCGCCTGCGCCGGCGCAGATGCCGTCGATGGCGGCGACCACCATTTGCGGGCAGGCGCGCATGGCCTTGATCACGTCGCCCGTCATGCGGGTGAATGTGAGCAGGCCGGGCATGTCGAGCTGCGTCAGGGGACCGATGATGTCGTGCACATCGCCGCCCGAGCAGAAATTGCCGCCTTCGCCGCCGAGCACCACGGCCTTGATGTCATCGGCGTAGGCCAGGTTGCGGAACAGGTCGCGCAGCTCGGCATAGGACTCGAAGGTCAGCGGGTTCTTCCGCTCGGGCCGATTGAGGCTGACGATGGCCACGCTGCCTTCCGCGCGATAGCTGAAATGGCGCGCCTGATAGGCCTGGAAACTCTGCCGGTTGCCCGGCAGTTCATGCGGTTTGCCTGGAAGATGCTTCATTGCACCCAAACTCCTTACATGACTTCGCCACCGGCGATGGCGATGGATTGTCCGTTGATGCTTGCCGCGCCCTCGCCGCACAGCCAGAGCACGCTGTCGGCGACTTCGTCGGGCGTGACCAGCCGCTTCATGGGATTGCCCTTCGCCAGTTCGGCGCGCGCCTGCGTTTCGTCGCGGCCGGTCTGCGCGGCTATGTTCGCTGCGGCGCGGGCGACGATGTCGGTATCGGTGTAGCCGGGGCAGACGGCGTTGAAGGTGATGTTCTTCGCGGCGAACTCGAGCGCCAGGGATCGCGTCAGGCCGATCACGCCATGCTTGGCCGCGCAGTAGGCGGATACGTAGGCATAGCCGACCAACCCCGCCGTGCTGGCGACGTTGACCACCCGACCCCAGCCGGCGGCGAGCATGTCGGGCAGCGCGGCCTGCGTGCAGTGGAACACGCCGGCGAGGTTTACCGCCAGCATGCGTTCGAAAAGCTCGGCGCCGGTCTTGCGAAAGGGGGCGCTCTCGGCCTGGCCGGCGTTATTGACCAGCACCGTAATCGGGCCGAAGCCTTCCCTCGCCGCCGCCATCGCGCGTTCCACAGCAGCACGATCGGCAACCTCCATGGTCACGGCGCGACAGCGCTGCGCGCCGCCCAGTCGTGACGCAACGTCGGCAAGCGCCGTCGCATCGCGGCCGGTGATGGTGACGCGATAGCCCGCGCCGACCAGGGCCGCAGCGATTGCGGCGCCTATGCCGCGACTGCCGCCGGTCACCAGCGCATGCCGTCCCTGCGTGCTCACGCCGGCCTCAGGCATTCAGCGCGAGTTGGGCCGCGCGCTCGAGGTTGCGTTCGAGCTGGATCTTCCCGCCCTGATACTGTTTGGGCCAGGCCACGTCCCTGACACCCTGCTCCGCTGCCGCATGCAGGGTCCAGGCCGGATCCGCCAGATGCGGGCGGGCCAGCGCGCAAAGGTCGGCGCGACCGGCAGCGATGATGGTATTGACGTGATCGGCCTCGAAGATGTTGCCCACCGCGATGGTCGGCACATCGAGTTCGTTGCGGATCTGGTCGGAGAACGGCACCTGGAACATGCGGCCATAGACCGGCGCCTCGTCCTTGCTGACCTGGCCCGACGAGACGTGGATGATGTCGGCGCCCGCCGCCTGGAACAGCTTCGCCACTTCGACCGAATCGTCGGGCGTGATGCCGCCAGGTACCCAGTCGTGGGCCGAGATGCGCACTGACATCGGCTTCTCTGTCGGCCAGACGGCGCGCATGGCCTTGAACACTTCCAGCGGGTAGCGGCAGCGGTTTTCCAGACTGCCGCCGTACTCATCCGAACGCCGGTTGGTCAGAGGCGAAATGAAGGACGACATCAGGTAGCCGTGAGCGGCATGGAACTCGACCATGTCAAAGTCGGCGCTGGCGGCACGGCGCGTCGCGGCGACGAAGTCCGCCTTGACGCGATCCATATCGGCACGCGTCATTTCGCGCGGAACTTGCGAGGTGCCGGCGACATAGGGCAGCGACGAGGGCGCGATCAGAGACCAGTTGCCGGAATCCAGCGGCTGGTCGATGCCGTCCCAGGCCAGTTTGGTCGATCCCTTGCGCCCGGCGTGGCCGATCTGCAGCGCCATCTTCGCCGCACTGTTGGCGTGAACGAAATCGACGATGCGCTTCCAGGCGGCAGCCTGCTCGTCGGTCCATATTCCGGCGCATCCCGGGCTGATGCGGGCATCGGGCGCGGTGCAGGTCATCTCGGTCATCACCAGCGCGGCGCCACCCAGGCCACGCGCCGTGTAGTGCTGGAAGTGGAAATCACCGGGCATGCCGTCGGCGGCCGAATAGGTGCACATCGGCGAAACGACGACGCGATTGGCGAGGCGCATGCCGCGCAGGCTGAACGGGGTGAACATCGGCGGCACGGCCTTCTGGCCGGGTGGCGTGGCGACCCCGCAGCGCGCGGCGAACCAGCGGTCGAAATCGTCCGTATAGGCCGGGTCGCGCAATTTCTGGTTGGCATGGCCGACGCGCTGGCTCCCCGTGAGTACGGCGAAGGCGAACTGCTCTGGTTCCATATCGACATAGCGATCGACCTGCTCGAACCAGGTCATGCGGTTGCGCGCCGCGCTCTGCAGCTTGAGCGCCTCGATCTCGCGCTCGGATTGATAGCGGGCGAGACGGCTGGGCACGTCGCCCTCGCTGCTGTTAATGACATTGACCAGCGCCCGCGCATCTTCCATGGCCAGCTTGGTGCCGGAACCGATGGTGAAGTGTGCCGTATGCGCGGCGTCGCCCAGCAGCACGATGTTGTCCTTGAACCAGCGCTCGCAGAGCACGCGGTTAAACTTGATCCAGACCGCCGAACCGCGCAGATGGCGGGCGTTCGAGATCAGCCTGGCGCCGTTCAGCATGTCGGCGAACAAGTCCTCGCAAAAGGCGATCGACTGGTCCGGATCCATCTTGTCGATGCCGGCCCTGAGCCAGGTTTCTTCTGGCGTCTCAACGATGAAGGTGGCCCATTCTTCGTTGAATTGATAGGCGTGCAGGTTGAACCAGCCCCACCGGGTTTCCTTGAAGCCGAAGGTGAAGGCATCGAGTTTCATCTTGGTGCCGAGCCAGATGAAGCGACACTTGCGCACATCAATGCGCGGATTGAAGTGGTCGGCATACTTGGCCCGCGTGGTCGAATTGACCCCATCCGAACCGATTACCAGGTCGTACTCGCGCGAATAGTCGTCCGGATCCTTGAACTCGGTCTCGAACTGCAGGCGCACACCCAGTTCCTTCGCCCTAGCCTGGAAGATCTGCAACAGCTTGAGGCGGCCAATGCCGCAGAAGCCATGCCCGCCGGAAACCAGGCGCCGTCCCTTGAAGAACACGTCGACGTCATCCCAGTGATGGAAGTTGCGCTCGATTTCTTCCACCACCCGTGGGTCGTCCTGGCGAAAGCCGTCCATGGTCTTGTCCGAGAAGACGATTCCCCAGCCGAAAGTGCTGTCAGGCTGGTTGCGCTCGATCACGGTGATGTCGGCGGCCGGGTTGGCCTTCTTCATCAAAATCGAGAAATACAGGCCGGCGGGGCCGCCGCCCAGGCAAACGATGCGCATTGAGGTCTCCTCGACTGGCTAAACTACACAGGTTTGCGATATTTTATATCTAAAGCTTTTATTGTCAACGGCCGGCACTGCCCGTCGCGATATTTTGTTCGAATACAATAGCGCTCCGGCTAAGCCCCGATCCGTGCATCGCTCCCTACATTTTCACTGAACCGACATGAAAACCATCCTTGTTACCGGCGGCGCCGGGTTCATCGGCTCGGCATTGATCCGCCAACTGATCGCCGCCACCGACTGGCGAGTGGTCAATGTAGACAAGCTGACGTATGCCGGAAATCTCGAATCCCTAGCCGACCTCGCCGGCAATCCGCGCCATGTCTTCAGCCGCACCGACATCTGCGATCGCGCAGCGCTCGATGCCCTGTTCGCGACCCACCAGCCCTGCGGCGTGATCCACCTCGCCGCCGAATCGCATGTCGACCGATCGATCCATGGCCCTGGCGACTTCATCGAAACCAATATCATCGGCACCTACACCCTGCTCGAAACCGCGCGCGCCTTTTGGTCGACGCTTGATACCGAGGGCAAGGCGACCTTCCGCTTCCATCACGTGTCGACCGACGAAGTGTTCGGTTCGCTGGGTGACACGGGCCTGTTCCTCGAATCCAACCCCTACCAGCCGAATTCGCCCTATTCCGCTTCGAAGGCCGCCTCCGACCACCTGGTACGCGCCTGGCACCACACCTACGGGCTGCCGACGGTCATGACCAACTGCTCGAACAACTACGGTCCCTGCCAGGTCCCGGAAAAACTGATCCCGCTGATGATCCACAACGCCGTGTCGGACAAGCCGCTGCCGATCTACGGCAAGGGCGACAACGTGCGCGACTGGCTCTACGTGGATGACCACGCCCGTGCCCTGCAGCTCGTCTTCGAAAAGGGAACGCCCGGGGAAACCTACAACATCGGAGGCCACAACGAAAAGACCAACCTCGAAGTGGTCGATACCCTCTGCGCGCTGCTCGATGAAATGCATCCGCGCGCCGACGGCAAGCCTTACCGCCAGCAAAAGATTTCCGTCACCGACCGACCCGGCCACGACAAGCGCTATGCCATCGATGCCGGCAAGATCCAGCGCGAGCTGGGCTGGACGCCGCAGGAAAGCTTCGAGTCGGGCATGAAGAAAACAGTACGCTGGTACCTCGACAACGCCGCCTGGGTAGCCCACGTGGTTTCGGGCGAATACCGGCAGTGGATGGATCGCAACTACGGAGACCGAACATGACCAGCACACGCGGCATCATCCTCGCCGGCGGTTCCGGCACCCGGCTGCACCCGGTCACGCTGGCGGTTTCCAAACAGCTGCTGCCGATCTACGACAAACCGATGATCTACTACCCGCTGACCACGCTGATGCTGGCCGGGATACGCGAAATCCTGCTGATCTCGACGCCGCTCGACACGCCGCGCTTCGAGCAACTGCTGGGCGACGGTTCGCAATGGGGCATCCAGATTCAGTACGCGGTGCAGCCCAGTCCCGACGGTCTGGCCCAAGCTTTCATCATCGGCCGCGAGTTCGTCGGAGAGAATCCGTCCGCCCTGGTGCTGGGCGACAACCTGTTCTATGGCCACGATTTCGCCACCCAGTTGCAGCACGCCACGAAAGTCGGCGCTGGCGCCACGGTGTTTGCCTATGCCGTCAGCGATCCGGAACGCTACGGCGTGGTCGCCTTCGACGAAACGGGTCGCGCCGTCAGCATCGAGGAAAAGCCCAAGGCCCCAAAGTCGCGCTATGCGGTGACCGGGCTCTACTTCTACGACAACCAGGTCTGCGACATCGCGGCGAAGCTCAAGCCCTCGCCGCGCGGCGAACTGGAGATCACCGACCTGAACCGCGTCTACCTCGAAAAGGGCCAGCTCAAGGTCGAGATCATGGGGCGCGGCATGGCCTGGCTCGATACCGGCACCCACGAGTCGCTGCTCGAAGCCGGCCAGTTCATCGAGGTCATCGAAAAGCGGCAGGGCCTGAAGGTCGCCTGCCCCGAGGAGGTGGCCTGGCGCCAGAAATGGATCGACGACGCACAACTGGCGAAGCTGGCCCTGCCGTTGGCCAAGAGCCAGTATGGCCAGTACCTGCAGAAACTGCTGGAGCACGAGGTGCAGGGATGAAGGTCATTCCCACCGCCATTCCGGATGTCCTGTTGCTCGAGCCAAAGGTTTTCGGCGACGATCGCGGATTCTTCTTCGAGAGCTGGAACCGGCGCAGCCTGGCCGAGGCCGGCATCGATGCCGACTTCGTGCAGGACAACCATTCCCGCTCGCAGAAGAACGTGCTGCGCGGCCTGCACTACCAGATCGAGCATGCCCAGGGCAAGCTGGTGCGCGTCACGGTCGGCGCCGTGTATGACGTCGCCGTCGACCTGCGCCGTTCCTCGCCCACGTTCGGCCAGTGGGTCGGCTTCGAGCTTTCCGCTGCCGACCGCCGCATGGCGTGGATACCGCCAGGCTTCGCGCACGGCTTCTGCGTCACCTCGGACACGGCTGAATTCCTCTACAAGACCACCGACTACTGGAGCCCCGCGCACGAGCGCACCCTGCTCTGGAACGACCCGCAACTGGCAATTCCCTGGCCGCTGTCCGGCGAGCCGCTGCTGGCCGCCAAGGACAAGGCCGGTGCACCGTTGGCAAGCGCGGAGACCTTCGCGTGAAGATCCTGGTCACTGGCTGCGCCGGACAACTCGGGCGTGAATTGAAGCGCTCGCTGGCCTGTCTGGGCGAGGTGGTGGCTTGCGACCGCCGCCAGCTCGACCTCGCCGATCCCGACGCATTGCGCGCCGCGGTGCGTGCCATCGCACCCACCGCCATCGTCAACGCCGCCGCCTACACCGCCGTCGACAAGGCGGAAACCGAGACGAATCTGGCACAGGCCATCAACGCCACGGCGCCCGGCATCCTCGCCGAGGAGGCGAAGCGGCTCGACGCACGGCTGATCCACTACTCGACCGACTACGTCTTTGACGGCAGGAAATCCGGCGCCTACACCGAGGACGACAACCCGGCACCGCTGTCCGCCTACGGTCGCAGCAAGCTCGACGGCGAGCGGGCGATCGCCGCCGCCGGAGTGCGACACCAGGTGTTCCGCACCTGCTGGGTATACGGCCTGCACGGCGCGAACTTCATGAAAACCATGCTGCGGCTCGGCCGCGAGCGCGACGAACTGCGTGTCGTCGGCGACCAGTTCGGTGCGCCGACCTGGACCCGCCACCTGGCCGATGCGACCGCCCTGGTCCTCGCCCGCAAGCACGCACCCGACGGTTTGTACCACCTGGCCGCCGCCGGCGAGACGAACTGGCACGAGTATGCCGAAGCCATCTTCGCCACGGCGCTGCAAAGCGGCCTGCTGGAAAAAGTGCCGACGGTTCACCGTATCACCAGCGCCGACTATCCGCTGCCGGCGCCGCGCCCGACCAACTCGCGGCTCGACTGCGGCCGCTTCCGGCGCGACTTCGGACTTGGCCTGCCCGACTGGCGCAGCGGCCTCGCCGACTGCCTGGCCGATGCGCGTTTCTGACTCACCGAGGAAACCGGAACCACATCGCGGTTTCCATTCATCCCCAGCCCCCGCGGTCCACTCCACCGAGTTGACCGCACACCACCATCCCCGGTTTTGAAAATGGCCGTCACCCCTGCCTACGACGAATCCTCTTTCCGCGTCCTCAAGGGACTGGAACCGGTGCGCGAACGCCCCGGCATGTACACCCGCACCGACTCCCCGGCCCATATCATCCAGGAAGTCATCGACAACTCGGCCGACGAAGCGCTCGGCGGCCATGCGAAGAATCTCCATGTGCTGCTGCATCTGGACGGCTCGATCACCGTCACCGACGACGGCCGCGGCATCCCGGTCGGCCTTCATCCCGACGAAAAAATACCCGTGGTGGTGCTGGCCTTCACGCGGCTCCATGCCGGCGGCAAGTTCGACAAGAGCGCGGGTAACTCCGCCTACGCTTTTTCCGGCGGCCTGCATGGCGTCGGCGTGGCGGTGACCAATGCATTGTCGACCCGAGTATCGGTCGAAGTGCGGCGTGAGGGAAAGATCTGGACCATCGACTTCTCTGGCGGCGGCGAAGTCGTTGGTGCCTTGACTCTGGCCGGCACCTGCGGCCGCCACAGCGGCACCCGCGTGCGGGTCTGGCCCGACCCGAAATATTTCGACACGCCGCGCGTGCCGCCCGCCGAACTGGAACGCCTGCTGCGTTCGAAAGCGGTGCTGCTGCCCGGCGTCAAGGTCAGCCTCGACATCGAGCAGGCCGACGGCAGCCTGACGAGCAAGACCTGGAGCTATCCCGACGGCCTCGCCGGTTATCTCGCCGAACTGGCCGGTAATGCCGAGGCCGTCGCCCCGCTGTACGCGTCGGAAAAGTACGCCGATGCCGACCACGCCGAATTCGCCACCGGCGAAGGCGCGGCCTGGGCCATCGGCTGGCATGTCGACGCGGTGGCCTCCGAGTCCTACGTCAACCTGATTCCGACGGTGGCCGGCGGCACCCACGAAGCCGGGCTGCGCGCCGGCGCCTTCGAGGCGGTCAAGTCCTTCATCGAGCATCGCGCCCTGCTGCCGCGCGGCGTCAAGCTGCAGCAGGACGACGTCTGCGGGCGCATGGCCTACGTGCTGTCGGCGCGCATCCTCGATCCGCAGTTCCAGGGCCAGGTCAAGGAAAAACTCAATTCGCGCGAGGCGGTGAAGCTGGTCTCCAGCATGATCCGCGATCCCTTCGAGATCTGGCTCAACCAGCATGTTGAGGCGGGCAAGGCGATCGCCGAACTTTCGATCAAACAGGCCCTGGCGCGACAGAAGAACGCGCAGAAGGTCGAGAAGCGCAAGCAGTCGGGCGTGGCCGTGCTGCCGGGCAAGCTTTCCGATTGCGAATCGACCGACATCGCCGAAAACGAACTGTTCCTGGTCGAGGGCGATTCCGCTGGCGGCTCCGCCAAGATGGCGCGCAACAAGGAAACCCAGGCCATCCTGCCGCTGCGCGGCAAGGTGCTCAACTCCTGGGAAGTCGAGCCCGGACGCCTGTTCGCCAACAACGAGATCCACGACATCGCCGTAGCGCTCGGTGTCGACCCGCATCGCCCGGAAGACAGCCCGGATCTTTCCGGCCTGCGCTATGGCAAGCTGATCATCATGTCCGACGCCGACGTCGACGGCGCGCACATCCAGACCCTGCTGTTGACCCTCTTCTACCGCCACTTTCCGGCCCTGATCCAACACGGCCACATCTACATTGCGCAGCCCCCGCTGTACCGCATCGACGTTCCGGCCTCGGGCAAGAAGCGTCCGGCACGCCGCCTGTATGCACTCGATGAAGGCGAACTGGTGGCCATCAAGGACCGCCTGATCAAGGAAGGCATCCGCGAAGATGCCGTCGAGGTGGGCCGCTTCAAGGGCCTCGGCGAAATGAACCCCGATCAGCTGCGCGAGACGGCCATGTCCCCTGCCACGCGTCGGGTACTGCCGATCGTTGAGCGCAACGGGACCGGGGAGTCTACGCGTATCCTTTTCAACCTGTTGATGGGCAAGGGTGAGGCCGCGGGTCGCCGTGCCTGGATGGAGGAAAATGGTCATCGCGTCGAGGCAGACATCTGATGTCGCGACGACAGCGAAACCTCCGAAAATACGCCCATCCGAACGGCTGCCCTTCCCGGAATAGTTGACCCATGTGGACCCGCCCCGAACACTCGGAAATGATCCAGCCCGCTCAACTGGTGGTCGGCCTGTTTGTCGACATCGATCTCCCCTGGGGCGCGCACCCATTTCTTTACAGCAAGTTTTGCATCACCAGTGTTGAGCAGATCGCCGAGATCCGCGCCCTGGGTCTGGCACATGTCAAGTACTATCCGAACAAGAGCACCGCCACTCCCGGCCCGCTGCCCGACCATCCGCCATTTCAGACGGAACTTCCGGCAAAAGGCGACACCCGGAGCAACTTCGAGGAACAGAAGCGCGCCAGGTTGCAGGCGCAGAAGGACGACGCCAGGCGCGCCGAACGGGGTTGGGAGACTGCGGCAAAGCAGACCCGTGAAGCGCTTGCCGGCCTGAAACAGAGCCCGAAACAAGCGGGACAACTGCTCGCCAGCCTTTCCCGCGAAACCGCCGACAAGGTGTCGGCCGGCGGTGAAATACTGCTTCACCTGCTGGGCGACAAGAAGGACGAAGGCCCCCAGTTTCACGCCCTGAACACCATGACCCTGGCGATGGTCCTGGGCAAAGCCCTCAAGCTGGGCGCCGGTGAACTTGCCGACCTGGCACTGGGCGCGCTGGCACATGACATTGGCAACATCAAGATTCCACCCCACCTGCTCAAGGCAAAGGTCCGAGCCAAGCACGAAGAGGACTTCTACCGCGCCCATGTTCACTACGGCGTCGACATCGCGCGCGAAACCGGAGTTTTTTCACCCCGAGCGCTGGCGATCATCGAAGAACATCACGAATTTCTCGACGGCTCCGGCTTTCCGCGCGGCACGAAGAAACTCGCCCCCCTGGCGCAAATTGTTTCCCTGGTGAATCGCTATGACCGCCTGTGCGGCCCGGAGTCGCCGGAAAAGACGGCGCTGATGCCTGCCGAGGCTTTGTCCGTTCTATTTGCCCGCGAAAGCGGCAAGTTCGACCAGAAACTCCTCGGCCTCCTGATAAAGTCCCTCGGTGTCTATCCGCCAGGAACCATAGTCATGCTCAACGACGGTTCGCTTGGCTTGGTCGTTTCCCCGGGCCGGCAAAGTCTGCGTCCGGAGATCCTGATCTACGATCCGGACATCGACAAGAAGGATGCGGTGATCATAGACATGAGCGAGGTTCCGGAACTCAAGATCGAGGAAGCCGTCCGACCCGAGTCACTGCCAATGGATGTACTGCTCTGGCTCAACCCTCGCCGCAGGCTCTCCTACTTTTTCTCCACGGAAGTGGCTGCCGACTGAAACGCCGCTTTGTCCGGACCGCCGATACCGACTCAACCGACCGAAACAATGAATACCGACTATCCCGACCTGTTCGATGCGCCACCGCCGGCACCGCCCGCCGCTCCGCCCGCCGCCGAAGACGACGGTTCCACGTTGCCGCTCGATACTTACGCCGAACGCGCCTACCTCGCCTATGCCATGAGCGTGGTGCGGGCGCGCGCCCTGCCACAGGTGGAAGACGGCCTGAAGCCAGTGCAGCGCCGCATCTTGCACGCGATGAACGAAATGCGCCTGGCCGCGAGCGCCAAGCACGTCAAGAGCGCGCGCGTGGTCGGCGACGTGATCGGCAAATACCATCCGCACGGCGATACCAGCGTCTATGACGCGATGGTGCGCGTGGCGCAGGATTTCACGCTGCGCTACCCGTTGGTCGATGGCCAGGGTAACTTCGGCTCGCGTGACGGCGACGGCGCCGCGGCGATGCGCTACACGGAATGCCGCCTGACGCCCTTCGCCGATTTGCTGCTGGGGGAGATCGATCGCGGCACGGTGGATTTCATCGCCAACTACGACGGCTCGATGACCGAACCGCAACTGATGCCGGCGCGCCTGCCGGTGGTGCTGTTGAACGGCGCTTCGGGCATCGCCGTCGGCATGGCCACCGAGATCCCGCCGCACAACCTGCGCGAAGTCGCCGAGGCGGCGCGCCTGCTGATCAGGAAGCCGGAGGCACTGCAGGAAGATGTGCTGGCGGTCAGGCCGGGACCGGATGTCCCCGGCGGCGGCCAACTCATCACGACTCCCGCCGACATCCGCGACGCCTATGCCAACGGCCGCGGGTCCCTGCGCATGCGCGCGCGCTGGCGCATCGAGGAACTGGCGCGCGGCCAGTGGCGCGTAATCGTGTACGAACTGCCGCACGGCGTTTCGGTGGCCCAGGTGCTGTCCGAGATTGAAGGTCTGACCAATCCGCAGCCGCGCGCCGGCAAGAAGGACGTCAGCCAGGAACAGAAGAACCTCAAGGCCCTGGTGCTCGGCGTACTCGACAGCGTGCGCGATGAATCGAGCGACCAGCAAGCGGTGCGCATCATGCTCGAACCCAAGAGTTCGCGCATTCCGCAGGACGAATTCATGGCCGTGTTGCTGGCCCACACCAGCCTCGAATCCAGCGTCTCGGTGAACCTGACCATGGTCGGCCGCGACGGGCGGCCGCAACAGAAAAATCTGCTGACCATCCTGCGCGAATGGATCGACTTCCGCTTTGCCACCGTGGAGCGCCGCACCCGCCATCGCCTGGCCGAAGTGCTGCGCCGCGTGCACATCCTCGAAGGCCGCATGACGGTCTTCCTCAGGATCGAGGAAGTGATCAAATGCATCCGCGAATCCGACGAACCCAAGCCGGACCTGATGGCGCGCTTCGGCCTCACCGAAATCCAGGCCGAGGACATCCTGGAAATCCGCCTGCGCCAGTTGGCGCGCCTGGAAGGCATCCGCATCGAGAAGGAACTCGGCGAGTTGCGCGTCGAACACGGCCAACTCACCAAGCTGCTCGACTCGCGCAGCGAGATGACCAAGCTGATCCAGAAGGAGATCGCCGAAGATGCGAAGCGCTTCGGCGACGACCGGCGCACCCTGCTGGAAGCCGTGACGCCGATCTCCCAGGGCGAGATCGCCGTGCCCGACGAACCGGTCACCGTGATCATCTCCAAGAACGGCTGGGTGCGCTCACGCCAGGGCCACGGCATCGACCCGGCCGGCATCACCTACAAGACCGGCGACTTCCCATGGCTGGTGGCGGAGACGCGCACCGTCTGGCCGCTGATCGTAATCGACAGCAACGGCCGCAGCTACAGCGTGAAAGTCTCCGACCTGCCGGGCGGGCGCGGTGACGGTGCGCCGCTCAACACCATGATCGACTTGCAGGAAGGCGGAAAGATTGCGCAGGCACTGACCGCGCCGCCGGAAAGCAAGTACCTGGTGGCCGGCACCCTGGGCTATGGATTCGTCGCCAGCGTGGCCGACATGGTCTCCCGCAACAAGGCCGGCAAGGCCTTCCTTTCCCTAGAGAAAGGCGAGGCGCCGCTGGCACCGGCTCCGGCCATCGGCGACAGCGTGGCGGTACTCACTCGCGCCGGCCGCCTCCTGGTCTTCCCGCTGGCGGAACTCAAGGAAATGGGCAAGGGCAAGGGCCTCATGCTTATCGACCTGGTGAAGAACGACGAGGTCGTCGGCGTCGTCGCCAGCGGTGGCCAAGCGCTGCTGATCGCGGGTAGCGGGCGCGGCGGGAAAGCCACGCAGCAGACACTCGATGCGCGAGCCCAGACCGGCTACAAGGCGGCGCGCGCACGGCGCGGACAGGAAGTTCCGCTCAAATTTAAACCCCTGAGCCTCCAGCTCGACAGTTAGTCATTGATGCTAGAATCCTCAAAGAATCAGCCTAACGGTCACGATACGCGGTCACCCGCGACGCTCGCCGCCCACGGAGAATAAAAAATGCTTTTCATCCTCTATTACGTCATCGCCATCGTCGTGCTGGTCATGCACTTCACCGGAGTACTGGCCCGCTACAACATGGAATGGCTGATCCTGGTGCTCGCCGTCACGGTATTCCCGGCGGTCATCTACCTCTAGCGCAAAAACGCCGTATCCCCGGCGCCGACTTTCTCGGACGGCGCCGGACACTCCTCAGCAATTGCGGGTGATGATGGCTTTCACCTGATCCACCGAAGCGTCGACCACCTCGACGCGCTGAGGCAGGTTCTCGATGCCCTCCAGTTCCTTCGGCCGCACCGGATCGCGCCCCAGCGCCTCGCGCAAGGTCTCCGAAAACTTCACCGCCTGGGCGGTCTCCAGCACGATCATCGGCACGCCCGCCTCGCGATGCTCACGTCCCACCTTGACGCCGTCGGCGGTATGGGTGTCGATCATGATCTGGTGGCGATTCCAGACATCGCGGATGGTCGCCAGCCGGTCGGCATGGGAGCTGCTCCCGGACACGAAGCGATAGCCCGGCAGCGCCGCAAAGTATTCGGTGCCGCGCAGGTCGAAAGCGCCGCCGGCATCGACCTGCGCCCAGAGCTCACGCAGCTTCGCCGTATCCCGCCCGACCAGGTCGAAAACGAAACGCTCGAAGTTCGACGCCTTGGAAATGTCCATCGATGGACTTGAGGTGACGTGGGTTTCCGCTGCCGCCCGCGGCCGATAGATGCCGCTCTTGAAGAACTCGTCGAGCACGTCGTTCTCGTTGGTGGCCAGCACCAGGCGCGCGATCGGCAAACCCATCATGCGCGCAATGTGACCGGCGCAGATGTTGCCGAAATTGCCGGAGGGCACGCAGAACCCCACCTCCTGATCATTCGATGAAGTGGCGGCGAAATAGCCCTTGAAGTAATACACCACCTGGGCCATGACTCGCGCCCAGTTGATCGAGTTCACCGCGCCGATGCGGTACTTCGCCTTGAAATCGGCGTCGTTGGAGACAGCCTTGACGATGTCCTGGGCGTCGTCGAACATGCCGCGCACGGCGATGTTGAAAATGTTCGGGTCCTGCAACGAATACATTTGCGCGCGCTGGAAGGCGCTCATCTTGCCTTCCGGCGAGAGCATGAACACCTTCACGTTGTGCTTGCCGCGCATCGCGTACTCGGCCGCCGAACCGGTATCGCCCGAGGTCGCGCCGAGGATGTTGATGGTCTCGCCGCGCTTGTCGAGCACGTATTCGAACATATTGCCGAGCAACTGCATGGCCATGTCCTTGAAGGCCAGCGTCGGCCCGTTGGACAGTTCCAGCAAATGGAAGTCTGGCTCCAGCGTGGTCAGCGGCGTGATCTCGCCGGCATCGCCGCCGGGTCGGCAGAAGCGATAGACATTGGAGGAGTAGGTACGATCGGCAATCGCCTTGAGGTCGCAGGCCGGAATGTCATCAATGAACTTCAGCAGGATCTTCAGCGCCAGCGCGTGATAGGGCAACTCGCGCCACTCGGCCAGTTCGGCGGCGCCGATCTGAGGATAGGACTCCGGCAGGTAGAGCCCGCCATCGGGCGCCAGGCCGCCGAGCAGGATGTCGCAGAAAGATGCAGCAGGCGACTGGCCGCGGGTGGAAATGTATTTCATGTCAGCCCAGCTCTTCCATGCGCAGGCGGATCACCTTCTTCTTCACCACCGGGAGCGCCTCGATCCTGGCGATTGCGGCATCGACGTTCTTTTCGCGCGTGATGTGGGTCAGCATGATGATGTCGGTTTGCGATTCGCCCTCGCCCGGCTCGCGCTGGATCATGGCATCGATCGAGATCTGCTGGTCGGCGAGGATGCGCGTGATGTCGGCCAGCACGCCCGGCTTGTCCTCCACGCGCAGGCGCAGGTAGTAGCTGGCTTCCACCTCGGACAGCGGCAGGATGGGCGTGTCCTCCATGGCGTCCGGCTGGAAGGCTAGGTGCGGCACGCGGTGTTCCGGATCGGCTGTGTGCATGCGCGTGACATCGACCAGGTCGGCGATCACCGCCGATGCGGTCGGCTCGGCGCCGGCACCCTTGCCGTAATAGAGCGTCGCGCCGACGGCGTCGCCCTGCACCAGCACCGCGTTCATCGCGCCCTCGACGTTGGCGATCAGGCGCTTGGCCGGGATCAGGGTCGGATGCACGCGCAGTTCCACGCCTTCCGGACGGCGGCGCGTGATGCCGAGGAGCTTGATGCGGTAGCCCAGCTGCTCGGCGTACTTGATGTCGTCGGCATCGAGCTTGCTGATGCCCTCGATGTGCGCCTTGTCGAACTGCATCGGGATGCCGAAGGCAAGCGCCGAGAGGATGGTGATCTTGTGCGCGGCATCGACGCCCTCGATGTCGAAGGTCGGATCGGCCTCGGCATAGCCAAGGCGCTGCGCCTCCTTGAGCACCACGTCGAAGGGCAAACCCTTGTCGCGCATCTCGGAGAGGATGAAGTTGGTGGTGCCGTTGATGATGCCGGCGATCCACTGGATGCGGTTGGCGGTCAAGCCTTCGCGCAGCGCCTTGATGATCGGGATGCCGCCCGCCACCGCCGCCTCGAAGGCGACCATGACACCCTGCTTGCTCGCCGCGGCGAAGATTTCATTGCCGTGCACCGCGAGCAGCGCCTTGTTCGCCGTCACCACGTGCTTGCCGTTGGCGATGGCCTTCAGCACCAGTTCCTTGGCAATGCCGTAGCCGCCAATCAGTTCGATGACGATGTCGATCTCGGGGTCGGTCACTACCGAGAAGGCGTCGTCGGTCACCTGCGCCCGGCCGGCGGTTACCTGCCGCGCCAGTTCGAGGTTCTTGTCGGCCACCTTGGTGATACGGATCGGACGCCCCGCGCGCCGCGTGATTTCGGCCTCGTTGCGCGCCAGTACGTTGAACGTGCCGCCACCGACGGTGCCGATGCCGAGCAAACCTACATTGATGGGTTTCATGAGAGGGATTTCCTGAAGCAGAAACTGGGAATGACGAAGCCTTCGCGGAAGTAGAAGCGATGGGCGGATGTGCGCTGGGTGCCGGAATCGAGCGCAACGACGTCGCAGCCAAGCGCGCGCGCCCTGGCTTCGATACCGGACAGCAAGAAGCGACCGACGCCGCATGAGCGGTGGGCCGCGTCGGTGACGAGGTCGTCAACATAGAAACGACGCCCCTCGTAAGTGTTCTCGACGATACGCCAGACGGCAACGCCACGCACGGCATCGCCATCGGTGGCGATGCTCATCCGGGCGCCTCCGGCAAATATGGCTGCCATGCGCCGGGCGTAATCCGCTGGCAGGCGGTCACGCAACTGGCGATGAACCGGTTCGGCCCGCGCCAGCCAATCAGACTCCGCAATTTTTCCAGCGGCATCCAAGACCTCGACCAGCGCCAGCTCAGCCGCCATGGCGTTTGCGATACGAGTCGAGGAAGCGTGCGATGCGGCCGATGGCCTCGCGCAGGTCGTCTTCGTGCGGCAGGAAAACCAGGCGGAAATGGTCGGGATGCGGCCAGTTGAAGCCGGTGCCCTGCACCAGCAGCACCTTCTCCGCGGTCAGCAGTTCGCCGATGAACACCTGGTCGTCGCTGATCGGATACATCTTCGGATCCAGGCGCGGGAACATGTACAGCGTCGCCTTCGGCTTGACGCAGGTGACTCCGGGGATGGCCGTAATCAGTTCATGGGCGACGTCGCGCTGGCGGCACATGCGTCCGCCCGGCGCGACCAGGTCGTCGATGCTCTGATAGCCGCCCAGCGCGGTCTGGATGCCCCACTGTCCCGGGACGTTGGCACATAGGCGCATCGAGGCCAGCATGTCCAGGCCGTCGATGTAGTCGCGCGCATGCTTCTTTTCGCCGGAGACGATCATCCAGCCGGAACGATAACCGCAGGAGCGGTAGTTCTTCGACAGGCCGTTGAAGGTGATGGTCAGCACGTCCTCCGACAGGGCGCCGATCGAGGTGTGGCTGGCGCCGTCGTAGAGCACCTTGTCATAGACTTCGTCGGCGTAGATGATCAGGTCGTTCTGCCGCGCGATCTCGATGATGTCCTTTAGGACCTCGTCGGGATAGAGGGCGCCAGTCGGGTTGTTCGGGTTGATGATCACGATCGCGCGCGTGCGCGGCGTGATCTTGGCGCGGATGTCGGCGAGGTCGGGCAGCCAGCCGGCGCCTTCGTCGCACAGGTAATGGCGCGGCGTGCCGCCGGACAGGCTGACGGCGGCGGTCCACAGCGGATAGTCGGGAGCCGGGACAAGGACTTCGTCGCCACTGTCGAGCAGCGCGTTCATCGCCATCACGATCAGTTCCGACACGCCGTTGCCGATGTAGATATCCTCGATGCCGACGCCCTTGATGTGCTTCTGCTGGCTGTAGTGCATCACCGCCTTGCGCGCGGAAAAGATGCCCTTGGAATCGACATAGCCCGCCGCGCCAGGCAGGTTGCGGATCATGTCCTGCTGGATTTCCTCGGGGGAGTCGAAGCCGAAGGCGGCGAGGTTGCCGATGTTCAGCTTGATGATCTTGTGGCCTTCCTCTTCCATCTGCCGCGCGCGGGCCAGCACGGGACCGCGTATGTCGTAGCAGACGTTGTTGAGCTTGGCGGATTTGTTTACTGGCTGCATCGGCAACCGTCCTTTCGATTGGAGCACCGGGCGCGGGGTACACCTTTTGGCGCAGAGACAAAACATCACCGTGCAAGCGTGGCGCGGAAACCGGGAACCCCGGTCATGGCGCGGCACGCTCGCGGCGGCGAACGTTAAGCGGGAACTAAAAGGTATAATGTTACCGAAGCCCTTGCTGCACCGCAAATCCTGATTTGATGCGGCTTCCAGCCGGTCTTGCCCCACCCCGCCCCAGGTCGATATCGCCGCCCCGCATGAAGCTGCATTCCACTGTCACCCCCGGTCTGCTTGCGATCACCGCCTATGACGCAAGCCACATCGCCGTGAATGGCCGGCCCCTGACGCGCAGCTTCCTCCTCACCCCGCGGCGCCTGATCGAAGACTGGCAGCCGGAGTCCTTCGAAACCATGACCGCCGCCGACATGGACGCGATCGCCGCACTGGAATGCCCCATCGTGCTGCTCGGCACCGGCCTGCGCCAGCGTTTCCCCTCCCCCGCGCTGCTGCGGACATTGATCGAACGACGGATCGGTGTCGAGGTGATGGACAGTCACGCCGCCTGCCGCACCTACAACATCCTGATGGCCGAGGGCCGCGACGTCGCCGCCGCACTGATCGTCGAATGCGCGCGCTAGTTCAAGCGCGCGACCTGCGCGGCGGCACCCTGCTGGCGCTGCTGTTGGCCTTCTGCCTGTTCTGGTTCGGCACCCTGGAACAGCGACGCCTGATCAACCCCGACGAGGGCCGCTACGCCGAGATTCCGCGCGAGATGGTGGCTAGCGGCGACTGGCTGACGCCGCGCCTGAATGGCTTCAAGTACTTCGAGAAGCCCGTGCTGCAGTACTGGGCCACGGCCGCCGCCTTCAGCGCCTTCGGCGAACATCACTGGACCGCCCGCCTCTGGCCGGCCCTGACCGGCTTCCTCGGCGTGCTATTCACCGCCTACGCAAGCACCCGCCTGTTCAACCGGCGTGCCGGCCTGATCGCCGGCGCCGTGCTCGGCGGCAGCCTGCTCTGGAACCTGATCGGTCATGTCAATACCCTGGACATGGGCGTCAGCTTCTTCCTCGCCGCCGCAGTCTTCGCGATTTGCCTGGCGCAGCGCGACGATGCCGATCCGGGTGAAAGTCGGCGCTGGCAGGACGGCGCCTGGGTGCTGCTGGCGCTCGCCGTGCTGTCCAAGGGACTGATCGGACTGGCGCTGCCGGCATTCGTCGTCGTCGCCTATGCAGTTTGGCAGCGCGACCCCGGCTTCATCCTGCGCATCCGCCCCGGGCGCGGCCTGGCGATCCTGCTCGCCATCACCGCGCCCTGGTTCGTTGCGGTATCGCTGACCAATCCCGAATTCGCCCATTTCTTCTTCATCCACGAACATTTCGAGCGCTTCCTGACCAAGACCCATGGCCGCTACCAGCCCCCCTGGTACTTCATCCCGATACTGCTGGCCGGCATGCTGCCCTGGCTCGGCGCGCTGGCCCAGGGCCTGTTCGCCGGTGCGCGGCGAGAGCCGGGCCTGCGCTTCCAGCCGCGTCGCTTCCTTTTCGCGTGGGCAGTTCTGGTATTCGCCTTTTTCTCGGTTTCCGGGTCCAAGCTGCCTTCCTACATCCTGCCGATCTTTCCTGCCCTCGCCGCGCTGATCGGCCTCTACCTGACCGAAGGAACAACCTCCCGCCGCATCGCCTGGCTCGCGCTTCCCGCCGCACTGATCGGCGCGGCGTCCCTGCTGCTGGTTCCCTTCGTCACGCGCTTCGCCAGCGAAAAAGTACCCGTAGCTCTGTTCGAGGCCTACCAGCCCTGGCTCTACGCAGGCGCCGCAGCCCTGTGCCTGGCCAGCCTGGCGGCGTTCCGCCTGGGACGGCAGGGACGCAACGTGGCCGCGGTGTTCGCCCTCGCCTTCGGCGGCTTTGCCTTCGGCCAGGGCATCCTGCTCGGCCACGACAAACTTGCCGTGGCCAACTCGGCACACGACGTCGCCGCGACCATTCGTCCCCAACTCGCGCCGGACACTCCGTTCTTCAGCGTCGATACCTACGACCAGAGCCTGCAGTTCTACCTGAAGCGCACCACGACCATGGTCGCCTATCGCGATGAACTCGCGTTCGGCATCTCCCGCGAACCCGAGAAGTTCATCGCCGACCTTGCCGGATTCGAGCGCACCTGGCTGGCCACTCCGGCTGCCTGGGCGCTGATGTCGCCCGCCACCTGGCAGGAAATGCAGAGCAAGGGATTGCCGATGACCGAAGTCCTGCGCGACACGCGCCGCGTCATAGTGAGAAAACCATGAACGCCATCAGTTTCTCCCTGATCCTCGCCGGGGTGCTGCTCAACGCCGCCGCGCAACTGCTGCTCAAGGCCGGCACCAATGCGGTCGGCCATTTCGAGTTCCATGCCGACAACATCCTGCCGGTCGGCCTCAAGCTGGCCTTCCAGCCCTACATCATGAGCGGCATGGCCTGCTACGCAGTGAGCCTGGTGGTCTGGATCATGGCGCTGTCGCGGGTGCCGGTGTCGATTGCCTACCCGATGCTGTCGATCGGCTACGTGATCAATGCCTTCATCGCCTGGCAGTGGTTCGGCGAGGCGCTCGCCGCGCAGAAGCTGCTGGGCATCGGCTTCATCGTGGTCGGCGTGGTTCTGGTGGCGCGGTCATGAGCGCCATCCGCAGGGCCGTCCCAAGGATGGAGCAGCCAACAACACGGAGCCGCGCAGCGGCGAACACCAGTCACCCCCTTTCCCGGAAAGGGGGGCGGGGGGAATGACCTCAACCTTTCTCCCATTTACCCGCCCGTCGATCGACGAGGAAACCATCGCCGACGTCGCTGCTGTGCTGCGTTCGGGCTGGATCACCAGTGGGCCGAAGGTGCAGGCCTTCGAGGCGGCGCTGTCTGCCCACTGCGGCGGCCGCCCGGTACGCGCCTTCAGCTCCGGCACGGCAACCCTGGAAGTGGCCTTGCGCCTGGCAAAAGTCGGCGCCGGCGATACGGTGATCACCACGCCCCTGACCTGGGTCGCCACCGCCAACGTGATCCTCGAAGTCGGTGCGCGGCCCATCCTGGTGGACATCGACCCGGTCACGCGCAACATCGACCTCGACCGCATCGAAGCCGCGATCGCGCCCGACACCCGGGCCATCATCCCGGTCGACCTGGCCGGCCTGCCGGTGGATCGCGACCGGCTGTACGCCATCGCCGAACGACGCCAACTGCGCGTGATCGAGGATGCGGCGCAATCCTTCGGCGCTGCCTGGAACGGGCGGCCGATCGGCAACTCCTTCTGCGCGGAACGCGACTTCGTCTCCTTCAGCTTCCACGCCAACAAGAACCTGACCACCGGCGAAGGCGGCGCCCTGGTGCTGCCGGCCGATGTCGATCCCGGCCTGTGCGAACGGCTGCGCCTGCAGGGCGTACGGCGCTTTCCCGACGGCGGCATGGAGGTCGATGTACTCGGCGGCAAGTCCAACATGACCGACATCGCTGCCGCGATCGGCCTTGGCCAGCTGAAGCACCTGGCCGACTTCACCGCCCGACGCCGCGACCTGGCCCGGCGCTACTTCGAATGCATCGACCGCGATCTTGGCCTGGAACTGCCCGTGGCCGACTTCACCCAGTCGAACTGGCACATGTTCCAGGTGCTGCTCCCCGCCGGCACGGATCGCGGCCGCTTCATCGCCCGCATGAAGGATCTGGGCATCGGCGTCGGCGTGCACTACCCTCCGCTGCACCTTTTCTCGCTCTATCGGGCGCTGGGCTTCAACCCGGGCGACTTCCCCCATGCGGAAAGGATCGGTGCCGCCATCGTTTCCCTGCCGCTGTTTCCCTCGATGCTGGACAGCGACGTCGAGCGCGTATGCAGCGCGCTGGCCTCCTGCCTGCCGGAGTTCGCATGAACGTACCGAACCTGTCGATCGTCATTCCCATCTACAACGAGGAATCCGGCCTCGAAACGCTGTTCGCCCGCCTCTACCCGGCACTCGACGCGCTGGGCGAGCCCTACGAGATCGTCTTCGTCAATGACGGCAGCCGCGACCGCTCGGCGGCCATCCTGCGCCAGCAGTTCGAAGCCCGGCCGGACGTCACGCGCGTCATCCTGTTCGCCGCCAATGCCGGCCAGCACATGGCCATCATGGCCGGCTTCGAGCACTGCAGCGGCGAGATCGTCGTCACGCTGGATGCCGACCTGCAGAATCCTCCAGAAGAAATCGGCAAGCTGGTGGCCAAGATGCGCGAAGGCCACGACTACGTCGGCAGTATCCGCCGCGAGCGCCAGGACAGCCTGTTCCGCACCTGTGCCTCGCTGGCCATGAACCGGCTGCGCGAGAAAATCACCCGCATCAAGATCACCGACCAGGGCAACATGCTGCGCGCCTATTCGCGCAACGTGGTGAATGCGATCAACAGCTGCAAGGAAGTCTCCACCTTCATCCCGGCACTCGCCTATACCTTTGCCCGCAATCCGGCCGAAATCGTGGTCGAGCACGAGGAACGCGCCGCCGGCGAGTCGAAGTACTCGCTCTACAGCCTGATCCGGCTCAATTTCGACCTGATGACGGGATTCTCGCTGGTGCCGCTGCAGTGGTTTTCGATGCTCGGCATCCTGGTCTCGCTCGGCTCGGCGGCCCTTTTCGTGCTGCTGATCGTGCGCCGCCTGATCATCGGCCCGGAGGCCGAAGGCCTGTTCACCCTGTTCGCCCTGATGTTCTTCCTGATCGGCTTGGCCCTTTTCGGCATCGGCTTGCTCGGCGAGTACGTCGGCCGCGTCTACCAGCAGGTGCGCCATCGCCCGCGTTACCTGATCGAAGCCATCCTCGAACAGAGCGGCCACCGGCGACAATGACCCGCGCCGTCATCTTCGCCTACCACAACGTCGGCGTGCGCTGCCTGTCGGTGCTGCTGGCGCATGGCGTCGACGTGGCCTGCGTGGTGACCCACACCGACAGCCCGACCGAGACCATCTGGTTCGACAGCGTCGCCGAACTCGCCGCACGAAACGGCATTCCGGTGATCACGCCCGAAGATCCGAACGCGCCTGACGTGGTCGCCCGGCTTTCCGCGCTGCGCCCCGATTTCCTGTTTTCCTTCTATTACCGGCAGATGCTGAAAGCGCCCCTGCTGGCGCTGCCGCCACGCGGCGCATGGAACATGCACGGCTCCTTGCTGCCCCGTTACCGGGGCCGCGTCCCGGTCAACTGGGCGATCATCCACGGCGAGCGGGAAACCGGTGCCACCCTGCACCGCATGCTGGAAAAGCCCGACGCCGGCGAAATCGTGGCGCAGCAGGCGGTGCCCATCCTGCCCGACGACACCGCGTTCGAGGTCTTCAACAAGGTGACGCTGGCCGCCGAACTGGCCCTCGACCGGATACTCCCCGACCTGCTGGCCGGTCGTGCCGTGGCGCAGCCGCAGAATCTCGCCGCGGGCAGCTATTTCGGTGGACGCCGTGCCGAGGACGGCCGCATCGACTGGTCGCGGCCGGCCGTTACCGTCCATGACCTGATCCGTGCCGTGGCTCCGCCCTACCCGGGGGCCTTCGCGGATACCGCCCGGGGCCGCCTCCGGGTATTGCGCAGCCTGCATCCGACTGGAAATGCCGGCCCGTTCGGCGGCCGCCCGACCCTCTTTGCGGATGACGGCAAGCTGTATGCCGAATGCGGTGACGGGCAGGTTTTGCGTCTGCTCGCGGTAGAATTGCAAGGTTTGCCGCTGCTGTCGTCGCAGGCTACTCTCACCGCAGGCGACCAGCTCAACGCAATTTTCGGAACCCCGGCACTCCCCCTGACATGAAGAAAATCCTCATCCTCGGCGTCAACGGCTTCATCGGCCATCATCTCTCCCAGCGCATCATGGAAACGACCGACTGGGAGGTCCATGGCATGGACATGAACTCCGAGCGGGTCGCCGACCTGATGGACGCCCCTGCCACGCGCGGCCGCTTTCATTTCTTCGAAGGCGACCTGATGATCAACAAGGAGTGGATCGAGTACCACGTCAAGAAATGCGACGTGATCCTGCCGCTGGTCGCCATCGCCACGCCGGCCACCTACGTCAAGGAACCGCTGCGCGTCTTCGAGCTGGATTTCGAGGCCAACCTGCCGATCATCCGCCAGGCCGTGAAGTACGGCAAACGCGTGGTCTTCCCGTCCACCTCGGAGGTCTATGGCATGAGCCAGGACGCCGAGTTCGATCCGGAGAACTCCAACCTGGTGCTGGGGCCGATCAACAAGCCGCGCTGGATCTATTCCTGCGCCAAGCAGATGATGGACCGCGTGATCCACGCCTACGGCCAGCAGGAAGGCCTGCAATACACCCTGTTCCGCCCCTTCAACTGGATCGGACCCGGCCTCGACTCGATCCATACGCCGAAGGAAGGCAGTTCGCGCGTGATCACCCAGTTCCTCGGCCACATCGTGCGCGGCGAACCGATCAAACTGGTCGACGGCGGCGCGCAAAAGCGTTCCTTCACCTATGTCACCGACGGCATCGATGCGCTGATGAAGATCATCGAAAACCCCGGCGGCATCGCCAACGGCAAGATCTACAACATCGGCAATCCGCGCAACAATTATTCGATCCGCGAACTGGCGACACTGATGCTCGACCTGGCGCGCCAGTATCCCGAATACGCCGAAAGCGTCGCCCGGGTGAAGGTCCTCGAGACTACCTCCGGCGAGTATTACGGCCAAGGCTACCAGGACACGCAACACCGGGTGCCGAAGATCGCCAACACCATGGCCGACCTCGACTGGGCGCCCAAGGTCGACTTCGAAGCGGCCCTGCGCGGGATTTTCGAAGCCTATCGCGACCATGTCGCCGAAGCGCGCGGCCTGATGGATTGAGCGAAAATGTGGCCCCCCACGCTCGCACTACGCTCGCTGCCCCCCCACGGTGGACGGCTGCCCCCTAGGGGCGGCCCGTCGAGGGCAGCATGAAACTCGCGCTCAAAATCGACGTCGACACCTGGCGCGGCACCCTGCAGGGCGTGCCGCGACTGGTCGACATCCTGCGCCGGCACCGCGCCGACGCGAGCTTCCTGTTCTCGCTAGGTCCCGATCACACCGGGCGCGCCATCACGCGTGCCTTCCGTCCGGGTTTCCTGAAAAAGGTGAAGCGCACCTCGGTAGTCGCGCACTACGGCGTCAAGACCCTGATGTACGGCACCCTGTTGCCCGGCCCGGACATCGGCCGGCGCGGCGCCGACATCCTGCGCGCCACCCGCGATGCCGGCTTCGAAACGGCGATCCACTGCTGGGACCACGTCAAGTGGCAGGACGGCGTCGAAGCCGCCGATGCATCCTGGACCGACGACCAGATGCGGCGGGCGCAGCAGCGCTATGTCGAGGTATTCGGCAGCGAAGCGCCGGGACATGGGGCGGCCGGCTGGCAGATGAACGTCCATGCACTGCGTCTGACCCAGCGACTGGGCTACCGCTGGGCGTCCGACTGCCGCGGCACCCATCCCTTCGTGCCGGTTTGGAATGGCGAGATCGTCACCTGCCCGCAATTGCCTACCACACTGCCGACGCTGGACGAACTGGTCGGCACCGACGACCTGACGCCGGACAACGTGCATCTGCACCTGTTGCGACTCACGATGCCGGCGACGCAGGACCATGTATTTACGCTGCACGCCGAACTGGAAGGACTCAAGTTCGGCGACACCCTCGAACGCCTGCTGACCGGCTGGCGCGAGCAGGGCTACGAAATGGTATCGCTGGGCCGCATGCGCGACGCGCTCGACCCGGTGCTGCTGCCTCGCCACGAAGTCGTCCGGGGTGAAATCCCCGGCCGCAGCGGTCAGCTGATGCTTCAGGGCGAGGAGTTTCTGTCAACCTGGAAGGAAGCTGCATGACCGAGATATTCACCGCCAATCCCGCCCCCCCCTCCGCCATCGGGCTGCGTGTTCCCGATTTCAGCGTTCCCGCCACCGGCGGCGAATTCACGCTGTCCGCCTTTCAGGGCAAGCCGCTGGTGCTGTATTTCTATCCCAAGGACAACACGCCGGGCTGCACCACGCAGGCTCAGCAGTTTCGCGACCTGCACGCCGAGTTCGCCAAGGCCGGCTGCGTGGTGTTCGGCGTCTCGCGCGACTCCCTGAAATCCCATGAAAGCTTCAAGGCAAAGCTCGGGCTGCCCTTCGAACTGATTTCCGACATCGAGGGCGTGCTTTGCCGCATGTTCGACGTGGTGAAGAACAAGATGCTCTACGGCAAGAAGGTTCTCGGCATCGAGCGCAGCACCTTCCTGATCGACGCCGACGGCATCCTGCGCCGGGAATGGCGCGCTACGAAGGCGGATGGCAACGCCGCCGCGGTGCTCGACGCCGTACGCAGCCTGTAACGCAAACAGGGCCGGTATTCCGGCCCTGCCCTGCCCCTTACGCATCACGGCGGCTGGTTATCTTGAGCCAGCCCCTCCCCAGCCCCGAGGCTTCCATGAACGCCAAGCGCACCAAGCCCGCAGCAAATACGGTCACCAAGCTCTTCGTGCTCGACACCAACGTCCTGATGCACGACCCGCTGAGCCTGTTCCGTTTCGAAGAGCACGACATCTACGTGCCGATGATGACGCTGGAAGAGCTCGACGCCAACAAAAAGGGCATGTCGGAAGTTGCGCGCAACGCACGCCAGAGCAGCCGCCTGCTCGACGAGATCGTCAGCGGCGCCGAGCACGACATGGCCAGCGGCATCGAACTCACCGCAGCCTCGCACGAACTGGCGACCGGCCGCCTGTTCTTCCAGACCGAAGCCATCAACGGCATTCTTCCCAGTTCGCTGCCAACCGCCAAGGCGGACAACCAGATCATCGGCGTCGTGATGCACCTGGGGCAGAAGTTTCCCGGGCGCCCGGTCATCCTGGTTTCCAAGGACATCAACATGCGCATCAAGGCCCGCGCGCTGGGCCTCGAAGCGCAGGACTACTTCAACGACAAGGTGCTCGAAGACACCGACCTGCTCTACACCGGCACCCGCGAATTGCCGGCCGACTTCTGGGATACCCACGGCAAGGGCCTCGAATCCTGGAAGAAGGAAAGCCGCACCTACTACCGCATCAAGGGCCCGCTCTGCCCCGAATTGCTGGTCAATGAATTCGTCTGGCAGGAAGGCCCGCAACCGCTGCAGGCCTGGGTAAAAGTCGGCGCTGGCAAGACGGCGGAACTGGAAACCCTGATCGATTACAGCCATGCCAAGAACGCGGTGTGGGGCATCACCGCGCGCAATCGCGAGCAGAACTTCGCGCTGAACCTGCTGATGAATCCGGATATCGACTTCGTCACGCTGCTGGGCCAGGCCGGCACCGGCAAGACCCTGCTGACGCTGGCCGCCGCACTGACGCAGACCATGGAGACCAAGCTCTTCGCGGAGATCATCATTACACGCGTCACGGTTCCCGTCGGCGAGGACATCGGCTTCCTGCCCGGCACCGAAGAAGAAAAGATGACGCCGTGGATGGGTGCACTGGAAGACAACCTCGACGTGCTCAACAAGCCGGCGGAATCGCCCGCCGGTGGTGCCGCCGCCAACTATGTCGGCGACTGGGGCCGCGCCGCGACCATGGACCTGATCCGCAGCAGGATCAAGATCAAGTCGCTCAACTTCATGCGCGGCCGCACCTTCATGAACAAGTTCCTCATCATCGACGAAGCGCAGAACCTGACGCCGAAGCAGATGAAGACGTTGATCACCCGCGCCGGACCGGGCACCAAAGTGGTCTGCCTGGGCAACATCGCCCAGATCGACACGCCCTACCTCACCGAGGGCAGTTCGGGCCTGACCTACGTGGTGGACCGCTTCAAGGGCTGGGCACATTCCGGCCACGTGACGCTGCAGCGCGGCGAGCGCTCGCGCCTGGCCGAACACGCGGCGGAAGTGCTGTAAGGCTTTGCTCCGGCGGTGCCGCCGGAGCATGCCACCCCGTTTCCTTAGCCGCGGTAGGAAGCGGAACCTGAAGCAAAGTTTTAGCTACGGCCGCTCCCGGCGGTCGCTTAACATCGCTGCGCGATATTAGCCTGCACTGAAATTTCGCTTCAGGTTCTATACGAACCTGAAGCGAAATTTTCAAACTTCGTGTATTCGCCGAGGAAGGTCAGGCGCACGGTGCCCACCGGACCATTACGGTGCTTGCCGATGATGGCTTCGGCCGTGCCCTTGTCCTGGGTGTCGGGCTTGTAGTACTCCTCGCGGTACATCATCATGATGATGTCGGCATCCTGCTCGATGGCGCCGGATTCACGCAGGTCGCTCATCAATGGTCGCTTGTCGGTACGTTCCTCGACCTTGCGCGAGAGCTGCGACAGGGCGATGATCGGCACCTGCAACTCCTTGGCCAGCGCCTTGATCGAGCGCGATATCTCGGAGATTTCCGTGGCGCGGTTCTCGCCCACGCGATTGGAACTCATCAGTTGCAGGTAGTCGATGATGATCAGGCCGAGCTTGCCGAACTGCCGGTGCAGGCGTCGCGCGCGTGCGCGCAGGTCGGTCGAGTTGATGGCGCCGGTCTCGTCGATATGGATCGGCGCCTCGTGCAACTTGCCCAGCGCCACGGTCATGCGATCCCACTCGTCGTCGGTGAGGCGGCCGGTGCGCAGCTTGCTCTGGTCGATGCGGCCGACCGAGGAAAGGAAGCGTGTGGCGAGTTGCGGCCCGGACATTTCCAGGCTGAAGATCGCTACCGGCAGGCGCAGTTCCACCCCGACGTGCTCCGCGATGTTGAGTGCGAACGCGGTCTTGCCCATCGACGGCCGGCCGGCAACGACGATCATGTCGCCCGCCTGCAAACCGGAAGTCATGCGATCGAGGTCGGCGAAGCCGGTGGCCACGCCGGTGATGTCGGACTGGCTTTCGCGCGCCAGCAGCAGTTCCATGCGTTCGACGACTTCGCCGAGCAGGGGTTGTATCGCGACGAAGCCATTGGTACCGCGATTGCCGGCTTCGGCGATCTGGAAGATGCGCTGTTCGGCATCGTCGAGCAGCTGCTTGACGTCGCGCCCGGCCGGATTCAGGGCATTGCCGGCAATCTCGTCGCCGACCGTGACAAGCTGGCGCAGGATGGCGCGTTCGCGCACGATCTCGGCATAGCGGCGCACATTGGCGGCGGACGGCGTGGCATTGGCGATTTCGCCGAGGTAACCGAGGCCGCCGGTCTGGTCTACTTCGTTCGAGGCTTCGATCGATTCATAGACCGTGACCACGTCGGCCGGCCGGCCCATCTGGATCAGCTTGCCGATGTGGCGAAATATCCTGCGGTGGTCGTCGCGATAGAAGTCGGTCTCGCGCACCACGTCGCCGATGCGGTCCCATGCCGCGTTGTCGATCAGCAGTCCGCCGATCAGCGACTGTTCGGCTTCAATGGAATGGGGCGGGAGCTTGAGCGCGGCGACCTGGGAATCGACCGGCTGGGGGGGGTTGAAGGCGCGTACCTGGGCCATTGCCGTCTCCGAAGTGAAGCGAAGAGTCTACCCTTCGGGGCGCAGGATGATAAGTGCACAAGCTGTGGAAATCCTGTGGGCAAGCTGTGTAAATGCGGTGCATGGATTCCCGCAGCGCAATCGCCGGGATACCGTCGCCGGGTAAAGCCGGCGACATGACAAAAAGGGCCGCCGAGTTTTGGTCGGCGGCCCTTTTATCGGAAGCGTGCCAGCTTACTGCTCGCCGAGCACCGATACCGTTACCGTGGTCACCACATCCGTGTGCAGGGCAATCTGCACCGGCGTGTCGCCGATGGCCTTGAGCGGGCCTTCCGGCAGGCGGATCGCCGACTTCTCGACCTTGAAGCCCTGTGCGGCCAGCGCCTCGGCGATGTCATGGGTCGACACGGAACCGAACAGGCGGCCATCGACGCCGGTCTTGCGCGTGATCTGCAGCATCAGGCCTTCCAGCTTGGCGGCATCGGCCTGGGCGGCGGCAACCGCCTCGGCATGGGCGCGCTCGAGTTCTGCGCGCTTTTCCTCGAAGATCTTGCGGTTGGCTTCCGTCGCGCGCTTGGCCTTGCCTTGCGGGATCAGGAAGTTGCGGGCGTAGCCATCCTTGACCTTGACCACGTCGCCGAGGCCGCCGAGGTTCACCACTTTTTCCATCAGAATGATTTGCATGGTTTCGTCCTCGCTTACTGGTGCAGATCGGTGTAGGGCAGCAGCGCCAGGAAACGCGCACGCTTGATGGCGGTCGACAACTGGCGCTGGTAGCCGGTCTTGGTGCCGGTGATGCGCGCCGGCATGATCTTGGCGTTTTCAGCGATGAAATCCTTGAGGATCTCGACGTCCTTGTAATCGATCTCTTCGATCTTTTCCGCGGTGAAGCGGCAGAACTTGCGGCGCTTGAACAGGCTGCGGCCCTTGTCGTCCTTGCGCTTAACTCCGGTCTTGCTCTTCGGCTTGAATGCCATTTTCAGTTCCTTCAACGAATTCGACTGTATTCACATGCAGCATCGGGCTGCGTCGCTTGAGGCTCCTGGCGGCCAAAAAGCCTTCCAGTTTCACCCTGTCGCCCGGTTTGGCTGCCAGCAGCACTTGCGCTGGTCGGCCCATGGCCACACAGGCCATCTCGCATTCCACCTTTCGTTCCACGTCCGCTTCGACCTGGGTCGAGACGTGCGCGAGGAGAAACTCGAGAACCGGTATGCCGGCCGGGGTGCGACGCAATGCGTCGCGCTCAAGCAAACGACCCGACAACTGCGTCAGGTTGCTCGGCTTGTCCTCAGGCGGCAACGGCAGCAGCCGGAGCCTCCACCTTGGCATCGCCCTGGGTCAGCGAACGCGACTTCTCTTCCTTCATCATCGGGGAAGGAGTCACCACCGCCTTGCGCGTTTTCACCGTCAGGTGGCGCAGGACCGCGTCGTTGAACTTGAAGGCATGCTCCAGTTCGGCCAGGGTTTCGCCGTCGCACTCGATGTTCATAAGCACGTAATGGGCCTTGTGCACCTTCTGGATCGGGTAGGCCATCTGGCGGCGACCCCAGTCTTCGAGGCGATGAATGGTGCCGGAACGGCCGGTGACCAGCGTCTTGTAACGCTCAATCATCGCCGGAACCTGCTCCGACTGGTCCGGGTGGACAATAAATACGACTTCGTAATGGCGCATGCAATCTCCTTGTGGGTTGGTTACAGCCCCCCCGCATGCGTAACGGGTGGAGCAAGGGAACGCGAGATTATACGAGGCCAGCCGTGCTTCGGCAAGGCATTTCTCGACAATAATCAAGGCCGTAAGGCCCCGTCAGCCGCAGTAGCGCAGGTTGCTGATATTGAGCAGCAAGTCCGCCCCGCCATAGGCGGCGAAGGCTAGGCCGAGGGCGGCGACCATCACCACCAGGCCGGCAGCCCACAACCAGCGCCATGCCCGCGATGCGAGGGGCGACCGGCGTGCCTGCGGCAACTGGCTCGGAGTATCCATGGCGACATCCTGCGCAGGCCGACGTCCCGAGTCAAGCACCGTCAAAAGACCTCGCCTTCGCGCAGGAAACGCCACTGGCCGAGCGGCAGGTCGCCCAGGCGCACGCGCCCGATGCGCACGCGCTTGAGCCCGGTGACGCGCAAGCCGACCAGTTCGCACATGCGGCGGATCTGGCGCTTGCGACCTTCGGTCAGCACGAAACTCAGCTGGTCGGGATTGGCCCAGGCCACCTTGGCCGGCCGCAACTTCTTGCCGTCGAGTTCGAGGCCGTGGTTGAGCAGCGCCAGGCCGCGCACGTCGAGCGCGCCTTCGACCCGCACCAGGTACTCCTTCTCCACCTTCGAGTCGTCGCCGATCAATTGGCGCGCCACGCGACCGTCCTGGGTCAGGACCAGCAGTCCGGTGGAATCGATGTCCAGCCGTCCGGCCGGTGCCAGGCCCTTCAGGTGCGAAGGCTGGAAACGCTGCCGGTCGCCCGCGACCTGGGTTTTTGCGGAAACCAGGCTGGCCGCCGGCTGGTGGCCGTCCTCGGCCTGGCCGGAGACATAGCCCATCGGCTTGTGAATCAGGATCGTCGCCTGCCGCGCCTGCGTCGCGCGCGCTTCGGGAGCCAGCGTTATCACCGCATCGGGTGCCGCACGCGTGCCCAGTTGCGTCACGCGCTGGCCATCGACGAAAACCAGCCCGCGTTCGATGTAGCCATCTGCCTCGCGACGCGAGCACAAGCCGCGCTCCGCCAGCAGTTTGGAAACCCGGGTACCCTGCGTATCATCCATAGACCCGAATTCTATCCCGCCCCCATGCTCAGCTATCGCCACGCCTTCCATGCCGGCAACCATGCCGACATCCTCAAGCACCTGGTGCTGACGCTTTGCCTGCGGCACATGAACAGCAAGGACAAGCCCTGGTTGCTGCTCGACACCCACGCCGGGGCCGGCCTGTATGCGATCGACTCCGAAGAGGCGAAGAAGACCGGCGAATACATCGACGGCATCGCCCGCCTGTGGAACCGCGTCGACCTGCCGGCACCGATCAAGCCCTACATGGATGCGCTGCAGGCCTGCAACGGCGGCCTGAAGCTGCGCCGCTATCCCGGTTCGCCCTGGCTCGCCGGCCATTTCGCGCGCGAAATCGACACGCTGCGCTTCTGCGAACTGCATTCCACGGACTTCGCCTTGCTGCGCCGACAGTTCAAGGATGCCGGGCGTCGCGTCAAGGTCGAACAGTGCGATGGTTTCGAAATCATGAAGGCCGCGCTGCCGCCGCCCTCGCGGCGCGGACTGGTGCTGATCGATCCCTCCTACGAGATCAAGAGCGACTACCCGCGCGTGGTCGCCGCAGTCAAGGACGGCCTCAAGCGCTTCGCCACCGGCAGCTATCTCGTCTGGCTGCCCTTCCTGCCCAGCATCGAGGCCCGCGCCCTGCCCGACAAGCTTAAAAAGCTGCCGGCCGACTGGCTATGCGCCAGCCTCACGGTGCGCGGACCGGCCACCGAAGGCCGTGGCATGACCGGCAGCGCGATGTTCGTGGTCAACCCGCCCTGGACCCTGAAAGCGGACCTGGAGGCATCGTTGCCGTGGCTGACGAACGTGCTGGCGCTGGATGGAAAGGCGGGATGGGCTTTGGATCAATCCGCCTCGACAGCGAGCGCGCCCTGACCGAAAATCGCCGTAGCGCCAGCGCCGACTCTTACGATTCGAGTTCCTTCCTGTTGCGGAAGTGATCCAGCGCCTCGGCATTGGCCAGCGCCTCGACGTTCTTCACCGGTGCGCCATGCACCACGTTGCGCACGGCGAGTTCCACGATCTTGCCGCTCTTGGTGCGCGGTATGTCGGCCACCTGCAGGATCTTTGCCGGAACATGGCGCGGCGTGGTGTTGTCGCGGATCACCTGCTTGATGCGCTTTTCCAGCGCTTCGTCGTGCACCATGCCTTCGCGCAGCTTGACGAAAAGCACCACGCGCACGTCGCCGCCGCTACCCGGCGGCCAGTCCTGGCCGATGACGATGGATTCGACCACCTCGTGCAGCTTCTCAACCTGGCGGTAAATCTCGGCGGTACCGATGCGAACTCCGCCGGGATTCAGCGTCGCATCCGAGCGTCCGTAGATGATGAACCCGCCATGCGCCGTGACCTCGGCGAAATCGCCGTGGCACCACACATTGTCGAAGCGTTCGAAGTAGGCGGCGCGATAGCGCGCGCCGTCCTCGTCGTTCCAGAAACCGATCGGCATCACCGGAAAGCTGCGGGTACACACCAGCTCCCCCTTTTCGCCGCGCACCGGGCGGCCGTCGTCGTCGAAGACGTCGACCGCCATTCCCAGCCCCGCGCACTGGATCTCGCCGCGATGCACGGCGCCGTTGGGATTGCCGAGCACGAAGCAGGAAATGATGTCGGTGCCGCCCGACACTGAGGCGAGCTGGATGTCGCGCTTGATGTTGGCGTAGCCGTAATCGAAGCCTTCGGGCACCAGCGGGCTGCCGGTGGAGAAGATGGCGCGCAGCGCGGCCAGCTTGTGGGTCAGGCGCGGAGCCAGCTCGATCTTGGCGATGGCGTCGATGAACTTGGCCGAGGTACCGAAATGGGTCATGCCTTCGGCATCGGCATAGTCGAACAGGATGTTGCCGCGGCCGACGAATGGCGACCCGTCGTAGAGCAGCAGCGTCGCGCCCGAGGCGAGTCCGGTCACCAGCCAGTTCCACATCATCCAGCCGCAGGTAGTGAAGTAGAACAGGCGGTCGCCAGGATTGACGTCGCCGTGCAACTGGTGCTCCTTGAGGTGCTGCAGCAGGGCGCCTCCGGCGCAATGAACGATGCACTTGGGTACGCCGGTGGTGCCCGAGGAATACATGATGTAAAGCGGATGGTCGAAAGCCAGCCGCTCGAAGCGGATCTTGCGCTCACCAACATGGGGAGCGAGGAAGTCGGCCAGCGACACCCCCTGCCGGATCGCGGCGATGCCGCCGCCGTCGGTCGTGCCTGCATAGGGCACGATCACCGTGCGCTGCAGCGACGGCAGGCGCGCGGCTATTTCACCCGTCTTGCCCAGGCAATCGACGACCTTGCCGTTGTACCAGTAAGCGTCACAGGCGAACAGCACCTTGGGTTCGATCTGGCCGAAACGGTCGAGCACCCCCTGCACGCCGAAATCCGGCGACGCCGAAGAGAAGATCGCGCCGATCGAGGCGGCGGCAAGCATCGCCACCACGGTAGCCGGCAGGTTGGGCAGGTAGGCGGCGACGCGGTCGCCCTTGACCACGCCCAGCGCGCGCAGCGCGGCGGCGGTCTGCGCCACGGCCTGGTAAAGCTCGGCATGGCTGACGCGAGCGCGCACCTTGTCCTCGCCCCAGAACACCAGCGCATCGCCCGCCATCGGCCGGCACAGCAGGTTTTCGGCGAAGTTCATCTTCGCTTCGGGGAACCAGCGGGCACCGGGCATTTTTTCGCGATCGACCACCACTACCGCCCCCATGTCGCCAATGACATCGCATTGCTCCCAGACCGAGGCCCAGAATTCCTCGGGGTGGTCGATCGACCATGCGTGCAAATTCGAATAGTCGGCGCTGGCGAGACGGCGATTCCAGCGCTTGGCGGCCTCCCTGGCGAATGCGCTCAGGCGGGTGGCGGCGATGCGCTTTTTCGAAGGCTGCCAAAGCGGCGTAGTGGTGGTGGTCATGGCGTCGGTTCCGGTAGGGTTAGCGTGAAACAAGTGGTTCGGAGCGGCGGGTGATAGTCGAGCAACGCGAGCTGACCAGAAGCCTCCCCGTGAGGGGAGGATGGGAGGGGCGGGCGTTCAATTCGCCTTTCGCGTGTTTCATCATCGGCGGGTGTCTCGCGCTGACATAAGGGTTACAGGCAACTTGCCCGCATGGCATCGGGCAACGGGATGGACTTGCCGGTGGAGGGATTGATCCACACCAGCTTGGCAGCCCCTTCGGCGTAGATCTTCTCCTCCCCGACCAGGCGCATTTCGTAATACGTGGGCACGCTGCTGCGACCGGGATGCCCGCAGGACATGCGGCATTCGATGATGCCGGGATAGGTGATCGGAATCAGGAAGGTGCAACTGGCATTGACGATGACCGGGCCTTCGGTCTGCATCCGCGACGTATCGAAACCGAAACTCTCCAGCCACTCGATGCGAGTCTGTTCCATGTAGCGGAAATAGACCGTGTTATTGACGTGTCCCATGGCGTCCTGGTCGCCCCAGCGAATCGGCATCCGGTTGCTGTAGACAAGCTTGCGGTGGTGTTCCATGGACGGCAAGTCCTGAGTGTTATAGAAGACTTCGCGATTATAATCGCGCGATCAAATCAGTCGATCGAGGTCAGCATGCAGCGCGAATCCATGGAGTTCGATGTCGTCGTCGTCGGTGGTGGTCCAGCCGGACTTTCCGCCGCGATTCGCCTCAAGCAGCTCGATCCCGGAATCAACGTCTGCCTGATCGAAAAGGGTTCCGAAATCGGCGCCCACATCCTGTCGGGCGCGGTCATGGATCCGCGCGCGATCACCGAACTGATTCCGGACTGGCAGGCGCAGGGTGCGCCGTTGGAAACGGCGGTGACCCGCGACCGTTTTGCCTTCCTCACCCGCTACGGCTTCGTCGACCTGCCCGTAATGCTTTTGCCGGGCTGCTTCCAGAACCACGGCAACTACATCATCAGCCTGGGGCAAGTCTGCCGCTGGCTCGGCGCGCAGGCCGAGGCGCTCGGCGTCGAGATCTATCCCGGCTTCGCCGGCGCCGAGGTGCTCTACGACGACACGGGCGCGGTGCGCGGCGTCGCCACCGGCGACATGGGCTTAACGAAGGACGGTCAGCCCGGTCCCAACCATCAGCCCGGCATGGAACTGCTGGCGAAATACACCTTGTTCGCCGAAGGCTGCCGCGGCCATTTGGGCAAGCAGATCGAGGCGAAGTTCGACCTGCGTGCCGCATCCGATCCGCAGACCTATGCGATCGGTATCAAGGAGCTGTGGGAGGTCGATCCCGAGCATTTCGAGAAAGGCCTGGTGATGCACACCTTCGGCTGGCCGATGAAATCCGACACTTATGGCGGCGGCTTCATTTACCACTTCGGCGAAAACCTCGTCTCGATCGGCCAGGTCGTCGGACTCGGTTACAGCAACCCACACCTTGCGCCCTTCGAGGAAATGCAGCGCCTGAAGACGCACCCGCAGATCGCCCCCCTGTTCAAGGGCGGCAAGCGCCTCGCCTACGGTGCGCGCGCCCTGGCGGCGGGCGGCCTGCAATCGCTGCCGAAACTGGACTTCCCCGGCGGCGCCCTGATCGGCGACGATGCCGGCATGCTGGTCGCCTCGCGCATCAAGGGCAGCCACGCGGCGATCAAGAGCGGCATGCTGGCCGCCGAAGCGGCCGCTGCCGCGCTGGCCGCCGGCCGCGCCAATGACGCGCTGAGCGCCTATCCGGAAGCCTTCCGCGAATCCTGGCTGTACGAGGAACTGCACACGGCGCGCAACTTCAAGCCATGGATGGCGAAGGGACTGTGGACCGGCTCCATCGGTTTCGGCATCGACCAGGTACTGCTGCGCGGCAAGGCGCCATGGACCATGCACAACTCGGCTGACCACCTGAAGCTGAAGCCGGCCGCCGAATGCAAGCCCATCGAGTACGAGAAGCCCGACGGCGTGCTAACCTTCGACCGCCTGTCATCCGTCTTTCTCTCCAACACCAACCACGAGGAAGATCAGCCCTGCCATTTGCGACTGAAGGACGCCGGCGTGCCGATCGCCACCAATCTCGCGCTCTACGACGCCCCGGAACAGCGTTATTGCCCGGCCGGCGTGTATGAGATCGTGCGCAACGACGATGGCAGCAATCCACGCCTGCAGATCAACGCCCAGAACTGCGTGCACTGCAAGACCTGCGATATCAAGGACCCGACCCAGAACATCACCTGGGTAGTGCCGCAGGGCGGCGAGGGGCCGATCTATACGCAGATGTAAAGCGTCCGCTCGCACGGTATGACCTTGCTATAAAACTGGGTTATGCTCGGTTTTCTGCCAATCCAACGGATTGCGCGGAAACCGCAATGACCGACGCAACCCGCATCCCGATGCCTCAGGATTCCGACACCGACCTTGTCAGCCGCAAGGTCAGGCGCGAGCGCGCCCGGGTATTCAACGAGCGCATGCAGGCGTCCGCGCTGACATCGCCGCTGGGCACCGTCCTGGTCGCCTGGATACTCTGGGAAGTCGCCGGCCTGGCCCGCGCCGCAATCTGGCTGGGGCTCATCAATCTGTTCGAACTGCTGATCATCGGCATCGCCTATCGATGCCGCCGTGCACTGGCGAGCGATGAGGACGAGCGACCCTGGACGCGACGGATGATGCTTGTGCTGGCCCTCGCCGGCCTGATCTGGGGAGCTTCAATCTGGAACTTTGCCGATGAAAGGAACTTCGTCCTTTACCTGTTCAACCTGACGATCCTGGCCTGCGTCGCGATCATTGGCATTGTCCTCATGTCGCCGTTCCGCATCAATCTGGTACTTTTCTCCAGCGGCACCCTGCTGATGCCGATGCTGCACCTTGCTTTTGTTCCCAATCCCATGGCGACACCGATCGCGATCGGATTGTCGATCGTGCTGGTCCTTACGATCCAGTACGGCAGCGTAGCCGAGAAGCAACTCGTCGAAGGCATCCAAAGCGCAGTGCGCAACGAGCAACTGGTGGCGGAACTGGCACGGCGTTCGGCCGAACTCGAAGCCAGCAGGATGGAACTGAACCGGGCGCAGTCGGTAGGCAAGGTAGGCAGCTGGATATACGACATTGCCGGGGACAACCTGCGATTCTCCGCCGAAGCCTGCCGGACATACGGCGTGCCCGAGGGAACCCGTTGCGACCACGCGAACATGCTGTCGCGCGTGCTTGAAGACGACAGAAGAGCAGTGGAAGCCGCTTGGCAACTCTCGCTCGGGACGGGTGAATTTGACCATGAACATCGCATCGTCTGCGGCGAGCAGGTTCGCTGGGTTCGCGAGAAGGCCGAATTCGAGTTCGGCCCCGACGGGGCCCCGCTCGTCGCGCTGGGCACCACCCAGGACGTCACGGAGCGCAAGCAGGTCGAAAACGAAGTCCTCGCCACCCGCAACCAGCTCCAGGCAACCCTGGATGCCATCCCCGACCTGATGTTCGAGGTCGACCTGGAAGGGCGCTACCACGATTTTCATTCGCGTCGAACCGACCTGCTTGCGGCGCCAGCCGAGCAACTGCTTGGACGAACCGTGAGCGACATGCTTCCGCGACAGGCGGCTGAGACCTGCCTGCAGGCATTGCACGAGGCCAACGAAACCGGCCAGTCGCGCGGCCGCCAGTTCGAACTGCCCCTTCCGCAAGGCAAGCGCTGGTTCGAACTTTCCGTTGCGCGAAAGTCGATTGTCGCCGGCCAGGACGTGCACTTCGTCGTGCTATCGCGCGACATCACCGAACGCAAGCTGGCTGACCTGGCGCGCCTGGAAAGCGAATCGAGATTTCGCACGATCATCGACGCAACTCCGGTACCGATCGCGCTCAACGATGTGCAGGGAAACATCACCTACCTCAACCAGGCCTTCCAGCGAACGCTCGGCTACGGCATGAGGGACATTCCGTCCCTTGCCGACTGGTGGCCGCGTGCCTATCCGGACAAGGATTACCGGGAGTCGGTCGTCGCGCTATGGACGCAGCATGCAGAGGCGGCAATTCGCGGCAATGCGGCCTTTGTTCCCATTGAAGCAAAGGTGTGCTGCAAGGACGGCGAATGGCGCAACTTCATGATCTCTTCGACCGACTTGCACGATGGAACTCATCTCGTGGTGCTCTACGACATCACCGAGCGCAAGCAGGTCGAGCGACAACTCCAGGACCAGCAGGTGCATCTGGAAGAACAGGTTCGCCTGCGTACCCGTGAACTGGAAATTGCCAAGCAATCGGCGGATTCGGCGAACCAGGCGAAGTCGGCTTTCCTCGCCAACATGAGCCACGAAATCCGCACGCCGATGAACGGCATCCTCGGCATGGCGAACATCCTGCGCCGCGAGGGCATCACCGCTAAACAGGCTGAGCGCCTCGACACCATCGACACGTCGGCTCACTACCTGCTGGGTGTCATCAACGACATCCTCGACATTTCCAAGATCGAAGCCGGAAAGTTCGAACTCGATGAAGCGCCTGTGGCGGTGGGTGCGTTGCTGGAGAATGTCGCGTCGCTCCTTGCGGAACGGGCTCGCGCGAGGAACATTCACCTGCACATGGAATGCGAGGCCCTGCCGCCCGACCTGATCGGGGACGCGACTCGCTTGCAGCAAGCCATACTCAATTATGCAACCAATGCCGTCAAGTTCACCGAAAACGGCACGGTTACACTGCGCGCAAGAATGCTGGAGGAGACCCCCCTCTCGGTCACCTTGCACTTCGAGGTGGAAGACACCGGGATAGGCATTCCAGCCGAAACCCTGCCTCGTCTTTTTCGCGCCTTCGAACAGGCCGACAACTCGACCACCCGCAAATACGGCGGCACCGGACTCGGCCTCGCCATTACGCGCCGCCTGGCGGAACTGATGGGTGGCGAGGCCGGTGTCTCCAGCCAACCGGGACTTGGCAGCCGGTTCTGGTTCACCGTGGTCCTGAGCAAGGCTCCAGCCACGTCGGCAATTCCTGCTGCCACGCCGGTAATCGATGCCGAAGCGGTAATTCGCCGGGATTTCGGCGGCTGCCGCATTCTTGTCGTCGATGACGAACCGATCAACCGCGAGGTTGCCGAGATGCTGCTCCAGGATGCAGGCCTGGTGACCGACACCGCCGACGACGGCACGCAGGCGGTTGCCATGGCGCGCGGCACCGATTATGCCGTTATCTTGATGGACATGCAGATGCCGCGATTGAACGGCCTCGATGCAACCCGCCAGATACGCACCATTGCCGGACGCGGGAACACGCCGATCGTAGCCATGACGGCCAATGCATTTGCCGAGGACAAGACACGCTGCACCGAGGCCGGCATGAACGATTTCCTGATCAAGCCCTATGCGCCGGGTGTGCTGTTCGCCACCTTGCTGCGCGCGCTGAACCGGCCCCGCGAAAGCCAGGAATCCGCCGTGGCCGTAGCGCCCGGCGGTACGATGCATCCGGGCTGATCGCCTTCCGGCAGGCGGCGGGGCTTCCCCCGCTCGCCGATCTATTTCCTCAGAACATCGCCTCGTCCAGCGCCAGCGCGCTGCTACCGCCCTGCACGACTTCGGCGGCGAGCCCGGACGCCGCTGCCATCACGTGGTCCGCGTAGAAATGGGCCGTGGCGATCTTCGCCGGAAAGAACGGATCGGCGTCGCCACCGGCGATCTTCGACTGCGCCACGAGCGCGGCGCGAGCCATCATCCAGCCACCGGAAACAACGCCCATCAGGCGCAGAAACGGCACCGCCCCGGCCGCCACGGCACGCACGTCCTTGCCGTAGTCGGCGACGATGTAGTCGGCCGCCTGCGAAAGCGCCGCGATGCCGCGTTCCAGCGCCGCGCCGATCGCTACGAATTGCGGACCCGGTTGCTGTGCCAACTGGCTGCGCGTCTGCTGCATCATGCCGATCACCGCCTTGACCGTGGCGCCGCCTTCGCGCGCGATCTTGCGTCCCATCAGGTCATTGGCCTGGATGCCGGTGGTGCCTTCGTAGATCGTGGTGATACGCGCGTCGCGCATGAATTGGGCGGCGCCGGTCTCCTCGACGAATCCCATGCCGCCGTGCACCTGTACGCCAAGGTAGGAAAGTTCGTTGCCGTTCTCGGTGCTCCAGCCCTTGACCACCGGAATCATCAGATCGACATAGGCCTGGTTGTGCGCGCGCTCCGCCGCATCGGGATGGCGCGCCGCGGCGTCGTGGGCGGCGGCGACCGTGTAGGCCAATGCGCGCATGGCTTCCACGTTCGAGCGCATCAGCATTAGCATGCGACGGATGTCCGGATGTTTGATGATGGCTACGCCGCTCGCCGACCCCTCGATGGCACGGCCCTGCACCCGATCGCGGGCATAAACCACCGCATGCTGGTAGGCGCGCTCGGTGATCGCGAGGCCTTCCAGGCCGACCGCGAAGCGGGCCGCGTTCATCATGACGAACATGTACTTGAGGCCTTCGTTCTCCTTGCCGACCATCGTACCGATGGACCCGCCATTGTCGCCATGGGCCATGACGCAAGTCGGGCTGGCATGGATGCCGAGCTTGTGTTCGATCGACACGCAATACACGTCGTTGCGCGGGCCGAGGGAACCGTCGGCATTCACCAGGAACTTGGGGACGACGAACAGCGAGATCCCCTTGACACCCTCCGGCGCACCGGGAGTGCGGGCCAGCACCAGGTGGATGGTGTTCTCGGCCATGTCATGGTCGCCGTAGGTGATGAAGATCTTGTTGCCGAAGATGCGGTAGGTGCCGTCGCCCTGCGGCACCGCGCGCGAACGGATCGCGGCAAGGTCCGAACCGGCCTGCGGCTCGGTGATGTTCATGGTGCCGGTCCATTTGCCGGAGACCATGTTGGGCAGGTACATCTCTTTCTGGGCGTCGGTGCCGGCCAGTTCCAGCGCCTCGATGGCACCCAGCGTCAGCAGCGGGCAGAGCGAGAAGGACATGTTGGCTGACTTCCACATCTCCTGAACGGCCGCCGAAACCACCTTGGGCAGCCCCTGCCCGCCATGTTCGGGATTGCCCGAGAGCGCGTTCCAGCCGTTGTCCACGAACTGCGCGTAGGCCTCCTTGAAACCTGCAGGCATGGTCACCGACTTGTCGGCCCATTTCGCGCCTTCCTGGTCGCCGCTCCAGTTCAGCGGTGCCAGCACGCCGCCGGTGAACTTGGCCGATTCGTCGAGGATGGCCTCGACCACGTCGGTAGTGGCTTCCTCATAACCGGGCAAGGCGGCGACCTTGTCCAGGCCGGCCAGTTCGGTCAGCACGAACATCATGTCCTTCAGCGGGGCGACGTAGGAACTCATTGGCTTACTCCGTGATCATTTGTGCAAGAGGTAATGACGGTCGTCGAAGCTGCCGACCCAGTGCGGGGCATAGACCACCATCAGGGTGATCAGTGCGCCGTTGAGCCAGGCCTCGGCGAAACCGAGCAGTAGATAATAAGGCAGGTAGTCGTCGAGCAAAGTCGGCGCTGGATACACGGCGGCGAGCCACAGCAGCGCGCTGGCGAGCAATCCCGTGGCGATCACCGCCGCCGCCGCGCCGAAAAAGGCCGTGACGAAGACATAGACGAAAAAATTGCCGGGCAGCCAGCGCATGACGCCGCGCCGGATCGCCTCGGCGAGCAGTACCGGAAACACGGCCAGCACCAGTGCATTGAGACCGTAGGCCAGCCAGCCTTCGCGACCGAGCAGTTCGCCGTTCAGCGTGACGCCGGCCAGCACCAGCGAGAGGCCGATGATGGCCAACTGGCGACCGAACATCAGCGTGAACATCGTCGCGCCCAACAGATGCAGGTTCAGGCCCGGCTTGACGCCGGCCTTCATGCTCCATGCCAGCACGAGCAGCACAATGGTGCCGAGCCAGACATTGAGCTGTCCGGAATCGGCCAAGCGCCGCCAAGGCGCAGTTCGCAGGCACCAGAGCCACGAGATGACCAGCGGAAACCAGGCCCCGAGCGCCCAGGCTTGCGGAAACAGGGCGTCGGGGAAGTTCATCCGGCTATCGCCTCAGAGCGCAGCGACCAGTTCCGGCACCGCGGCGAACAGGTCGGCGACCAGGCCGTAGTCCGCCACCTGGAAGATCGGCGCATCCGGATCCTTGTTGATCGCCACGATCACCTTCGAATCCTTCATGCCGGCCAGGTGCTGGATCGCACCGGAAATGCCAATCGCTATGTAGAGCTGCGGCGCGACGATCTTGCCTGTCTGACCGACCTGGTAATCGTTGGGCACGAAGCCGGCATCCACCGCGGCGCGCGAGGCACCCATGGCGGCGCCCAGCTTGTCGGCCAGCGGTTCCAGCACCTTGTGGTAGTTCTCGCCGCTGCCCATGCCCCGGCCACCGGAAACGATGATCTTCGCCGCGCCGAGTTCCGGCCGCGCCGACTTGGTCAGTTCGCGGCCCAGCAACTTCGATTGGCCAAGGTCCGGACCGGCCGCCAGAGCCTCGACGGTGCCGTTGCCGCCCGAGTTCGCCGCGGCATCGAAGCCCGTGGTGCGCACCGTGATGACCTTGGTCGCGTCAGCCGACTTCACCGTCGCCAGCGCGTTGCCGGCATAGATCGGACGCACGAAGGTGTCGGCATCGACCACAGAAATGATTTCCGAGATCTGCGCCACGTCGAGCAGCGCCGCCACGCGCGGCAGCGTGTTCTTGCCGTTGCTGGTGGCAGGCGCCAAGATGTGGCTGTAGCCGGCCGCATTGGCGACGATCAGGGCGGCGAGGTTCTCCGCGGTCTGGTCGGCATAGTGGGCGGCATCGGCGACGCGCACCTTGGCGACGCCGGCAATCTTGGCGGCCTGCTCGGCCACGGCGCTGCAACCGCTGCCGGCGACCAGGACGTGGATCTCGCCACCGATCTTCGCGGCGGCGGTCACGGCATTGAGGGTGGCGCCCTTGAGGCTGGCGTTGTCGTGTTCTGCGATGACGAGGAGGCTCATGCGATCACCTTGGCTTCGTTCTTGAGTTTATCGACCAGTTGCGCGATATCCGCAACCTTGATGCCGGCGCTGCGCTTGGGCGGCTCCGTGACGGTCACGGTGGCGAGGCGCGGCGCGACGTCCACGCCCAAATCGGCCGGCTTGACGACTTCCAGTGGCTTCTTCTTGGCCTTCATGATGTTGGGCAGCGTCGCGTAGCGCGGTTCGTTGAGGCGCAGGTCGGTGGTGACGATGGCTGGCAGGCTGATTTCGATCGTCTCCAGGCCGCCATCGACTTCGCGCGTCACGGTGGCCTTGCCTTCGCCGATCACGACTTTGGAGGCAAACGTGGCCTGCGACCAGCCAAGCAATGCCGCCAGCATCTGGCCGGTCTGGTTGGCATCGTCGTCGATCGCCTGCTTGCCGAGGATGATCAGTTGCGGTGCTTCCTTCTTGGCCACGGCGGCGAGCAGCTTGGCCACGGCCAGCGGTTGCAGCTCGACGTCGGTCTCGACCAGGATGGAGCGGTCGGCGCCGATGGCCATCGCGGTACGCAGGGTTTCCTGGCAGGCGGTAACGCCGCAGGAGACGGCGATGACCTCGGTCGCCTTGCCGGCTTCCTTGAGCCTCATCGCCTCTTCGACGGCGATTTCGTCGAAGGGATTCATCGACATTTTTACATTCGCCAGATCGACACCAGTGCCGTCTGCCTTGACGCGAACCTTGACGTTGTAGTCAATCACGCGCTTGACCGGGACGAGGATTTTCAAGCGAGTCTCCTTATGTTTGTCGGATCAAAAAATGCATTGTAGCGACTATTCCGCGGCCGCTTTTCCATACGCTAGAGTATGGAATGTGAGATACTACCGCAGAGCAAAACGAAATTCAATACCCTACCGTATGGAAAACAAGCCGGCCAAGACCCCGCGTACCGCGCTGGACCGCGAAGCCTGGATCAAGGGCGCCGTCGCCATCCTCGCCGACCACGGCGCCGAAAGGCTGCGCGTCGAGGTGCTGGCCAAGCGCCTGGGCGTGACCAAGGGCAGCTTCTACTGGCATTTCAAGGACCGGCGCGACCTGCAGGACGCGGTGCTGGAATTCTGGAAGGACGGTCGCATCCGCGACATCCGCAAGCAGACCCAGGCCGAACCCGGCCACGAGGCGGCCGCCCTGCTCCACACCATGGAGGTCTATGCCTCGGCACGCAACCGCAAGGGCATCGCCATCGAAGCCGCCGTGCGCGACTGGGCGCGGCGCGACCCGCAAGCCGTTGCGGTTGTCGAAGCGGTTGACGCCGAACGCCTCGCCTGCGCCAGCAGGCTGTTCCTTGCCTGCGGGCTCAACGAACACGATGCACAGGCGCGCAGCCTGCTGCTCTATGCCTACGTGTTCGGCGTCAGCCTGATGCGCCATGGCGCCTTCACCAGCGACATCGCCTCGCTCAAGGCCAGCATCGCCGAACTCATCGCACCGCGCTGAGCCCGGCGACTGGCCGGCAGCCTCGGCTACATCCGCTCGAAGATCCCGGCGGCGCCCATGCCTGTGCCGACGCACATCGTCACCATGCCGTACTTCAGGTTGCGCCGGCGCAGGGCATGCACCGTGGTCGCGGCGCGGATCGCGCCGGTGGCCCCCAGCGGATGCCCCAGCGCAATGGCGCCGCCCAGCGGATTGACCTTGGCCGGATCGAGGCCGAGGTCACCGATCACCGCCAGCGCCTGCGCGGCGAAGGCTTCGTTGAGTTCGATCCAGTCGAGCTGGTCCTGGGTGATGCCGGCCGCGCGGCACGCGACCGGGATGGCTTCCTTGGGACCGATGCCCATGATCTCGGGCGGAACTCCGCGCACGGCGAAAGACACGAAGCGCGCCAGCGGCGTCAGGTTGAACTGCTTTAGAATTTTCTCGCTGACCAGGATCAGGGCACCGGCACCGTCGGAAGTCTGTGAACTGTTGCCGGCCGTGACCGAACCCTTGGCGGCGAACACCGGCTTCAGCTTGGTCAGCGCGGCCAGGTTGGAATCGGCACGCGCGCCTTCGTCGCGGTTCACCGTGCGCTTCTTCAGCTCGATTTCACCGGAGGCGAGATTCGGCACGCGTTCGACGATATCGATCGCGGTCGTCTCGGCGTCGAACTCGCCCGCCGCTTGCCCGGCGATGGCCTTCTGGTGCGACGCCAGTGCGAACTGGTCCTGCATTTCACGCGTCACCTTCCATTGTGTCGCGACCTTCTCCGCAGTGAGGCCCATGCCGTAGGCCATGCCGACATTCTCGTCGGCGAAGACATTCATGTTGATCGAGGGATGGAAGCCGCCCATCGGCACCATGGACATCGACTCGGCGCCGCCGGCGATCATGACATCGGCCTGGCCGACGCGGATGCGGTCGGCGGCCATGGCGATGGCGGTGATGCCGGACGCGCAGAAGCGATTGACGGTGACGCCGCCCACGGTATTGGGCAGACCGGCCAGCAGCACGGCGTTGCGTGCCATGTTGAGGCCGGATTCGCCTTCGGGGAAGGAACAGCCGACGATGGCGTCCTCGATCAGCTTCGGGTCGAGGCCCGGCACCTGATTCATAGCCGAGCGGATCGCGGCGACCAGCAGGTCGTCGGGGCGGACGTTGCGGAACATGCCGCGCGGCGCCTTGCCGATCGGGGTGCGGGTGGCGGCAACGATGTAGGCGTCTTGAAGTTGTTTGCTCATTTGGGTTCTCCTCAATTGCGCTCAGTTACGCACGGGCTTGCCGGTCTGCATCATGCCCATGATTCGCTCCTGGGTCTTGGGATGGTTCAGCAGTTCCATGAAGGCCTTGCGCTCGAGGTCGAGCAGCCACTGTTCGCTGACCAGGCTGCCCTGGTCGACGTCGCCGCCGGACACGATGCTGGCGATCATCTGGCCCAGCTTGAAGTCGTGGGCGGAGATGAAACCGCCGTCGCGCATGTTGACCAGTTGCATCATGATGGTGCCAATGGCATAGCGCCCCGCAACCGGCACCAGCTTCTGCAAGGGCGGACGGTAGCCGGCATCGAACATGGCCCGCGCTTCGACCTTCGCCACGTGCAGCAGCTCGTAGGGGTTGAAAACGATGATGTCGTCGGCCTTCAGGTAGCCCATCTGCCTTGCCTCCAGCGCCGACTTCGATACCGCGGCCATGGCGGCGTTGGTGAAGTAGACCTTGAGGAACTGCAGCAGGTCGTTGCCCTTGGCGTCGGCCGCCGCGCGCAGCGCCGCTTCCTTGAGTCCGCCGCCGGCCGGGATCAGGCCGACGCCGACTTCGACCAGGCCGATGTAGGACTCGATCGAGGCCACACGCTTCGCAGTGTGCAGCGCCAGCTCGCAGCCGCCACCCAGCGCCAGGCCGGCCACCGCGGCGACCACCGGCACATTGGCGTACTTCATGCGCTGGAAGCAGGCCTGCAGCTTGGCGACTTCCGGTTCGATGGCCTTGACGCCGCCCGACATGAACAGCGGCAGCATGGCCTGCAGGTCGGCGCCGGCGGAGAAGGCGCCGCCTTCGGCCGCATCCGCAGCCCAGATCACCAGGCCCTTGTAGTTGGCCTCGGCCTCGGCGATGGCCTTCGACAGTCCGTCGATGACGCCGGCGCCGATCGCATGCATCTTGGTCTTGATCGAGAAGATAAGTACCTCGTCGCCCTGGTGCCAGATGCGCACCGATTCGTCCTCGAATACCGTGGTGCCGGCCTTGCTGCCGTCGGCCGCGCCTTCACCTTCTATCTTTGCGCGGAAGGGTTGGCGGGCATAGACCGCCAGAGTGGAACGCGGCACGTTGGCCTTGCGCGCCGGCGACCAGGAGCCGTCGGCGGCGTGCACACCCGTGCGCCCGTCGAACACCCAGGCCGGCAGCGGCGCACTGCAAAGCGCCTTGCCGGCATCGATGTCTTCCTTGACCCAGCCGGCGACTTGCTGCCAGCCCGCAGCCTGCCAGGTCTCGAAGGGGCCGAGCTTCTGGCCGAAGCCCCAGCGCATGGCGAAATCAATGTCGCGCGCATTGTCGGCGACGGCTTCCAGATGCACGGCGATGTAGTGGAAAGCGTCGCGGAAAATCGCCCAGAGGAATTGCGCCTGCGGGTTGGTCGACTCGCGCAGCGCCTTCATGCGTTTGGCGGGATCCTTTTCCTTGAGGATGCGCACCACGAGGTCATCGGCCTTGCCGCCGCCGGCGACGTACTGGCCCGTGGCGAAATCGAGGCGCTGCACCTCCTTGCCCACCTTCTTGTAGAAGCCGGCGCCCGTCTTCTGGCCGAGGGCGCCGGCGGTGACGAGTTTCGTCAGCACTTCGGGCGTCTTGTAGATGGCGGCGAAGGGATCGTCGGGCAGCGTGTCCTGCATGGTCTTGATCACGTGGCCCATGGTGTCGAGGCCCACCACGTCGGCGGTGCGGAAGGTGCCGGACTTGGCGCGGCCCAGCTTGGCGCCGGTCAGGTCATCGACCACGTCGCAGGACAGGCCGAACTTCGCGGCCTCGTGCATGGTCGCCATCATGCTGAAGACGCCGACCCGGTTGGCGATGAAGTTGGGTGTGTCCTTGGCGCGCACCACGCCCTTGCCCAGGGTAGTGACGAGGAAGCCTTCGAGCTGGTCGAGGATTTCGGGTTTGGTCGCGGCGGTCGGGATCAGTTCGACCAGGTGCATGTAGCGCGGCGGGTTGAAGAAATGCACACCGCAGAAGCGCGCCTTCAGCCCAGCGTCGAAACCGTCGGACAGGGAGGTGATCGAGAGGCCCGAGGTGTTGGAGGCGAAAATCGCGTTCGGCGCGATGAAGGGGGCGACCTTCTTGTACAGGTCGTGCTTCCAGTCCATGCGCTCGGCGATGGCCTCGATGATCAGGTCGCAGCCCTTGAGCAGTTCGAGGTGGTCGTCGTAATTGGCGACATCGATGCAGGATGCATCATCCTTGTTGCCCAAAGGCGCCGGGCTGAGTTTCTTCAGTCCCTCGATGGCCTTCAGAACGATGCCGTTCTTGGGACCCTCCTTGGCCGGCAGGTCGAACAGCACCACCGGAACCTTCGCATTGACACAGTGGGCGGCGATCTGCGCGCCCATGACGCCGGCGCCGAGAACGGCGACTTTCCTGACGATGAAATTGCTCATGATGCTCCTTTATTGACAACGCGCTTATTCATTCGTCACCCCGGCGAATGCCGGAGTCCAGTGCATTGCTTCTCTGGATTCCCGCTTTCGCCGGAATGACGGACTTGGCTCCCTAGAACAGTTCGGCTTCGAGATCGAGCAGCGACTTGGCGCCGGAGCGCGCCTGGCGAATCAGCATCGCGGTTTCCGGCAGCAAGCGGGCAAAGTAGAAGCGGACAGTGGCAAGTTTGGCCTTGTAGAAATTGTCACCCGAATCCAGTTTTTCCAGCGCGATCTTCGCCATGCGGGCAAAAAAGTAACTGTAAACCAGATGGCCGACGACGCGAAGATAAGGCACGGCGGCGGCGCCGACCTCATCCTGGTTCTGCATCGCCTTCATGCCGATTTCCATGGTCAGCTTGGTGACCTTGTCGCCCAGGTCGGCCAGCGGCGTGACAAATTCGTTCATCGCCTCGTCGGTGCCGTTCTCCTCGACGAAAGCCTGCACCAGCGCGCCGAATTTCTTTAGCTTGGCGCCGTTGTCCATCAGTATCTTGCGGCCCAGCAGGTCGAGCGACTGGATGGTGTTGGTGCCCTCGTAGATCATGTTGATGCGGGCATCGCGCACGTATTGCTCGACGCCGGTGCCGGTGATGAAGCCGGAACCGCCATGTACCTGCATCGCCTCGGACGCGGCGGTCCAGCCGTTGTCGGTCATGAAGGCCTTGACGATCGGCGTCAGCAGCGTCACCAGGTCGGCCGCATCCTTGCGTACCGCCTCGTCCGGGTGATTCAGTTCGCGGTCGATCGTCAACGCAATGAATGACGAAAATGCGCGCCCGCCCTCGGCATAGGCCTTGGCGGTGAGCAGCATGCGCCGCACATCCGGATGCACGATGATCGGGTCGGCCGCCTGGTCCGGCGCCTTGGGCCCCGACAGGCTGCGCATCTGCAGGCGCTCCTTGGCGTAGACCAGCGCGTTCTGATAGGCCACTTCGGTCAGCCCCAGACCCTGCATGCCGACGCCGAGTCGGGCCGCGTTCATCATGACGAACATGGCGTTGAGGCCCTTGTTCGGCTGGCCGATCAGCCAACCGGTCGCCTCGTCGAGGTTCATCTGGCAGGTCGAACTGCCGTGGATGCCCATCTTTTCTTCCAGCGCGCCGCAAGTGATCGCATTGCGCGCGCCGAGGCTGCCGTCGGCATTGGGAATGAATTTCGGCACCACGAAGAGGGATATGCCCTTGGTGCCAACCGGTGCGTCGGGCAGGCGGGCCAGCACCAGATGGATGATGTTTTCAGCCATGTCGTGCTCGCCGGCGGAAATGAAGATCTTGCCGCCGGTGATCTTGTAGCTGCCGTCAGCCTGGGGTGCGGCCTTGGAGCGCAGCAGGCCGAGGTCGGTGCCGCAGTGCGGCTCCGTCAGGCACATGGTGCCGGTCCATTGTCCCGAGACGAGCTTGGGCAGGTAGAGCGCCTTTTGCTCCGGCGTGCCGTGCTCGTGCAGGCACTCGTAGGCGCCGTGGGACAGCCCCGGATACATGTACCAAGCCTGGTTCGACGAGTTGAGCATTTCCGACAGGGAGTTGTAGACCACGATCGGCAGGCCTTGGCCGCCATATTCCGGGTCGCAGGTCAGCGAGGGCCAGCCGCCATCGACGAACTGGCGGTAGGCCTCCTTGAAGCCGGTCGGCGTGGTGACGGTGTGAGTTGCCGTATCGAGTCGGCAGCCTTCACGGTCGCCGACGGCATTCAGGGGAAACAGTACCTCGGAGGTGAACTTGGCGCCCTCCTCGAGGATCTGGTTGATGGTGTCGGTATCGACCTCGGCATGCGCCGGGAGGGCCTTGAGTTCGCTGGAGACGTCGAGCAGTTCGTGCAAAACGAAGTGCATGTCGCGCAAGGGCGCGTTGTATTGACCCATGGGGTCCTCCTTAATCTTATTGACTACCCGCGACCGCCCGTAGCGAACGGCCGTTTCAAACAAACGTTTTAAGAATAACGCAGTTTGCCTTAGGGGAGTAGTTGCGCGGCTCTAAATTCAGCGCAGGAAGTTGCGGCTGATCTCGCGGAACAGGTCGGAATCGGCCTTGCGCAGCCATTCGAAGGCCACCATCTCGCGGCTGACGATGGACGCTCCGGCCTGCCGCATGCGCGCCAGTGCCAGGGCTTTGTCCGAATCGCGGCGCGAACCGACGGCTTCCTCGACGACAAAGACCTGGCGCCCGCCCGCCAGCAGTTCCATGACGGTCTGCAGGACGCAGACATGGGACTCCATGCCGCAGACCACGAGTTGGGGAAAGGTACCCGCCGCGGCAAAGCCATGACATCCGCCCGCCACCGCCGAGAAATGCAGCTTGCCGGCGATGCAGGCTTCGGGCAGTTCAGCGGCGACCAGGGGATGGGTCGGCCCGAGGCCTTGCGGGTATTGCTCGCAAGCCAGCACCGGAATCTCGATGCGGCGAGCCACCCGGATCAGCCAGACCACCTGGTCGAGCAGCGCCTGCCAGCCGGAAATTGCCGGCACCAGCCGGCCCTGGACGTCTACCACCAACAGTGCGGACTGTTTCGCGTCGATCAGCATGATTCCTCCCATGCGGTTAGCATGAAAAAAGTAAGTACAGGTTCTCTGGTGACAACCGAGCGCAGCGAGCCAGACAGTCACCCCGCCCCGGGGCGGGGCCGGGGGTGGGGGGCGATCAATTCGATTTTGCGCTTTTCCATCACTAGGGGTGCAGTCATTGCGGCATGAGCGCCAGAAACTCCTTCCAATGCGGCAGCCCCGTCGCGGCCAGTGAAGATTTGACCAGCGCGATTTCGGCCTCGTGTTCGGCCTTGCTGAGCAGGCCGCGCATCATCTGGAAGCGCAGGAATACCAGGAAGGTATTCACCACGTCCGTCTCGCAATAGTCGCGTATCTCGGCGATGCGCCCCTCCAGCCAGGCGCCCCAGACCGCCGAGCCGTCCATGCCGAGCTTGCCCGGCAGGCCCATCAGCCGCGCCAACTGGTCGAGCGGCGCGCTGCCGCGCGGCTGGTACATCGCCAGCAGGTCCATCAGGTCGGTATGGCGCATGTGGTAGCGGCTGATGTAGTTGTTCCACTTGAAATCGCGCGAGTCGCGGTAGTCGCCCTCGCCCATGTCCCAGTAGCGCGGCGCGCTGACGCCGTGGATCAGCCCGCGATAGTGCAGCACCGGCAGGTCGAAGCCGCCGCCGTTCCAGGACACGATCTGCGGCGTGAACTTCTCGATGCCGTCGAAGAAGCGCTGGATAATTTCGCCTTCCCCGGACTTGGGCTCGGCCAGCGACCAGACCCGAAAGCCCTCGTCACTGCGCAACGCACAGGAAACCACCACGACTCGCTGCAGATGCAACGGCAGGAAGTCGCTGCCGTTCTTCGCCCGCTGGCGCTGGAAGGCGAACTCGGCGACCTCGGCATCGGAAAGCGCCACCGGCAGTTCGTGCAGCGTGCGCAAGCCGGCGATGTCGGGGATGGTCTCGATATCAAAGACGAGAACGGGAGTCATGGGCTGGGTTCCGCGGAAAGTCGGCGCTGGCGATACGGCGATTCTATAATCCCGCCCATGTCAGGTGAGGAAAAAGACGAGGACAGCCGCCAGGGCATCCAGTCGATCGAGGTTGGCGTACCCCTGTTGCGGGTGCTGGCCGACCATGGCGCACCGATGATGCTGCGCGACCTGGCCATCGCTGCCGGCATGCCCGCCGCCAAGGCGCACCGCTACCTGGTCAGCCTGGTGCGCACCGGACTGGTGATGCAGGACGGCACCTCCGGTCGCTACGACCTCGGCCATTTCGCGCTGGAACTCGGCCTAGCCTGCATTGCGCGGCTCGACCCGGTACGCATGGCGAATCCGGTGCTCGATGCCCTCGGCGAGGAAATCGGCGAAACCGTGGCATTGGCGGTGTGGGGCAACATGGGCCCGACCATCGTGCGCTGGGTGGATTCGCGGCGGCCGGTTTCGGTCAACCTGCGCACCGGCGCGGTGATGCCACTGCTGCACTCGGCGATCGGCCTGTGCTTCGTCAGCTTCTTCGATTCCCCGCTGCTGTCACGCCGGATAGCCGACGAGCTTAAGATCAATGCTCAGAGCGACAACCCGCGGGCGCCGATCACTCGCGCCGAACTGGATGCGGTGGTCGCGGAATGCCGCCAGCACTGCATGTCGCGCGCGGTCGGTTCGGTGATTCCGGGCATCAATGCCTTCTGCGCCCCGGTGTTCGATCACGAGGGCAAGATGGTGCTGGCGATCACCGGCCTCGGCCCGGCAGGCGTCTTCCCGCCCGGATGGAACAGCCCGATGGCGAAGGCGATCCGCAACGCCGCGCAGGGCATATCCCGCCAGCTCGGCTGGCGCGGCGATCAGGCGGGAGCCGCGATCCGCCGCAAGTGATCGCGCAACGGCCCGCCATCGCCATTGAAGTAGCGGTGGCGAGAGGCGGAATACAGCGCGATCCGTTCCAGCGCGGCAAAATCCAGCCGGTAGCCGGCCGCCGCGGCCAGCGCGGTGCAGAAGTGCCGCAGGCAGCGGCTGTTGCCGTCGCGAAAGGCATGCACGGCATAGATGCGGTAGTAATACTCGGCGAGGCGGTCGGCGAACTCATCGATTCCCAGTCCGCAAAGAAAGCGCTCGGCCTCCAGGTCCGCGTGAATCTGCCGCAACGCCTCGGGTATTTCCGCCGCCGGAACGAAATCCTGCCCCTGCTTTTCCGTATCGACCGTGCGCAACTGCCCGGCCCAGGCGAAGACGTCCTGGAACAGCACGCGATGGATAGCGCACAGGTGGGCCAGGTCGAACTTTCCGGGAAGTCCCCCGCTTGCGAGCTGTTCCCCACGCAGGCCGGCCACGACATCGATAACGCGATCCAGCACATCCATGCTGCGGATGCCGAAGAGATTGATCAGGACCGGTGTGCCCGGATAGACGTAGGGTTTGGCCGGATCTGGTGAAGGATAGTCGATGATGGCCTCAGCGCTTTGCGACCGGCACTGTCGTCAAGCCGAGGCTCTTCCACACCTGCATGCCGCCGCGATACCACTTGAGCTTGTGTGCCGGGTAGCCCAGCGCCAGCAGCTGCCTGATGTTCGTCGGCGACTGCCCGCACCAGGGGCCGTTGCAGTAGAAAGCCAGCGTCTTGGCATTCTCGAAATTCCACAACAGGCCGGTGCGGCTGGCGCCGAACTGTAGCGTGAGTATTTCGGCGATCGACTCGGCGTCGGCCTGCGCCGGATGCAGGCGCGTCCAGGGCAGGTGAATCGCGCCGGGAATGATGCCGGAGCGCTGCAGCCAGTCGGCATCGCGCGAATCGACGACCATGACGGTATCGTCGCGCTGCGTGATGCGCCGCAGGTAATCCAGGAGTTCGAGTTCGCCGATGGTCTCGACACCCGGTGCCAGCTGCATCGGCTGCACGCAGTATGGCGGGCAGGGACGCGAGGTCATGGCGAAATCGGGGTCGATCTGGTTGAAATTGTCGGGCTCGCGCTGGATGCGCACGATGCGACCTTCGTGCATCACGTCGAGCCAGGCTTGCTGGGCGGTGATGCCGACCGGCTGGTCGGCGCGTGCGTTGCCTGCAAGCAGCAGGAATACGGCGATGGCTGCCGCCAGCCCGCCAGCGGGGCGCACCGGAGTTGCGCGCGGTTTCATCGGGCCTGCCTGGTAATCGCAATGATGCATTTCTGCTCCCCCACCGGATACCGCCTCGCTGCCGGCCCAACGCCGGCATCGCCAATTCCCGCCGAGAAGCGTAGTCTGCCGCGACGGATGCGCCAGATCGACGCACCGACAATACTACCCAAAGGAGAGAAGCTCATGAAAAACAGTTCTATGGGACTATCGCGCCTGCTGCTTGCCATCGTGATCGGCATGTCCATGCTTGGCTCGATGGGCGCGCGGGCGGCGGACGACAGTGCTGCACTGTCCGGACTCAAGGACGGCAAGATCGCCTTCGACATCAAGGAAGGCAACGGCAAACTGCTCATGGCGCGACTGGACATCATCGACGAGACGCGGCAGTCGCTGATCAAGCAGGGCGTCACGCCGCACTTCATCCTCGCCTTTCGCGGCCCCGCTACCAAACTGGTGCAGACCGACCAGGAGAAGATCAAGCCGGAAGACCGTGAAATGGCGGCGAAGATCGCGGCCCGGATCAAGGAAATGAGCAAGGCGCCCGGCGTCGATGGCTTCGAGCAATGCTCTGTCGCCTCGCGCCAACAGGAAACCAGGACCGACCTGGTGCTGCCGGAGATCCGTGTGGTCGGCAACGGCTTCATTTCGCTGATGGCCTACCAGGCCAAGGGCTACGCCTACATCGCTCCCTGAGCGGAAGAAGCTCCGGCGCAGCGGCCCCTGCCGATGCGCCGGACGGGAAACCACAGCGGGTACTAACGCCCGAAGATTCCCTTGAGCAATTCCAGCGGCTGTTCCAGCTTCAGTTCGCCCTGCGACTCTTCCGAACTGCGGCGCCGCTCGCTGCGCGCATCGCCCTGTTCCCTGGCGCTGCCGGAACGACCCGGCCGCCCCTCCTCCGACATGCCGAGCATGCCGTTGGTGACCGACTTGACGCGCAGCTTGACGGCCCACACCGGTTCCCATTTGGCCTTTGGATCCTTGGGCCGTGGCGGGTGGGCCAGGTTCAGTTCATCGCCGTAGGCAATCACGCGCAGCATGCCGCCGTTCTCGCCGAAAATTCCTTTCGGCACGGTGCAGGTCGTCGTCTGCGGCGACAGCAGAACCTTCTCCTTCAGCCAGCGATCCACCGCGACATTGGTCTGGTAGTCCATCAGGCCGAATCCGGTATCCGCCAGCTCGCTGGAGGTCCACATCACCATGTCTTCCTTTTCATTGCTGCCCATGGCGGAGACGAAATAGGCGCGCGCCGTGGCGATCGCGTTCCATTTCAGTTCGGTCGCACCGTCCCTGGCGGCCTGGTCCAGCTTGATCGGCGGCATCAGGTCCTGGGCCGCCGGGATGCGGAAACGGAATGCGGCCGGAATGCCCTTGCCGGAAAACGCGTGCTCACCCTGCAGCGAAGCCGATTCCGGCACCATCCTGGCATCGTCCGGATTCGGCCATGACGGTCGTCCGACCGCGCTGTGCGCGCCGCGCTGCGTGGCGCTGCGGGCGACGAAGAACTTGCCGAAATCGGCGGGCGCCGCGGTCGCCATGTCGAGTACCTTGGGCTGCCCCGCGCGCACCGACGCACCGCAACCCCAGTACAGCAGCATGCGTCCCTTGGGCCGTTCCGGATCTTCATGCTTGATGTCTTCGTCGTCGCGCACGGGTGCCGGCGGCGCATTCTTCGGCGTGCGGAGTTCCAGCGCCGGGCTCAGGAATCCTTCCGGCACCGCCTGCTGCGCGGCGTCGAGGTTCGGATTGGCGCGGGCGCGCACGGTGACATCGACCCAGCGGCCGGCGCTCATGCTGCGCGTGTTGCCGAAGGTGTTGCCGCCACCGGCTCCCTTGCCGCCGAACATGCCACCCAGCCCTCCCATTGCGGACATGCCGCCCATCGGCATGCCCATACCGGAAAAGGTGGCGATATCGATCCAGGCCTGGGCTTCGGGAGGAGCCACCTGCTGCGCGGTCGCAGCCGTCGGGATGACTAGCAATACCGGAAGAAATGTCGTGGCGATGATGTTTGTCCTGCTGCGCGATGGATTCAAGATGTGCCCTCCTTATGTCGCCGGGATGATACTCCTCCACGGCAGGGGCCGGCCGATCGGCATGCGCTGCCACGCCCCCTTGAGGATGTTACCCTTGGCCCACTTCGAGGATCCCGCCATGCGCCGCACCACCCCGTTATTGCTGCTGCTTTTCCTGCTCGGCCTGCTGCAGGGCTGCAGCGCGGTGCGCTTCGGCTACGGCCACGCCGACAGCCTGGCGCGCTGGTGGATAGACCAGTATGTCGACCTGTCACCGGAGCAGGATGCCCTGATGCAGGAACGCCTGGCCCGCTTCTTCGCCTGGCATCGCAAGACGCAACTTCCGGACTATGTGACGGTACTGCGCCAGGGGCAGCAGTTCGTCGCCGGCCAGCCGACGCTGGCGGATGCGCGCGCCCTGGACGAAAGCATCGTGCGGCGGGTACGCACCGCAACGGAACACGCCATACCGGACATCGCGGATTTGCTGGCAAGCCTCGGTCCGGCCCAGATCGAGCGGATTGCCGCGCGCTACGCGGAAAAGAACATCGAGTACGCGAAAGAGGCCGGACTCTCCGACGGCGAGAGCGCGCAGCGCAAGGCGCGCCAGAAGCGGATGCTGGAACGGGCCGAATACTGGTTCGGCGATTTGAACGGCGAACAGCGCGCCTCGCTGCAAAGGCTGATCGACGCCCAGGAAACCGGCACCCAGTTCCGCTACGAGGAAAGGCTGCGACGCCAGCGTGAATTGCTCGACCTGGCACGCCAGGTGCAGCGCGAAAAGCCGCCACGCGAGCGCGTGATCCAGTTGCTGCGCGACTATGCGGCGCGTTTCGACCTGCCGCCCGACCCGGCGCGCCGGACGCAGGCGCTGGCCCTGCGTCGCGCGGCGGCGGAGCTGACCGTGGCCGTCCATGCCATGACCACGCCGGCGCAGCGCGCCCATGCCCGGCAGAAAATGGACGACCTGATCCTCGACTTCACGCAGTTGTCACAGGAAGCGTCCTAGCCGGCGTGCGCCGGCCCGGGCCGGCGGAAATTACTTCTTCGGCGTGATGCTGGCGTCTTCGATCAGCAGCGGGTAGGAATAGCCGGAACCGAAGTCGCGATTCACCACCACGACACCGGAAACCGCGACCTGGTCGCCGACATTGGCGGTCTGCTTGCTGGTGACGATCAGGTTGTTGGTGCCCTTGGCGGCATCGCCCGAGCCATCCTGCACGTGCACGAAATTGCGGCCCATGATGCCGTTGTTGACCTTGACCACCTTGCCCTGGGCGCTGACGGTCTTGCCGGCCAGGCCCGCCTTGTTCTGGTTCAGTGCGGCAACGGTCTCGGCGGCGGCATTGAAGGACGCCAGACCCAGGCTGCCGATGAAGGCAGCAACCACGACGGAAAAAATCCTCATCAAAAACTCCTGTATAGGGTTGCAGGCCGGCAGGAACCGGCCAAACGCCAGTATACCCGCTGGCGGCCGCCTTCAGCCGGCACCATCCGCCGCGTCAGGCCTCGCCAACCCGGCCGCGCAGGGCCTTGACCTTGCCGCGCAGCGTCTTGGCGTCGACCCGTCGCTTCTGCGAATTGCGCGTCGGCTTGGTGGCCCGGCGCGCCAGCGGAATGAAGGCGGCGTCGGCGATCAACTGGCGCAGCCGTTCCATGGCGGCGAAGCTGTTGCGCTCCAGGCTGCGGAACTGCTGCGCCTTGATCACCACGACGCCGTCGGCAGTGATGCGCTGGTCGCGGAATGCCAGCAGGCGCGCCTTGAGGTCTTCCGGGAGCGACGAGGCGCGTATGTCGAAGCGCAGGTGCACCGCGTTCGAGACCTTGTTGACGTTCTGCCCGCCGGCGCCCTGGGCGCGGATCGCGGTGATCTCGACCTCGTCCTCGCGCAGCAGGTCATCGATCTTGTCGCCGGCCATTTCGCGCTTCAGGCTTTCGGCTTGGCCGCCGCGCCGACGTCCAGCGCCTGCCAGCCTTCCAGGCCCAGCGCGCGCATGGTTTCGATGTTGCGCAACCAGATATCGGACGCGTCGGGAAACGCCGCCGTGGCCCGTTCCAGACTGGCTTCGCGGATCAGGTGCAGGGTCGGATAGGGCGCGCGGTTGGTGTGGTTCGCGATGTCGTCCGCTTCCGCATCGGCGAACACGTAATCCGGATGGAAACTCGCCACCTGCAGGATGCCGACCAGGCCGTGGCTGCGCAGCACGACTTCAACCAGGTCGAGGAAATCGGTGAAGTCATCGAAATCGGCAAGGGCCGCCGGCGTCATGATCAAGGTCATGTCGACCTCCTCGGGCGCGACGTCGACGAGGAACTTCAGTTCGCTTTCCAGGACGTCGAGCAATTCGTCCGTGGACTGTGCCGGACTGACCACGTAGCGCACCAGTTCCTTGACATGCACGCCCTTGGCAAAGGGACAGAGATTGAGGCCGATCACCGCCCGCTCCAGCCACTTGCGGGTCGCAGCGACGATCTCGGCGTCGCTGGCAATCGGTATCGATGTCAGGTCAGCCCCATCCACAAGAGTCGGCGCTGGCGCCACGGCGTTCAGCCGCCCCGATCCGACAGCAGATGCACTTTCACCTTCCTGCCCTTGACCGTGCCGGCCGACAGCTTGCGCAGGGCGTCCTGCCCGATGTTGCGCGCCACCGCGACGTAGGTGGCCGTCTCGGTGACCTTGATCTTGCCGATCTGTTCCTTGGCGAAACCCGCCTCGCCGGTCAACGCGCCCAGCACGTCGCCGGGGCGGATCTTTTCCTTGCGCCCGCCGAGGATCAGCAGGGTCACCATCGGCGGCAGCAGGCGTGCGGTCGAGGAATCCTGCAGTTCGCCCAAGGCATGCCACTCGACCTCCTGGCCCAGCGTCGTCACGATGTTCCTGACGCGCGCCATCTGGTTGCCGCTGACCAGGCTGAAGGCCCAGCCTTCCTGGTCGACGCGTCCGGTGCGGCCGATGCGATGCACGTGCACTTCAGTGTCGGGCGTGACATCGACGTTGATCACCGCTTCGAGCTGGTCGATGTCGAGCCCGCGCGCCGCGACGTCGGTGGCCACCAGCACCGAGCAGCTGCGGTTGGCGAACTGGATCAGCACCTGGTCACGCTCACGCTGTTCCATCTCGCCGTGCAGCGCCAGCGCGACGAAACCTTCGGCACGCAGCACCTGCAACAGGTCGCGGCATTGCTGGCGCGTGTTGCAGAACGCCAGGGTGCTGACCGGCCGGTAATGCCGGAGCAACTGACCAACCGCGGCCAGCCGCTGCTCGGGCACCACCTCGTAAAAGCGCTGGCGGATCTTGCCCGCCTCGTGCTGTTCGGTCAGCGTGATCTGCTGCGGATCGCGCAGGAAAGCGCGGCTCAGGCTGGCGATGCCTTCGGGATAGGTGGCGGAGAACAGCAGGGTCTGGCGCTCCTTGGGACAGGCCTTGGCGACGAAAGCGATGTCGTCGTAGAAGCCCATGTCCAGCATGCGATCGGCCTCGTCCAGCACCAGGGTGTCGAGCGCGGAAAGGTCGAGGCTTTCGCGCTGCAGGTGGTCCATGATGCGCCCCGGCGTGCCGACCACCACATGGGCGCCATGTTCCAGGCTGGAGATCTGTGGCCGCATCTGACTGCCACCGCACAAGGTCAGCACCTTGATGTTGTCGGCGCCGCGCGCCAGGCGGCGGATCTCCTGGCTGACCTGGTCGGCCAATTCGCGCGTCGGGCACAACACCAGCGCCTGCACCGCGAAGCGCCGCGGGTTGAGCCTGGCCAGCAGGCTGAGGGAGAAGGCCGCCGTCTTGCCGCTGCCGGTCTTGGCCTGGGCGATCAGGTCCTTGCCGGCCAGAGCCGGCGGCAGGCTGGCTGCCTGGATCGGCGTCATCTGCCGATAGCCGAGCTGTTCAAGGTTGGCCAGCGTGGAAGGTGCCAGCGGCAGGGAGGCGAAGGACAGGTCTGCGCTGTCGGCGGAGGCTGCAGGGGTGGGATTCATGCGCAATTGTACGCGACCACCCGGACAGGCAGCCTGAGCTGCCCGGAAAGCGCTACCGCTCGTCGAAGGACAGCACCACGCGTTCGGTCAGGGGATGGGCCTGGCAGGCGAGGACGAAGCCGTTGGCAACCTCGGATTTATCCAGCGCGAAGTTGCGCTCCATGCGCACTTCGCCTTCCATGACTTTGCAGCGGCAGGTGCCGCAGACGCCCGAGGTGCAGGAGAACGGCACTTCCAATCCGGCCGCCGAGGCCGCATCGAGGATGCTGGGCTGGTCCTTGCGAAAGTCGATCTCGCGCCGCATGCCGTCGCGGACGATGACCACCTTGGCCTGCTCGGCGTCGCCCGGCTGCGCCTCGTGCACCACCGCACCCACCGGCGCGCCGGCGGGAAGCGCGACGCCGAAGCGTTCGATGTGGATCGCCGCCTCCGGCACGCCGGCGGCCAGCAGCGCGGCCTCGGCTTCGTCGTTCATCTGGAAGGGGCCGCAGACATACACGTGGTCGATAGTCGGCGCCGGTACCACGGTGGCGAGGAACTCGCCGATCTTGTCGCGGTTCATGATGCCCATGTTGAGCGGCGAATCGGTCGGCTCGTCGGAGAACACGTGCTGCAGGGCCAGCCGGGTCATGTACTTGTTCTTCAGGTCTTCGAGTTCTTCCTTGAACATGGTCGAGCGCAGCATGCGGTTGCCGTAGATCAGCGTGAAACTGCTGAGCGGCTCGCGCGCCAGCACCGTCTTCATGATCGAAAGGATGGGCGTGATGCCGCTGCCGCCGGCGATGCCGACATGGTGGCGGCGGGCCGCCGGCTCGATGGGGACGAAGAAGCGCCCCTGCGGCGCCATGGCGCTGATGCGGTCGCCGGGACGCAGGTGTTCGTTGATCCAGTTGGAGAACACGCCGCCCTTGACGCGGCGCACGCCGACGCGCAGTTCGCCGTCGTCGACGCCGGCGCAGATCGAATAGGAGCGGCGCAGGTCCTGGCCGTCGATGTTGGCGCGCAGGGTCAGGTACTGGCCCTGGGTGAAGCCGAATACGGCGCGCAGTTCGGGCGGCACCTCGAAGCTGACGACGGTGGCCTCGGCGGTGTCGGGCTCTATGCTGCGCACGCGCAATTCGTGGAAGAGAGTGCTCATATGGGTTTGAAGTGTTCGAAGGGTTCGCGGCAATCCAGGCAGCGATGCAGGGACTTGCAGGCGGTGGAGCCGAATGCCGAAAGGCGTTCGGTCCGGACACTTGCGCAGCGCGGACAGGGCACGGCGGCCTGTCGACGGCCGACGATGCGGATCGGCACCGCGCCGTCGGCGAGTACCGGGCCGGGCGGGGCGATGCCGTATTCCAGCAGCTTGCGCTTGCCCTCGGCACTGATCCAGTCGCTGCTCCAGGCGGGAGCGCGGCGCATCGTCACGCGCGCCGGACCGAGGCCGGCGGCAACGATGGCATCGATCACGCTGCTGGTTATGACTTCGGTCGCCGGGCAGCCGCTGTAGGTCGGCGTCAGCACGATTTCCAGGCAGTCGTCATGCTCGATGACTTCGCGCACCAGGCCCAGGTCGACCACGGACAACGCGGGCACTTCGGGATCCAGCACCTCGTTCAGCGCGGACCACGCATGCTCGATGCGCGAAGCGGCGGCGATTGTCACCACGCGCCACCGGGATAGCTGCGCTGCAGGTGCTGCATCTCCGCCAGCAGATAGCCCATGTGCTCGCTGTGCAGGCCGCGCTTGCCGCTGCTGCGGAAAGTCGCCGCCGGCGGCACGGCGAGTTGCGCTTCGCCAAGAACTTCGTTCATCTCTGCCAGCCAGGCTTCGTGCAGTTGCGACCAGGCCGGGCCGATCCCGGCGGCGGTCGCGGCGGCATCCACGGCGTCGTCCTCGAACAGTTCCGGCGTGTAGAGCCACAGCGTTCCCAGCGCAGCCTCGCAGCGGCGACGTGATTCGTCGGTGCCGTCGCCCAGGCGCACCGCCCAGTCGGCGGCATGCTGCTGGTGGTAACGCGCTTCCTTGAGCGCCTTGCCGGCGATGCCGGCGAGTTCGGCATCGCTGGAATCGCGCAGCCGCTCCCACATCAGCTTGAGCCAGGTGGAAACGATCAAGTTGCGCAGCACGGTGAAGGCGAAGTCGCCGCGCGGCAGTTCGACCAGGGTCGGGTTGCGGTAGTCGATCTCGTCGCGCAGGAAGGCCAACTGGTCCTCGTCGTAGCCCTCACCACTGCGCTGGCCCGCCAGGGTCAGCAAGGCGCGCGACTGCCCGATCAGGTCGAGCGCCATGTTCGACAGCGCGATGTCCTCTTCGAGGATGGGCGCGTGGCCGCACCACTCGCCGAGGCGCTGACCGAGGATCAGGCAGGTATCGGACAGGCGCAGCAGGTATTGGAGTTCGGGTGCGGCGGGAATGCGGATCGAAGCGACCATTCAGATATCCATTACATGTGGTCTACCGAATCCGGCAGCTTGTAGAAGGTGGGATGGCGATAGACCTTGTCTTCGGCGGGATCGAAGAGCATGTCCTTGTCGCCCGGATCGCTGGCGACGATCTGGTCGGAGCGCACCACCCAGACGCTGCTGCCTTCCTGGCGCCGGGTATACACGTCGCGCGCCATCTGCACCGCCATTTTCGGATCGGCGGCGTGCAGGCTGCCGCAATGCTTGTGGTCGAGGCCGG
>JACRIY010000043.1 GCA_016235805.1 Rhodocyclales bacterium
ATAGGTGGAGCCGGCATTCCAGACGGGGTACCAGGCACGACCCTGGCCTTCACCCACCGACCGGGGCCGGAAGACGTTGACCACGCCGCCGCAGGCGATAATCATGGCTTTGCATTTGAAGACATAGGTCTTGTGCTCACGCACGCTGAAACCCACCGCCCCGCACACCCGGTTGCTGTTGTTCTTGTCGGTGAGCAGTTTGACGATGAAGACGCGCTCATAGATGTTTTCCATCCCCAGGGCGTTCTTGGCGGCTTCGGCCACGATCACCTTGTAGGACTCACCGTTGATCATGCACTGCCAACGGCCGGAGCGGACGCACTTACCGCCGTCTTTCAGCAGGGGCAGGCCCTCGTCTCTGGCGACCTGGCCGTCCACGGTGTGGTTTTCGGCGTCTTTCTGCCAGATGGGCAGGCCCCAATCCTGGAAGTCATGCACGGTCTGGTCGACGTGGGCGCCCACGCTGTAGACCAAGTCTTCCCGGATGATGCCCATGAGGTCGGTGCGCACCATGTTCACATAATCTGCTATTTTGTTTTCCGAGCCGATGTAGGTGTTGATGGCCGACAAACCCATAGCCACCGCGCCGGAACGGTCCAGGGCGGCTTTGTCCACCAGGGTCACTTTAATACCGGCAGCTTTGGCCCAAGCCATGGCTTCAACCGCAGCGCCGGTGCACGCCATACCACCGCCCACCAGCAGCAAGTCAGTTTCAACGGTGACTACTTCCGGTTTCGCACAAAAAGACCATTTACAGAATTCTCTTTCCAGAGCCATATCTCAATAACCTCCTTGAATTTTCGCTGCTGCGTGGACTACTCTTTGCGGGCCGGGCCGGTGTAGAAACCGGATTTCTTCAGGTCCGCCAGGTCGCTGGGCAGAGTTTTGCCCTTGAAGCATTCGATGGAACCTTCCGGGGTGGTCCGGATGGGGAACTTAAACCGCTTAATGGTCTTCTGATCCCGGAATTTGATGGTCCACATGATGTTGTCGGTGCCACGCAGCGGGAAGGTGCTGGAACCCAGGGGCATGATGTCCGCATAGTGCCGGACTTCAATGGCCTGCTGGGGGCAAATCTTCACGCAATTGTAGCATTCCCAGCACTGCTCCGGCTCCTGGTTGAAGGCCTTCATGGCATGGCCGGTTTCGGAACCGTCCTTGTCGAGCTTCATCAGGTTGTGCGGGCAGATGTACATGCAGGCAGTCTTGTCCTGCCCCTTGCAGCCGTCGCACTTCTCGGTACGAACAAAGGTTGGCATTTGTTTTCTACTCCTTGGTTGCGGTGTGGATCATCAAAAAAATCACTGGGAAAAACGTGTAACTTTGCTACCTGAATCAGCGGGCTGAATGCCCGGACAACTTGACTTCGACCTTTTCATGCTCGGCCAGGCTCGCGTAATAGGCGCGCAGGACTTCGAGCACTTCAGGACGAGAAAACTCGGCCGGCACCTCGCCGGCTTCGGACAACATCTTGCGCAGCTTGGTGCCCGAAAGTAACAGTCGGTCCGCCTCGCCGTGCGGGCAGGTGCGCGCCGACGCCATGCCGCCGCACTTGTAGCACCAGAAGGTCCAGTCGATCTTCAGCGCCTGGGTCTCCAGCGCGCCCTTGGGCAGTTCGTCGAAGATGTGGTGGGCGTCGAAGGGGCCGTAGTAACTGCCGACACCGGCGTGGTCACGGCCGACGATCAGGTGCGAGCAGCCGTAGTTCTGACGGAACAACGCGTGCAACAGCGCCTCGCGCGGACCGGCGTAGCGCATGTCGAGCGGATAGCCGGCCTGGATCACGGTCTTCTTGACGAAGTAGTTCTCGATCAGGGTGCCGATCGCTTCGGAGCGGACATCGGCGGGAATGTCGCCCGGCTTCAGGTTGCCGAGCAGCGAGTGGATCAGCACGCCGTCGCAGGTCTCGATCGCCACCTTGGCCAGGTACTCGTGCGAGCGGTGCATCGGGTTGCGCGTCTGGAACGCCGCCACCTTGCTCCAGCCGTAGGATTCGAACAGGGCGCGGGTTTCCTTGGGCGACATCAGCAGTTCGCCGTAGGTCTCGGGGAAACCGCCCAAAGACAGCACCTTGATCGGGCCGGCGAGGTTGATGCCGCCCTGCTCCATCACCATCTTGACCCCGGGATGATCGATATCGGTAGTCTTGAACACCATGGCGCATTCATGCGCCTTGTCGATCGCGTACTTCTCGGTCACCTTCATGGTGGCCAGTATCGAGCCATCGTCGGGATCTACCAGCGCGACATCGCCGGCAACCTTGATGCCGTCCGCCGTCGCCTTGTCGGTGGACAAGGTGATCGGGATCGGCCAGAACAGGCCGGAGGCCATCTTCATTCCGTCGCACACGCCCTGCCAGTCGGTGTGGGTCATGAAGCCTTCGAGCGGGGTGAAGCCGCCCTGGCCCATCATGACGATGTCGCCCTTTTCGCGCGAACTCACCTTGACCCTGGGCAGGGATGCGGCGCGAGCAAGTTCCGCCTTCAGCGCCTCGCCTTCGAGCAACAAGGGTCGCAGACTGCCGCCACCGTGCGGATTGACCAACGCCATGCCGAGCCTCCTGAATGTATGGTTATTCTTCGAAGGCAGGAGGTTAACAATTTCCCACTTGTGCGCCAATGCGATTATTTCTATTTGGCGATAAGCGATTGTTTGGATTTGCTCGAATGAGGCTTATAGGAGACGCAAACGGCGCCTCTGCTAACATTCACCGATGCCTGACCGGGACATCGACCATGGACTCGGCAACCATCATCGGTAATCATGTCGCGCCTGCCCGAAAACACCCCCGCCACTGAAACCTATGCACATGAACCCCAAAGGTTTTTATTGCCCAACAAGAAGGGCCACCGGGTAAAGCGCTGCACGAACATCAAATCCCGCAAGACTCAACCCCCGCGCAGATCGGCGACCCGCTGCCTTGAATAACGTGACGAAAGATCAACTGCGGCAGACTATCCTGGACCAGGTGCGCAACTACGCCGCCCTGCACGAGCAGCGGACGCCCTTTGCCCCCGGCCGCGACGCCATCCCCCCCGCCGGACGCGTGCTCGATGCCGAAGCCTACGTCGCGCTGGTCGATGCCGCGCTTGACGGCTGGCTCACCACCGGACGCTTCAACGACGAGTTCGAGCGCCTGATCGCGGCGCGCATCGGCGTGAAGCGGGCGCTGACCACCAACTCGGGGTCTTCAGCCAACCTGCTCGCGCTTTCGGCACTGACGTCGCCGCTGCTGGGTGCGCGGGCGCTCCAACCCGGCGACGAGGTCATCACGGCGGCGGCCGGGTTCCCGACCACCATCAACCCCATCCTCCAGAACGGCCTGGTCCCGGTCTTCGTCGATTCCTCGCTGCCCGGCTACAACCCGACGGTGGAAGCGGTCGAGGCGGCCATCGGACCGCAATCCCGGGCCATCATGCTCGCCCATGCGCTGGGCAACCCGTTCGACGCGGCCGCACTGCGGGAACTGGCCGACCGGCGCGGCCTGTGGTTGATCGAGGACTGCTGTGATGCCTTCGGCTCGCTGCTGCACGGCCGCAGCGTCGGCAGCTTCGGCCATGTCGGCACGCTCAGCTTCTATCCGGCGCACCACATCACCACCGGCGAAGGCGGCGCGGTGTTCACCGACGATCCCCTGCTCGCCCGCGCCATCGAGTCCTTCCGCGACTGGGGCCGCGACTGCTACTGCGCGCCCGGCCGGGACAACACCTGTCGCAAGCGCTTCGACTGGCAACTCGGCGACCTGCCCTGCGGCTACGACCACAAGTACATCTACGCCCATGCCGGCTACAACCTGAAGATGACCGACATGCAGGCCGCGCTGGGCGTTGCGCAGATGGCCCGGCTCGACGAGTTCATTGCCACCCGTCGCGCAAACTTCGCGCACCTGACCGCACGCCTGCGCGCCTGCGAGGAATTCCTGATCCTCCCCGAGGCAACGCCCGGCAGCCTTCCGTCCTGGTTCGGCTTCCTCCTGACCCTGCGCGAAACCGCGCCCTGCGGCCGCGTCGACCTGCTCCGCTATCTGGATCAGCACAGGATAGGCACACGCCTCCTGTTCGCCGGCAACGTCACCCGCCAGCCGTACATGAAGGGACGGCAATACCGCGTCGCCGGCGACCTGGCCATCGCCAACGTGATCACCGAGCGCAGCTTCTGGATCGGCGTGTATCCCGGATTGAGCGTGGAGATGCTGGACTACGCCGCCGACCGCATCGGCGAGTTCTTGGGAGTGGGATTCTGATCGCCCGCCTGCCCCCGATCGCCGACTCGGACCGGGAACACATTCTGGAGCATACCGCCGAGCTTTGGCGCGGCCTCACCGGAGCGCGCTTCTTCATCACCGGCGGCACGGGTTTCTACGGCAAATGGCTGCTGGAAAGCATCGCCGCCGCCAATGACCGGCTCGGCGCCGATGTCCGGGCGACAATCCTCAGCCGCGATCCGGCACGCTTCGCCGCTGAAGTTCCCCACTTGGCATCGCGGCCCGAGTTCTCCTGGCTGGCGGGCGATACGGCGAACTTCGACTTTCCCGATGGCCGCTTCGACTACGTAGTCCACCTGGCCACCGCCTCGGCCGCTGAAGTCGGCGCTGGTGGCACGGCGAGCATCCTGCAGACCCTGGGCGGTACCGAGCGCGTGTTGCGGTTCGCCCCCGGCAAAGGCGCCAAGCGCCTGCTGTTTGCCAGCTCGGGCGCCGTTTACGGTCGCCAGCCGGCAAACCTCGGCCATATCCCGGAAGAGTATCCGGGAGGCCCGGACCTCTCTGATCGCAACTCGGCGTATGGCGAAATGAAGCGGCTCTCGGAACTGATGTGCGCATCGAACGGCCGCATCGAATGCGTGATTGCTCGCGGCTTTTCCTTCGTCGGCCCCTATCTGCCGCTGACCGACAAGTTCGCCGTGGGCAGTTTCATCCGCGATGCGCTGGCAGGCGATCCGATCAGGATCAACGGTGACGGCACGCCGCTGCGCAGCTATCTCTATGCGGCCGATCTCGCGATCTGGCTGCTGACCCTGCTGGTTCGGGGCCGGGCATCCACCCCCTACAACGTGGGCTCGGACCATGCCGTCACGCTCTCCGACCTCGCCGCGACTCTCCTGCGCAGCAGCGGAAGCCCGGGGCCTATCGCAACCGGCCAGCCGCAGATGAACCGGGGCGCGGCACGCTACGTCCCCTCGATCGAACGCGCTCGATCGGAGCTGGGCCTGACCCCGCGCATTCCACTGGAGTCGGCTCTGGGCCGGACTATCGAGTGGGCTCGCGGCTTGGGGAACGTAAAATCTCAGTTCCGCCAGCCCGACCGGAATTTTGCCGGAAACCCTAGCGCAGCATGAACCAGCAGAACCCGCTACCGGTCACCATCTACACCCCGGAATCGGCGATCGCCAACCCCGGCCGGATGTTGCGCGACATGGTCCATGACCTGCGCATGTCCCGCGAATTGTCCTGGCGGCTCGCGGTGCGCGACATCAGCGCACAGTACCGCCAGGCCATGCTGGGATTCCTTTGGGCGCTGGTGCTGCCCGTGGCGAACACCGCGGTCTGGGTTTTCCTGAGTGCCAGCGGCATCCTGGCCGTCGGCGCAACGGAACTGCCCTACCCGGTCTTCGTCTTGATCGGGACCATGCTCTGGGCAATTTTCATGGAGGCGGTCACCGCGCCCATGCAGGGAGTCTCGGCGGCGCGCGACATGCTGGCGAAGATCAATTTCCCGCGCGAGGCGATCGTGATCGCCGGGATCTACCAGGTCCTGTTCAATGCGGCGATCAAGCTTGCAATCCTGCTTGTCGTGCTTTTCATCTTCGGCATTGCTCCCGACTGGAGGATTGTTCTCGTGCCGTTTGGCGTGGCCTCGCTGATCCTTGCAGGCACCGCAATCGGACTCTTCCTCACCCCCATCGGTCTGCTCTACACCGACATTGGCAAGGGACTGCCGATCCTGATGCAATTCCTGATGTACCTGACGCCGGTGGTTTATCCACTGCGGGGCGAAGGCAGGCTGAGTACCCTGCTCCTGCTCAATCCGCTGACGCCGCTGATTGAAACCACGCGGGCCTGGCTCACCGGGGGCACGCCGCAATGGCTGCTCTACTTCCTGGCCACCAATGTCCTGGCGATAGTCGTTCTGCTGGCAGTCTGGATCGTCTATCGGCTGGCGATGCCCATCATCATCGAGCGCATGAGTTCATAAATGAACGACATGCTGATCAAGGCGGAAGGCGTTTCAAAACGATTCTGCCGCAGCCTGAAAAAATCGCTGTGGTATGGCACGCAGGATTTGTGCAGCGAGATCGCGGGACGCAGGCACGGCGGACACGGCCAACTCCGGGAGGATGAATTCTGGGCGCTGCAGGACGTCGGCTTCGAACTCAGGCGCGGCGAATGCCTGGGCCTGATCGGCCGCAACGGCGCGGGGAAGACCACGCTGCTGCGCTTGCTCAACGGACTGATCAGGCCAGATCGCGGCCGCATCGAGATACGTGGCCGCGTCGGCGCACTGATCGCGCTGGGGGCCGGATTCAATCCGATACTCACCGGCCGGGAAAACATTCATGTCAATGCCTCGGTGCTGGGCCTGAGCCGACACGAAATCGACCGCAAGCTGGACGGCATCATCGACTTCTCCGAGATCGGGGATTTCATAGATACGCCGGTGCAAAACTACAGTTCAGGCATGCAGCTCCGGCTGGGGTTTGCCGTGGCGTCCGCACTCGAACCCGACGTACTCCTGCTGGACGAGGTACTCGCCGTCGGCGATGCCGGATTCAGGACCAAGTGCTTCAAGAGGATCGGCGAAGTCCTGCAAAACGCCGCGGTAATATTCGTCAGCCACAGCGAGGCCCAGGTGAGCCGGATTTGCGACTCCACGCTTCTGCTCGAATCCGGTGTCGCCAAACATCACGGCTCGACCTCCGACGGCCTGCGACTCTATCGTGAAAGCCAGCAGGGCCCGGCCCCGCCCCCCCGCATCGTGGCCGATGCCAGCGTTTCCGCGCTGGAGCTGCATCATGTACCCGAGAGCATGCCCTGGGGCGGCATGCTGGAAATCGAGCTTGCCGTGAAAATCAGCCGGCCGATAATGCTCGGCCTGATCTTCGTGCATTTTTCTCGCGATGGCGAATACCAGGCCAATGCCGAAGTCCGCCTTGAAAGCGGCGGCGCAATGCAACTCGGCGACGGCAACCACATCCTGACATTTTCGGTGGGACCGGTGCACCTCGGACGTGGTCGCTACCAGGTGAGCGTCAGCATTTTCGACGCGTCCGGGAAGACGACGATCTTCCAGGCGCTCGATATTGCCTCGGTCGACGTCGTCGGACCCGCAACAGGTGGTGTTCCCCATCTTGTCCCCATCGCTTTCCAGGTGCGCCAAGACGTTGCGAGTCCGGTACGGACACGGCTGACCCTCGACACCTGAATGCTTACGGAAATGAATCAGAACACGCTTGCCGCCTATATCCAGGCAACCAGACCGGCCTCGGTGAGACTTCACCTTGGATGCGGCGGAATGACATGGCGGAACTTCATCAACGTAGACCTGAACCCTGACGACGCAAGCAGAACCGACAGTTCCAGGACGGGTTGTGTTGCCGACGTGTTTGCCGACATGCGCGCACTTGGACTGCCAAACGACTCGATCGACGAAATATTCACTTCCCATACCATCGACCATTTCCCGCGATGGGTCGCAATCGACATGTTTCGGGACTGGCACAGAATGCTCAAGCCCGATGCGGTCGCAGTGATCGAGGCCGCCGATTTCGTGCGATGCATCCTTTGGCTCCTGCATCCAAATCGGGAAAAGCGAAGCGGGGCAAGGAACCAGTTCTATGGTAACCAGTGGGATCGGATCGATTTTGAAACCCATCGCTATGTCTGGAGCGCGCGAGAACTCGTCGGTATCCTGAAGGATGTGGGATTCCGCAAGGTGACCTGCTCGCATAGCACGCTGACGCACCATCCGGGACGGGACATGCATGTCGAAGCGACGAAATAGCGCCATTGCCCTGGCCAGGTCCATCCTGCCAAAGCCGATAGCGGCACTCCTGCCGGCGGACGTGCAGGGGCCGTCGCGAGCACGCATGGAAAGCAATGCCTGGCTGCGAGCGCATTGCCATGACGTCACCGGCACCGTCCTCTCGATCGGCAGCGGCGACGATACCGACAACGAGGGCGGCAGCTACCGCGAGTACTTCCCGGCGGCGTCCGCCTACACCACATCCGAAGTCACCAGTGATTTCGATTGCGACCTGGTCATCGATATCCGGTCCATGCCCGAAATCCCGGACGAATCGTTCGATTGCGTCTACTGCAGCGGCGTCCTCGAGCACGTCGACAACGTCCAGGCTGGCCTCGACGAGATCACGCGAATACTGAAGAAGCGCGGCACGCTGCTGCTGGGGCTTCCATTCCGCCAGGCGATCCACCTGGCCCCGCAGGACTTCTGGCGGTTCACCGAATTCGGGATACGCTACCTGCTGCGCACTTCCTATGAGATCGACGTTCTGACGCCCATCGACGCGGCCGAGGCAGCGGACTTCCCGGCGGCGTACTGGGTCCGGGCGACACGGAAGCCGACATGACCCCGCGCCAGCCAACTCGGCCGCGAATTGCAGGCCGCCGATGCGGTCTGCCGTCTTCATGTGCCGCAACCGACAGGCCTGAACGATGAGCGGCCTGGTCCACATCAAGTTGTCCGACCAGGGATGGATACTGGAGCGGCAGGCGCAGGAACTCTGCTGCCACCTGCCCTACGTCAGCTGCGGCCTCAACGAGGATGCGAATGCGCGAATCCAGTACTACACGACTTACGGTTGCCGGGTCAGGCGCGTCTCCCCGATCGAGATAGGTTTCTTCACCCACCAGGAACCGGATCCGGCGGCAACCGCCGCCTTCGAAGCCACCGCACGCAGCGTAGACCTTTGCGTCGCCATGTCCGAGGCCACGGCGTCCCTCATCAGGGCCCTTGGCGTTTCCGGCGTGGAAATCATCTCGCAAGGTGTGGATCTCGATGCCTTCCATCCGCTGGTGCGCATCGGCGTGGTCGGACGCACCTACCATACCGGCAGGAAGGGCGAAGACCTGGTGGCGGCCGTCATGGACGTTCCCGGTCTCGAATGGCATTTCACCGGCCACGGCTGGCCGGGGCCGGCCCGGCACATTCCCGACGCGGAGATGCCCGGGTTCTATCGCTCGCTCGACTACGTGCTGGTACCGGCATACAACGAAGGCGGACCGATGTGCGTGCTGGAAGCACTTGCCTGCGGCTGCCCGGTCATCGCGCCGGCCGTCGGCTGGGTCCCGCAGTTTCCCCATGTCGAGTTCGAGCTGGGCAGCATCGCCGACCTGCGTCGCGTGCTGACGGAATGCGTCGAGCGCAAGCGTGCGCTGCGACGCAGCGTCGAAGCCTATTCCTGGAAAACCTGGGTCGAAAAGCATCACGCGCTGTTCGTGCGCTTGCTTGGGTACGACCCCATGGCACCCGCGACAACCGTGGCGACACGCGCCCCCCCTGCAACGGAAAGTGCAACCGGCTCGAGCACCGATATCAGTGCCGCGCTCGTGGTGCACGGCTGGGAAGCCGACTGCGGGCGTGGCGGGCCTTCAGTAAGGGCGCCCCGCACCGCGCAGGAAATGCAGCGACTTGGCGTACGTGCCGCGTATTGCTCCGCCGACACTCTGAAACCCGCTGAATGCGATGTCGTACATGTTTACAACGTGTGGCCACCATTCAGCTGCGAGGAAGTACTGAAACGGACAGAGGCGTCGGATGCCGCACTGGTTCTTTCGCCGATCGCTCTCGATTTCGCCGAACTCGACGCCTTCAATTCGCGGGTGCCGGGCATCCTCGAAGAGTTCGCGCATCCGGCCCGGGCCAGGGCGGCGCTGTCCGCCCTGGCCCGGACGAACGCGCTGCGAGACGGATACCCGCGACTGGCACCCATTGCCCGCTACCATTCCGTCGTCCGGCGGCTGGCCAGCTATGCCGACCACCTGATCCTGCTCAGCCGGCACGAGCAGGATGTGCTGTCGCGCATGGGCATCGACCACCCGTCGGTTTCCATCGTCAGGAACGCGGTCGACCCGGCGGCCCTGCCCAGGGTTGCGGATGGCCGCCTGTTCTTCCAGACGTTCGGCATTCGGGATTACGCGCTTTGCATTGGCGCGATCGAGCCCCGCAAAAATCAGGCGATGCTCGCCTTTGCCTTGCGCGATACCGGAATCCCGCTGGTTCTGATCGGACACGCGCCCGATCCAAGCTACGCACAACTCGTGCGCCGCATCGGCGGCGGCCATGTCACTTTCTGCGGCCGCTTGCCGTCGAACAGCGAGATCCTGGCCTCGGCCTACGCCGGAGCCCAAGTCTTCTGCCTCCCCAGTTGGGCGGAAGGCGCTTCCCTTGCGGCACTGGAGGCGGCGGCCGCGGGTTGCCGGCTGGTACTCAGCAACCGGTCCTCGGAACTGGAGTATTTCGGCGCGCACGCCCGTTACGTCGATCCGCTCGATCCCGACTCGATCCGCCAGGCCGTGCTGGCAGCCTGCGCTGAGGGAATGTCCGACAGCGTAGGCACGAACCGGCAGCCCTTGTCGCTGGAGTCCGACTGGCATGCCCACGCCACGGACACGCTCGCCGCCTACCGCAAGGCGATCGATGCCAGGCAGAGCGCACAAGTGTCGGCGCCGCCAGTCATGCCGCCAAGTCATATAGAGCTCGGCAACAGCGCGCGATGGCTGGACGGTCCCGGCGAAAAGCTACCCCCGGCGTGCCATCTTCAGGCCGAGTTGGGCAGCGCACTGGGCAACCCGCGCTGCTGGATAGTCGCGGACCCGGAAAGCGGCCAACTGCAGCTCACGACGCCGCCGACAGCATCGGCAGGGCCGGCTGTCGTGCCGTCGCAGGCTCTGGCGGAGCGCATGATCCGCTTCCTCCATCGATCGATATTTCCATCCGACGGCCTGTCGGAAGACGGCCGCCCTCCGCCGCAGCAGTGGTTTTCCGATATTCCCGCCGCCGCACTGAGCCGCTACGCTTTCGCCGCATCGCGCATGGCGCCCGGTTCGCGCGTGATCGACCTGTCATGCGGCCCCGGCTACGGACCCTATCTGCTTGCCACCCGGGCAAAATGCCGGATCGAGGCGATCGACGAGTCGGCCGCCCTCGTTGCGTTCGCCTGCGAGAACTGGCGCCACTCGGGCATCGATTACAGCGGACGCAAATTTTCGGAGTGCTGGCAGCCGGACCCCGCGGGATTCGATTACGCGGTCGCCTTTGCCAGCGCAGAATTGGAACGCACCCCGCTGCCCTTCCTGCGCAGGGCATTTCAACAACTCAAACCGGGAGGTACCCTGTTGTTCACCCTGCCCTATGGGAGTCGCCTGCCCGGCAACAAGGATGCGGCCAGGGGGGCGCGGGCCTTCCGCCAGGAAATTCAGGCACTGGCCGCCTTGTCGGGACTGGCAGGCGATCTCGATATCCATGAGCAGTCGGCCAACAGGATCTGGCGCGCTGCCGCCGAGTCGGGTAATGCCGGCGACTGCGAGGCCATCATCGGCGTCTGGCGCAAAGGAAACTCTACGGTCGAGGCGGCCGCCGCGATGCCAGCGAGCGGCGCCGGCCCATTCGTGTATCGAGCCCAAGAGGACGAGGTCAAGTCATTCCGCGCGGCAATGCGGGCATTGTTTGCCGCGCGCTGGAACAGCCTGTTCATTTTTTTCATGGCGATGCGGCGGCGGCGCGAATGGATCAGGAATCACGTTCCAGTTTTCGGCGGCCCGATGGCATCCCTGCTTCGTCTCGTCGATTAGGAGCCACGCTGTCCGCACCTCACCCCACACTGAATCCATGCAGCGCCGGCGCATGGCAATTGCGCCGCCATTCGAACCCTTTGGCAACTTCACCAATCAGAGCCCTTCCGCCCATACCGACACACAATGAACGAATCATCCAAGACCCAGAACGTCCGACCGCCCACGTTTGCCGCAAGCTATCTGCAGGGGCGCCTGATCGACATTGGAGCCGGCGATGACCTGGTCTGTCCCTGGGCGGAAGGCTTCGACGTCGGTGACGGTGACGCCAATGTTATTGCACGCTTCCGCGCCGTCGAAGCCTACGACGCCGTGCACAGTTCGCATTGTCTGGAGCACATGAATTCGCCGCAGTCGGCCCTGCTCGAATGGTGGGCCCTGGTAAAGCCCGGCGGATTCCTCGTCGTGGTGGTGCCGGAGGAAAGCCTCTACGAGCAGCGCCACTGGCCCAGCCTTTTCAATGGCGACCACAAGTGGACCTTCAGGATCGGAGGCCCGGGGTCATGGAGTCCGCGATCGATCGACGTCAACGAATTGTTTCAAGAGCTTCCCGGCGGCGAAGTGCTGTCCGTGGAGCTGCAGGACATGAACTATGACCGCAGCCTGCAGGACGATGGCACACGCAAGGCACCCCCCGTAACGGTTTCGCGAATCCTGATCCTGCTGGCCCGTCTCGGCTCGCTTGGGCTGGCCTTGCAAAAGCCCCTGTTCCGCCTCCTGTATTCGATGGGCTATGCGGTAGACCAAACCCTCGGCAGCGCGCTGGCGCAAATCCAGGTCATCGCGAAAAAGCATCGCGGCGACGCGCGAAAGCAGGCATGACAACACGATCGGCGCCGGCGGAAGACCTCGTCACGGTGGTCGGGGCATTCCCGCATCTGGACATCGGTCCGTCGCAGGTGGCGCAATTCCTGATCCAGCCGGGCTTTCGCATCTCGCAGGAACACGTGGGGCAGCACGAGATGCTCGACAGCTTCGTCGCCACGCCGAGCCGCTACGTCTTCGAAATGCTGAGGCGAACGCGGGAAACGCAGGGCGACAGCCGACGCATGCTGATTTTCAATCCCTTGCTGCGGCTCTCGACCTTCCTGATCCGCTTGACGCTAGCCAGCGTCGCCCAATCCCGCCATGGCGATGCCGTGGTGCGCTCCAGCAACGGACTCCCGCTGGCCTACCTGCTGACCCTGGAACCCGCCGAGGACTATCGACACCTGCTGCTCCTGTCCTGCTCCAATCCGGAACTCGACCGCAAGCTGCTGGCCGCGCTTTATTTCAGGGACGTGGCCCTGATAGCGGTGCATTTCCCCTGCCTTACGGCAATCTCCAACGGCTTCCTGCCCGGCCCCTACTGGCGCCCCATGGAATGGTGCGCGCAAAATGCGCTCGACGTGTTGCAGGAAGTCGGCGGCGGAGCGACGGCGCCGGTTGCAAATCGGCGCGCCTCGCGCAATGCGGTGCGCACGAGTGGATTCTTCACCCACCATGCCGGTGATGCACTCTTCATGGGCATTGCCGCCAGCATGACGGATCGTCCGCTGTTCGACGAGATACTGATCAACGAAGCCTACTTCCCCATCGTCCGCGACATTCCGGGAAAGATCACGTTCGTCACCACGGACGGACCGATCCCGTTTCGCGGCGAGTATCGAAAGGAAGACTGCCACCATTTCCTGGACATGGTTCCACGCCTGACCAGGGGCATTTTCCACGTCTATTGTCGCGGCACCCGCAACTACAACTTCACGAATTTCCACTACATCGATCACTTCCGCTTCTGTCTTGGCGCATCCCTCACCGACGATAGCCAATTGCATCGGGGTCTGGCGAGTGCTTCGGTCAGTCCGGCCCGCTCAAAGGCCGATGGACCGCCGACAATCCTGCTCCACTTCGATGCGGGCTGGCCATTGAAGGTCTATCCCCGAAGCTTCCAACTGGAACTGGCGACGCTCCTGCGGGAACAGGGATTTCGGCTCATTGCACTGGATGCGCACGATCCGTTGCCGGATGTCGAATCCCTGCGTTTCGGCACGCTGGAAGAATTCGACGCGCTGCTCGATCGCGTCGATGTCGTGATCGGGATGGACTCGTTTCCGGCCCATTACGCCGCCCAAGCCAGGGCGATCAGGACCCTGCACCTGTTCTCGAGCACCCATCCGGTGCATTCCTGGGCGGGCGACAGCGCCCACCATCGTGCGCTGCATAACGGCGCGAGTTGCTGCCCCTGCCTCGGCTGGGACAAGTGCGTGCGCCATGGCGGATCGGTCTGCCGCAACTTCGCACCTCCCGCGGCTGTGCTGCGCGGCGTCGCCGAGCTCCTCGCCAGCCAGCCGCCTGCGCCGCCGGCACTCGATCCGCCATCCTTACCCGCCACGAAATGTCCGCGACAGTTTCGGCGCGGCATGGGAAAAGCCCTTGTCCTTGGTGAGCGGGACCTCTCCGCAACCCGGCTGCAGCTTATGCGTCCGTTCTGGTACCTGGCCCTGATTCCCCATGTCGTGGCCATACTCGTTGGCGAATTCGTCACCGCGGTGCGCCACGAGGGACCGCGCAAGGCGCTGTACCTGACCCATGCGTTCGTGCGCCGTCATTTTCCCCGGCTCCTGCCCAAGAGCGGCAGCGGCACAACTTGAGATCAGCAACGTCGCCATGAGATCGATATGTTTCCGGAGGCAGCAATGAGTACCGTCGCCCGCTACCTGGCCTCCCGCCTTGCCGGCGCCGCCCATCGCCACGCCTTCCTCGTCACCGGCGGTGGCGCCATGTTCCTCAACGATGCCTTGTGCCACGAGCCCGGCCTGACGCCGGTCTATTTCCATCATGAACAGGCCGCCGCGATGGCCGCCGAGGCGTACGCGCGCATCGCCGCGGTGCCGCCGATCCTCAACGTCACCACCGGCCCAGGAGGCATCAACGCGCTGAACGGCGTGTTCGGCGCCTGGACCGACTCGGTGCCGATGATCGTCATTTCGGGTCAGGTCAAGCGGGCGACCTGCCTTGCCACCACGCCGGTGCCCGGCTTGCGCCAACTGGGCGACCAGGAAGCGGAAATCATCCCGATGGTGCGCGGCGTCACCAAGTACGCAGCGGTGGTGGAACGTGCCGAGGACATCGCCTGGCACCTCGACCAGGCCCTGCATCTGGCCGGCGACGGGCGTCCGGGCCCGGTTTGGCTGGATATTCCGATCGACGTCCAGGCAGCGGCTGTCGACCCGTCCGCGCTGCGGCGCTGGACGCCAGACGCAACCGGGCCGGTGCTGTCGGCAGCCGACGTCCTTGCGGTCGCGACAAAGCTGCGCGGCGCGGCGCGCCCGGTCATCATCGCCGGCACCGGCATCCGCGCCGCGCGCGCCACCGCCGAATTCGAACAGCTCGTGCGCCGACTCGGGCTGCCGGTGACGACCGCGTGGACCCACGACCTGATCGCCAGTGACGACCCGCTGTTTTGTGGCCGGCCCGGCACCATCGGTACCCGCGCCGGCAACTTCACGGTGCAGAACGCCGACCTGGTGCTGGTCCTCGGCAGCAGACTGAACATCCGCCAGGTCAGCTACAACTGGCAGGCCTTCGCCCCCGGCGCCTTCAAGGTCCAGGTCGACATCGATCCGGCCGAATTGCGCAAGCCGACAGTTCGGCCGGACCTGCCCGTCGTTGCCGACCTCAAGGCATTTGTCTCGGCTCTGAACCAAGAATTGTCGGATTGGCAGCCAACGGGTGCACAACAGGCCTGGCTCGCCTGGTGCAAGGCGCGGCTCGCGCGCTATCCCAATGTGCTGCCCCGCCAGCGCGCAGCGACCGGCGACCGGATCAATCCCTATTATTTCGTCGAGGAACTTTTCTCCCACCTGCGCGGCGACGACATCGTCGCCTGCGGCAATGCCACGGCGACCATCGTGCCGTTCCAGGTCGCCCGCATCCAGGCCGGCATGCGCCTGTTCTCGAATTCCGGCGCGGCGTCGATGGGCTATGACCTGCCGGCCGCGATCGGCGCCTGGTTCGGCGCCGTCGCCACGCGCGGAAAGCAGGAACGCATCATCTGCCTCGCCGGTGACGGCAGCATCATGATGAACCTGCAGGAACTGCAGACGATTGCCGGCAATCGCATCCCGCTGAAGATCTTCGTTCTGAACAATCGGGGCTACCTGTCGATCCGCTCCTCGCAGGAGAACTTCTTCGGCCGCCTGACCGGCGAGGGACCGGACAGCGGTGTCTCCTTTCCGGACTTCGTCGCCGTGGCGAACGCCTTCGGCATTCCGGCACGCCGTATCACCAGCGCCGACTTTTCGCGCCAGCTGGCCGACGTACTGGCCAGCGATGGCCCGGTCCTGTGCGATGTGATGCTGGACGGCGCGCAGGGTTTCGAACCGCGCATGACCTCGCGCAAACTGGATGACGGCACCATCGTGTCGCCCCCGCTGGAGGACATGTTTCCATTTCTGGACCGCGACGAACTGGCAGGCAACCGGTGGCCGGGCGACGACACCGATGGCCGTAGCTGAGGCTTTCGATCACCTGCGGCGCTCCGCACTAGGCTGCCTGTGCTGCGGCGCGAGGGAATTGCGGCGCGAAACCCAGATCGTCTCCGGCTTCCTCGCGGCGCGCGCCTGGGGCGGGCCGCCGCAAATTACCGAGCTGGCGACCTGCCCTGCCTGTGGCTTGCGCTTCTTCGAGCGCGGCCTGAGCGACGCCGAAACGGCACGCTACTACCGCGGCTACCGCGATGCCGAGTATGTGCGCTCCCGTTGGCGCTGGGAACCGTTCTATACGCGGGGACAGCATCAGGCACTTCTTGCCTGGACCCACTCCCCGCTGCGCACCGAGGCGGTCCGCGCCGCGCTCGCCCAGTCCGGCGCGCCGACGCACTACGCATCGGCGCTGGATCACGGCGGCGACCAGGGGCAGATGCTGGCCGCGGTGGAGGCCGATCGCAAGGCGGTCTATGAACCGTCGGCCTGTGCCGCGGCGCAAGGGATAGCACGCTACGACGATGCCGCCCGCCTGCCCGGCGGGTGGAGCCTGATCCTTAGCTGCCAGGTGCTCGAACATGTTTCGTCGCCGGCCGCCTATCTGCGGAACATTGCCGCGCTGCTGGCCGATTCGGGATGGCTCTACCTTGAGGTACCGAACGAGCAATGGCGCCCGGCGCCCGGTCGCGAAACGCTGCGCGCCGCCTGGCTGAAGCAATTGCTGCGCTGGCGCCCGCTGCTGATGTTTGCCGACCTGCTGTGCACCGCCAGCCGGATCAAGCTCGGGCGCCTGCCGCCGTTCGGCTTCGTCGCCATGCGCGAACACCTGAATTTTTTCACCGCCGCATCACTGCGCGCCATCCTCGCCCGCAGCGGCTTCACCGTCGATTCCTGCGGCATCAACCGCGCCGGGCAATTGTTTGCGGTAGCGCGGAAATTTGCCACGGTGGACGCCGGGTCGGACAGGACGGTTACGACAATCACGTGATAAATTCCATTTTCTGTCCGCACCCGTCCGCCGCATGAGCCAATCCCGCATTTTCGAAGACCTGTTCGTCCTTGAACTCGCCAACAACCATTGGGGGCGGATCGAGCGCGGCTTGCGCATCGTCACCGATTTCTCGCGCATCGTCCGCTTCAACAACGTGCGTGCCGCGATCAAGATCCAGTTGCGCGACGTGGATGCATTCATCCACAAGGAATTTCGCGAGCGCGACGACATCCGCTATGTCAAGAAGACCCTCGACACCCGCCTCGAAAAGAGCGACTACGCCACCCTGATCAAGGCCATCCGCAAGTCCGGCTGCATCCCCATGGCGACGCCCTTCGACGAAAATTCGGTGGCACTGTGCGACGAACTTGGCGTGGATATCATCAAGCTGGCCAGTTCTGACCTCAACGACTGGATCCTGATCGAAAAAGTGGCGACAACCAAGAAGCCGGTGATCGTTTCCACCGGGGGCTCCTCGCTCAAGGATGTCGACGACCTCGTCCGCTTCTTCGCCAACCGCAACATTCCGCTGGCGATCAACCATTGCGTCTCGCTCTACCCGTCAGAGGACCACGAACTGGAACTCAACCAGATCGATTTCCTGCGCAGCCGCTATCCGGACAATGTCATCGGCTTTTCCACCCACGAGTATCACGACTGGACCAGTTCGATCCTGGTGGCCTATGCCAAGGGTGCGCGCACCTTCGAACGCCACATCGACATCGACGCCGACGGCATTCCCCTATCCGACTATTGCAGCCTGCCCGAGCAGATCGATACCTGGTTCCGCACCTGGAAGAAGGCCGTGGAAATGTGCGGCGCGCCGGGCAGCCGCAAGCGCCTGCCGCAACGGCGCGAGATCGAATACCTGGACAGACTGGTGCGCGGGGTCTATGCCCGCCGCGACCTGCCGGCCGGACACGCGCTGTCCGATGACGACGTCTATCTCGCCGTGCCGCTGCAGCGCGGACAGATATCCTGCCGCGAATTGATGCATGGCGAAGTCCTGTTGCGGGCGGTCGCCGCCGACGCGCCGATCCGCATCGACGACATCGACAGCCCCTACGCGCACAACGAACAGCTCAAGTCCCTGATTTATGCCCGCGGCCTGTAACGCAGCGTCTGAGCTGTCGCCGTACCTGGAATAAGCCCCGGCGCCACGATCAACCTACCCAGATTTCGGAGTCAAACCATGTGGAGTCTTTTCCAGCTTCTGGACGATGATTGTGTGCTCGATATCCTCGATGTCGGCGCATCGCTGATCCACGCCCCCCCCTATGCAAAGCTGGTTGCCGCGAATCGGGCACGGTTGGTCGGGTTCGAGCCGGACCCCGTCGAGTGCGAGAAACTGAACGGACACTTTGGCGGCGCCCATCGCTTTTATCCGTTTTTCATTGGCGACGGCAATGAGGCTACCTACCATCAGACCAACTGGGTCGCCACAGGGTCGCTCTTTGAACCCGATACGCCGCTGCTGGAAAAATTTGCCAACCTGGCTGAAGTCGTAACGCCGGAAGCGCAGATCCGCGTCGCGACGACGCGCCTCGATGACATCGCCGACCTCGGCGATATCGACTTCTTCAAGATCGACGTCCAGGGTTCGGAACTGAATATCTTCCGCAACGCACGCTCGGTGCTGGAGCAGACGCTTGTGATCCAGACCGAGGTTTCTTTCGTCGAGCTGTACAAGGACTTGCCGCTTTTTTCCGACGTCGACGCCTTCCTGCGCGCGAACGGTTTCAGGTACCACCGGATCGACGGCTTCGGCACGCGGCCTTTCAGGTCCCCATCCGCTCCGGTGCTGATGGGAAATCGGCAACAGCAACTTTGGTGCGACGCCATCTATGTCAAGGACTGGATGCGGCTGGACCGCATCTCGCCGCCGAAGCTGCGCAAGTACGCCGCCATCGTGCACGACCTTTTCGACTCCTACGACCTGGCCCAGGCCGTGTTGTTGGAGCACGATCGCCAGACCGGGCAGAACCTCGCCGAGAGGTATGCGCGCCGATTCGGCATCACTGCGCAAGAGGCCGCGCCACAGCCGGGGCCATCCGCCGGCCGCGAGGATGAAATGCTCATCGAATCCGGCGCCGGTCCCGTCTATTCGGCCCCCGCCACGCTGGCCTGCATTTCCACCTATGTACTGCTGGAGCAGGAGCGCTGGTTCGAAATCGAAGCGGACTTCCTCGATCGATATCTCGCGGATGGCATGACCGTCATCGACATCGGCGCCAACATCGGACTCTACGCCGTGCCGATGGCCCGGGCAGTTGGTGTCAATGGTCGCGTCTTCGCCTACGAACCGGGCACCGACAACCGGCATCACCTGGAGCGCAACATCGAGCTGAACGGGTTGGGCAATGTAGACGTCTCGTCCTGCGCGCTCTCGAACTACGTGGGAACGGCTTCCCTGAACATCAACGTATCCGGAGAACTCAACTCCATCGTTGCAGGCGACGCCGATCCGTCCACGACGGAGTCGGTCAAGGTCAGCACCCTCGACGCCGAAATGGAACGTGCCCAATGGACATCCGTCGACTTCGTCAAGATCGATGCCGAGGGCCAGGAGGCGCGGATTGTCGCCGGCAGTCGCCGCTTCCTGCACGACTTTTCTCCGCTGGTCATGTACGAGGTCAAACACGGCAGCGATTCAAGCGGTGAGCACCTGCGCTGGACCTTCGAGGCCCTGGGCTACCAGACCTACCGTGCGATCGGCGATGGATCGATGCTGGTGCCGGTGGCAAGCGACGAGCGCCTCGATGCCTACCAATTGAACCTTTTCGCAGCCAAGCCCGATCGCGCGCAGAAGCTCGCCGCAGCGGGCCTGCTGGCACTGTCGATCGGTTCCCACGCCCTGGACGACAGCGAACGCGCGAAGGCCCTGGCGGCGATGCTGGACCAGCCGTATGCGCGATCGTTCGAGATGACGCTCGACGACATCGAGCCTTGCCCGTACGTCGAGGCATTGGCAGGCTATGCCGCCTATCGCTTCCTCGACGGCCTGGCGCCGGATCGACGCCTTGCGCTGCTGGAAGCCGCCCTGCGCCAGCTCAACCAATTCTGCCAGGCCAATGCCAACCCCGCAGCGTTGGCGACCCTGGCCAGGGTCGCCAACGACCTGGGATCCCGCCAGGTTGCCATTGCGGCCCTGAGCCAGATCGCACAGATGTCGGGGATCGCGATCGACCAGCCCTTCTTTCCGGCATCGCGCCGTTTTGAGTCTGTGGATCCCGGCGACACGCCGGAGCTCTGGTTCAAGGCCGCGGCATGCGAGCAGCTAGAGTTCAGTCGCGCCTATTCGTCGCTGTTCGAATCCGGGGCGTCGCCGCTCGAATCGCTGAAGTGGATGTGCGATGGCACTTACGCGTCGGGCGAGATCCTGCGCCGCACGATTCTGGTGGGCATCGCAAGCGGGCTTCCCGGGAGGGACATCGACGCCTACCTGGAAATGCTGCGCAGAACGCAAACACGCAACCTCGCCGTCTGGCAACTATCCGCCGGCAAACTGCACGCCCTCAGGAACACCTGATGCCATGAACACATTCCCGAGGCTCGCGCTTCTGCCGGCTTGCTTTCCTGATTCGCCCCGCACGCAATGAATGAACGCAAGCTGATTTCCATACTGACGCCCTGCTACAACGAGGAGGGCAACGTCGAGGAACTGCACCGGCGCATCGTCGCGCAGATGGAGCAGTTCCCGCAGTACGATTTCGAGCACATCTATATCGACAATGCCTCGACCGACGGCACCGTGGCCGCCATTCGCCGTCTCGCCAGCGCCGACTTTCGCGTCAAGGCGATAGTGAACAACCGCAATTTCGGCATCATCCGCTCCTCGAACCACGGACTGCTCCAGGCACGCGGCGATGCCATCATCAACATGGCCTCGGACATGCAGGAACCGCCGGAGCTGATCGGCGACTTCCTCCGCCACTGGCAGCAGGGTCACAAGGTCGTGGCCGGCGTCAAGCCCGAGAGCCACGAAACGGCGCCGATGTTCGCCCTGCGCCGGCTTTACTACGCCACCATCGGCCGCATCGCCGATGTCAGGCTGATTCCGCACTACACGGGATTCGGCCTCTACGACCGCGAAGTCATCGAGGCGCTGCGCCGGATCGACGATCCCTATCCCTACTTCCGCGGCCTGATCGCCGACATGGGCTTCGCCCACGTCGAAGTCCCCTATGTCCAGCCGCAACGCACACGCGGCATCACCAAGAGCAATTTCTATGCGCTGTACGACATGGCCATGCTCGGCATCACCAGCCACTCCAAGGTGCCGCTGCGCCTGGCGACGATGGCCGGGTTCGCGCTTTCGGCCGGCAGCCTGATGATCGCGCTGGGCTACCTGGTCTACAAGTTCCTGCGCTGGGAGCAGATGTCCTTCGGCATGGCACCCATCCTGATCGGATTCTTCTTCTTCGCTTCGGTGCAACTGTTTTTCATCGGCCTGCTCGGCGAATACATCCTCCAGATCCATACCCAGGTGCAGAAGCGGCCGCTGGTGGTCGAGCGCGAGCGAATCAACTTCGACCGCCGCGACTGATCGATCGTGGCGGCGATCCCTGACACCACGGTCGCGCAGCTCTTCGCCGGCGACGGCGAGCATTCGAATCGTCCGCCTGACGGCATCACCGGGCTTGCGCTTGCCTTCCTTGGCTTGCCGCTGCTGATTTTCCTGGCCACCTGGCTCAAGCCGATGTATGCCATGGCTGGAATCGGGCTGATGCTGCTGGCTGCGGTATCGGTTGCCGGTCGCTTCCGCGCCGCATGGCCGGTCCACCACCTGGCCGTCTTTGTCATTGTTGCGCTGGCGTGGGCGGGGATGGGCGGCGGCAGCCACTTCGTCTATGCGAATCCCGATTGGCATGTTCGCGATGCCGTGCTGGGTGACCTGGCGTTCTCCGCCTGGCCGCCGTCCTACGGATTTCGCGACGGGCACCATGATCTGCTGCGATCGGTAATCGGCTTTTTCCTTCCCGTCGCCGCGGCCGCCAAGCTGCTGGGACCGCAAGCGCTCCCATGGCTGATGTTCGCCTGGACCGGCATCGGCACCCTGCTGTTCCTGCTCTTGCTGCCCCTGCCGCGCAAGGGCCTGCGCGGACTTCTGGCCGGCATCGCCATCATCGTCGCCTTCAGCGGCATGGACGTGCTCGGCACCTTCCTGCTCCATGGCCATTACCCGATTTTTCCGCTGCGCATCGAGTGGTGGAGCGAGTTCGACTTTCGATTCCTGTTCAGCTACTCGTCGCTCACCGGCCAGTTGATCTGGGCGCCCAACCATGTACTGCCCATCTGGATCGCGACCGCCCTCTTCTACCGACACTGGAAGCACCCCGACTTTCTCCCGCTGCTGTGCCTGCTGCTGCCCACGCTGCCGATGCTGACGCCCTTTGCCCTGCCCGGATTGGCGCCGTTCCTGGTCTTGGCGCTGGCTGACCGCGCCCGGTCCGGCATGGCCGCACTGGCAATGCCCATCCCCGCCGTGCTGGCGGGAATCGTCATCGGCGGTTTGACGATACGGCTGCAGATGCTCGACATCGGCAACATCCCGATCCAGACGTCGGCCGCGACCGTCGCGCCCTCGACCGGCGGCGGCGATGGCCTGGCCTTTGCGAAGAACTACCTCGCGTTCATTCTCATGGAATTCGCTATCCTCGGCAGTGCCCTGCTCACCGTCCTGCGGCATTCCCGTGGCCTGCTGATCATCGCCATGGGCGTGCTCGCCCTGTTGCCCCTGGTAAAGCTGGGGCCGTCCAACGATCTGCTGTTGCGCGTGGCAACGCCATCGCTGGTGCTCATGGCGATCCTGTGCCAGCGCGCCGTGCTCGACGCCTGGGCCGAGGCCCGTCCGCGCGCGATGGTCATCGTGGTCATGCTGCTGATCGGTGCGCACACGCCGTTCAACGAACTGTGGCGAGCCGCCACCTGGCAAGCCTGGCGACCCGATTACACGCGTCCCTTTGTCGACACCCAGAACGGCGGGCTGCCGCCGCACTACATCGGGCGACTCAAGGATCCGTTGCTGACGGAGTTGTTGCGGACGCCCAGCCCGGTGCCGAACCGGCAGCAAAGAGTGGATTCACTCGCCGGCCAAGGCCGCAACGACTGAAGGCTTCCCCTATTCGCCGGCGCGCCCCAGAAACCGGAAAAACGCGCTTTCCAGGGTGAGGGTCGGTTTTATCTCGCTCACCTGGTGCCCGGCGGCACGCAGGTCCTCAAGCGCCTTCCACAAGTCGTCGCGCTTCACCTCACCGACCCAGCGTCCGGGCGTTTCGGGAGCGAATCCGGCGACCGGCAACGTCCCCTGAGAACGGATCGTCACCCTGTGCTCGCCACCCAACAAGTCATTGGGCGACTGGATGGTGAGCAGTTGCCCTTCATTGATGAAACCGAACTTGTCGGCAACGCGCTCCACATCGTGCAGCACGTGTGAGGTGAAGAAGAGCGTGCCGCCATTTTCCCGATATTCGAAAAGGATATCGACGACATCCTTGCGCCCGACCGGGTCCAGCCCCGAAAGCGGCTCGTCGAGGATCAGCAGGCGCGGCTGCACGGCCATGGCATGGGCCAGCGCGGTGCGCTGCGCCATGCCCTTGGAGAAGCCGCGCACGACCTTGGTGGCAACCTGTTCCAGGCCAAAACGCGCCAGCCAGTGCAGGCAATGCGCGCGCGGATCTGCCGGCTTGAAGCCGTGCAGGGCCAGCCCCATGGAAAGGATTTCCAGGGGATTGAGGTAGTCCGGCAGGCTCGGATTCTCCGGCACGTAGCCCAGGCCCCGGCGGCTTTCGGGGCGCGCGACATCGACGCCGAACAGTCGCGCCGAGCCGCCACTGGGCCGCATCACACCGGTCAGGATCTTGATCGTGGTGCTTTTCCCCGCCCCATTGGGCCCGATGAAGCCGAAAACTTCGCCTTGATCGACCGTCAGCGAAATGCCCTTGAGCGCCTCGAAGGCCGGCGTGGCCCAATTGCGCGGGTAGATCTTGCCGAGATCCCGGATTTCGATGGCTGCCGTCATGATTTTGGAGGTGAGGTACGGAGGACCACCTGGCCCTGCTTGTCGAGGTCGAAACCGAAACCGATCGGGTCCCTGGGAATCGATGGCAGCAGGTCGGGACCCACCAGTTCATCGAGCCTTGCCGGAACGCGGCCATGACGTTCGAGGAAAACGGCCGCGGCGACGCGCATCGATTTCAGGGACCGCAAGCGTTCGACACGCATTTCGAGGTAGGCCCGAAAATCCTTGCGCTTGGCCTGTTTGGCCATCGCCTCGACGACACTGATCGCCATGTCGATATTCGGCGCCTTGTCCATCCAGCGCGCCGCCAGGTTCTGCATGATCAGGCGGTTTTCATCGTCCTCCGGCATCTTCAGCGCGGCTGCGCGCAACCATTCCGCCGCACCGACGTGATCGCCCTTGAAGTGCATGAGGTTGAAGGCGTAGAGGAATGCCGGCTGGTAGTCGAAGAAGCGCGCGTGGGTTGCGCGCGCAAGAACCGTCTGTGCCGCTTCGTATTCGCCGGCCCAGGGCAGGATGTGGGCCGCGATGTAGTAGTTGTCCTCGTGCGCCGGATTGAGCCAGGATGCGTCCGACTGCACCTTGCCGAGCACCTTGTACTCCTCGGGGCGCATCTTTTCGGTGACCACGACCAGGGCGCGAATGGTGGCGAAATCGGCCGCCAGGTTGCGGTCGCCCAATCCCATCAGCACTTGTACGAACAGGGGCAACGCCACCTGTATCTCGACCGAAACCGTCTGCCTGGGCTGCAGCTTCAGGCGTTCAACGGTGGCGATGAAGATCGCCGCCAGCACGAGAACCAGCAGCCAGCGGGCTGCCGTTTCCCTGGATATCATGCGCGCACCCATGGCCGGCCTACTGGAATTCGCGCCGCGCGAAGGTAATCACCGCCAGCGCCAGCAGCAGGGCCGCGTAACTGGCGGCGAGGACCAGGCTCAGGCCCAGGGCGGTCCCATCCGGCGGCAGGCCGTACATCGGCCAGGCACGCCAATCGAGTCGCGACAAATCGGGCAATACCCATTGGATCACATTGACGATTGGCGCAAAACGCATCAATTCGGGGTCTCCGTCCGCGCCTTGCGCAAGGTACTCGACCACCGCGCCCAGGCTTTTTCCGCCGACGGCGAATGCCAGACCGAGTGCGAGCGGCAGCATCGGCACCGTGGACAATGTCGCGATCCACAGGGCAAAGGCCGCCACCACGGCGGCATCGACCCACAGGCCGGCCACCGTGAACCAGTAGGGAGCGCCGGCCCTGATCGAAAAGCCCTGGTCATAGCCCAGGCCCGTGTATTGCACCACGATCCAGAGCAGCACACCCAGCAACAGCGCCGCCAGCGCAAGCAGTCCGAGCACGCCCAGATAGCGGCCAATCACATACTGGCTGCGAGCGACGGGATAGGTCAGCGCAAACAGCACCGTGCGGCGATCTATCTCGCGCCCGATCAGTTCCTGGATCCAGAACAGCGCGAACAGCACCAGCGAGATACGGATTCCGGACAGGCCGACATCGAGTGCCACGGTCTTCGGCTGGCGCGGCGAGAACGCCGAAGAAAGGTAGGCGACCCCCATCAGCACGATGCCGAGTATCAGGATGGCCTGCACGCTGCGACTGCGCAACCCGGCACGCCATGCGGATAGCAGGAAGGGAATCATGCGCCAGCCTCCTTGTGCGACTGCCCCGCACGAATGTCTTCATTGGCCAGAATCGGCATGCGCTTTCCGTTCCCGTGGTTTTCCCACATGCGAAGATAGACGTCCTCGAGGTTTCGCGCAAACCGGCCCATGTCGAACAGCGGCGACGACTGCCGCGCCCGGTCAAGGCGTTGCCGCAAGCCGTCGAGTCTAGCCCGGTCATGGTACAGGCCCAGGGCGGTTTCCAGGTACTGCTCCGGCGTTTCCGCAACCAGTTCATCGAGCCCCGCGGCCAGCAGCATGCTCGCCCCCACGCGTCCCGCAAAAGTGCTGCCGCGCAATGCCAACAAGGGTACTCCGGCCCACAGGGTATCGATGCCGGTTGAATGCGAATTGTAGGGAAAGGGATCGAGGCCGAGATCGGCGAGCGCGATCCGCGTCAAGTGGTCGCGCTTGCTCTCGACCCGTTTGGCGAACACCAGGCGCTCTGCTTGCACTTGGCGCCGAATCGCCTCCTGGCGGAGGGCTTCGGCGCCCGCAGCGCCGGGATCGCTCAACCACAGGACGCTACCCGGCGTCTCGCGCAGCAGGCGGCACCAGAGGTCGAACAGCGGCGGATTGTATTTCTGCGACCCATTCAGGGAACAGAACACGAAACCCGATTCCGGCAAGCCCTCGGCCAGTCGGCTCGCGGCCGTTTCGGGCCGCCATGTCGTATCCGCCGGCAGGTAACAGAACGGCAGTTGGGCGATCGTCTCCGTGTAGTATTCCGCGTCTTCCACAGGCGTCACGACGGGATCGCCGATGATGTAGTCCGCGACCGCCGCATGGCCCATGGTCCCCGGATAGCCCAGCCAATTGACCTGCACGGGGGCACAGCGCAAAGCCAGGGATTCCGGACGGGCATGCTGAGTCCAACCGCTGAGGTCAACCAGGATATCGATGCGGTCGCGGCGAATGCGCTCGGCAAGGTGATGCACCGTCAGGCTGCCGACATCGACCAGTTGGTCGACGCCGGCCGCGAGGCGTTTGCGAATGTCGCTGCCATCGTCGGTCATCGTCGAATAGCCCAGCACTTCGAACCGCGTCCGGTCATGGCGCTCGATGACCTCGGGAATGATGAATCCGACCGGATGGAAACGGAAATCACCGGAAAGATAGGCGACCCGCAGCCTGCGCCCGGCGGGGTCGGCGACCTCTGCGGCAACCGATGCTTCCTGCGGCAATGGCAGCGAGGAAAGCATGGTTGCCGAATAGCCCTCGGCAATGCGCCTATGATCCTGCGAGTCCAGGCCCGGAAAAAGCAGGGACACCAGCGGTCGCCCCAGCACGCGCGAAAACCCGTCGGACTTGGCCCTGAGTTCGGCAATCCGGTCGACCAGACCCTCCCAATGAATTCGCCTCAATCCAGTGCCGATCAACTGGAACAAGGCGTAGAGGTTTTCCTGGTCGCCGCTGTAGAGTTCGCCGTAGCACGTCCATGCCTCGTCATAGCGACCGGAATTGAAAAGGCAATCGGCCAGCAGCGTAATCGCTTCGAGATAGTCGCCGGGGTGCTTCTCGATGGCTTCGAGAAGCAGTGGCACCGCCTCGCCCCAGCGATGCATCCGCGTCAGCGCAAACGCCATGTTCTTTAGTAACTCGGAGTCATCGGGCGTCAGCGACCTTGCCCGCCGGAAGCTCTCCAGCGAATCGTCCCAGCGCATCAACTGCGACAAGGCAATGCCGCGGTTGTTGTGCAATTCGGCATCCTGCGGATTGCGCCGGATGGCGTGATCGAGCAGGGCCACCGCTTCCCCGTGGCGCGCGAGGCCCAGCAGCGAGAACGACAAGGCCTTCATGGCCAGCGGCTGGTTCGGACGCTTGTTGAGTATCCGCCGGGCGACGGGTTCGATCTCGGCAAAGCGGCCGGCTTCGACCAGGCGCATCAGCGCGATCAGATCCGGATCGTTGAGTGCCTGCCTTGCATTGCCGCCTTTGCGTCCGCCAGCCTTGCCGCCCGCCGTTGCCATTGCAGGTTTCCTTACTTGGTAACAATCAGGTTGAGCGACACCGGATGCCCGAACATCCGGGTCTCGCTGGTGTCCTCGAACATGCCCAATGACTCGACATGCTCGATCGACGAAAAGCCCACGTCCCCGAGATAGTCCGTCAGGAAGTCAAGGTTCAGACCGATACGGTGGAAATCATGCTCATCCAGTTGCCCGCCGAACATCATGCGCATGACATGGAACTTTTCCGCCTTGCCGGCATCCGGGTTCGAGAACAACCAGACCAGCTTGTCGAGGTCGGGGACCGACAGATACAGGCGCCCTCCCGGCGCAAGAATCCGGTGGAACCCGTTCAGGACGTCAAGGATCTCGGTCTGGCCGACCCGCGCCAGCATATGAGCGCAATAGACATCGCTGCAGCTTTCGTCGGCAAATGACGAGAGGTCCTGGATGCTGCCGAGGAAGTCCACCCCGGGGCGGGGCTCCGCATCGAGGATTTTCCATCCGTCGCGCGCAATCGTTCCGCCGACATGCAGCTTCAGCAACCCGTCGGCTTCGCCTGCCGATCCCGCTTCGATCGGTGCTTCCGGCGGAAACTTCTCGCAATGGCGGCGCCACATGCCACGCAAGGCGGCTCCAAGGTCGGCGCCCATCCCATTCCGGTCCATCAGCGGCGAGGAGCGCATTCGATCGCGCATGGTCTGGCGCAATCCCAACAAGGACTGGGGATTTTCCGCCAGCGCGACAGCGATTTCCACATATTCGTCGACATCTTCGGCGACGAAGGCCTCGAGTCCGATGCTGGTCAGGAGACTTGCACCAACTCGGGATGCATGACGATCGCCGGCCAGTGTCACCACCGGAACGCCCATCCAGAGCGCCTCGCAGGTCGTGGTCGTGCCGTGATAGGGAAAGGTATCGAGCGCGATGTCGATCTCGTGGTAGGCGGCAAGGTGACCCTCGACGGGCCCTCGGCGCAGCAGGATCTCGATGCGATCGGGATCGAAGCCCCGGTCAACGAAAACCCGTCGCAGGCTGTCGCGAGCCGGCTCGTCGTCGGTACCATATACGGATTTCAGCACCAGCCTAGAATTCGGCACGGCTTCGAGCACGCTGACCCACAAGGCGATGCATTCCTCGCTCAGCTTGGCGCGCGAATTGAATGACCCGAAGGTAACCACTGCTTGATCAAGACAGGGCGGCGGCTGCACTTCGGGCGCCGATGCAGGCGGCGTATAGCACAGGAAGGGCCGCGGCAGCCGCCACAAGGTTTCGCTGAAAAACTCCCCGGTCTCGCCTTCCGGATCGGCCCAGGCATCGGTCAGGCGATAGTCGATGCAGTCCAGCCCGGTGGTATTGGGGTAGCCGATCCAGTTTATCTGGACCGGCGCCGGCTTGCGCCCGAGAACCAGCGGCCGGGCGCCTGCCATGACTCCGCTCAGGTCGATGAGGATGTCGATCCGGTCCGCCGCAATCAGGTCGGTCACGTCCTGGTCCGGCATTCCATAGATGCCGCGCCAGGCATGGAACAGCGGCTTCAGTTCCTGAGTGACCTCGTCCTCGGTGCGAAAGTTGTAGTAGGCGAACAGCCGAAACTCGTTCCGATTAAAGTGCCCGAGCGCACCTTCGAGAAAATAGGCGACGGAATGACGGCGGAAATCGCCGGACATGAAACCGATGCGCAAACGTCGGTCCGGATCCGGCCGCTCGGAGTGCCCGAGTGCAGGCAGAGGACCACACTTATTGCGGATCATTGCGCCGAACGCGGCATACAGGGCGAAGACCTCCGCGCGGTCGCGTACCGTGTAGTTCGATACCAGCAAGCAATTGGCCCATGCCGGAAAGGAATCCGGAGCGAGTTCCACGGCCGCTTTCAGCTCACGTTCGGCGTCCCGGTGGCGTCCGAGATTCCAGCTGCAGAATCCCAGTTCAATTCGCGGCGCTGCGGATTTCGGATCCAGTTCCGCGGCGCGGCGAAAATGCCCTATCGATTCCGTTATCCGCCCGTGCGAACGCAGCGCCTGCCCGAGCCTTACATAAGCGTCGGACGACTCCGGGGAAATGCCTATTGCCCGCCTGGCGAGGTATTCCGCTTCCAGCAGGCGATTGACATCGTGCAACAAGCGACCCAGATTCAGGTGGGCATCGAGAAAATCCGGCTGTTCCGCCAACGCGGTGCGGTAGCGGAATTCGGCGGAATCGAATTCGCCACGCTGCATGTAGATCAGCCCCAGCTTGTTGTTCGCCTCCGGATGCCGCGGCGCCAGGGCGAGCGCCTTCAGGTAGCAGGCCTCGGCCAGTTTCGCCTGCCCGAGTCGGCCATGCATCGTGCCCAGTTCGTAATGCGCGCGGGGCGCATGCGGAAAGTCATCGGCCGCAGCCTGGTACGCGCGCAGGGCCTCATCCATATTGCCTTGCTCGCGCAGGACTTTGGCACGTTCGATGGCGTTCAAGAAATCGGAAGTGTTCGTTTCCATGTTCGGATAGCCATTTGCGAATGGCGGTGAAATGACGGTTCCGGGCAACAAGCAATACTACCTGCCCTTCCTGCAAGGCGGACCAAGCGGCCCTCCACCGCGAGCAATCTTCGCAAAGCGAAATGCGGAGTCCATCAGCGAATGTGGTTTGATTCCGCCACCGACGAATCGCAACCGCATGACCGGAGCGGCCCGTGCTGCCGCAGCGAGCGGCATTCCCCGCAGACAGCAAGGGCTGCAATGAAACAAGAGGAAGTCCCTCGCCACAGGCCCGTACTTGGCATACCCACGAAAAAAAACGCGTCTTGCGACGCGTCTTTTCCCCACGTGACGACGTTCAGCTCGTCGGAGCGTAGGAAGAGGTCATCGCAGTAGACGCGTCGGTAGCCGTACAGCCAGACGCTGCCGTACACGCACCTGCCGCTACCACGGCACCACCCGCCGATGTCCCGGCATAGCGCGTCTTGCCCTTGATCGACCCGGAGCCGACACGATAATAGCTGCCGCCGTCTTCGCCGGTCACATGGGTATTGGCGGAACACTTGGGGGTAAAGGTCGACTTCACGTAGTTCTCGGTGGTGACCGTGCTCAGGCTTACCGCCGCACCATTCCCGGCAGTACCGGAACAGAACGTCTGACTCGCTGCGGCTTGCGCGGAGACTGCCGAAATCGCCAACACCGACGCCAAAATTACTTTTTTCATGGTGCGCTCCTCAGGACGTGGAATTGGTGATGGCCAGCGTCATGACGTTTTTGGCGTCCGACTGAGCCGACTTGTCTTCGGCCTTCTTCGTGTACTCGCTGAATTGCGGGATCGCAATTGCAGCGAGAATGCCGATAATCGCGACCACGATCATCAGCTCGATCAGGGTAAAACCCTTCTGTAGCTGTTTCATTCGTATTCTCCTATTCAGGCGCGACGGTCGTCGCTGACCCTATCAAGCAAGATATATACCAAATTAAGGCGCGCCGGATGACCCATCGGACTTGGGATATACGGAATAGAGATCGACAGGGTGACGCAAATTGTCAGTCGACCGCGCTTAGCGTCACTCGCACTCGCAGACACGCCGTGTCGCCGGCGCCGACTTCTGTACGGATCAGCCCTGAATAAGCGCCGCTTCGTCGACCTGATCGATCTGTCCGGGATCGAGGAATTGCTCGGCATAGCGCCGATACACGCCCTGCCTGACGAAGACTTCGAACAGGTCGGGATCGATATGGCCGTTCGACCGGAACTTGGCCATGATGCCCATCGCCTGCGATAGCTTCATGCCTGGCTTGTAGGGGCGGTCGCGCGCGGTCAGCGCCTCGAAGATATCGGCGATCCCCATCATCCTGGCCTGCAGCGACATCTGTTCGCGCGTCAGTCCCTTCGGATAGCCCTTGCCATCCATGCGCTCGTGGTGCCCGCCCGCATACTCGGGTACCCGGGTCAGGTGCTTCGGCCAGGGCAGTTGTTCAAGCATCTTGATGGTAGCGACGATGTGGTGGTTGATGATGTCGCGTTCCTTCAGCGTCAGGGTCCCGGCCCGTATGGTCAGATTGACGACTTCGTCGGCGTTCAGGAATTCGGTTTCGATGGCATCGACGTTGCGCCACTTGCGGCTGCTGCCGATCTTGCGCACGCGTTCCAGGTCGGCCTCCTGCATCGCCTCGCCGCCGACGTTGGCCTTGCGCAGAAAATCCCGGTCATCATCGAGGACGCGCACTTCGTCGTGATACTCGGCCCAGATCCTGGCATCGGCGGGAGTGTCCATGTTGCCGCGCAATTCGAGCTGCTTGCGCAACGCATGGATTTCCGCATCACGCTTGAGCACTTCGAAGCGGGTATCGATCAGGTGGATGCGATCGAAAATGGTCTGCAGTTTGGTCGCCTTGTCCACCACGTGGACCGGCGTGGTGACCTTGCCGCAATCGTGCAGCAGGCCGGCGATCTTGAGTTCATAACGGTCCCGCTCGTCCATCTTGAACGCTGCCAGCGGGCCGTCGTCGATGGCGTCTGCCCCTTCGGCCAACATCATGGTCAGGGCCGGCACGCGCTGGCAATGGCCGCCGGTATAGGGCGACTTTTCGTCGATGGCGAGGTTGATCAGGTTGATGAAGGACTCGAAAAGTTCTTCGAGCTGGCTGATCAGAAGGCGGTTGGTCAGCGCAATCGCCGCCTGCGAGGCGAGCGATTCGGCCAGGCTCTGGTCGGCCGAGGCAAAGGCCTTGACCTCGCGGGTAACCGGATCCTGTGCGTTGATCAGTTGCAGCACGCCGATGATCTCTCCCTCATGATTCTTCATCGGCACCGTGAGGAAGGACTGCGAGCGATAGCCGGTTCGTTCGTCGAAGCTGCGGGTTCCGGAAAAATCGAAGCCGGCTTCCGTGTAGGCGTCGACGATATTGACGGTCTTGTCGTGGATGGCGGCATAGGCGGCCACCATCGAATCATTCGATTTGCCTTGGGCGTTTTGCAGCGGAAGATTCGGAAAGTTGATCGCGTTGCCGGTGGTGCCGCCCATCGCGATATGCAGCGAGTCGGTGCGCAGGATCTCGAATCGCAAGGCACGACCGTCGTCAGTCATGCGATACAGGGTCCCACCGTCGGCGTGGGTGATGGTCTTGGCCGCGATCAGGATCGATTCCAGCAGCCGGTTGATGTCGCGTTCCTTGGAAAGCGCGGCACCGACGGCATTGAGCTGCTCGAGGCGACGAAACAGATCGCTGGAGTTATCCATGTCCATTCCCTAACTTGAAACACACCGGCAAGCGCCAAGTGACAATCGAGCGTAGCGAGCAAACCAGTAGCCCCCGCCCCGGGAAGGGGGGCGCAGGCGGGGTTTCGCAAAGCAACGCTTTGCGCCGCCGCAGCCGGCTGGCTGTGCAAAGCCAGCCGTGGGCCAGGGGGTGAGGGAACCCATTTTGCCTTTCATTTGATACAGACGGCACGCACCTGCTTGAGATCGGTCACTCCCTGCAGCGCCTTCTCCAGCCCGTCCATCTTGAGGGTCAGCATGCCGTCCTCCAGCGCCTGGGCGAACAGTTGCACCACGCGGGCGTGTTCCTGGATCAGCTTCTTCAGCGGTTCGGTGCCGATCATCAGCTCGTGCAGGCCCACGCGCCCCTTATAGCCGCTGCCGCCGCAGGTGTCGCAGCCCTTGGCCCGGGTAAATACCAAGTGGCCATCCTTGCCGTAATCCTTGATCAGGCGCTCCAGAGTCGCCGCGTAGGCAGATTCCTTGTCCTTGATGAAGGGCGCGGTACTCTCCAGTTCGCTGCAGTATTCCTTCATGAACAAGCGGACTTCGTCGGCATCCGGCGTGTAGGACTCCTTGCACTTGCAAAGCCGCTTGGCCAGGCGCTGGGCCAGGATGCCGAGCAGCGCGTCGGAGAAGTTGAAGGGATCCATGCCCATGTCGAGCAGGCGGATGATCGATTCCGGTGCGCTGTTGGTGTGCAGGGTGGCGAACACCAGGTGGCCGGTGAGCGAGGCCTCGATGCCGATGCCTGTGGTTTCGGCATCGCGCATTTCGCCCACCATGATGATGTCCGGGTCGGCGCGCAGGAAGGCCTTCATCACCATCGGGAAGTCCATCACCTTCTTGTTCACCTGAACCTGGCGCAGGCCTTTCTGGGTGATTTCCACCGGATCCTCGGCGGTCCAGATCTTGGTGTCCACGGTATTCAGGTAGCCAAGCACGGAGTGCAGCGTGGTGGTCTTGCCGGAACCGGTCGGTCCGCAAACGAAGAACAATCCGTAAGGCTTGGAAATCGTCGCCTTGAGCTTGACCAGGTTGGTCGGCAGCACGCCCAGCTTGTCCAGCGGAATAGGTTCGCCGCCGGCAAGGATTCGCATCACGACGTCTTCGACACCGCCGGTCGATGGAATCGTCGCCACCCGGAGTTCGATGTCGAGCGGACCGTACTTCTTGAACTTGATCTTGCCGTCCTGCGGCTTGCGGCGCTCGGCGATGTCGAGGTCGCACATGATCTTGAGGCGGGCCACCATGGCATTGCGGTAGCTGGCTGGAACTTCGATGTATTTCTGCAATGAACCGTCGCGGCGGAAGCGGATCAGCACCTTGTCCTTGCCCAGGCCAGGCTCGATATGAATGTCCGAAGCCCCCATCTGGTAGGCATCGACGATGATCTTGTTGACCAGCTTGACCAACTCGTTGTCGGCTGCTGCCGAAATATCATCGCCGGCGTTGCCTTCGCCATCCATGTCCCCTTCGTCGAGGGTCGATAGCAGATCACCGACGGAGCTATCGTCCGTATAGCCGGGAACCCCAGACGCGCCGAACAACAGATCGAGCATCTGCACGTACTCGTGGTTGGTGGTCACCCGGTAAACCACTTTCGACCGCGGAAATACGTTATTGACGATGCGCGAGCCCTTGACCTGTTCCGGATCGAGGCAGACCACCATAATGCCTTCCGAGCTCTCCTCCACCGGAGCCCACTTGCTCTGCTCCAGAAAATCCCGCTTCAGGTTCTTCAACAGATCCGCCGGCTTGATTCGATCCGAACGGAAGGGCTCATAGGGCACGTTGAAGAACTTGGCCAGCGCGGCGCCCAGCGCCGGATGCTTGACCTGGAACTCATTGACCAGCACTTCCTCGATATCGAGATTCTTGCGTCGCGCGGTGCGCGTTGCCAACTCCAGTTCCTGCGCTGAAATGACGGCATCCGAAACCAGGAAGTCGTACTTCGTCTTGACCGCCTGCGCCGGTTTGCTGCGCTGGGTGAAGGCAATCGCCAGGGTCTCGCACAGGCCCTTGACCCCATCCATTGCAACTGCCGCGAATGGCGTGCCGGCCTTGTTGTTGATGATCTGCACAACGCCGAGCAGTTCCGCGCTCTGCGCATCGACTACCGGCGCCACCAGCATCTGCTTGGTGCGGTAACCGGTCCGCTTGTCCACTTCCTGCAGGAAGCGAAGCGATGGGTTGATCGCCTTCAACTCCGCCTCGTCATAAACGTCGCGAATGTTTACCGTCTTCTTGGACAGCGCCACATGGCCGGCGATGCTCTGGTCGGCGATCGGCAGGCGCAGGTCCTTGAACGAATTCAGGCCGGTTTTGACCTTCGAAACGATGGATGCCTTGTCATCGCCCACGGTGTAGATGGTCAGCCGATCGGCATTGAACAGGCTGCAGATCTCGCCGGAAAGTTCCAGCATGATCTCGTCGATGTTGGCCGTGGCGTGGATCTTGTTGGTAACGACCTGCAGGTTAGTGAAGAACGCAAGTCGGGTATCCACATCGGATGCATTGGCTGTAGCGGGAACGGCACTCATACGGCTGACTCCATGACACCAGCGTGCGCCCGCATGCCACCATCAAGCAGTACCGCATTGAACCCCCGCTGTGAAAGCAGAAATGCGGCAGCAGAACTGCGGCGCCCAGTCTGGCAATAAACTATGTACTCAAGGGACGGATCCAGGGCAGCGGATGCTTGCCGGATGTCGTCGAGCGGAATGTTGATCGCGCCGGGAAAACCATCGTTCCGGTACTCCGCCGCGAATCGAACGTCTATCCAGACTGCACCGGCGGCTACCCGTTGCTCTGCCTCCGCACCGGAAACCTTCTGGAGCAAGGGCGCCCGCAACAACTCGTTGAAGTCGTTCTTGGAAAGGCGCAGCAACACGCCATCCGTTTTCATTACTACCGTCGCATTGCGCACCGTGTCCGCCACCAGCGCTTCTTCGCCAAAGGCATTGCCTGCCTTCAATTCGGCCAGTTCCATCGAGGCGCCGGCGACGAGACGGGATACCTTGCATCGGCCACTCTCAATGAGATAGTAGTAATCGCCGGGAGCACCTTGCTCGATTATCGTTTGTCCGCGCTTTACATTTTCCCGCTTGAACTTGCCGAGCAAGGACTGGATGTTCGCCGGAGGCAACGATGCAAATGCGCCCACGGTCAGATTATCCAGGGCGAACATGCCGGACATCATCCGCCAATCGGTCGACTCGGCCCCTCCGTGGGCGCTGGACGCCGGGACCGCCAGCTGATTCCAGGTCAGAACGATATCCAGCGTATCTTCTTCCAGGGCAAGCAACATGATGTCCGTGACTGCCTTGCTCTTCCGTGGCACCTTTCCGCTACGGGCCAGCGGCGCAGCAGCGAGGTCCTGTCCGCCAACCAGAACCCGGGTCGTGCCATCCGGCAAGCTGGCAAGAAGTTGGCCGCTCACCAGATAGACGACCTGCCCGGTCCAGTCCGTAGAGCGAAACGGATCTGAATCTCTCGCGAACGAGTGCGTGGAACAACGGGGAAGCAATTCGTGCAAGCCTTCGCTGCGCAACGACATCAGCGGTTGCAGACGACCCAAAAGCTCGGTGGTCACCATATCTGACATGATCAGAATTCAAACAACTGATTGTTTTGCAGCATGCCGGGGCGAAACTCTCCGATGCAGTCCTCGATCTCCTGCATGGTCAGTTCGATTTGTCCAGGCTTGAGGTGCGTGATGAAGACTTCTGTATCGCGCTGAAGGTTCGTCAGCTCGTCCAGCAGCATGCTCGGACAAAGGTGGAGTGACGCCACGGCGAGTCGCTTTTCACTGTTGGAGAAGGCGCACTCGATGATCAGGTAGCGCAAATTCCGCATCTGATTCACCTCCTGCCAAAGCTCCGGGCAGGGGCCGGTATCCCCGGTAAATACAAGGCTGGCATTGCCCGAATCGAGCTGATAACCCACTGCCGGCACCGTATGGTTTGCCGGTAGTGGCACGACTTTGCGGCCATCGAGATCGATGGCTTCACCAACCCGGATTGGCGAAAAGCGCATGAACGGCTTCTCCGGCGTCGGAATCTCGCTGAAGTCAGGCCAGATTGCCCAGTTGAATATATGGGCGCGGATGATTTCCAGCGTTGCCTCGGTTGCGTGGACGGTTACCGGACGATTGCGCATGTCGCCTACCGTATCGACCATGAACGGCAGCGATGAAAGGTGGTCAAGGTGGGAGTGCGTAATGAAGACGTGATCGATCTGCGCGAGTTCTGCGATTGCCAGATCGCCCACACCCGTCCCCGCGTCGATCAGGATGTCGTTATCGACGAGCAAGGAGGTGGTACGCAAATGGCGTCCGCCAATTCCGCCGCTGCAGCCGAGAATGCGTACCTTCATGGTTTCTACTTTGTTTCGAAAATGGTGACGCCGTCCCAATTCTCGCCGGGCGGTTCCTTGCGCAAATGCTCTACGCGCTTGATGTACAGGTCATAGAGATAACGGGGCTTCATGCGCTGCAGATTCATCAAGGTGAGCTCGGCCTGATCCCAGTCCTGCGAACGATACGCTCGAAGAGCCTGATTCCACAACTTTATCTCTTCCGTATCCTCGCGGGAGACCTTGCCTTCCTCGCCGACCGGTTCGTAGATGCCGACCGGGTCTTCCTTGCCTTTCACCCTCACGCGATCAAGTTCGCGAAACACGAATTCCTTCTTGAGCAGCTCGCGCGTCGATTCACCGACGATGAATCCGACACCATACTGCTTGGTGATGCCTTCAAGGCGCGAGCCAAGATTTACCGCGTCGCCCATAACCGTATAGGACTGTCGCACGGGCGACCCCATGTCGCCGACGGTCATCGGCCCCGTATTTACCCCCACACCAATTTTGAGCTCGGGCCAGCCGCGCGCCACCAGATCCTTGTTCAACTCATGCAACGCAACATCCATCTCCAACCCGGTAAGGACCGCATTCCTGGCATGCTCGGGATCGTCAACCGGCGCACCCCAAAAGGCCATGATGGCGTCGCCGATATACTTGTCGAGCGTTCCGCGATGCTTGCGCACAACCAGGGTCATGGCACCAAGGTATTGGTTCATGAGTGTCGCCAGTTCTTCAGGTTCCAGGCCCTCTGAAATGGTAGTGAATCCACGCACGTCCGAAAACAGGACAGTGAGCTCGGCCTTGCGCCCGGCCATACTGTAGTTCTCCGGATCACGACTCATCTCCTCGACAAGCTCCGGAGGAACATACTGTCCGAACAGGCCCGTAAGCTGGCGCTTGGTGCGGGATTCGACAAAATAGCCCCAGGACATGTTCATCGCGTACAGCAGGACTACCGCGATCATGCCATTGGCAAGGGGAAGAACTACGTTTGATACGTGCCAGAAGCCGAAATTCACGCTCAGCAGCAGCAGCAACACCAAGCCGCCTACCACCGTCGCCCGGAACGGCGACAGCATCGGCAACAGGAATACCATCACTCCCCCGGCAATCAGGACCAGAAGTACGTCGGCGCCAAGAATATAGGGCGGCTTGTGCTTGATGGTGCCCGAAAGCATTCCAGCGATCAGGTTGGCATGGACCTCGACTCCGGCATAGGCCGCACCGACCGGAGTCGCCCGCAAGTCCATCAGTCCGGGAGCCGTGGTACCGACAATAACGACACGCCCTTCGAGCTGATCTTTTGGCACCCGTTCATTCAGGACATCGGTGATTGGTATATAGGGAAAGCTGCCCTGGTATCCGCGATAGGGAATCAGGGTCGCCGCGTTTTCGTCGACCGGAATGCGCATCTCGGCGCCGTCGGCGGTCTTGAGCGCCAGCCATTCCATCGCGGCGTAGGATCCGGGCGTCTTTTCCGGATAACCGGGCGTCACGGTCGGATTGCCAAGCAGGTTGCGCACCATCGCCAGCGACAGCGACTCGTAGTATTGCCCGTTGTACTCGACCAGCAGCGGCACCCGACGCGAGGTTCCGTCCATGTCGACCAGCGGATTGAAATGCCCGGCACCGGCAGCAGCTTTCTGAAACTCGGGCAGGTTGCCGCCATAGCTGACCCATTGGGTGAACGCGATGCGACGCCCGGCAAATGTGCCTGCCGGAAAGGTCGGCTGTGGCGCCGCGCCGGAACTGACGCCACCTTCCTTGCTGGAAAAGTAGTAGCCGAGGATGGCTGGGCGATTCTTCAGGGCTGCCGCGAAACGCGCATCGTTGTCGAGTTGCGGACGCAACTCGCGCAGTGTCGCCTGGAACCCCGGAACATCCTTCAACTCCTTGGCTGCCAGGGACTCAAGCGACTTGAGCCCGGAACTGTCGTCCGGTTCGGCGAATACCACGTCAAATCCGATCAAGCGGATCCCGTAGCGATCGAAGAGCTTGTCCATCAGAGTAGCGAGCTTGTCGCGCCCCCACGGCCAGCGCCCCTGTTCGGCCAGCGACTTCTCGTCGATGTCCAGAATCACGACCCTCGGATCAAGGGTCTTCGGCATGGTCAGGCGTACCTTTACGTCATAGATAAGCGAATCCATGTGATTCACGAACGGAATCTGGTAAACGCGCGCCGAATGGCCGAGCAGAACCAGAAGGATCAGTAGACCGAGTCCGTATCGGGGTAGGTACTGTTTCAAGAGATCACCAGCGAACGCGCGACTGACTCATCAGCCCTTGAGGAAAAACTCCATTTTCGTGCCAGCCAGCTCAATAACATCGTGATCGGCGAGCTGATGCGCCTGGGTTCCGAGCGCCGCACCATTGACCACCGGAAAACTCGCGCCTTCAACATGGGTAATGAAGTAGCCATGTGGCCGACGCGCGATAACGGCGACCTGAACACCCGGCTTGCCAAGCGTGGTAAGCGTCTTGACCAGCTCCATCTCCTTGCCGGCATTGCCGCCTGAAAGAATCTGGATTGCGCCCAGGGGCAAGGCCGCTGCGGCCGGTGGCGGAGTCGGCGCAGGATGCGGCGCCATTCCGGGCGAGGTCGCGGTATGAGCGGCAGGCGGAGCCGCAGCAGGCGCCGTCGGTGCCGGTGGTGCCGCTTGCGGCGCAGGCGCCGGAGGGGCCGATGTCGCGGCACCGGGACGCAGGATCATGGTCTTCTCGAAATCCGCCGACCCCGTTTGCTGCGGCAGTTCGCTGACATACTTCAGGCGATACTTGCCAAGTTCGATCGTGTCGCCATTCTTCAGGAAATGCTTCTTGACGGATTGCCCATTGACGAACGTGCCGTTGGTGCTGCCCAGGTCTTCAAGGAAGGAATCATTGAGTATGGTGATCACCACGGCATGCTCACCCGATATGGCCAGATTGTCGATCTGGATATCGTTGTGCGGCTTGCGGCCGATCGTGGTGCGCTCCTTGCTCAAGGGAATCTCCTTGAGCATCGTGGTTTCCATGCTGAGTATGAGCTTAGCCATTGTTTTCGTCCTTCGAGGTCACATCACTTGAACCAGGCCAACAAACGGGACCACCAGCCGCGCTTTGCCGGATAGTCGCCCTTCACCTTGACCAGTATTACCGAAACGTTGTCGCGGCCGCCATTGTCGTTGGCCATCTGGATCAGTTGCATCGCGCACAACTCCAGGTTTGCCGACAAGGCTCCAAGAGTCATAGCGATTTCGTCATCCTCAACCATGTCATTGAGGCCATCCGAACAAAGCAGGTAGACGTCGCCCGGCAATACCGGGTGGTCGTGTATTTCAGCTGCCACTTCAGGATCGATGCCGACAGCGCGCGTCACCAGGTTCTTGTTCTGCGAATGGCGGGCCTGTTCGGCGGTAATCAGGCCGGCATCCATCTGCTCCTGAAGCAGGGAATGGTCGCGCGTGACCTGCTGGAATTCTTCGCCGCGCAGCCGATACATGCGCGAATCACCGATGTGGCCCACCGTTACCTTGTTGTCGTGGAACACGGCGACGACCAGCGTGGTACCCATCCCGGCATACTGCGGCTGGCTTTGCGACGCCTGGTAGATGGCACCATTCACACGGGCCATTTCCGCCTCCAGGGTGACCTCTGCCCAGGATTTTCCCGACGCATCGATGCTGCTGGGTTCGCGTTCGAGGAACGCACGATCCAGTTCCGACCCAAGAAGCGCCGTCGCCATGCCGCTCGCCACTTCGCCGGCGTTATAGCCACCCATGCCGTCCGCCAGAACGGCAAACCCACGGATGGGGTTTGCCAGCACAGCATCTTCATTGTTCGTACGCACCATGCCCGGATTGCTGCTGGCGACAATTTCCAGAACGGTGCTCATGTCCATGGTCACACCCTCAAATGCTGATATCGACGCCGGAATCGTCTGCGGCCGCGCCGCCACCGGTCATCGTCATGCAGGTACGAATATCGCGAGCTAGTTCGGCCCCGGTCTGGTAGCGCGCATCGGCATCTTTGGTCAAAGCCTTGTCGATGATCGCGACCACGCAATCGGGAAGATCGGGATTAACCGTCCGAATGTCGGGATGCGGCTCGTTTGCGATCCGGAACATCAACTGTGCCATGGAATCGCCTTCGAACGGAAGCTTGCCGCACGACATCTGGTAGAGCATCACGCCGAGCGAAAACAGGTCGGACCTGCCGTCGATCTTCTTGCCCGCCAGTTGCTCCGGCGACATGTAGCTCGGCGTGCCGAGCACCATGCCAGTCTTGGTCTTCGACGAATCGGTGATTCGGGCGATGCCGAAGTCGGTCACCTTGACCTGGTCGGATTCCGGCTCGTACATGATGTTGGCGGGCTTGATGTCTCGGTGCACCACGTTGTTCTCGTGCGCATAGGACAAGGCATCGGCGACCCGCGCCACGATGCTCATGACTTTCGGCAAGGGCATCAGGTTGCCGACCTTCGAATAGGGCACCAGGTCCTTGCCCTTGAGGAACTCCATCGCGATGTAGGCGAGATCGTGCTCTTCCCCGGCATCGAACATGGTGACGATGTTGGCATGATTGAGCCGCCCGGCGGTTTCGGCTTCGCGGAAGAAACGCTCCTTGACCTCGACCAGTTCGTCCGCCTCGAACTCCTGCGACAGCGCCATCGTCTTGATCGCGACCACGCGGTTTATCTTCGGATCACGGCCGAGATAGACGACCCCCATGGCGCCCTTGCCCAACTCCTTCTCGATCTCGTAACGTCCGAGCATGGGTTTCTCGACGTTGCCGGCGGTATCGATCAGGCTCGCGTTACTGCGCCCGCCTCCGCCTCCACCGAGGATCACCGTCTCGGAGAGCTGCTTGGCGCGATTCACGCGGGATTCGATGTCGCGGAATTTCGGGTTGTAATCGAAGATGTAGCGGAACGCCGCCTCGGCCTTGTTGAACTGCCGCTTGCGTTCGAAGTCGAGCGCCAGGTTATAGATGTTCTCCATGACCTGGTCATCTTTCGGGCACTTGCGGAACTTGTCGAAGGCCATGTCGAGCTGGCCCTGGCCCTGGAAGGCCAGGCCGAGCATGCGGTTGGACTCGGCGGAGTCGGCATCGGATTTCTCTTTGCCGCGCTCCGTGACGACGAAACGTTTCACGGTCAGTAACAGATGGCCAACCAGCAGCAACGTGGCCGGAATCATCAGTTGCAGCCACATCAATTGCGTTGTCATCAGGACGAAATGCAGGGCGATCAAGGTTACCAGCAAGCCGACGGTGATCCCGGCCGCCAGCCCCGCTTTGATCTTCGGCAGCAGGGCAATCAGGTAGGCGGCGATCAGGAGGAAGACCAGCTTTTCCACCCAGAAGCCCCAGGTTGGCGCAACGAAGAAATGTTCGGAGAGCAGGCTGGACACCGCATGGGCCTGCATCAGCACCGCAGGCATGGTCGGGTTGATCGGCGTTACGAACACGCTCCCCACCGAAGACGAGGTCGGCCCGATCAGGACGATCTTGTCGCGGTATTTGTCGTAGGGAATCTTGCCGCTCTTGACGTCGAAGAAGGAATCGACCTGGAAGGCCGAAGCGCCGTCGCGGTCCTTGTAGTAGAAGGTCAGCATCCGCGTATCGAAATCGGTGCCGATCTTGAGCTTGCCAAGCTTGACCGAATCGCCGGCCGTGACCTGGATATCGGCCACGTTGAGGTTGTGGCTCTTGGCTGCAACCAGCAGGGACAGGGACGGATAGAACTGGTCAAAGTAGGACAAGACCAGGGGTTCGGTACGGATCGCACCATCCACATCCGGCGTCACATTGAGGTGCCCGATGGCTGTGACCACCTTGCCGAGAGGTTCGATTACGCCTGCATCGACCCCTAGGGTCGGATACGGCGGCGCATCAGCGGCGCCCGACAGCTTTACCGCATTCTTCTTCACGAAATCGGGCAGATCCTTGTCCGGCCGCCCGCGCGGCTCGCCCAGCACGAACAGCATCGGCAAGGCCACATTGCCGGACTTGGCGAAGGCCTCCGCAAGGCGGCGATCGGTATTCAGCTTCTGGTCGGCTTCAAGCAATATGGATTCGATTTGCGGGCAGGACGAAGGAGCCGGAGCAGCCGCAGGCTCGGGAGCCGGAGCCGGCGTCGGCGCCGCTTGGCCGCTTGCTGGCGCCGCAACGGGCGCGGTAACCGCCACGGGAATGGTCACGCCGCAGGTTTCGATCAGCTTGTTGATATAGCCCAAACCCTGGTCGCGCTGGGGTTCGGAGTAGAACACCGTGGTTGCGATCACCTTGGCCTTGGCGGCGGCGAGTTTGTCCACCATGTCCGCCATGATTTCGCGCGACCACGGCCAGCGTCCGATGTTGTCCAGACTGGGTTTGTCGATGGCGATGATTGCCACCTTGTCCGAGGGCGTGCGCGAGGCGGCCGCCACACCCATGTCATAGGCTTTGCGCTCAAGCCCCTGCAGCAGATCACCATTTCCGAAGATCAGCACGACGACGCTGACCACCACACCGAAGAACCAGTCGCTCTTCCAGAAGTCTGCCTTCTTCATCGGTCGTTACCCTGTGCAAGAGCCCGTAATAAAACAGGACAATAAATCGAATTCTTACAGTCCAGCATCAAGTACGTCAATCAATTTCATGACATTCGTACATTTCAGGCAGGTTTTGTATCGATTGTATGCGCAAAAAAGCCGCTCCGGTTCGCACCGGAGCGGCTTTTCTTCCCCGTTATCCGTGAATCGGGAGCGGGATAAGCTGCGGTCGCCGTGTCACCGGCGCCGACTTTCTTATTTCAGCAGTGCCTTGAGCAGCTTGGCCATTTCCGAAGGATTGCGCGTCACGGTGAACCCGCACTCCTCCATGATCGCCAGCTTGGCATCGGCGGTGTCGGCCCCGCCCGAAATCAGCGCACCGGCATGGCCCATGCGCTTGCCGGCCGGCGCGGTAACGCCGGCGATGAAGCCGACGATGGGCTTCTTCATGTTGGCCTTGCACCAGACGGCGGCTTCGGCTTCGTCCGGACCGCCGATCTCGCCGATCATGATCACCGCGTCGGTATCCGGATCGTCGTTGAAGGCGCGCATCACGTCGATATGCTTCAGGCCGTTGATCGGATCGCCGCCGATACCGACCGCCGACGACTGGCCGAGACCAATTTCGGTCAACTGGCCGACCGCTTCGTAGGTCAGCGTACCCGAACGCGACACGACGCCGATACGTCCCTTGCGATGGATGTGGCCGGGCATGATGCCGATCTTGATTTCGTCCGGCGTAATCAGGCCCGGGCAGTTCGGTCCGAGCAGCAGGGTCTTCTTGCCGCCCTTGGCCTCCTTTGCCTTCATCTTGTTGCGAACCACCAGCATATCGCGCACCGGAATGCCTTCGGTGATGCAGATCGCCAGATCCAGGTCGGCTTCGCAGGCCTCCCAGATCGCGTCGGCGGCGCCGGCGGGCGGCACGTAGATGACGGAAACGGTGGCACCGGTCTGTGCCTTGGCTTCCTTGACGGAACCGAAGATCGGGATGTCGAAGATCTTCTCGCCGGCCTTCTTGGGATTCACGCCGGCAACAAAGCAGTTCTTGCCGTTGGCGTATTCCTGGCACTTCTCGGTATGGAACTGACCGGTCTTGCCGGTGATGCCCTGGGTGATGACCTTGGTGTCTTTATTGATGAATATGGACATGGTGGTTCCTTACTTGACGGCGGCGACGATCTTGGTCGCGGCCTCGGCCATAGAGTCAGCGGTGATGATCGGCAGACCGGAGTCCTTCAGGATCTTCTTGCCGAGGTCTTCGTTGGTGCCCTTCATGCGCACCACCAGCGGCACGCTGAGGTGGGTTTCCTTCGCCGCGGCGACGACGCCCTCGGCGATGGTGTCGCACTTCATGATGCCGCCGAAGATATTGACCAGGATGCCCTTGACCTTGGGGTTCTTGAGCATGATCTTGAAGGCTTCGGTGACCTTCTCGGTCGTGGCGCCACCACCGACGTCGAGGAAGTTGGCCGGCTCGGCGCCGAACAGCTTGATCGTGTCCATGGTCGCCATGGCCAGACCTGCGCCATTCACCAGGCAGCCGATGTTGCCGTCGAGGCTGATGTAGGCCAGGTCGAACTTGGAGGCCTCGATCTCGTCGGCATCCTCTTCATCCAGATCGCGGTAGGCGACGATCTCGGGGTGACGGTACAGCGCGTTCGAATCGAAGTTGAACTTGGCGTCGAGCGCCTTGATGTTGCCGTTGCCTTCGAGGATCAGCGGGTTGATCTCGGCCAGCGAGGCATCGGTTTCCATGTAGCAGGTGTAGAGCTTCTTCAGCGTATCCACGGCCTGCGCCAGCGAACCGGCGGGAACGCCGATGCCGTTGGCCAGTTCGTTCGCCTGCGCGTCGGTCAGGCCGGCCGCGGGATCGACGAACACCTTGATGATCTTCTCGGGCGTCTTGTGCGCGACTTCCTCGATGTCCATGCCGCCTTCGCTCGATGCCATCATGGCAACCTTTTGCGTGGCGCGGTCGGTCAGGGCTGCAACGTAGTATTCCTTCTTGATGTCGGCGCCTTCCTCGACCAGGAGACGATTGACCTTCTGGCCTTCCGGGCCGGTCTGGTGCGTCTTCAACTGCATGCCGAGGATCTGGCCGGCGTAGGTCTTGACCTCGTCCATCGACTTGGCCACCTTGACGCCGCCGCCCTTGCCGCGACCGCCGGCGTGGATCTGGGCCTTCACCACCCATACCTTGCCGCCCAAAGTTTCCGCTGCCCTTACCGCGTCGTCCACGGAGAAGCAGGGAATGCCGCGCGGGACTGTCACGCCGAATTTTTTCAGGATTTCCTTGCCCTGATATTCGTGGATTTTCATGCGTCTTCCTCGTTGTAGGTGCTGCGTTGATCTGAAGCCGGCATCAAGCGGCCATTGCGGTTGCCGGTCTTGTTGTCGCAGGGTCGGCTGTCGCCGGTGGAACTCGCAAATCGTGCCGTCGCAAGGGCATCGGAACTTGCCACGGCGCGGTTGTTGCGGCGCGGAATACTAACATAAGCACACTTAATCGAAGCTTACAAAAGACTGCTGCCCCTATGGCCAGAGAGCGGAAATTGACGCGCCGACGGCCACGGAGTTAATGTCGGGCATCCGCTTCCTCCCGGTCCGCGTCCACAATGAACCGCTCCCGCTACCTCCTCGCCCTCGACCAGGGAACATCGAGTTCGCGCAGCATCCTGTTCGATACCGGTGGCCGGGTCATCGCCCAGTCGCAACGCGAGTTTCGCCAGATCTTTCCCCAGCCGGGCTGGGTCGAGCACGATCCGCTGGAGATCTGGAACACGCAGCTGGCGACGGCGCGCGAGGCCGTGGCGGCGACGGGCATCGATGCGGCTCAGGTGGCCGCCATCGGCATCACCAACCAGCGCGAAACCACCCTGGTCTGGGACCGACGCAGCGGCGCACCGCTGTGCAACGCCATCGTCTGGCAGGATCGACGCACCGCGCCGGCCTGCGCGGATCTTGTCGCGCGCGGCCTCTCGCAAAAGCTGCGGGCAACGACGGGACTGGTGATCGATGCCTACTTTTCCGCCACCAAGCTGGCCTGGATTCTCGACAACATTCCCGGCGCACGGGCTGCGGCCCGGCGCGGCGAACTGGCCTTCGGCACGATAGATACCTGGCTGCTCTGGCAACTGACCGGCGGCGCCATCCATGCCACGGATGTCAGCAATGCCGCGCGCACCATGCTGTTCGACATCCACCGCAATCGCTGGGATGACGACCTGCTGGACCTGTTCGACATTCCGCGCGCCCTGCTGCCCGCGGTCCATCCCTCCAGCCACGTCTTCGGCCACACCGCGATAGGCGTCTTCGACGCCGCCGTCCCGATCGGGGGCATCGCCGGCGACCAGCAAAGCGCCCTGTTCGGCCAGGCTTGCCATGCCCCGGGACTGGCAAAGAACACCTACGGCACCGGCTGTTTCATGCTGATGCATACGGGTGAACGCTGCCTGACCAGCGTCAATGGACTGATATCGACCAGCGCCGCGCAGGTTTCGACGACGCCGCAGTTCGCCCTCGAAGGCAGCGTCTTCATCGGCGGCGCGGTGGTGCAATGGCTGCGCGACGGCCTGCAGGCAATACGCAGCAGCGGCGACATCGAATCGCTGGCGAGCAGCGTGCCCGACAGCGGCGGCGTGATCTTCGTGCCGGCCTTCACCGGGCTCGGCGCGCCCTACTGGCAGCCCGACGCGCGCGGCGCCATCCTCGGCCTCAGCCGCGGCAGCGGCGTTGCCCACATCGCCCGCGCGGCGCTGGAAAGCATCGCCTTCCAGAGCGCTGCCCTGCTAACGGCGATGCAGCGGGACATGGCCGGCAGCGGCGGCGTCACCGAACTGCGCGTCGACGGCGGCGCCTGCGTGAACAACCTGCTGATGCAGTTCCAGGCCGACCTGCTGGGCATTCCCGTGGTGCGGCCGAAAGTCATCGAAACCACGGCGCTCGGTGCGGCCTACCTGGCCGGACTGGCCTGTGGAATATTTTCCGGACTCGACGAATTGGCGGCGCACTGGGAGGCGGACCGGACCTTCCATCCCACCCTGCCGCGCGATCGCGCCGACGAGTTGATGCAGCGCTGGGAGCACGCGGTCGCGCAAACGAAGTTGACGTCGCCGTAGCGCCAGCGCCGACTCTTTAACTAGCTTCGGCTCAACTGCCGCGCCGGGTTTCCTGCAGGGTCTTGAGGTCCGGCAGTTGCAGGCGCTTGCGGTCGGGTTCGGCGACGGTCAGGGCTTCGACTTCCTGCATCGTGCCGTGGCAGCGCCGAACCAGGTCGTGATAGACGCTGGTGCCATCGACCTTCCAGTTCATTTCGAGTTCGGTGAGTTCCCGCATCACCTTGGCCGGCACCCCGCCGGCCAGCATGCGCGGCGGAATCTCGAGGCCTGCCTTGACGAAGCTCTGCGCCGCGACGATCGCAGATTCGCCGACCACGGCCTTGTCCATCACCACGGCGTTCATGCCGACCATGCCATTGCGACGCACGATGCAGCCATGCAGGATCGCGCCATGGCCGATGTGGCCGTCCTCCTCGATGATGGTGTCGCTGCCGGGAAAGCCATGCATCACGCAGCAGTCCTGCACGTTGGCGCCGGGACCGATGAAGAGGCGACCGAAGTCACCGCGCAGGCTGGCACAGGGTCCGATGTAGGCGCGCGGACCGATGTGCACGTCACCGATCAGCACCGCCGACGGATGGACATAGGCGCTCGGATCGACCACCGGCACGATGCCGTCGATTGCATAGACTTTCATTGGGGAACGCTCCGCAGGGACAGTGCGATATGATACATTTTCGTTCTAAAATAATCCACGCTTCTGTGTCACAATCGAAACGCCGTCGTTCCAGCACAAATTCGGACTCGTGGTACGTTAGCGCGGTTGCAGGCTTTGCGCCAACGATACGACGCCGACAAGAATAGTCGCAGCCATCGCCCATCCCCCGGAGCCCGGACCATGACCTACCAGCACATCCTTTTTTCCCTCGAAGGCGGCATCGCGCGCATCACGCTTAACCGGCCCGACCGGCTCAACAGCTTCAACGTCGACATGCACGCGGAACTGCGCGAGGCCATCGCGCGCACCCGCGACGGCGGCGCCCGCGTGCTGCTGCTGACCGGCGCCGGCCGCGGTTTCTGTGCCGGGCAGGACCTGGCCGACCGCAATGTCTCGGCCGACGCCGCCCCGGTCGACCTCGGCCATACCATCGAAACCTACTACCGGCCGCTGATCCTCAGCCTGCGCGCCCTCGAAATGCCGGTCATCTGCGCCGTCAATGGCGTCGCCGCCGGGGCCGGCGCCAGCATTGCGCTGGCCTGCGACATCGTCCTCGCGGCGCGCTCGGCCAGTTTCATCCAGGCCTTCTGCAAGCTCGGCCTGGTACCAGATGCCGGCGGCACCTGGGCGCTGCCGCGCCTGGTAGGCAATGCGCGCGCCATGGGCCTCGCCATGCTGGGCGACAAACTCTCCGCCGAACAGGCCGAAAGCTGGGGCCTGATCTGGAAGTGCCTCGACGACGACAAGCTGATGGCCGAAGCCGAGCGACTGGCCGTGCACTTCAGCACCGCGCCGACCAAGGGCCTGGCCCGCACCAAGCAGGCGATCTACGCCAGCGACGGCAATACGCTGGAACAACAACTCGACCTCGAACGCGACTGCCAGCGCGAACTGGGATTCGGTCCCGATTATCGCGAAGGCGTCGCCGCCTTCATGGAAAAGCGCAGTCCTTCATTTACCGGAAAGTAAGTCCATGCCCATGACTCCCCAGCAAATCGCCGAGCGCTGCACCGCCGTGATGTGGCCGAATGACCACGCCGCCCAGGGCCTGGGCATCGTGATCCGCGAAACCACTCCCGGAGGCGCCGTGACGGACATGAAGGTCAGGCAGGACATGGTCAACGGGCACGGGATCTGCCATGGCGGCTTCATCTTCGCCCTGGCCGACACCAATTTCGCCTACGCCTGCAACAGCTTCAACCACTTTACGGTCGCCGCGGGCGTGGACATCAATTTCATCGCCCCGGGCCATCTCGGCGATACACTCACCGCGGTCGGAAATGCCCGTCACCAGGGCGGACGCAGCGGCATCTACGACATCGAGGTCACGAACCAGGACGGCAAGACGATTGCCATATTCCGTGGCCGCTCCACCCGCATCAAGGGCCATTTCTTCGACGAAAGCACCGAATCATGAGCGAACAAGCCTTCATCTGCGACGCCATCCGCACCCCGATCGGCCGCTACGGCGGCACCCTCGCCGGCATTCGCACGGACGACCTCGCCGCGCTGCCGATCAAGGCGCTGATGAAACGCAATCCCGGCGTCAGTTGGGACCTGGTCGAGGATGTGATCTACGGCTGCGCCAACCAGGCCGGCGAGGACAATCGCAACGTCGCGCGCATGGCGGCACTGCTGGGCGGCCTGCCAGTCGCGGTGCCCGGTTCCACGATCAACCGCCTGTGCGGCTCCGGCATGGATGCCGTCGGCACCGCGGCGCGCGCGATCAAGGCCGGCGAAACCACGCTGATGATCGCCGGCGGCGTCGAGAGCATGAGCCGTGCTCCGTTCGTCATGCCCAAGGCCGAAAGCGCCTTCTCGCGCAGCAACGCGGTGTACGACACGACCATCGGCTGGCGCTTCGTGAACAAGCTGATGAAGGCGCAATACGGCATCGACTCGATGCCGGAAACCGCCGACAACGTCGCCGCCGAATTCAGGATCGAGCGCGCGGCCCAGGACGCGTTCGCCTTGCGCTCGCAGCAACGCTGGGGCGCGGCGAATGCCGCCGGCTTCTTCAAGGCGGAAATCGTCCCGGTCGAGATCGCGCAGAAGAAGGGCGACCCCAAGATATTCGACACCGACGAACATCCGCGCACCGACACCACCCTCGAACAGCTGGCCAAGCTCAAAGGCATCAACGGTCCCGACCTCACGGTAACTGCCGGAAATGCATCGGGAGTCAATGACGGCGCCTGTGCCCTGCTGCTGGCTTCCGAAGCCGCTGCCAAGGCCAACGGCCTGACGCCGAAGGCACGCGTCGTGGCGATGGCCACGGCCGGCGTGGCGCCGCGCATCATGGGTTTCGGCCCGGCACCGGCGGTGAGGAAACTGCTGGCGCAGACCGGCCTGCGCCTGGACCAGATCGACGTCATCGAACTCAACGAAGCCTTCGCCGCCCAGGGGCTCGCCGTCACCCGCGACCTGGGGCTCGCGGACGACGATGCCCGCGTCAACCCGAATGGCGGCGCCATCGCGCTGGGCCATCCGCTGGGCATGAGCGGCGCGCGACTCGTGACCACGGCAATGAATCAGTTGCATCGCAGCGGCGGACGCTATGCCCTGTGCACCATGTGCATCGGCGTCGGCCAGGGCATCGCGATGATCATCGAGCGGGTCTGAGCTGGCTACGGACCACTTCTCCGGTCACGCGGCGGATTACGCCAGGTCGCGGCCCTCCTACCCGCCGGACCTGTTCGCCTGGCTTGCGCGACAGTGCCCGGCGCACGGCCTGGCTTGGGACTGCGGCACCGGCAACGGCCAGGCGGCGCGGGCGCTGGTGGAACACTTCGCCCACATCCATGCCACCGACCTGTCGGCCGAGCAGGTCGCGCAGGCCGCGCCTGACCCGCGCATCGACTATCGTGCGGCACCGGCCGAGGCCAGCGGCCTGCCCGACGCCAGTTGCGACCTGGTCACCGTGGCACAGGCCCTGCACTGGTTCTGCGGCGATCCGTTTTACGCCGAGGTGAAGCGGGTGCTCAAGCCGGGCGGCGTGTTCGCGGCCTGGACCTACACCCTGCTGCGCGGCGACCCCGCACTGAATGCCATCGTCGAAGATTTCTACCGCAACACCGTCGGCCCCTGGTGGCCGCCGGAACGACGCTGGGTCGACCTGGCCTACCGCGACATGCCGTTTCCCTTCGTCGACATCGCCACCCCGGATTTCGAGATCCGGCTGGAATGGACGCTGGACGACCTGCTCGCCTACCTGCGCACCTGGTCGGCCACCCAGCGCTACATCAAGGCCAGGGGCAACGATCCTTGCGTCGAACTCGGCGAGCGCCTGCTTGCCGTCTGGCCACGGCCGGATGACAGGAAGTCCATAATCTGGCCCATTGCGCTGCGCTGCGGGAGAGTTGAATGAACCCACCAAACACCCAACCGGTAACTACCGCGGTTGCCACCCTGGGCGGCGGCTGCTTCTGGTGCCTGGAAGCTGCACTGCTGCAGCTGCGGGGCGTCAAAAGCATCGTGTCCGGCTATGCCGGCGGCGCCATGAAGGATCCGGACTACCGCAGCGTCTGCAACGGCAACACCGGCCACGTCGAGGTGGTCGAGGTCCGCTTCGATCCCGCGGTGATCGACTACCGCACGCTGCTGATGGCCTTCTTCGCCATCCACGATCCGACCACCCCGAATCGCCAGGGCAACGACGTCGGCACCCAGTACCGTTCGGTGATCTTCACCCACGACGCGGAACAGGAAAAGATCGCCCGCGACCTGATCGCCGAGCTTGCGGGCCAGAAAATCTGGCCCGACTCCATCGTCACCGCCGTGTCGCCAGCGCCGACTTTCTGGCGCGCCGAGGATTACCACCAGAACTACTACGCCAACAACCCGCTGCAGGGCTATTGCCAGGCCGTCGTCGCCCCCAAGGCAGCCAAGTTGCGCAAGGTGTTTGCCGGACGACTGAAGGACGCCTGAGCGTCCCTATTCCGCGTCAGGCTGTTCCGCCGGTACCGAACCGGCGAACGCCGGCAGCGTCAGGCACTGTTGGTGGATGCGCATCACGGTCGGCACATGGTCAAGCCGGCAATTGAAGCGTTGCGCATTGAATATCTGGGGCACCAGTAGCACGTCGGCCATGGTCGGCGCATCGCCATGGCAATAGACTCCGGTGCGCGCGTCGCCGGTCAGCATCGCCTCCACGGCTTCCAGTCCGGTTTCGACCCAGTGCCGATACCAGGCATTTTTTTGTTCGTCCGTCACGCCCAGGGTTTTGGAGAGGTAGCCGAGGACGCGAAGATTGTTGAGCGGGTGGATTTCGCAGGCAATCGACAAGGCCAGCGCCCGCACCCGCGCCCGACCGGCGGCATCGGCCGGCAGCAGCGGCGGTTGCGGTCGGGTTTCCTCGAGGTATTCGATGATCGCCAGCGATTGCGTCAGCACCCGCCCATCGTCCTCCTGCAGCACGGGCACCAGCGCCGCCGGATTCAAGGCCTTGTACTCGGCACCAAACTGTTGGCCGCCGTCCTTCACGAGGTGGACGGGGATGTAATCGTAGTCCAGCCCCTTCAATGACAGGGCAATGCGCACGCGAAAACTCGCCGAGCTGCGAAAGTAGCTGTATAGCTTCATGGATATCCCGGAAACGGTTGATTGGAGGGATTGCCGGGGCCTGCTCCGGCCGCGCGTGCCGCAATCACTGGTACTAGAATAGCAGCACTTCAGCGCCTTTCGGAACCCGATGCCGACCACTCTGGCCACCCTGTTGTCTTGTTGCAGAAGGCGTATCGGCCGCGCCGCGCTGCTGCTGATTCTGGCGCCGGCGCTGTCGCTGGCCGCCGCCCCGCCCTCCGAACTCAAGAGCTCCGAAACCCTGCAACTCAATCGGGTGGGCCAGGTATCGGAAGACGAACGATCGGTCCTGCGCATCGAGTGGCGGGCGGCGTTGAGCGGCGTCGACGAATCGCGCCGCCTGCTGGAAATCACCGACAAGCTGCGCGGCATGGAAGCCAGCATGGTTACGGTCAACGATCTGGTGCGCAACATGCCGACCGAAAAGCGGGCTGCGCCACCTGCTCCAGTGGCCGCGGCCGAGGAACCGGAAAGCGCATACGACTGGCGCCTGATGGCGGCCAATATCGCGGCATTGGCGCTGGTGACGATCTGGTGGTTCGGGCGACGCAAGACCCGCAACGCGAATGCGGCGGCAGCTGAGAATGAGGATGTCGCGCGCGCCGAACCCAGGATGCGCGCTGCCCCCCCCGACGCTATTGTCGAACCGGTTGTCCCGCCCGTTGCTGTACCGCCCGCGGCACCCGAACTGCCACAGGAAGTCGCAATCCAGGCGCCGCCAGTCATTGCCGACATGGAGGCGACGGTCATACTGTCTGCGCCGCCGGTCGTCGCCGCTTCTGCCGCGACCGCTGCCGCAGACGACCAGGCAGCCATCGTCGAGCCGGCTATGCCGGATACACCTTCACCGGTCATCGATTTCGTCCTGGAAGAAGCCGATCCGGGAACCATCGTCGAAGAACCGCCCGTCGCGGCAAAGCCTGCGCCACCAGCCACTCCGAAGGCAGCACCCGACAGGAACGTGGAACCGACCCTGCAACTGGCCGAAATCATGTTGTCCATGGGGCTGGAACAGGGTGCGGCGCAGGCGCTGGTCGAATACACCGAAGCCAATCCGCGCCACGCCGTGTACCACATGCTCAAGCTGCTCGGCATTTACCGCAAGCGGGGGCTGCACGAAGAGTTCACGGCGACTGCCGAAAATCTGCGCAAGAACTTCAACATCCAGGCTGAAGACTGGGGCGCCAGCGGGCGTGACGAACTATCGACGCTGGAGAACTTCTCCCGGGTCGCCGAGCATATCCAGTCGATCTGGACCAAACCGGAGGAATGCATTCCCTACCTGCGCCACCTGCTTGAGGACAATCGCGACGGCGCCCGTGCCGGATTTCCACAATCCGTGGCCGAGGAAATACTGCTGCTGGTCGAGATCCTGAAGAGCGACCAGGGCGCCAATCAGCCTGTCGCGTAGCGCTCCACTTTCTGCTCGATGGCGCCGAAGATGCTCGCGCCACTGCCGTCGAACATTTCAATCCGTACGCGATCACCAAAGTTCATGAACGAGGTCTTCGGCTTGCCCGCTTCGATGGTTTCGTACATGCGCACTTCGGCGATGCAGCAATAGCCGACGCCACCGTTGGCGACCGAGGAACCGAACAGGCCGCCCTGCTTGTTCGACACCGTGCCGGAACCAATGATCGAGCCCGCTTCGAGTTCGCGCGTCTTCGCCAGGTGCGCCATCAGCTGGGCGAAATTGAAGATCATGTCCATGCCGGCATCCGGCTTGCCGAACGGCCGGTCGTTGAGCGCGACGGCAAGCGGCAGATGTACCTTGCCGTCGCGCCAGGCATCGCCGAGTTCATCCGGCGTCACCGCGACCGGCGAAAAGGCCGTGGCCGGCTTGGACTGCAGGAAACCGAAGCCCTTGGCCAACTCACCCGGGATCAGGTTGCGCAGGCTGACATCGTTGACCAGCATCAGCAGCCGTATTTGCTTTTCGCACTGGGCGACTGTCGCGCCCATCGGCAGGTCGCCGCTGACCACCGCCACCTCGGCCTCGAAATCAATGCCCCAGGCCTCATCGCTGGCCCAGATCGGATCGCGCGGCCCGACGAAACTGTCCGAGCCGCCCTGGTACATCAGCGGATCGGTCCACAGCTCGGGCGGCATGTCGGCATTGCGCGCCTTCCTCACCAGCTCGATGTGATTGACGTAGGCCGAACCGTCGGCCCACTGGTAGGCGCGCGGCAGCGGGCTGTGACACAGGCGCGGATCGAAGGGCTCGGCATGGCGCGCGGCGCCGTGGTTGAGCGTCTCATACACGGCAGCGAGCCGCGGTGCCGACGTGTCCCAGTCGTCGAGAGCGGCTTGCAGCGTCGGTGCGATATCGGCCACGGTCTGGCAGCGCTCCAGGTCGCGGCTGACCACCACCAGCGTGCCGTCACGACCGCCTAGCTTGAGCGTCGCCAGCTTCATTTTCCGCCCCAGCTCTTGTAGCTGCCGTCATGCATCCAGCGTGCATGCTGGGGCGCCTTTTTCGTCACCGCCCATTCGTTGATCATGTCCCACTTGACCTCGTCGAGCCGCCGCATCATCTCGGGGGTATCGGTGTTAAAGGCAAGTTCGAGGCGATGGCCGCTGGGATCAAAGAAATAGATCGACTGGAACAGCGCATGGTCGGTCGGCCCGACCACCTCGATGCCGGCGGCTTCGAGCCTGGCCTTGGCCGCCAGCAGTTCCTCCATCGAAGCAACTTCCAGCGCCAGATGCTGGGTCCACGCTGGCGTATTCGGATCGCGCCCCATCTCCGGCCGGGTCGGCAGCTCGAAGAAGGCCAGAATGTTGCCGCCCCCTGCGTCGAGGAATACATGCATGTAGGGGTCGGATTCACCGGTCGAGGGCACGGCATCCTCGGCAATGGCCAGGATGAATTTCATGCCCAGGTGCTTGCCGTACCACTCGACGGTTTGCTTGGCATCCTTGCAGCGATAGGCGACGTGATGAACCTTGCGGATCAGATTGGCAACCATGTTCAGACTCCTTCGCGGGCAACGGCCAGCGCTTCGCGCAGCGTGCCGATGTCGCCGATGTGATTGGCCAGTAGCAGGATCAGGCGGGCGTTGAGCAGTTCGGATTGTTCGTCGGACAGGTCGCGGTGCGCGCCGATCAGGAGTTCATAGAAATCGTCGCCGGGTGAGTAGGCGCTGAAGTAGCGCTTGCCGGCTTCGGACAAATTGGGGTTCAGGTTAAGGGCCATGGTGGTCTCCGGTCACTGCTGGCACGTCGCACGGGCGACGGCGGCACGTACCTTCTCTGCATCGATTTGGCGCCAGCGCGCGGCAACATGCTGGTCCGGGCGGATAAGGTAGCTGGTGCCCGGCCTGGCGTCATAGCGCTGGGCGGCAATGCCGCGAACGTCATGTACGCATGGCAGGGCGCTGGAAGTTGCGGCAGTTCGCGATACCAGCAGCGGCTCGACCGGGATGCCACCGACATTGAGTTGCGACAGCGCCGAGGTGTCGGTGGTGGCGGGATCGTCGACGAAGACCATCAACTGAAAGCGATTGCCGGTGCTCTGCAGCAGCCAACCGGGGAGCCCGTCCTTTGCCACGGGCGCATCGTCAATCGGCGCGCCCGGCAGCATGCGTCCGGCGAAGCCGTCTTCATCGGGCGTGTTGAGGCTGGATTCGACGAGGAAGGACGGCACCGACAAGCGCCCCGAGTTCACAAGGCTGCGACCGAAGGCGTGGTCCTTGGCGAGGCTCAGGATCGCATTGCGAAATGTGCGGCTGGCGCGACTCTTGGGCGTGATGAAATCGGTGGAGCGCGTCGAATTCATCAGATTCTCGTCCGCGGCATACACGCGTTCCTCGCTGTAACTTTCTAGCAGTCGAGCCGGCGCCTTGCCCTCCATCACCAGCTTGAGCTTCCAGCCCAGGTTGTCGGCATCCTGCAGACCCGAGTTGGCCCCGCGTGCGCCGAAGGGTGAAACCTGGTGCGCCGCGTCGCCGACGAAGAGCACGCGGCCGTGGTTGAAGCGGCCCATGCGCCGGCACTGGAAGGTATAGACGCTGACCCATTCCAGTTCGAACTCGCGCTCGTCCCCGAGCATGGCCTTGATGCGCGGGATCACGTTCTCCGGCTTCTTTTCCTCTTCCGGGTCGGCATCCCAGCCGAGCTGGAAATCGATGCGAAACACGCTGTCGGTCTGCTTGTGCAGCAGCACGGACTGGTTTGGATGGAAAGGCGGATCGAACCAGAACCAGCGCTCGGCCGGAAAATCGGCCTTCATCACCACGTCGGCGATCAGGAAGCGGTCCATGAAGATCTTGCCTTCGACTTCCAGGCCGAGCATGCGCCGGATTGGGCTGCGCGCGCCGTCGGCGGCGATCAGCCAATCCGCTTCGACGGTATAGATGCCGTCGGGGGTCTCGACCGTCAGCGTCACACCCTTGTCAGTCTGCGCCACCGAAACCACCTTGTTCTTCCAGCGCAGGTCGATGCCGGGACGCGAGGAAGCGCGGGTCACCAGATATTCTTCGAGGTAGTACTGCTGCAGGTTAACCATGCCCGGCCGATGGTGGTCGGGCTCGGGAACGAGGTTGAAGTTATAGACCTCGCTCTCGCGGAAGAAGGTACGGCCGACGTTCCAGGACACGCCCTTGGCGCAGACCACCTCGCCGACCCCGTAGCGATCGAGGATTTCCAGCGCACGCTTGGCGTAGCAGACGCCGCGCGAACCGATGGAGACCGTGTCATCTTCGTCCAGCAGCAGTACCGGAATGCCCTGCAGATCGAGATCGAGCGCCATGCCGAGGCCGACGGGGCCGGCACCGACGATGACGACCGGCGCCTTCAGGGTCTTGTCACTGCCGACTTCGGGCGGGGTGCGGTAATCGTATTTCGGATAGGTATAAGTCTTCAGCATCGCCGCCCCGCCTCAGACGGCCTGCAGGGCATGCCACATCTGCTGGTCGCGCTCGGCCGTCCAGATGCGCGGGTCGCGGATGCCCGAGGCCTCGTCATGGGCGCGGGTAACGTCGAAGGGGAGGCAGTGCTCGTAGATGAACACCTGACCGAACTTCGGGTCCATTGCACGGCGCGTGTGCGCCATGCAGGCGGCCAGATCCATCCCCTGCGCCACGGCTTCTTTGGCGCTGCCGTAGAGCGTGGAGACGAAGTCGCGGGTATAGGCCAGTCCGCGTTGCACCTGATCGGGACTCAACAGTGCCGGGCCACGACCGGGAATGAGCTTTTCCGGCTTCAAGGCCGCAAGCTTGTCCAGCGTTGCCGGCCAGTCGGCAAGGTAGGCGTCGCCCGTGTAGCAGGCAGCGTCGGCCTCGACCAGGTCACCGGAAAACAGGATCTTCTGCTGCGGCAGCCAGACCACGGTATCGCCCTTGGTGTGGCCGCGGCCGGGATGCCAGATCTTTACTTCGAGGTCCCCCATCCACAGCGTCAATTCGCCATCGACGACCACGCTCGGCCAGGTCAGGCCGGGCACGCTTTCAACCGCATTGAACAGGCGCGGGAAACGGCCGATTTCGGAATCCATGTCCTGCTGGCCACGCTCGACGATCAGTTCGTAGGTGGGCTTGGAAGCGATCACCTCCTGCAGGCCATGCTGCTTGTAGCCCGAGGCGCCGAGCACGCGCACGGCATGGTAGTGGGTCAGCGTGACGTACTTGATCGGCTTGTCCGTGATCTGGCGGACATGGCGCACCACATCCTGGGCCATCACAGGGGTCGCCGTGGCGTCGATGATCATCACCGAGTCGTCGCCGATGATCACGCCGGTATTGGGATCGCCTTCCGCCGTGTAGGCGTAGGCGTTTTCCGACAGCTTTTCGAAGCTGACCTTCTTTTGCTCCAGGTCAGCGTGGGAGGCGAATTTTTTTTCGGTCATGACAAGCCCTCGGGGATGATTGCGATTTCTTTTTACGTAATTAACTTACGCTTATCGTAATCATACTTTGTTGAGTTGTCAAATGTTCCCCATCCCGCCCAACGTCAGGGCGGCGGGGCCGACTTCACGTTCGCCGCCGGCGCCAGCGCGGGACTCAATGCCAAACCAGGCTCTGCCGTCGCGGTTCTCAGACTGGCGGCGGCCTGGCGAAAGGCTTCCAACGCCTCCTTGCGACGCCCGGCGGCCTCGTGCTCCCGGGCACGACGCAGCCAGCCATCGGCGCCGTCGCCCCCGACCGCCGTAGCACCAGCGCCGACTTCCGTGGATGCATCGCCTTGCACCGGAGCGGCAAAACTGAGGCTCGCCGACTGGGCATCCGGTTTGCCGCGTCGGGCCGAGATCACCATCCCGGTCGCCACGCGCGGCGGCGCCTGGGTAGTCTTGCGCGATGCATCCACCTGGCGGATCGTGGCGAGCGCCGCACGATAGAGCCGCAGGGCTTCGTCGCGCCGTCCCTCGGCTTCCATTCGACGCGCCTGGGCCATGAGCGAATCGGCACGGTCCGGCACGGCCTGCGAGCGGACCGGAGGCCCCCAGGACACGGGCGCACGCGTCGCCGCTACCGCAAACGATTCGCTGCCGGCAATGCTGCGGGCGATCGACAGGTTGTTGTGCCGCATCGCCCAGCGCAAGGCGTCCTCGCCCTGCTCATTGACGATGTCGCGCCGCGCACCAGCGGCAAGCAAGGTCTTCGCAATCGCCTCCTTGCCTTCCCGCGCCGCCATCATCAAGGGAGTGGAACCATTGGTGGAAAGGGCGTTGATGTCGGCACCGCGCTCCAGCAGGTAGCTCACCACGTCCGCATGGCCGGCGAATGCCGCGTAGTGAATCGCCGCCCATTCCTGCCCCTCGCGATTGATGCGAGCACCGCGCTCGACCAGCCAGCGCACCACCGGTAGGTGCCCTCGCCAAGCCGCGTGCTGAAGCGCCTGCTCCCCCAGCGAGTTGGCCTTGTTGATGTCAGCACCGCGGGAAATGAAAAGATCCATCATCGCGATGTTTCCTTCCCAGGCACCGATCATGACCCCGGTACCGATCGCCTTCCCCTCGAAATCAGGCGGCAGACCGTTGTCGAGCCATTCGCGAGCCTGCGCTATGTCACCCTGTTCGATGGCGTTGGAAAACCGCGCGGCGTCGGGCAAGCCCGCCGCGTGCGCCGAGCCGACCAGTGCAAGCAGCCATAACAAGCCGACAAGGACATTCAGGCTGGCCACGACCGACGCACCCGACCGGGTGGCGATCCACCGCCACTGAAACTTCTTTCTCATGCGTCGAAGTATATGTCCGCCGCGGAACGAACCGACTTCCCCTTCGCTCGCCCACTCGCCTTCGCCTGGGAAATCGAAATGGGATTGGCCGCACACGCTCTAGAATCGCCCAATGTCCCTGTACCTTGCCCTGCTGCTGAGCTTGGGCCTGCATGCCGCCGCGATCCTCGCGCCGCTCTGGCTGGAAGCCACGCCGACGCCGATTGCACGCATCGAGGCACGCCTGTTGCCCGCGCCCGCGCCCGAATCCATGGCGGAAGCAGTCAGCACGGACGCCGGGTCGGAGGCCCGGGCATTGCCAAGGGAAACCGCGCTGCCGCAGCGGCTTGAAGGTGGCTCCCTGCGCCGCGCGCAGGCCGCACTGTCGCAGCACCTGTTTTATCCGCCGGACGCGATCGCGCGGGGTCTGGAAGGCGACGTGATCCTGCTACTGACCCTGGCACCGAACGGGCAGCTCACGTCTGCAGAAATTGCCCGCAGTTCTGGTCATGCCCTGCTCGACCAGGCCGCGCTCGACGCCGCCCGCCATATCGGCATGCTGCCGGGCAATCCCCGAGAAACCCTGTTTCCGGTGAATTTTCGCCTCAACTGATCATCGGCAGCCGCAAGGCAGGCATCTTTCGCCGGCCTGCCTTTCACGAAGGGCCTGGCTCAGGCTGGATTGTCGATATCCACGAATTCGCAGTCGATGCCGAAATGCTGCCGAACGCGATCGCCCAGCGCCATCACCCCGTAACGCTCGGTCGCATGATGGCCGGCGCTGAGGAAGGCCATGCCGGTTTCCCGCGCCAAGTGCACGGTCTGCTCCGAGATCTCTCCCGTCACGAAGACGTCGGCATTGGTTGCCAGGGCATCCTCGAAATAGCCCTGCGCGCCGCCGCTGCACCAGGCGATGCGCGCCACCGCGCGTTCCGGATCGCCGACCAGCAGCGGTCGCCGCCCCAGGGCCTGTTCGATTCGCGCCGCCAGGCCGGCGGCGGAAGTCGGCGCTGACGGTACGCCGACAAAACCGATCTCCTGCTCGGCGAATCGCCCGGTTACCGACCAGCCCAGGCGCGCCGCAAGTTGCGCGTTGTTGCCCAGTTCCGCATGCGCGTCGAGCGGCAGGTGGTAGGCGAACAGGCTGATGTCATGCGCGAGCAGGCGCGCCATGCGTTGTTTGCGAAATCCGGTGATGCGGCCGTCTTCGGCTTTCCAGAACCAGCCGTGATGAACCAGCAGCGCATCCGCCCCGCGCTCGATGGCCGCTTCGACCAAGGCCTGGCTGGCGGTGACCCCGCAGACGATGCGCCGAATGCGTTCCCGGCCTTCCACTTGCAGACCGTTTGGGCAATAATCGCGGAACCGCCCGGCGTCGAGCAAGGCATCCAGCCAGACGCGAAGATCCTCACGCAGCACGGCCTCACCCGCCATCGCCCATCACCCCGAAAAAGTCCCGATTATGCGCCGCCTTTGGCTGATTTTTGCCCAGACCGTAACGATCTGCGTCGCGGTCCTGTTTGTCGTCAAGACGCTGAAACCCGAGTGGCTCGCGCAACTGCCCGATGGCAGCGCGAGACTATCGGAAGTGGCCACCGTAACGGAAGCTCCTGCCGGCGCGGAGATGCATCGACCCGCGTCCTACGCCGAAGCGGCTAAGCGTGCGGTTCCTGCGGTTGTGCACATCTTTACCAGCCAGGAAGTGGCGGGAGCGCGCCACCCTTTCATCAATGACCCCATATTCCGGCATTTCTTCGGAGATCGCTTTGGCGAGCAGGCGCAGCGGCGTTCCGGTCTGGGCAGCGGCGTAGTGGTCTCTCCAGAGGGCTACATCCTGACCAACTTCCACGTCATCGATGGTGCCGACGAAATCGAGGTCGCCCACAACGACGGACGCAAGTACAAGGCGCGGGTGGTGGGCTCCGATCCGGAATCCGATCTGGCGGTGCTGCGCATTCCGGCCGACCACAAGCTGCCGGTGATGGCCTTCGGCAGCAGCGACACCCTGCGCGTCGGTGACGTGGTGCTCGCCATCGGCAACCCGTTCGGCGTCGGACAGACGGTCACCTCGGGTATCGTTTCGGCGCTGGGCCGCTCCCACCTCGGTATCAATACCTTCGAAAACTTCATTCAGACCGATGCCGCGATCAATCCTGGCAACTCCGGTGGTGCACTGGTCGACGCCAATGGCCATCTGGTCGGCATCAACACGGCCATTTATTCGCAAAGCGGCGGCTCGATGGGCATCGGTTTCGCGATTCCGGTGTCGTTGGCAAGAAGCGTCATGGAACAGATCGTCAGGACCGGCAGCGTCACGCGCGGCTGGGTCGGCATCGAAGTGCAGGAGATCACTGCCGAACTGGCCGAATCCTTCAAGCTGTCGGGCACCGACGGCGCACTGATCGCCGGAGTCATGCGTGGCAGTCCTGCCGACAAGGCCGGCATCAAGCCCGGCGACGTCCTGGTTCAGGTCACCGGAAAACCGGTAAAGGACGCCCAGGCGATGCTGGAACTGATCGCCGCGCTGCAACCCGGCAGTACGGCACGCTTCGGCCTGAAACGCGAAGGACGTGACGTCGCCGTCGATGTCACGATCGGCAAGCGCCCGCGACCGCCGAAGGAATGACCTTCCGGCTTCGGCTTAGCGCAGGGATGCGTTGAGCGCGTCGAGGGCTTTGCTGCCCGGGCACAGGTAGGCATCACCGAGCTGGTTCAGCGGCTTCTCCACCGTGTTCAGGTGGCGATGCAGGTCCTCGGCACTGCTGTCCACATAGAGCAGGCCGGTAACAATCTCTCCCAGCGCATGCCGCTCCTGCAGGTAGTTCATCGCGGCGACGCGATCCGACGGATCATAGTCGGCCTCCAGCTTGCGCAGGTGCAGCACCGATCCGTCATGCTGGACGATGCGCCGCAGCTCGCCGGGGGCGTAGGATGTGTTGATTTGGTCACGAGGTAGGATGAAGTCAAGTCGATTGACAGCGTCGTTGTGCTCGCGCACATAGTCGTAGCTCTTGGTCGAGCCGGCGTGATTGTTGAAAGTGACGCAGGGGCTGATGACGTCGATGAAAGCCGGCCCGCGGTGGCGCAGTGCACCCTTGATCAGGGGGATCAGCTGTTCCTTGTCGCCGGAAAAACTGCGCGCGACGTAGCTGGCGCCCAATTGCAGCGCGAGGGCGACGAGATCGATCGGCGTGTCGTTGTTGACCACCCCGCGCTTGCTCTTCGATCCCTTGTCGGCAGTGGCTGAGAATTGGCCTTTGGTGAGGCCGTAGACCCCATTGTTCTCGCAGATATAGGTCATGTTCACGCCGCGGCGCATGGCATGGGCGAACTGGGAGATGCCGATCGAGGCCGAATCGCCGTCGCCCGAAACACCCATGTAAGTCAGGTCGCGGTTGGCCAGCGCGGCGCCAGTCAGCACCGAGGGCATGCGCCCGTGCGTGGTGTTGAAGCCGTGCGAGGCGCCGAGAAAGTAATCCGGCGTCTTCGACGAGCAGCCGATGCCCGAAAGCTTGGCCACCCGGTGCGGTTCGATGTCGAGGTCGAAACAGGCCTGCACCACGGCCGCGCTGATCGAATCGTGGCCGCAGCCGGCGCACAGCGTCGAAATGGCGCCTTCATAGTCACGCCGGGTGTAGCCCAGAGTGTTCCTTGGCGCATCGGTGCGCAGCAACTTGGGTTTGGCGAGATAGGTCATGAGGCCACCTGTTTGCGAAGGGGAGTCACCTTGTGTTCCGACAGCGCGTCGGCGATCCTGCCGGAGATGAAGCGGGCGGTGATCGGCGTCCCGTCGTAATGCAGGACGCGGACCAACTTCTTCGGATCGAGTTCGCCTTCGGTCAGCAGCAGCATGCGCAGCTGGCCGCTTTCGTTCTGCTCGACGACGAAAACGACGTCATGGTCGTTGACGAAATCGATGACTTCGTCGGCAAAGGGGAAACCGCGCACGCGCAGCGTATCGACATGCACGCCCTGCGCTTCGAGCAGGGCGGAAGCCTCGGCCATGGCAGGACTGGTCGATCCGTAGTGGATCGCGCCAAAACGGGTGGGCTGCGATGCAGGCTTCAGTACCGGCGCAGGGACCAGCTTCTTCGCCGTTTCCAGCTTGCGCCGCAGGCGTTCCATGTTGTAGGTGTAGTCGGTGCCGGCCTCGCTGTACTTGGCGTAGGCATTGCGAGTGGTGCCGCGGCTGAAGAAGGCACCCTTGGTCGGATGGGTACCTGGAATCGTGCGCCAGGGAATCCCATCGCCATCGACGTCAAGGTAGCGGCCGAAGTTCTTGCCCGAGTCGAGCATCTCGGCAGTCATTATCTTGCCCCTGTCGTAGCGACGGCTGTCGTCCCAATCGAAGGGCTGACAGAGGCGGTCGTTCATGCCGATGTCGAGATCGAGCAATACGAAAACCGGTGTCTGCAGGCGATCGGCGAGATCGAACGCCTGCGCGCCGAGCGTGAAGCATTCGTAGGGGTCTTCGGGAAACAACAGCACATGCTTGGTATCACCATGCGAGGCGTAGGCGCAGGAAATCAGGTCCGACTGTTGCGTGCGGGTCGGCATTCCGGTCGAGGGACCGCCGCGCTGCACGTTGAACACTACCACCGGCACTTCGGCAAAATAGGCCAGCCCGAAGAACTCCTGCATCAGCGAAATGCCGGGGCCGGAAGTTGCGGTAAAAGCGCGAGCCCCGTTCCAGGCGGCGCCGATCACCATGCCGATCGAGGCCAGTTCGTCCTCGGCCTGGACAATCGCGTAGCGCGCCATGCCATTGTCGGGATCGGTGCGGTACTTCCGGCAATAGCTGCTGAAGGCCTCGATCACCGAGGTGGACGGCGTGATCGGATACCAGGCGGCCACCGTGGCGCCACCGTAGACGGCGCCTAGTCCGCAGGCGTCATTGCCGTTGATGAAAATCTTGTCGCCGACACCGTTAGAGCGCTTGACGCGGAGGCCTATCGGGCACGGCAGGTTGGCAGTCGCATGATCGAAGCCCAGCTTGAGCGCATTGACGTTGGCGCCGATCAGCTTGTCCTTGCCGCGATACTGGTCAGCAATCAATTTCTCGACCACGCTGAAGTCGATGCCCAGCAAGGCAGTCAGGGCGCCTACGTACATGATGTTCTTGAACAACTGGCGCTGGCGGGCATCCGTGTATTCTCGGTTGCACATCTCCGTCAGCGGAATTCCGAGCACGGTGATGTCCTCGCGGAAACGCGAGCGCGGCTGAGATTTGGTCGAGTCATAGAACAGGTAACCGCCGGGTTCGATCTCGGCGATGTCGCGATCCCATGTCTGCGGGTTCATGGCGACCATCAGGTCGCACCCGCCCCGCCGGCCGAGCCATCCCGCCTCCGATACCCGCATCTCGTACCAGGTCGGCATGCCCTGGATGTTGGACGGGAAGATGTTTCGTGGCGCAACCGGCACGCCCATCCGCATGATGGCCCGCGCGAACAGTTCATTGGCCGACGCCGACCCGGAACCGTTGACGTTGGCAAACTTGATGACGAAATCGTTGCTGCTTTCGATCGGCTTCACTTGGCTCATGTCCTCCTGGCCTCCGTTCCGGCTTCGGCGCATTGCATGAAGAACTTCTGCATGTCCCAGGCGCCCGTCGGGCAACGCTCGGCGCACATGCCGCAGTGCAGGCAGATGTTCTCGTCCTTGACCATGACGCGCCCGGTCTTCAGGTCCTCCGACACGTAAAGCGCCTGGTCGTGATTCTTTGCCGGTGCCTTGAGGCGGCCACGGAGGTCATCCTCCTCGCCGTTGGCGGTAAAGGTGATGCATTCCGTCGGGCAAATGTCGACGCAGGCATCGCACTCGATGCAGGTCTTGCCGGTGAATACCGTTTCGACGTCGCAATTCAGGCAGCGCTCTGCCTCGGCACAGGCCATGAAGGGATCGAACCCCATCTCCAGTTCGAGCTTGATGTCCTTGAGGGTCTTTTCCAGCGCCTTGACGGGCACTTTCTTGCGCTCCTCCTCGGAGACCTGGTTGTCGTAGCTCCACTCGTGGATGCCCATCTTCTGGCTGACGAGGTTGAACTGCGGCGGCGGACGATCGTCGAGCTTCTTGCCACGGCAGAACAGGTCGATCGAAATCGCCGCTTCATGGCCCTGCGCCGCCGCCGTGATGATGTTCTTCGGCCCCAGCGCCGCGTCACCGCCAAAAAATACATTGGGCAGCGTCGATTGCAGGGTCTTCTCGTTAAGGACCGGCATGTCCCACTTGTCGAACTCGAGGCCGATGTCCTTTTCGATCCACGGGAAAGCATTTTCCTGACCGATCGCCACCAGCACCTCGTCGCACTCGTGGAACTCGTCGGGCTCCCCGGTCGGGATCAGGCTGCGCCGACCCTTGGCATCGTATTCGGCGCGCACGATCTCGAACAGCACGCCGGTGAGCTTTCCATTCTCGTGGCGGAACTCCTTGGGCACGCGCATGTTGATGATCGGAATGCCTTCGTGAATGGCTTCTTCCTTCTCCCAGGGTGATGCCTTCATTTCTTCGAAGCCGCTGCGCACGATGACCTTTACGTCGTCACCACCCAGGCGGCGTGCAGACCGGCAGCAGTCCATGGCCGTATTGCCGCCGCCGAGGACGATCACCCGCTTCGAGATCTTCGTCGTATGGCCGAAGGCCACGTTGGCGAGCCAGTCGATACCAATATGGATGTGCTTGGCCGCCTCCTCGCGTCCCGGGATCGGCGCGTCGCGACCGCGCGGAGCTCCGGTGCCGACGAATACGGCATCCCATCCCTCGGCCATCAAATCGCGCAAGCTGCCTACCCACTGGTTGTACCGGGTCTCGACGCCGAGGCCGATGATGTATCCGCACTCCTCGTCGATGACGTCGTCGGGCAGACGGAACTTGGGAATCTGGCTGCGCATCATGCCGCCCGGGGCGGCGCCGTTGTCGAACACCGTGATCTGATACCCCAGCACCGCGAGATCACGAGCCACGGTCAGCGAAGCCGGACCTGCTCCCACGCAGGCGATGCGCTTTCCATTCGTCTTTTGCGGCCGCGGCAGGCGGCCGGTAATGTCATCCTTCAGGTCAGCCGCGACACGCTTCAAGCGACAGATCGCGACCGGTTCCTTGTCGACGCGCCCGCGCCGGCATGCCGGTTCACAGGGACGGTCGCATACACGCCCCAGAATTCCCGGAAAAACATTCGAACGCCAGTTGATCATGTAGGCATCCGAATAATGGCCGGCGGCGATCAGGCGGATGTACTCTGGAACGGGGGTGTGGGCCGGACAGGCCCACTGGCAATCCACGACCTTGTGAAAGTAGTCGTGGCCGCCGATGTTCGTCGGTTTCACGTGCGCGCGGTCTCCAGTGGCGGGGTAGGACGATGGGGTCGTCGGACGGTCGCCGACGCTACATCAGGTGCACTCTAGCATCCTCCGGGCGTAAGAAAAACCGCTGCACCGCCGCATCCAAAAAAACACGGAGGGGCCCTACCCTCGCAAGCATAAAATCGTTTAGTCTTTACACCTCCTGAATTGTCTGGCGACTTTTTCATCATGGCACTGCGCGCACTTATTTTCGATGTCGACGGTACCCTGGCCAATACCGAACGTGACGGCCATCGCCCGGCGTTCAATGCGGCATTCGCCGAAGTCGGGCTCTCCTGGCACTGGGATGAAGCCTTTTACGGCACGCTTCTGGATGTTGCCGGTGGCCTGGAAAGAATCCGTCACTTTGCCCGCCAGAATGACCCGGCAACCTGCGCCCGACCGGACTTCGAAGAATTGTTGCAGCGCATTCACGACATCAAGACGCGCAACTACCAGCGCCTGCTTGCGGCGGGTGCCATCCCTTTGCGCGCCGACATCGGGCAACTCATTTGCGATGCGCGCACCGAAGGCGTCCGCCTGGCGATTGCCTCGAGTTCAAAGCTGGAGAACGTGGTTGGACTGCTGCGTGCCAATCTCGGTCCGAATGCCGACACCTGGTTCGACGCGATCGCGTCAGGCAGCGTGGCGGCCGCCAAGAAGCCATCGCCGGATATATATTTGTGGACACTGAAGCAGCTCAATCTCCCTCCGCGTGACTGCCTCGCCGTCGAAGACTCGGCGCATGGGCTGGCCGCGACGCTGGCCGCGGGAATACCGACCGTGATCACCGTGAGCGACTACACTATCAACGAAAATTTCGAAGGTGCACGCATGGTGCTCCATGCAACCGATCAAGTTACTCTGGACAAACTGAGGCTGTGGCATGCAACCGCCAGCACGTCCTGACCTTCGAATCCTGCTTCGCTTGCCGATCGGGCCGATCATAGCCAGAATCCACCCTTATTCCTGACACAGAGTTAGACGCATGGAGCTTCGCGAAATACCTGTCGACCAGTTGACCTTCGGAGTGTACGTCTCCAAGCTGGATCGGCCATGGACGGAGACACCGTTCGTTTTTCAGGGCTTCGTCCTGAAAAGCGACAAACAGCTCGACGTCCTCAAGAAGTACTGCAAGCATGTTTTCATCGATCCGGAAAAGGAAGAGCGGCAGGCTGTCGGCCGTGTAACTGCGGAGGATCTGGCGAAGGTTCGCGGCACAACGGTCTACAAGGAGATCGCCAGCGTCGAGGCGGAAATGCCGAAGGCGGAAAACGCCTTTGCCAAGACCACGGTCGTCGTCGCGGAACTTTCAAAAGCCGTCGAAATCGGCAGCTCGATCGACAGCGTACGTTCGCATGAAGCCGCCGCACAGATCACCGAGAGCGTGGTGCGCAATCCCGATGCGATGGCCCTGCTAATCAAGTTGCAGGAGAAGAGTGGCGAGACGTTGAGCCGAGCAGTCGGGATTTCGGTGATGATGACGATCTTCGGCCGCTTCCTCCAGTTGCCGCAAGACCGCATCCAGTTGCTGGGCATGCTCGGCTTGCTGCAGGACGTCGGCAAGTTGAAACTGCCGACCCAACTCGCCACCAGCGGCCCGACCAACGATGCCGAGACCGCGCTCTATCGGACCCATATCAATCACTCTGTTCGCATCCTCAGCGATACCGCGGGCTTGCCGCCTGAGCTTCCCGGTCTGGCCTCCCTGCACCATGAGCGTTTCGACGGTACCGGCTATCCGCGCGGATTGCGCGGCGATGCGATTGCCCTGCCCGGCCTGATCGCCGGCATCGTCGACACCTTCGATACGCTGACTGCCCCCAAGCCATTCGGCGAAAACATGTCGCCGGCGAACGCGCTCAGCCTCATTTACAAGGAACGCGGGAAGCAGTTCCATCCGGCGCTGGTCGAGCAGTTCATCCAGTGTATCGGCGTGTTCCCAGTCGGTAGCGTGGTCGAACTCAACAGCGGCGAAGTCGCGATCGTGGTCGCCCAAAACATGGTGCGTCGCATGCAGCCGCGCATCATGGTCGTCAAGGACGCCAAGGGCAACCCGATGGTGCCGTACAAGATGCTGGACCTGATGAAGGAACCCAAGGCCCGGCCCGACGAACCCTACCGGATATTGCGCTCGCTCGAGTACAACTCGGTGAAGATCGATCCGCGAGAGCTGTTTCTGTGATTGGTGCCGACGCCGAAGGATCGGCTGACGGAGCTGGTGATCCATTCGCTGCGGAACCCGTCGCATTTCTCGAATCCTTGCGTGGCAAGATCGCGGCACGGCAGGCTGACTCCGGTAGCCTGGCCGTCCTGATTGTCGACTGCGGGCTCATCGCCCGGATCGATGCCGTCTGGGGCTATCACGTCGGCGACGCCATACGCAGCCGCGTCAGTTCGTTGCTCTGCGCCGAAGTGCTTCGTTCGGGCGATTTCGTCGGATCGATGGGACGCGACGATTTCGCCTGTGTCCTCTCAACCGTGGACGACCCGGCGGTTGCCGTGCTGGCAGCGCGAAAGACCTTGCGCGTTCTGAATGCCCCATTCTGGATCGGTGAGGAAGAAATCTTCGCCCGCCCCGCGATCGGCATTGCGATGTATCCGCAACATGGCGATCAGGCGGAAGTCCTGCTGCAGCGAGCCAAGAGCGCCTGTGCATTGGCAAGAACCCTGCCCGGTCTGATCGCGGACTATGCCGAGGATCGCAACAACTCGGCCGAATCGGACCTGCTGCAAGAGAACCGGCTGCGCACGGCGGTATCGGAGAACGCGCTGGAACTGGTCTTTCAACCGCAGTACGACTTGCGTCTCGGACAAGTCATGGGTGCGGAAGCCCTGTTGCGCTGGCACGACCCGGCATCCGGCCTGATCCCGGCGGAACAGGCTTTCGACGCTGCCGACTCGGCGGACATGGTCACCGATCTGGTCTCATCCATCCTGAACCGGGCGCTACGCAACGTTTCCGAGTTTCGCTACAGCGCCGGACTCGACCTGCGCATCGGCGTCAGACTTCCGGCCAGCGTGTTGCGCCACCCCGAACTGCTGGACGTGGTGCAGCGTTCGCTCGGCACATGGAGCCGACGCCCCGGAACACTGATCCTCGGCATCGGGGAAACCACGGTACTTCACACCGATCCGGTCGCGCGGGAGACGCTGGGGCGATTGCGCGAACTGGGCGTCAAGTTGTCGATCGACGATCACCGCATGACCATAGAATCCCTGTTCCAGCTGGCGGCGATGCCCTTTCAGGAAATCAAGCTGAACGTTTCGGCGGTCGGCGACCTGGCGCTTACACCGAAATCAGACCGCATCCTCCAGTCGATCATAGAACTCGCCCACCACCTGAGGCTCGCGGTGGTCGCCGTGGGCGTCACCGATGATGTTGCTGCGGCGCGACTCAAGGAACTGCGCTGCGACTACATGCAGGCCGATTTCAAGGGGCCGGCGCTCGATCCGGTGCAGTTCGTCGAACGATTCGGCTTCACCGAAGGCTGAGTCCCATGCCCGGGCTGCGCGTCAGGGCAGCGGCCCCCAGCGGATGACCGTGGCGCCCCAGACATAGCCGATTCCGGCGGCGATGGCGACCATCAGGCTGCCATCCTTCACGCGCCCCCGCCGCAATCCCTCATGCAGGGACAGCATGAAATCCACCTGTCCGGAATGACCATAGTCTTCCAGATAGACGGACTGCTCCGGCCGCAGGCCAAGCGTTTCCAGCAGGCTGGCATGCATCGAACGCTTGAAGTGGAGCACGTTCAGGAAATCGACGTCGGCGCGCGTCGCGCCGCTCTTTTCCAGCGCGCGGTCAATGCAGGTCAGCCAGTTGGGCATGGAAACCTCGTTGAGTCGCGCCTTCATGTGCTCGGCGTCGAAAACGCTGAGGCTGCGGTTGCCGCGCGCCCTCAGGTCGGCCAGGATTTCCTCGGGCAGCGCTTCAATCGGCTGCACGGTGCCGCCGTACCGCACCCCGGTGTCGCGCGAGAGCGACCCGTCGGTGATGATATGGCTGCCGAGCACGGCATTGCGGCCCAGGTCGCGCTTCAGGATCAGCGCACCGCCGGCCGCGGCGAGGTCGTACATGAAGGATACGTCGGGATCGGTGTAGTCGATCAGGTCGCCGTTGCGATAGCCGCCGACGATCAAGGTCGTGGCGATATCCGGATCGGCCGTCATCATGTCCTTCGCGATTTTGATCGCGGCCACCGTCGTGTTGCAGCGCTGCTGCAGGTCGATGCCCCAGGCGCGCCGCGCGCCGATGCGCTCCTGGATATGGATGGCCGAGGTGGTCAGGGGATACTCCTTCCACTCCTCGCCCATGCACAGGATCAGGTCGATCTCCATGGGATCGAGGCCGGTGCGCGCCAGCGCATCCAGCGCGGCAAGGGCGCCCATTTCCTGGGTGCCGTCCTGCGGACCCGGAACGCTCTTGCCAATGATGCCGAGCTTGTCGCGCACGGCGGCCTCGGACCAGCGCCCGCCGGTTTCGGCCGCTATGTCGGCCGCGCTCATGCGTCGCGATGGCAGGTACAGCCCGTAGCCGAGTATGCCGACGTCCATCATGCCGCCCGCGGCCCGGACTTGCTTTCGAGATTGCGGACCAGGACCAGCGCCTCGCCCTCACAGACCGGGCGACCGTCGCCGGCATGGATGCGGGTGGACAGATTGACCAGTTCCTTGTCGGCACGCAAACGGACGATCGACACCTTCGCGGTCAGCGCCTCGTCCGGGTATGCCACCGCGGGGTAGCGCAATTCCTGCTTCATCCAGCCGGTACCCCGACCGGGCAGGCGCGTGCCGAGCAGGTCGGAGAACATGCCGGCCAGCAGTGGCCAGGGCACAATGCGGCGCGCGAAGCCGCGTGCCCGGGCCGCGGCGTCGTCGCGAAAAATGGGGTTGCGGTCGCCGCTCAGGTCGCCGTATTCATCGAGGTCGGCGATGCTGAAAGCGCGCGTGCTGTCGGCGCTCATGCCGGGCCGCAGGCCGTAGAGTTCGGCATCGCCCTGCTGCATCGGATGCGATGCCGGCGGCACGGCGGATATCGCGGCATCGGGCGCGGCAACGCAGCAACGACCGGTCGCAACGGGAATCGCCGTACCGCCAGCGCCGACTTTTGAAATCCCGGTGGCGATATCGAGGACACCTCCGCTTTCGGCGCCGACCTGCAAGTCGACGTTGAGCAAGTCACCGGCATAGGTCGGATTGGGAAACATCAGCGTTTGCTCGAGCTGCACCATGCCGGGTCCGACCTGCTCGGTCAGCGCCTTGCAAATGCAGGCATAGAGCAGCATGCCGTGGGCGACCGTGGCACCGAAATGGCTCTTGGCGGCGAATTCCGGATCGCAGTGGATCGGATTGTCGTCGCGGCTGAGTTTCGCGAATCGGTCGAAGTCGTCCTGCAGCAGGACGCGCCGGTAAGCGCTCATCCGTCACTCACCCGGCGGCATCGCCGAACTGCCGGCGCAAGGTCGGCTTGTCCAGCTTGCCTGCCGCGTTGCGCGCCACGGCAGGGACGAAAACCACGTATTTCGGCGCCTTGAAGCCCGCCAGCCTGGCCTTGCAGTGGGCGATCACGTCCTCGGCCGAAGCTTGCGCGCCCGGCTTCAAGGCGACGATGGCCTTGCCGACCTCGCCCCACTTCGCGTCGTGTACGCCTATGACCGCGGCTTCCGCCACGCCCTCCATCTGGAAGATGACGTTCTCGACTTCCGCCGGATAGACGTTCTCGCCGCCCGATATGTACATGTCCTTGGATCGGTCGACGATGTAGTAGTCGCCGTCGTCGTCGAAATAGGCGATGTCGCCGCTGCATAGCCAGCCATCCTCGAAGGCCTTCGCCGTCGCTTCCGGCTTGTTCCAGTAGCCGGGCGTGATGCCGGGCCCGCGCAGCAGCAGTTCGCCGCGCTGGTTGGCGCCGAGTCGCTGGCGGGTCTGGGAATCGACCACCTTGCCCTCGACGTACATCACCGGCTTGCCGACCGTGCCGACCTTGCGCCGTGCCGTATCCTCGTCGGTGAGGAATACCGTCGGGCCGGTCTCGGTCATGCCGAAGCCGAAGCAGATGGTGACGCCCTTGGCCAGGTACTGCTCGAGCAAGACCTTCGGAATCGGCGCGCCGCCGCAAGCCCAGTTGCGCACCCGCGAAAAGTCGGCGCTGGCGAAACGGGGATGCTGGCTGAGGAAGAGGTAGATGGCCGGCACGCCGAACATCACGGTGGCCTCCGACTCCAGCAGGGCCATGGTCTGGTCGACATCGAACTGGCGCATGATCAGCGTGGTGCCGCCGCACATGATGGTCGGGTTCATGTAGAGGTTCAGGCCGCCGGTATGGAAATAGGGCAGCACCGAAAGCATCCTATCTTCGCGTCGCAAACCCGTGGCGAGCATGCCATTGACCGCGTTGGTGAAGGCCATGCCCCAGGTCTGCGGCACGCCCTTGGGCTTGCCCGTAGTGCCGGCGGTGTACAGCAGGTACCAGACCTCGTCGTGCGCCCGCCAGGGCATTTCGACCGTGGCGCCGGACATGGCGGCGAGCGCCGCTTCGTAGCCGTCGACCTTGTCGCGTGGCGCGCCCGTGACCATGCGTCGCGTCAGTTTGCAGGCATCGGCCAGGGCGATCCCGATCGAGTCGAATTCCTCGCCCCAGACCAGCGCCACCGGCTCGGCATCGGCCGCGATTCCGGTCAATTCGGGCAGCGCCAGGCGCCAGTTGAGGCAGACCATGATGGCGCCGAGCTTGCCGCAGCCATAGAGCATTTCGACGTAATCGGACGAGCTGTGGGCCAGCACCGCCACGCGATCGCCCGGCTTGATCTGCCAGCGCTCGCGCATGAACTCGGCGAAGCGGCTGGCACGTTCGTTGAGCTGCGCGTAGGTGACCGAACGTGCGCTGTGCAGATCGACCAGTGCGACCTGCTGCGGAAACTGCGCGGAATGCTTGACCAGCCAGTCGGGTATCAACATTTGGCATCCTCCTCATCCTGTGAATCCGGGTAAGCGGAAAAATCGCGCAGGAAGGCATCGACGCCCGCCAGCGCTTCCGGCGCCGCGACCAGTTCGACGAACCGCTCGCGCTCGGCTTCGAGGTCGGCGGCCAGTTGTTCGCGGTCGCCCCACAGCAGGCGTTTCGACGCACGCATGGTGCCGCAGGGATAGGCGGCGATCTTGCGCGCGGCGTCCGCGGCACGTTCTGCCAGTGCATCGGCCGCCACGATCTCGCTGGCCAGGCCCCAGGCCAACGCTTCCTCGGCGCGCACGGTGCGGTTCAGCAGCAGCGCCGATGCCGCCCGTCGCCTGCCGGCGAGGCGGCCGACCAGCGCCGTCCAGCCGCCGTCCGGCCCGAAGCCGGCTGTCGCGTAGTGCGCCTTGAAAGCCGCCTGCGGCGACAGAAGTACGATGTCCGTGGCAAGCACCAGTCCGATCGAACCGCCGGTGACGATGCCATTTACCGCCGCCACGACCGGCTGCGGCAGGTCGATCAGCGACAGGATCGCCTCGTTGAGTTGCCCGACCAGGCCATTGCCATAAACGCGCAGGCCATCCCGCTCGCGCCGGAAGCGGCGCATGTCACCACCGATCGAGAACGCGGGCCCGTCGGCGGCAAGGATGACGGCCCGACATGTGGCATCAACTTTCAGTTCCGCCAGCGTTGCCAGCAATGCGTCCAGCAGTTCCGGCACCAGCGCGTTATGCATTCCGCCGCGACTTAGCACCACGCGCACCACGGCATCGGTGCGCTCGACGCGCACCAGGCTCACGGCGATCTCCGTGCCAGGGCCTTGCTGCGCAGGCGGCCGACGATGCCGGTCGGGAAGAAATACACCGAAAGCACGAACAGCACGCCCAGCCACAGCAGCCAGCGGTCGGGATGGAACAGGTTGGCGAGCAGCGGCACCCCGGACAAGGAGGCGGAGGCCTGCGCCATCAATACCTGCAAATAGTTCTGCACCAGGATGAACAGCGCCGAACCGATCACCGCGCCGTAGATCGTGCCCATGCCGCCGATCACCACGATCAGCAGGATGTCGGTCATCACCTCGAAGGAAAGCATGGTCTTCGGCCCGACGTAGCGCAGCCAGAGCGCCATGAGGACGCCGGCCAGCGTGGCGATCAGGGCGCCGAGGCAGTTGGCCAGGGTGCGGTAGATCACGGTGCGATAGCCCAGCGCCTCGGCGCGGAAATCGTTCTCGCGAATCGCCTGCAGCACGCGGCCGAACGGCGAATTGACGATGCGCAGCATCAGCAGGAACAGCGCCAGCGCGGAAAAGAAGACCAGGTAATAGGTGATCAGCTTGCCGTCGATCGCGCGCCCCAGTATCTCGGCATCGAGCAGCCGATAACTCGGTTGCAGGAGCTCCGGGACCTTGAAGGTGCGGCCGTCCTCGCCGCCGGTCAGGTCGGACAATTGCGAAGCGACGACCGCGAAGGCGGCAGCGACCGCAAGCGTGATCATCGCGTAGAAGATCGCGCGCACGCGCAGCGAGAACAGGCCGATGACCAGCGCCAGCACCAGCGACAGCGCCAGGGCGCCGGCCGTGCCGACGAAGATCGCCCACCAGCTCGGCCCCATGCCATGCAGCGCCAATCCGACGCCGTAGGCGCCGATGCCGTAGAACATCGTGTGGGCGAAGGACACGATGCCCGTGTAACCCAGCAGCAGGTCGTAGGACGCGACCAGCACGACGAAGACGCAGATCGTCGCCGCGACGTTGAGCGAACGTGCGCCCGGGACCAGGAAGGGCGCCAGGGCCAACCCGAAGAACACGGCAAGCAGCATCGCCGAAAGCAGCCGGCTGCGCGGCAGGTCGCCGGATAGCAGGGTCCTGATCATGATTTCAGCGCTTCGCCACCGGATAGAGTCCCTGCGGCCGCCACAGCAGCACCATGACCATCAGCAGGATATCGGACACCAGCGCTACCTTGGGGGCGAGGAAGCCGGCATAGTTGGCGACCAATGCCACCAGCATGGCGCCGATGAAGCAGCCGCCGACCGAGCCGAGGCCGCCGATGATGATGACGATGAACACCAGCACGGTGATCTCGCCGCCGATCGCCGCCGTCAGGGTTTCCTTGTACAGGCCCCACATCACTCCGCCGAGTCCCGCCAGCGCCGAGCCGGCCATGAAGACGCCGACGAACAGGCGCCGGATGCGGTAGCCCAGCGCCTCAACCATCTCGCCGTTCTCGACGCCGGCACGGATCAGCAGGCCGACCTTGGTCCGGTTCAGCACCAGGAACATGGTGACAAACACCGTCAGCCCGACGCCGACAGCGATCAGTCGATATTTTTCCAGCGCCGCATCGCCGAAAATGAAGGCGCCACGGAACGTCGTCGGCAGTTGCAGCGGAATCTGCTCGGCGCCCCAAATCACGTGGATCAGCTGCTCGGCGACGATCATGCCGCCCATGGTGATGAGGATCTGCTTCAGGTGCAGGCCATATACCGGACGAATGATGATGCGTTCGAAGGCCCAGCCGAGAATCCCGGTGACCAGCATCGCCAACAGGATGGCGAGCCCGAGTACGGACAGGTTCATCAGCACCGAATCCGCCTCGACCCAGCTTTTCATCGGCAGCAGGGCCAGCGTGGCGGTGAAGGCGCCGACCGAGACGAAGGCGCCGTGGCCGAAATTGAGCACGTCCATCAGGCCGAAAATCAGCGTCAGGCCGCTGGCCATCATGAACACCATCATGCCCATCGCCAGCCCCGCGACGGTCAGCGTCACCCAGGTCGGGAAGCTGCCCACCAGGGGCAGCATCAGCAGCGCCAGCAGCGGCACCAGCAGCAGCGGCAGCACGTCCACCTTCACCTTGGGCAGCGCGGCATCCTGTGGCGCGGCATGGGAGATCGCCGTCATGTTCCGTCCCTCATTGGTGGGTGTCCAGCGACAGGCCGAGCAGCCTGTGCTGCAGGTCCTTGTCCGCCGCCAGTTCGGCCATCGAACCGGAGTGCACGATGCGCCCGCCGTCCATCACGGCGACCGAATCGCCCAGCGCGGCGACGAAGCTGAAATTCTGCTCGACCAGCAGGATGGTTTCCGTCTGCTTGAGCTCGCGAAAGGCGGCGATCATGCCCTGGATGATGGCCGGCGCCAGCCCCTTGGTCGGTTCGTCGATCAGGATCAGTTTTCTCGGCTCGACGATGGCACGCGCGATCGCCACCATCTGTTTCTGGCCGCCCGAAAGCGTGCCCGCCGGCTGGTTCCAGAATTTCTTCAGGGCTCCGAAGAAACCGAAGATCCATTCAAGCCGCGCCTCGTCCATCTGGTCCGCGCTCTTCACGCTGCGCGCCGCGAGAAACAGGTTTTCGCGCACCGTCAGGTCGGAGAAGATGCCCATGCTTTCGGGGACGTAGGCAATGCCGGCACTGGCGATATCGGGCGTCGGACTGTGCGTGATGTCGCCGCCTTCGAAACGCACGCTGCCGCGAGAGGCATGCCACAGGCCCATGATGGTGCGCAGGGTGGTCGTCTTGCCGGCGCCGTTGCGACCGAGCAGAACCGTGATGCCACCCTTGGGTACGGTCAGATCGACACCCTGCAGGATGTGGTACTGGGCGATGTGGGTGTGCACATCGGCCAGCTGGAGCAGGGCTTCAGACATGGTCCGCCATCCCGGTTCCCAAATAGGCTTCCTGCACGATGGGCGAGGCCATGACTTCGGCCGGCTCGCCGTCGGCCACCAGATAGCCGTTGTGCAGGACGATGATGCGGTCGGCCAGCGATCGCACCACGTCCATCTTGTGTTCGACCAGCAGGATGGTCTTGTCGCCCTGGGCCTTGATATGGTGAATCAGGTCGAGCACTACCGGAACCTCGTCCACGCTCATGCCGGCGGTCGGTTCGTCGAACATGAAAATGTCCGGCTCGAGTGCCAGCAGGATCGCGATTTCCAGCTTGCGCTTGTCGCCGTGCGATAGGGCCGAGGCCAGTTCGTGGCGTCGTTCGCCGAGCGCCGTGACATGCAGGTAATGCTCCGCCTTCTCGACCAGTTCGACATGGCGGGTCCACATCGTGATCATGTTCAGGCCCAACCCGGCGCGGCTTTGCACAGCCAGGCGTACGTTTTCCAGCACCGACAGGTTGGGAAACAGGTTGGTGAGCTGGAAGGCCCTGCCGATACCGCGCCGGGTTCGCTGCGGCGCGCCCAGGTGCGTCACGTCCTCGCCATAGAGCCGCACGGTGCCTGCAGTGGGCGCCAACTGTCCCGACATCAGGTTGAAGTAGGTGGTCTTGCCGGCGCCGTTGGGTCCGACGATCGCCGTCAGCGTGCCCGGACGGAACTCGCAGCTCACGTTATTGACCGCCACATGGCCACCGAAGCGGATGCTCAGGCCGTGCGTCGACAGGACGGGATGTTCGCCGGACATGGTCGTTTCAGGGCATGGAATGGCGGCGTCCGGGCGGCAAGGCCGGCTCCCGCCGCCCTGCCCCGCCGGATTGCCGCCGGTCCGAATTTCAGCGCTTGTTGCGAATCGGCAGCGGCAGTTCCGACGCCGGGAATTCGCGCACCAGTTCCAGCAGGTCCCATTCGTTGGCCTGGACCTTCTTGATGCGGAAATGGAACATCGGCTGCAGCGCCTGATGGTCGTCCTTGCGGAAGGTCATCTTGCCCTTGGGCGTATCGAACTCCATGCCTTCCATGGTGGCGATGAGCTTTTCCGTGTCGCTGGAGCCGGCCTTGGTCAGCGCCGTGTACACCGCACTGGCTGCGGCGAAACCACCCGCGGTGAAGAAATCCGGCGGCTGCTTGAGGCGCTTCTGGTTCTCGGCCACCAGCCAGTCGTTCATCGCGTTCTTCGGGAAGGCGTAGTAGTAGTAGATGCTGCCTTCCATGCCGACCAGGTTCTTCCAGCCCTTCAGCACCGGCAGGATGTTGCCGCCCGCCGCGAGTTCGATGCCATAGCGTTCGGGCTTCATGTCGGCGATCTTGGTCAGCGGATTGGCACCCGCCCAGTAGATCGACAGGATCTTGCGGCCCGGCTTGTCCTTGAGCGCGTCGAAAATCCGCTGTGCCGACGCGGTAAAGTCGGTGGCGTTCTGCGGCGCATATTCCTCATGCACCACCTTGGCCTTGCTCTTCACGGCAGCCAGCGAATCCTTGAAGGCCTTGATGCCGTCGCGACCGAACGCGTAGTCCTGCGCCAGGAAAGCGACGTTGGCCTCGCCCATCAGGGCTGCAGCGGCAGCCAGACCGTCCTGCGACGAGTTGCGCCCGGTGCGGAAGATGTAGCGGTTCCATTTGTCACCGGTGATCGCATCGGCCACGGCCGGTTCGACCACCAGCACCTTCTTGTATTCCTCGGCCACCGGCAACATCGCCAGTGCGGCGCCGGACGAAGTCGTGCCGACCGCGATGTCCACTTTGTCGTCGCCATAGGCCTCGGCCAGGGCGGCCTTGGCCAGGTCCGGCTTGCCCTGGTCATCCTTGACGATGACTTTGACCTTGCGGCCATTGATCATCATGCTGCCCTTGGTCAGGTACTCGAGGCCCATCATGAAACCGAGTTCGGTTTCCTTGGCATAGGCCTCCAGAGCGCCCGTCTTGCCCGCGATCAGGGCGATCTTCAGTTCCTGCGCGCTGACCGGTGTGGTCATGGTAACGGCCGCCGCCGCAAAGCCTGCTATCGCCAGTGCCTTGAGTTTCATCTCGAGTCCTCCGTTCGTGGTTTGACTCCCCGGGTAAGCGGGGTCAAACCCTAGCATGCATGAGACGTGCCACGCCTGCAATACACCGGAAAGTCATCTAAATGACTCAGGACTCAAGAATGATTGGACCACTTTACTGTCCGGTTTTCCGGACAAATAGTCCGCGATAACAATTTAAATCAAATAAAACAATTGGATGATGAGTTGTCCCGAAAATCAGACAGTCAGTTTTGTGTCCGGATCCTCTGACGCGACGCCGAGTGCGCCGAGCTTTTCGTACAACTGGGCCCGACTGATCCCCAGCAACTTGGCCGCATGCATCTTGACCCCGCCCGTCGCCTCAAGGGCGCGCAGGATTTCGTTGCGTTCGGCCGCCGCGACCACCTCGCGCAAGGACCGTACCGGACGCGTGGCGGAATCGCCAATCGGAACATGGGCTGCCGCAACCGAGGCCGGCGTCGCCGGCAGCATGTGAAAGTCGGCGCTGGCGAGACGGCGATTGTTCGACTGCGCGACCGCCTGTTCCAGCACATTGCGCAATTCGCGAACGTTGCCCGGCCAATCGTAGGCGCACAACCTCGCCAGACCGTCCGCCGCTAGGGTGCACGGTGCCTCGCCGCCCTGTTCCGCAATCTGTTCGAGCAGGGTTTCGCACAGGATGGATATGTCCTCGCGCCTTTCCCGCAGCGGCGGCAGGCGGATGGGCAAGACGTTGAGCCGGTAATAGAGGTCGGCACGAAAGGTACCCGCTTCGATCATCGACTTCAGGTCGCGACTGGTGGCGGCGATTACGCGCACATTGACCGCTCTCAGTTGATTGCCGCCGACCGGTTCGACCTCGCCCTCCTGCAGCACCCGCAGCAGCTTGGGCTGCAGGGCCAGCGGCATGTCGCCGACCTCGTCGAGGAACAGGGTGCCGCCATCGGCCAGGGTGAATTTGCCGCTGCGCGGCCGCGAACCGGCGCCGGTGTAGGCGCCCGGCTCGACGCCGAACAGTTCGGCCTCCAGCAGGGCCTCGGGGATAGCCGCGGCGTTGATGCTCACCAGCGGCCCTTCGCCGCGGCGACTGGCGGCATGGATCGCGTGCGCCAGCAATTCCTTCCCGGTCCCGGTTTCGCCAAGGAGCAGCACGGCGCCCTCGCGCTCCGCCGCTCGACGCGCCTGCTCCTTGGTATCCACCGCGAGGCGGCTGGCGCCGATGAACTGGCTGAATCGGTACTTGGCCTGGCGCCCTTCCGCCAATTGCTTGCGCACCGTGGCCAGGTCCGTCTGCATCCGCTGGAATTTGGACACGATCGGCTTCAGTGCCTGCAGCCGATCGTAGAGGATCACCCCCAACGCCCCGATCACGTTGCCTGCTTCGCCATGCAGGGGAATCCGCGACACCACCATCTGGCGCCCACCTATGGTCAACACGTCGAGCAGGTCGGCCTGTCCGGTCTCGACGACGCGACGCAACTGGCTGTTGGGCAGGACTTCCTCGATGGCACGTCCCTCGATCGCTTCGCTGCCGTTCCAGCCGATCAGGGCCTTGTACTTGTCGTTGATCCAGGTGATGCGCCCGGCGTGGTCTACCACGACGGCGCCTTCGTAAAGGCTGTCGAACAACTTGACCAGGGAGGACGCGGCTAGGCTGCGCACCTCGGCATCGCTCGACAGCCCGGCGGGAACCTGCCTGGCCACGACGGCGATCAGCTGTTCTGGTCGCGCGACTGCTGCTCCGCGCGATCGAGTTCCCGATCCATTTCCTCCTCGCTCGGCGGCCGATAGTCGGACTCGCTGGCAGCCGCCGGACGGACGATGAGGTTGGCCAGGACAATACCGAGCTCGTAAAGCAGCCACAGCGGCACGGCCATCATGAACTGCGAGATGACATCCGGCGGCGTGAACACGGCGCCGACCACGAAGGCACCGACGATCACATAAGGCCGCCACTCGCGCAGCTTGACCACGTTGACGATGCCGACCTTGACCAGCACGATGACGATCACCGGAACCTCGAAGGTGACGCCAAACGCGAGGAACATCGTGAGCACGAAGGAAAAGTACTTCTCGATGTCGGTCATCCAGGCCACGCCCTCCGGGGCGAACTGCGCCATGAAGCCGAACACCATCGGGAAGAATGCAAAGTACGCGAAGGCCATGCCGATGAAGAACAGCAGCACGGATGCCGCCAGCAATGGCATGGCCAGTTTCTTCTCGTGGGAGTAAAGCCCGGGCGCGACGAAGGCCCACAACTGGTAAAGGACATAGGGCAGGACGATCAGGAACGAGACCATCAACGCCACTTTCATCGGCACCAGGAATACCCCGACCACGTCGGTGGCGATCATCTGCCCCCCGGCGGGAAGCGTCGCCAACAGGGGCGCTGCAAGCACCGAATACAGTTCGCGGGCATAGAAGGCCAGCGGCACGAAGACCACGCCAACGGAAATCAGCACGCGGATCAGGCGGTCGCGCAATTCGACCAGGTGCGAGAGGAAGGTTTCCTGCTCTTCGGCCATCAGGACTTTTGCACTTCAGGGTTTGCCGGAGCGGCGACGGCAGGCACGGGATTCATGGCATCTGCGGCAACGGCGGAAGTCGGCGCCGGCGCTACGGCGGCATCGGTTGTCGCCTCCGACGTCAGGGGGGCGACCGCGGTGTTGACCGACGACTCGATTTCGCGCATCTCGTGGGTGACCGAGGTCTCCAGGCTCGCCACCTGGCTGCTCACCTGCTGCTGGAGCTTCTTCAGTTCGTCGAGCTGCATCTCGCGATTGATGTCGGATTTCACGTCGCTGACGTAGCGCTGCAGGCGGCCGAGGATGTGCCCGGCGGTGCGCGCCACCTTGGGCAGCCGCTCCGGGCCGATGACGACCAGCGCCACAATGGCAATCACCATCAACTCGGATAGGCCGACGTCGAACATTTTCTATTAGGGGAACCGGGCGGAAGGAATCGTCACGGGGACGCGCGGGAAGGATCTTGCCCCTACCCTTCGCGCGGCAACCGTCCCTCGTCGCGCATTCGGTATCAGGTCTTGGTCTGTTCCCGCCGCGACTCGACGTCGATGGTCTGGCCAGCGACCTGCTGCGGTTCGGCTGGTGGCTTGTCGGCAGACGCCTCCTTCATGCCGTCCTTGAAACCCTTGACCGCGCCGCCGAGGTCCGACCCCATGTTGCGCAGTTTCTTGGTGCCGAACACCAGCATGACGATCACCAGCACAATCAGCCAGTGCCAGATGCTGAAAGATCCCATTGCGTTTCTCCTCGCGCTCAGTGAATTCTCAAGGCGCCTTGCGTTTAAGCATCGATCCGAGCGGTTCGGGGCCGCCAAGGATATGAACGTGGAGATGATACACCTCCTGATGCCCGATCCGTCCGGTGTTGATGATGGTGCGAAAGCCTTCATCGAGCCCCTGGCTCCTGGCCAGTTCGTTCGCCTTGGCAAGGATCCGCCCGAGTACCATCTGGTGGCTCATGTCCACTTCCGCCAGCGAGGCGACATGCACTTTCGGCACGATCATGAAGTGCACCGGCGCAATCGGATTGATGTCGTGGAAGGCGAAAATCTCCTCGTCCTCATAGATCTTCTTCGACGGGATCTCGCCACGGGCTATCCGGCAGAAGATGCAGTCGCCCACGCTCATTCGCTCCGGCTTTTCTTCTGGCTACGGCCGGCGCTTCGCGCCTTAACCCTCGCTGCGCTCGCGTTAGCCTGCGCCGAAAGAAAGTACGCGGCGCTCATTCGCCACGCCCTTTCTTTTCGTCGATGCCCGAGATGCCTTCCCGGCGCCGGAACTCGACCATCACGTCATCGACACCGATGTCGAACTGCGCGAGCAGGATCATGCTGTGGAACCACAGGTCGGTGACTTCGCGCACCAGGTGCAGGCGGTCGCCGTCCTTGGCCGCCATGATGGTCTCTGCCGCTTCTTCGGCGACTTTCTTGCAAATGGCATCGGTACCCTTGGCATAAAGGCTGGCGACGTAGGACGAATCGGGCGCCGCGCCCTTGCGTTCGCGCAGCGTCGCCTGGACGCGATGGATCACTTCGAGGTCAATCATTTGTATATCTCCTTCGGGTCCTTGAGGACGGGTTCGACATCCCGCCAGCCCGAGGCTTCCAATCGGTTGAAAAAACAGCTGCGGCGCCCGGTGTGGCATGCGATGCCGCCCACCTGCTCGATCTTCATCAGCACCACGTCCTTGTCGCAGTCGACGCGCAGTTCCAGCACCTTCTGCGCATGGCCGGATTCCTCGCCCTTGCGCCAAAGCCTGCCGCGCGAACGCGACCAATACACGGCCTGGCCGGATTCCGCGGTGATGGCCAGCGACTCGCGATTCATCCAGGCGAACATCAGCACCTCGCCCGTCACGGCATCCTGCGCGATGGCAGGAACCAGGCCCTGCGCATCCCAGGCCACCTCGTCCAGCCAATTCGAGTTCGCCATTACGCTCACAGCCGGACCTCGATGCCCCGCGCGCGCATGTATTCCTTGGCCTGGCGTACGGTGAATTCGCCGTAGTGAAAGATGCTTGCCGCCAGCACCGCGTCGGCGCGCCCCTCGGTGACGCCGTCCGCCAGATGCTGCAGGTTGCCGACGCCGCCGCTGGCGATCACCGGAATGCCCACGGCATCGGCCACCGCGCGGGTCAGCGCCAGATCGAAGCCGGCCTTGGTGCCGTCGCGGTCCATGCTGGTAAGCAGGATTTCACCGGCGCCGAGGCTTTCCACCGTGCGCGCCCACTCGATGGCGTCGAGACCGGCATTCTTGCGTCCGCCATGGGTGAATACCTCCCAGCGTCCCGGCGAGGTCTGCTTGGCGTCCACGGCGACCACGATGCACTGAGCGCCGACCCGCGCCGAGGCATCGGCCACCAGTTGCGGATTATTGACCGCGGCGGTGTTCATGCTGACCTTGTCGGCACCCGCGTTCAGCAGGCGGCGCACGTCATCCACCTGGCGCACGCCGCCACCGACGGTGAGCGGGATGAAGACCTGCGAGGCAACCGCCTCGACGATGTGCAGGATGATGTCGCGGTCGTCGGAACTGGCCGTGATGTCGAGGAAGGTGATTTCGTCGGCGCCCTGGTCATCGTAACGCCTGGCGATTTCCACCGGATCCCCGGCATCGCGCAACTCGACGAAATTGACGCCCTTGACCACGCGGCCGGCGTTGACGTCGAGACAGGGAATGATGCGTTTGGCGAGCATGGCCGGGTCAAGGCTTGGAAAGCTTGTCCGCCTCGGCCTGGGCCTTCTTGAAATCCAGCGTACCTTCGTAGATCGCGCGACCGGTAATGGCGCCGGAAATTCCCTCGCCCTGAACCGCGCACAGCGCCTTGACGTCCTTCAGGCTGGCAATGCCGCCGCTGGCGATCACCGGGATGCGCAGCGCCTGGGCAAGTTTGACCGTGGCGTCGACGTTCACTCCGGACAACATGCCGTCGCGCCCGATGTCGGTGTAGATCACCGCTTCGACACCGTAGTCCTCGAACTTCTTGGCCAGGTCGACTACGTCGTGGCCGGTCATCTTCGACCATCCATCGACCGCCACCTTGCCGTCGCGGGCATCGAGGCCGACGATGATGTGGCCCGGAAAGGCGCCGCAGGCATCGTGCAGGAAACCGGGATTCTTCACCGCCGCCGTGCCGATGATGACGTAGCTGACGCCGTCGTCCAGGCAACGCTCGATGGTGTCGAGGTCGCGTATGCCGCCACCCAGTTGCACCGGGATGTCGTCGCCGACTTCCTTGAGGACCGCCTTGATCGCGGCTTCGTTCTTCGGCTTGCCGGCAAAGGCGCCATTCAGGTCGACCAGGTGCAGGCGGCGCGCGCCCTGATCTATCCAGTGGCGAGCGATGGCTGCCGGGTCTTCGGAAAACACCGTGGCGTCGTCCATATCGCCCTGTTTCAGGCGGACGCAGTGGCCGTCCTTCAGATCAATCGCGGGTATCAGCAGCATAGGATGTGTGCAATGAATGAAATGCCTGGTGGCGGCGGATCAGGGATTCCAGCGCATGAAATTGCCGAGCAATCGTAATCCGGCCTGGGCGCTTTTTTCCGGGTGGAATTGAACAGCGAAGATGTTAGCGCGGGCAATCGCGCTGGTAAAGGGGATGCCGTAGTGGGTCGAACCCGCAATCACCTCGGGGTCCAGCGGTTCGACGTAGTAGCTGTGCACGAAATAGAAGCGGGCATCGTCGGCAATGCCGTCCCACAGGGGATGCGCCTCTGCCTGATGCACCTGGTTCCAGCCCATGTGCGGCACCTTGAGCCTTGAACCGTCGGGCGCCGCCATGGCGGCCTCGGGAAAGCGCGGTACTCGGCCCGGCAGGATTTCGAGGCCCATGACGTTCCCCTCTTCGGCGTGGCCGAAGAGCATCTGCAACCCGACGCAGATGCCGAGAAAGGGCTTTTCGGCGGCGGCGCGGATCACCGCGTCGCGCAGGCCGCGAGCAGACAATTCGCGCATGCAGTCCGGCATCGCCCCCTGGCCGGGAACCACCACGCGATCGGCGGCCCGGATCTCGGCGGCAGCGGAACTGACGCGAACCTCGGCTGTCGGCGCAACGTGTTCGATGGCCTTGGCCACCGAACGCAGGTTGCCCATGCCGTAATCGACTACAACAACCTTCATGGACCATCCCCCCAACCCCCTTCCCGGGGAAGGGGGTGACAGGGGTTCGCCGCATCGCGGCTCCATGTCATTGACTGCGCCATCCTTGGGACGGCCCGGCGAACGGCACTCATGGAAGGATCAGAGCGAACCCTTGGTGGAAGGCACGGAACCGGACGCGCGCGGGTCGGCTTCAACCGCCATGCGCAAGGCGCGCGCGAAGGCCTTGAATACCGTCTCGGCCTGATGGTGCGAATTCTCGCCGCGCAGCGCGTCGATGTGCACCGTGATGCCGGCGTGATTGACCAGCCCCTGGAAGAATTCGCGCACCAGGTCGACATCGAACTCGCCGATCGTGGCCCGCGTGAAGGGCACGTTGAAGACCAGGCCCGGCCGCCCGGAAAGGTCCACCACCACGCGCGACAGGGCCTCGTCGAGCGGCACGTAGGCGTGGCCGTAGCGGCGCAAACCCTTCTTGTCGCCGAAGGCCCTGGCCAGCGCCTGGCCGATCGTGATGCCGACATCCTCGATGGTGTGATGGGCGTCGATGTGCAGGTCGCCCGCCGCCTCGACGCTGAGATCGATCAGGCCGTGGCGCGCGATCTGGTCCAGCATGTGGTCGAAGAAACCGATGCCTGTCGCCAGCTTGGAAACGCCCGTGCCATCGAGATCGAGGACGACGCGTATTTTCGTTTCGAGGGTGTTGCGCGAGATGTCGGCTTGCCGCATGGCCTGAGGGTCAAGCAAGTGTTCGAGGCCTGCATGATACCATCGGCTTAGTCGCCTGCACGACGGGCGCGAACCCCGATCACCACTGCCCTGCCAACCATTCCGCCTGACCATGAGCCGCTACTGGAGCGATGTCGTCAAGGGGCTCACGCCCTACGTGCCGGGCGAGCAACCCAAGCTCGCCAACCTGGTGAAACTCAATACCAACGAGAATCCCTACGGGCCTTCGCCGCGCGCCCTGGAGGCCATCCGCGCCGCCACCGACGATTCCCTGAAGCTCTACCCCGACCCCAACGCGGAAAGGCTCAAGCGCGCCATCGCGGACTGCCATGGCGTCGAAACCTGCAACGTCTTCGTCGGCAACGGCTCGGATGAAGTCCTGGCCCACGTCTTCCTGGGCCTGCTGAAGCACGCGCGACCCATCCTGTTTCCCGACATCACCTACAGCTTCTACCCGGTGTATTGCGGGCTGTATCAGGTCCCCTATGAAACCGTGCCGCTGCTCGCGGATTTTTCGATCCGCGTCGCGGACTACACGCGACCGCCGGGTGCGCAAGCCGGCGGCATCATCTTTCCGAACCCGAACGCGCCGACCGGCCGCCAGTTGCCGCTGGCCGACATCGAAGCGCTGCTGCAGGCCAACCCGGACTGCGTGGTGGTTATCGACGAGGCCTATGTCGACTTCGGCGGCGACAGCGCGATTCCGCTGACGACCCGCTACCCGAACCTGCTGGTGGTACAGACGCTGTCCAAGTCGCGATCCCTGGCAGGCCTGCGTGTCGGCTTCGCGGTCGGCCACGACGACCTGATCGAAGCGCTGGAACGCGTCAAGAACAGCTTCAACTCCTACCCGCTCGACCGGCTTGCCATCGCCGGCGCGGTCGCCGCGATCGAAGACCGCGAGTACTTCGCGCGGACCTGCCGCGCCGTCATCGCCACCCGCGAAAAGCTGGTGGCCGATTTGGAAAACCTCGGCTACGAAGTCATTCCCTCCGCTGCCAACTTCGTCTTCGCGCGCCACCCGCGACACGACGCCGAAAAGTCGGCGCTGGCGCTACGGCAACGCAGCATCATCGTGCGCCATTTCAAGCTGCCGAGGATAGCCCAGTACCTGCGCATCACGGTTGGCACGGATGAACAGTGCGCCGCACTGATTGCGGCCTTGAAGGATATCCTCGGACCCTGAAACATCGCCGGCATCAGGAACAGCGCGGGGAAGCGCACACATGCAAAACGGGAGCCGCAGCTCCCGTTTTGCCAAGTGCAGCGCGATCTGTCAGGCAGTCGCGGCGAGCTTCCGGCGACGTGCCACGAAACCCAGCAATCCCAGCCCGGCGAGCAGCATGGCGTAGGTTTCCGGTTCGGGAACCGGAGCTGCCACCGTCGGCGTGATACGAAATGCAAAGTCGGTCCCGGGATCCGGACCACCAAAAACGAAACCGGCGCCACCGGCGTATGCAGCGCCCGGGCTGATGCCCCAATATGGACTAGTACCGGCAGTACTTGCGGCAATGCTGTAGGTACTCCCGACGCTCAGGGATACGCTCGAGAAGTCCGAATCGAAGAAACCGTTGTAGCCGGCCCCCAACAAGAACGTGTCAGAGGCGAGCAAGGTTCCGCCGGTGCCATGGCCGCTGTAGAGCGACAGGGTGATCGGGTCGACTGGAAATCCAGTATTGATTACGTTGTACCAGAGGCTGGCCTTGACGAATGAATCCTGTGCAACGAACGACTGACCGATCGGTTCGTGGAAATCGATCTGATAGGAGCCGCCGGTAGCTGGGTTAAGGATAGGACCCGCAGTTGCGCCATTGATCGTTAGCACCAGCCCCAGCATCAGCGCCGCTTTTTTGGCGATGTCCATCGCCTTGGTATAGATAGTCATGGTCTGTCTCCTTAGGAGTGATGCCCGATCAGATCAGCATGGGGCCGATACGATAATGAGAAACGGAAACATGAGTCCGGCCATGCACTTCTTGGTCAATATCACGATTCCGAGGTCTCGTTGCGCGGAAGCGACGAAAATCTCCCGCATCGACAGTTGATGCCTCAAGCACTTCGTCGTCAATAGCCCGTTCGGACCAATCGAAATGCTAGGCCAGCCAATTACTTCAGCCTGAACTCCGCCGCGTTGGCGTGCGCCGTGAGCCCTTCGCCATGCGCCAGAGTCGCGGCGATCGGGCCGAGCGTCTGCGCTCCGATGGCCGAAACCTCGATGATGCTTGACCGCTTCTGGAAATCATAGACGCCAAGCGGCGAGGAGAAGCGTGCGCTGCGCGAAGTCGGCAGCACATGGTTGGGGCCGGCGCAGTAGTCGCCGAGAGACTCCGAGGCATAGTGGCCGATAAAAATGGCGCCGGCGTGGCGGATCATTTCCACCAGCGGGGCCGGGTCGGCCACGGAGAGTTCGAGATGTTCAGGCGCAATGCGGTTGGCTATCGCGCAAGCTTCATCGAGGTCGGCGACCTGAATCAAGGCGCCACGGCCCTTGAGCGAGGCGGCGATGACCTCGCGGCGCGGCATGGTCGGCAGCAGGCGTTCGATGCTGGCAGCCACGCGGTCGATGAAGGCGGCATCGGGACAGAGCAGGATGGACTGCGCCAGTTCGTCGTGCTCGGCCTGGGCAAAGAGGTCGATCGCGACCCAGTCCGGATTCGCCGACCCATCTGCGATGATCAGCACTTCCGAGGGCCCGGCCACCATGTCGATGCCGACCGTGCCAAACACGCGACGCTTGGCGGCGGCGACATAGGCGTTACCGGGACCGACGATCTTGTCCACCTGCGGAATGGTCTGCGTGCCATACGCCATTGCCGCCACAGCCTGGGCGCCGCCGATGGTGAACACCCGATCGACGCCCGCCAGGCAGGCCGCCGCCAGCACCAGCGCGTTCTTTTCGCCGCGCGGCGTGGGCACTACCATGGTCAGTTCGCCGACTCCGGCCACCTTGGCCGGCAGAGCGTTCATCAGCACCGAGCTAGGATAGGCCGCCTTGCCGCCCGGAACATAGAGGCCGACGCGATCCAGGGGCGTGACCTTCTGGCCCAGGCGGGTTCCATCGGCCTCGGTGAAGCTCCATGATTCCGACTTCTGCCGCTCGTGGTAGCTGGTGACGCGTTGCGCCGCGGCTTCCAGAGCCTTGCGCTGGGCCACCGGCAGGCGGTCCAGGGCGTGGCGCAGTTCGGCCCGCGGCAGTTCGAGTTCGGCCATGCTGCCGACATCGAGGGCGTCGAAGCGGCGCGTGAAGTCGAGCACCGCGGCGTCGCCTTCGCCGCGCACGCGGGCAAGGATCTCCGCGACGGTGCGTTCGATGGATTCGTCGGTCGAATTGTCGAAGTGCAGCAGTGCGTCGAGCGTAGTGCCAAAACCGGAGTCGGCGCTGGAGAGACGGCGAATCATCGGATCGCACCCTCGATGGCCGCGATAACCGGCTGCAGCAACTCGCGCTTCACCTTGAGCGACGCCTGGTTGACCACCAGTCGCGCAGAGATGTCCATGATTTCCTCGACCTCGACCAGCTTGTTGGCCTTCAGCGTGCTGCCGCTGGAAACAAGGTCCACGATGGCCTCGGCCAGCCCGGCCAATGGCGCGAGTTCCATGGAGCCGTAGAGTTTGATCAGATCGACATGCACGCCCTTGCCGGCAAAGTGCTCGCGCGCGACCGTGGTGTACTTGGTGGCGATGCGCAGGCGCGCTCCCCGCCGAACGGCGGCTTCATAGTCGAATCCGGCCGGCGCCGCGACGCACATGCGACACTTGGCGATCTTGAGATCCAGCGGCTGGTAGAGCCCGGTGCCGCCATGTTCCAGCAACACGTCCTTGCCGGCGATGCCGAGGTCGGCGGCGCCGTATTGCACGTAGGTGGGAACGTCGGAGGCGCGCACGATCACCACCCGCACGTCGTCGCGATTGGTGGCGATGATCAGCTTGCGCGATTTTTCGGGATCCTCGGCCGGCACGATCCCTGCCGCCGCCAGCAGGGGCAGGGTTTCTTCGAAGATACGGCCCTTGGACAGGGCAATGGTGATTCCGCTCATGCGGTTATTTTACCCGGCGAATGCTGGCGCCCAACGCCGCCAGTTTCTGCTCCAGTCCTTCGTAACCCCGATCAAGATGATAGATGCGCTCGATCAGGGTCTCACCCTGCGCCACGAGCCCGGCGATGACCAGGCTGGCCGATGCGCGCAAGTCGGTGGCCATCACGGTGGCCCCATCCAGTGCGGGTCTGCCCGTGACGAAAGCCGTGTTGCCGTCGATCTTGATGTCGGCGCCGAGCCGGATCAGCTCGACCGCATGCATGAAGCGGTTCTCGAAAATGGTTTCGCGCATCACGGCGGTGCCTTCGGCGACCGCGTTGATGGCCATGAACTGGGCCTGCATGTCGGTCGGAAAAGCCGGATAAGGCGCGGTGCGGATGCTGACGGCGGTGAGGCGCCGTGGCGCCTTGATGCGAATCGCATCGCGCTCGGCGACGATGTCGCACCCGGTATCCATCAGCTTGTCGATCACGGCATCGAGCGACGTTGCCGAGGCGCCCGTCAGCCGTATCTCGCCGCCGGTGGCCGCCGCCGCACACAGGTAGGTGCCGGTCTCGATGCGGTCGGGCATGATGCGATGCGTCGCGCCGTGCAGCGCCTCGACACCCTGGATGCGGATCACGTCGCCGCCGGCACCGGATATGCGGGCGCCCATGGCCACCAGGCAATTGGCCAGATCCACCACCTCCGGTTCGCGCGCCGCGTTCTCGATCACGGTTTCGCCTTGCGCGAGGCAGGCGGCCATCATCAGGTTCTCGGTGCCGGTCACCGTGACCATGTCGGTGAACAGGCGCGCGCCCTTCAGGCGCGTGGCGCGGGCATGGACATAGCCCTGCTCGACGGCAATCTCGGCGCCCATCGCGGTCAGCCCCTTGATGTGCTGGTCCACCGGTCGTGCGCCGATGGCGCAGCCACCGGGCAGCGAAACGCGGGCTTCGCCTGCGCGCGCCAGCAGCGGGCCGAGCACCAGGATCGAGGCACGCATGGTCTTCACCATTTCGTAGGGCGCGACGGCGTTGTTCAGGCCGGAAGCATCAAGCGTCACCGTGTCGCCAGCGCCGACTTTTGTCGCCTCGCGCGAGACCTTGACGCCCATCTGCGCAAGCAGCCTCAGCATCGTGCCGATGTCGTTCAGGTGCGGCACATTGGTGAAGGTCACCGGCTCACGGGTCAGCAGCGCAGCGCAAAGCAGTGGCAGCGCGGCATTCTTCGCACCGGATATGGCGATTTCGCCTGACAGGGCAACGCCGCCGGCGATCAGCAGCTTATCCATTGGCTTTCCATTCCTCCGGGGTCAGCGTTTGCATCGACAACGCATGCAACTCGCCCGAGTCGAAACGCGGCTTGAGAATCGCGTTGATGCGCTGCTGGCGCTTGACGCGATTGAGGCCGGCAAACTCGTTGCTGACGATCACGGCCGCGAAATGCTGTCCGTCGCCGTCGACGGACAGATGCTCGCAGGGCAGGCCGGCGGCGATCCAGGTTTCGATCTGTTTTGGGTCAAGCATGGTCAGGCTCCTCAGGCGCGCAGCTTGTAACCGCGCTTCAGCAGGTTCAGGGTAAATGCGGTCAGCAGCGCAAGGCACGTTGCGACCACGGCAAGACTGTGCCACGGCGAGGCGTCGGACACGCCGAAGAAACCGTGGCGGAAACCGTCGATCATGTAGAAGACCGGGTTCCAGTGCGATACCTGCTGCCAGAAAGGCGGCAGGGAATTGATCGAATAGAACACGCCCGAGAGAAAGGTCAAGGGCATGATCAGGAAATTCTGGAAGGCCGCGAGCTGGTCGAACTTCTCGGCCCAGATGCCGGCGATCACGCCCAGGCTGCCGAGGATGGCGCCGCCCATCAGGGCAAAGACAATGATCCAGAGCGGCGCGACAAAACCCAGCGGGGCGAACCAGCAGGTGGCCAGCAGCACGCCGGTCCCGACGACGACGCCGCGCACGACTGCAGCAAGAACGTAGGCGGCGAAAAATTCGAGGTAGGAAATCGGCGGCAGCAGGACGAAAACGATGTTCCCCGTCACCTTGGACTGGATCAGCGACGACGAGGAATTTGCAAAGGCGTTCTGCAGCACCGACATCATCACCAGCCCGGGAATCAGGAAGGATGTGTAAGCCACGCCGTGTATCTTCACGTGCCCTTCAAGTACGTGGGAAAAGATCAGCAGGTAGAGCAGCGCGGTGAGCACCGGCGCGGCGACGGTCTGCGAGGCCACTTTCCAGAAGCGCAGCACTTCCTTGTACAAAAGAGTGGAAAAGCCGTGGCCCATCTTAGCGACCCTCGCCCTGCGTTTCGCCCTGCATGACGCGAATGAAGACTTCTTCCAGGTCGGGCTTGCCGATCTCCAGGTCCTCGATGCCGCAGCCGGCCTCGCGTATGCGCGCCAGCATCGGCTCCACATCCTCGTAGCGATCGAAAGGCAGTGACCACCAGCCGCCGCTTTGCGCCGCGCCGAGGACAAGGTCTGCCGGCATTTCGCCGCGACAGCGCAGGCGCAGGGTATGGGTGGAAAAGCGGCGCAACAAGTTGGCCGTGGTGTCGAGGGCGACGACGCGACCGGCCTGGAGCATGGCGATGCGGCTGCACAGATTCTCGGCCTCCTCCAGATAGTGCGTGGTCAGCACGATGGTATGGCCGGCCTCGTTCAGGCGCCGTATGAAGGCCCAAAGCGTCTGCCGCAACTCGACGTCGACCCCGGCGGTAGGCTCATCCAGGACGATCACCGGCGGACGATGGACGAGGGCCTGGGCCACAAGAACCCTGCGCTTCATGCCACCCGAGAGCATGCGCATGTTGGCATGGGCCTTCGGCGTGAGGCCGAGGTTCTCGAGGATTTCGTCGATCCAGGCATCGTTGTCCCTGATTCCGAAATATCCCGACTGGATTTTCAGCGATTCGCGGACGGTGAAGAACGGATCGAATACCAGCTCCTGCGGCACCACGCCAAGCTGGCGGCGCGCGGCGCGATAGTCGGACTGGACGTCATGTCCCATGACGCTGAGTGTGCCGTGGTCGGGCCGAACCAGACCGGCCAGTGCCGAAATCAGCGTCGTCTTTCCTGCGCCGTTGGGGCCCAGCAGGCCAAAGAATTCCCCGGGTTCGATCGCGAGGTCGACCCGGTCCAGGGCCTGGACGGCACCAAAGGATTTGGAGACCTGCTGAATGCGGATCGCGACCGACATCACGCCAATCCGAGAATTGAAACGACTGGAATCTCAGCCCTGCGGGAGCAGATCGGCGACGCCGTAAACGGCGGCCAGGCTCAGCAGGCTTTGCGGCGGATTGAGCACACGCAGGGTTTTTCCGGCCGCCATGGCGGCTCGCGTCCAGCCGAAAACCACCGCCAGGCAGGACGAATCTGTTTCAGTAACCGCCTTGAGATCGAAGGCCGAGGCCTCGCCGGCGATAGCCGCCTCGCCTTCGGCGAGCAAGGCGCGCGCTCCAGCCATGGTCATCGGACCCGAGACCTCGACGCAATCGCCGGAGATTCGGATCATTTCTTGACCGACGTCGCCTCGCCGGTTTTGTTCTTTGCCTGCAGGGACTTGATCAGGCCGTCGATGCCGCCATTGCGAACTTCGGCGGCGAACGACTCGCGATAATTCGTTACGAGACTGATGCCGCCCACCTCGATGTCATAAACCTTCCAGCCGGAGGCGGCTTTTTCCAGGAAATAGTCCAACTCGATGTTCTTGCCAGCGCCAGACTGCTTGATCTCGGTGCGAACCCTGACGTCGGTCTCTCCGGCCTTCAAGGCAAACGGCTTGAATCCGATCGTCTGGTTCTTGTATTCGGTCAGCGCCTTGGAGTAGGTACGAACCAGCAAGTGGCGAAACTCGTCGGCCAGGACCTTCTGCTGGGCCGGGCTGGCCTGACGCCAATCGCGAGCCAGCGCCAGCTGGGTCATGCGCATGAAATTGAAGTGGGGCAACACTTTCGCCTCCACCAGCTCGATGGCCTTGCGCGTGTTCCCCGACTGGATGTCCTTGTCCTTGCGGACAATATCAAGTACTTCGTTGGTCACCGTCTTGATCAGGACATCTGGAGCAACTGCATCCTGCGCCATCGGCGTCGCGGCAATCAGCAGGCCGCTGAAAAGTGCAAACAGGTATTTCATGTGGGTTCCCGGGATTTCGGAATCGGGGCTGGTGCCCCGATTCTTGGACTACTTCGTATCGACGGCTTCCGTACGAACAGCCAGAACAGCTCCTGCAGTTGGAGGTAGCTCGGCACGCAACTCATTCGATCCGGCCTCGGCCGACAACGAACGATCGGTATCAAGACTCGCCTCCGGCTCGCGCGGCGGGTTGCCGTCATGGATCAGGTTGCGCCTACGCTGCAGATAAGCGTCTCGTACATAGGAATACTTGTCCAGCGCGGCTTCTTCGACGACCTTGTCGGCCGCCAGGAGATTGGCACGGTCATTCACCAAGCGCAGCACCAGCGCAATATCGCGGTCCCCCTTGGGCCGGTGGTTCGCCACCGGATCCGCCTGCACGTCCAGCACCAGGCCCACCGTGTCACGTACCGTTCGCGGTCCAAAGACAGGGATCACAACGTAGGCGCCATTTCCGACACCCCAACGACCGAAGGTCTGGCCAAAGTCTTCGTCGTGCTTTTCAAGGCCGGCATCGGAAGCAATGTCCAAAACGCCGAGCAAGCCGATCGTCGTGTTGATCACGACCCGTCCAAGGTCGCTGAACGCCTCGGGGATCTTTCCCTGAAGCAGGTTATTCACACCAATGAACAGGTCATCGATGTTGCCGAAAAAATTGGTGACGCCGGTACGGATCGGGGATGGCAGAACTGCTTCATAACCCGTGGCAACAGGCTTCACTATGACCGAATCCAGCCCTTCGTTGAAGGCGAACATGGCGCGATTGAAACCCTCGACCGGATCTTTGGGGTTGCCGGAACTGGCGCATCCGGCCAACATGCCGGCCGCCAGCACTGCCAAGGTTGCCGACTTCAGACGGGATGGGAGCGTTTTATTCATTCTATTCAGGCACCTGTTGACTACTTCTTGCCGCCATCCTCGGCAGCCTTGTTGAACATGAACTGGCCGATCAATTTCTCCAGAACCACTGCCGACTGCGTTTTCTTGATCGTATCGCCCGCCTTGAGCATCTCGGAATCGCCACCCACCTCGAATCCGATGTACTGCTCGCCCAGCAAACCCGATGTGTTGATCGTTGCAAACGTATCGCGCGGAAACTTGTAGCGGGCATCCACGTTAATGGTCACCACTGCAAGATAGGCCTCCGGATCGAACCGGATTTCCGCCACCCGACCGACGACGACACCCGCGCTTTTTACTGCGCCCCGCACCTTCAGGCCGCCAATGTTATCAAATTGGGCCTGAATTGCATAAGTATCACCACTGCTGGATGACGCCATGTTGCCTACTTTCAGCGCCAGGAACAGCAACGCCCCCAGTCCGACGGCAACGAAAAATCCGACCCAAAGGTCAAGTGTAGTGCGGCTCATGTCATGTCCCTGTAAACATGAAGGCGGTGAGAATGAAGTCGGCGGCCAGAATGGCCAGCGACGATGTTACAACTGTGCGCGTGGTGGCACCCGACACCCCCTCGGCAGTGGGTTCGGCATCGTAGCCCTCGAACACCGCCACCCAGCTTACGATGATGCCGAACACGAAGCTCTTGATCACGCCATTGAGGATGTCTTCCCGGAAATCGACCGACGCCTGCATCTGCGACCAGAACGACCCCTCGTCGACACCAATCAATTGCACGCCGACCAGATAGCCGCCGAAAATACCCATGGCCGAAAACAGAGCCGCCAGCAGCGGCATCGAAATCACCCCGCCCCAGAATCGCGGCGCCACCACGCGGGCGATCGGATCGACAGCCATCATTTCCATGGCAGACAACTGCTCGGTGGCTTTCATCATGCCGATTTCGGCCGTAATCGCCGATCCGGCACGGCTGGCGAACAGCAGGGCCGCGACCACCGGGCCCAGTTCGCGCACGAGCGACAGCGACACCAGAACGCCGAGTGCCTCGGTCGAGCCGTAGCGCTGCAGTGTGTCGTAGCCCTGCAAGCCGAGCACCATGCCGACGAAGAGGCCCGACACGAGGATGATGATCAGGCTCAGCACGCCGGTGAAGTAGATCTCGCGTATCGTCAGATGCATTCGCCGCAGCGCGGTGCCCGAACCCAGCAAGATGGCCAGAAAGAAGCGGCTGGCGTAGCCAAGGCGCCAGATGCGAGAAGTCACCCGCTGGCCGAGGCCACGCAAGGACCGGGTCAGGCCGTTATCCATGGCGTGCGGCTCGCTCCATGAGTTGCTCGCCGTAGGGGCGCGACGGGTAGTGGAACGGAACCGGACCGTCGGCCTCCCCCCAGACGAACTGATGCACGTAAGGTACCTTCGAGTCCTTGATGTCTTCCGCAGAGCCCTCGGCGACTATTTTTCCGGCAGACACGAAATAAACGTAATCCACAATCTTGAGCGACTCCTGCACGTCGTGCGTTACCACGATGGAACTTGCCCCCAATGCATCGTTGAGCTTACGAATGAGGTCGCCGATGATCGCCAGGGAAATCGGATCGAGGCCGGCGAACGGTTCGTCGTACATGATCAGCATCGGATCGAGGGCAACGGCGCGGGCCAGGGCAACCCGGCGCGCCATGCCACCGGACAGTTCCGCCGGCATCAGGTCGTGGGCGCCGCGCAATCCCACCGCATTCAGCTTCATCAAAACCAGGTCGCGGATCACGGTCTCAGGCAAGTCGGTATGTTCGCGCATCTGGAACGCAATGTTGTCAAACACCGACATATCGGTAAACAGGGCCCCGAACTGGAACAACATACCCATGCGTCGGCGCAGGCCGTAAAGGCCATCGGCGTCGAGTTGATGAACCACCTGTCCGTTTATCTTTACCTCGCCTGACGTCGGCTTGAGTTGGCCGCCGATCAAGCGCAACGTAGTAGTCTTGCCGCAACCGGAACTGCCCATCACCGCCACGACCTTGCCGCGCGGAATCGTCATGTTGATTCCAGTCAGGATCGGCCGGTTGTCGTAGGTGAAGTTCAGATCGCGGATTTCGACAAGGTTGTCCGGTGGCATTGTGACGCCGGTAGGTTTTCCGGCTGGATTCGCAACATTGAATCTTAGCAGAATCGCCCTCAACGTCGGATTGGGCAATTACTGAAGAAACCCCTAAACGCCCTTCACAAACCGAAATTTCCAGCCACGATTCGATTTATGATGGTTCGATCAATTCCACACCATCACTTTCCTTGAACTCAACGCCGGACAAAACCAGGCTGCTGATCGTCGACGATGACCCGCTCATTGCCGACGCGTTGGGCTACTTTCTGGGTCGGGAATACGCCGTCAGCACCGCTGCCACCCGTAGCGAAGCGGTCAAGCTTTTGCGCGAAGGGAACCTTGCTCCCGCGCTTGCATTGATTGACCTCGGGCTGCCTCCGACGCCGCACCGTCCCGATGAAGGCTTTGCCTTGATCGCGGACATACTGGCGCACGCGCCCGAAACCCGGATTGTCGTCCTCTCCGGACAGAGCGACGAACCCAACGCCCGTCATGCGCGCGCGCTGGGCGCAACCGAGTTCGTAGCCAAGCCCGCCGACCCAGAAAATCTGCGCAAGCTGATAAAGAGAGTGTTGTCTTTTAGAGACACATCTACCGAAGTTGACGATGGGCTGATCGGAACCAGCGAACCGTTGCAAAAGCTTCGCGCGCAACTTCGGCAGTTCGCCCGTTCGCCGTTCCCGGTACTGATAGAAGGTGAATCCGGCAGCGGAAAGGAACTGGCCGCCGTCGCACTGCATCGACTGTCCGAGCGCGTAGCCAAACCCTACCTGGCGCTCAATTGCGCCGCCATTTCGCCCAATCTTGTGGAAGCGACGCTGTTCGGCCACGCCAAGGGCGCGTTTACCGGTGCCAGCGGGCCTCGCGCAGGCTATTTCGAGGACGCTTCGGACGGAACGCTGTTCCTCGACGAGATTGGAGAACTGCCACTGGACTTGCAGCCGAAATTGCTACGCGTTCTTGAAAACGGCGAGTTTCAGCGCATTGGCGAAACCCAGGCGCGGCGATCCTCGGCGCGCATCGTGACTGCCACCAATCGAGACCTGAAGAAAGAGGTTCGCGAAGGGCGTTTCCGCGCCGACCTTTACCACCGCTTGTCCGTGTTCACGATTTCGATCCCGCCCTTGCGCGACCTCGGCGACGACCGCATCCTCCTGCTGGAACATTTCCGTTCGATTTATGCAGCCCAGGCCAACCTGCAGCCGTTCCGCCTGGCGGCGGCCACCTCGAAGCGACTGCTTGCCTACCCGTTTCCAGGGAACGTGCGGGAACTGCGCAACATCGCGATTCGCCTGACGACAAAATACGCGGGCAGGGAGATTGGCGTCGATGAACTGGAAGCCGAACTCGACGTCGGCAGCGACCCGCTGGCGAGTGGCATCGGTGCGACGCAGACACCGGCCGGAAGGGCGGAACTGATGGCAATCGCGCTGAACGACCTTCAGACCCGGCACGATTTCAATCTGGATGCCACGCTACGACTCTGGGAAGAAGCCTATATCGAGGCGGCACAGCATTTGGCGCACAACAACATGAGCCAGGCGGCGCGACTGCTCGGCGTAAATCGAACCACGCTCTACAATCGCATCGATGCACTGACCCGCGAAAAGCGGCCCGGCCCCAATCGCAGCCTTTTCTGACCGGAATCCAGCCCCGCCCGAACGACCGACGCCATGTACCTCGAACATTTCGGACTCAACGAGCCACCGTTTCGCATCACGCCCCATACCGATTTTTTCTTCGACGGGGCCAATCGCGGCGCAACGCTCGATGCGCTTGTTTACGCGATCACTCACGACGAAGGCATAGTCAAGGTCAGCGGCGAAGTCGGGAGCGGCAAGACCATGCTCTGCCGGGTGCTGATGGAGCGCCTGCCGCAAAACGTCACCATCATCTATCTGGCGAACCCGTCGCTCTCGCGCGACGACATTCTTTTTGCCATTGCCGACGAACTTGGCCTGAGCATCGCCGAAAACGCCCGGACCTCTGCAGTGATGCGTGCCCTGCAGGACCACCTTATCGCGTCGTTCGGCGAAGGCCGGCAAGTCGTAGTCCTGATCGACGAAGCCCATGCGATGCCGGCGGAAACTCTCGAGGAAATCCGCCTCCTGTCGAACCTCGAAACCAACCGCCACAAACTGCTGCAACTGGTTCTGTTCGGCCAGCCCGAGCTGAACGACGTCCTTGCCCGTCCCGACATGCGGCAACTGAAGGAACGCATCACGCACAACTTCGGCCTTGCGCCCTTGCTGCGCGACGACATCAGCCAGTACCTTGACTTCCGCATGCGTGCCGCAGGCTATCGCGGGCCGAGCATCTTCATGCCGCCGGCGCTGAAAATGATCGAGCGCAGTTCGCTTGGGCTTACCCGCCGGATCAACATCCTGGCCGACAAGGCTCTGCTCGCGGCCTTTTCGTCTGGCAGCCACCAGATCGGCCCCAAGGAGGTCCAGGCGGCGATCCGTGATTCCGAATTCAGCGAAGCCGCTTATGGCGGGAAAATGGTCCGCAACACCAAAACCATCTGGATCGCCACTGCCCTCGCCATCGGCGCGGCCGCAGCCATCTTCTGGTTACTGTCGGCACAAACTGGCAACAACCCGACTACGGTGGCTCCGTCATCGACGGACATTCCCAGCCCACCTGCGGCCGTAACCCCTGCCCCGCCCGCCGGCACCACGCCCCCTCCCACCCAGGGCAGCCCGGCATCGAATCCATCTCCCGCGACTGCGGAAGCTTCCACGCCCGGACCCAGTGCTGGCGCTCCCCAGGTTGCCGCTAACCCGCCGGCGAGAGTAGCGCTCACAACGCCTGCCTCCCAGTCAGCAGTGCCGATTTCAGCGCCGCCCACCCCGTCGCCGACCGTCGCGGGAACTGCGCCAACCGGGCGCACAACGCAAGCACCGGCGACTATGCCGAAGGTTGGACCCCTCACCGGGGAACGCCTCGAAGCCGGTCGCGCCTGGCTGGAGCAGGTGCCGAACGACCACTGGTTCGTTCAGGTGTATGACACGGATGCCAGGCGACATGGCGAAATCGAGGCGCTGTTGCTCCGCGTTCAGCGCGAGAACAATGAGCTCGGCAACGTTTACGTCTATTTTTCGGAACTCAGCGGAGCGCCCCGATTTGGCGTCACCTACGGCAGCTACGCGACCGGTGCGGCGGCGGCAATGGCGCTGCGCAACCTGCCCAAATCCCTTAAGGCAAGCAAACCTTACCCCCGCCAAGTATTGCGACTACGCTAGTGCAAATTCACAACATCCGTTGCACACCCATGCTCTCAATCAAATCATTGAGTTGCCGTGTATACATAATGTGCTATCCTAAGATTGGCTTTTTTACCTGATCGGGGATTCGTTTGCGCCCACTTCTGATCTCGCCTTTCCCTGTTGCGCTCGTCGCAAGTTTAATGCTTTCTGCATGCGGGAGCCTGCCGCCGCAGTCACCGTCCTCCGGCCACATTCGCGCCGAGGCCCAGGTCGCGCCGAATCCGGGAATTCCGCAACCTGTTGCCGCCACGGTCAGCCTCGCGCGACCGAAGGCGAGCGCCAAAACCGAGTCCTACTCGGTCGTGGTTCGCAATATTCCGGTACAGGATCTGCTTTTTGCCCTGGCGCGCGACGCGAAACTCAACATCGACATCCATCCGGGCATCAACGGCATCGTCACGATCAATGCGATCGACCAGACGCTGCAGCAGATCCTGACCCGGGTCGCCAAGCAAGTCGACATGCGCTGGGAACTCGACGGCCCGAATCTGGTGGTGATGCCCGACTCGCCCTTCCTGCGCAACTACCGGGTCGACTACGTCAATATGTCGCGTGACGTGAGCGGCACTGTTTCGATCAACACCCAGATCGCATCCACAAGTACAAGCGCCACCGGGGGATCCACCAGCAGCGGCGGCGGCAACAACTCCAGCACCTCCGTCAAGAGCACGGCACAGAACAATTTCTGGCAATCACTGGAAAAGAACCTGAAGGACATCCTGCGCGAAAGCGACAAGATACTTCCTGAAGGTTCCAGCGAAACAGTGATCGAGCGGTCGGACCAGCAGGCCACCACGGGAACGGGTGCCCAAGGCGGCCAAGGCACTTCCGGCCGGTCTAGTGGAACCACCTCCAACCTGGCCGGCAGCCCGAATCCGGCAAGCCTCCAGCAGCAGGGGACTACCGTCGTCAAGCGGACGACTTTCCGCGAAGCCGCTTCGATCATCGTCAACCCGGAGGCCGGCGTCGTCGTCGTTCGCGCAACGTCCAGACAGCACGAAAAAGTCCAGGAGTATCTGGACATGGTGCTTTCCAGCGCCCGACGCCAGGTGATCATCGAAGCCACGATCGCGGAAGTCACCTTGAGCGATGCGTACCAGCAGGGGATCAACTGGCAGAGTTTGCGTTCCTTGCGTCCAGGGAATCCGCAGGCCGGTTTTTCCCTGGCACAGAATCCGACCGGCCTCGTAGCCGGCGCCGTTCCGGACCCGTTCGCCACGGCATCCGGAAGCTTTGCCACCCCCCCGGGAGCGTTTGCGTTCCTGCTGAATTTTGTCGCGCCGGGCCTCGGCTTGTCATCGACACTCAATCTGCTGGAAAATTTCGGCAAGGTCCGCGTCCTGTCCAGCCCGAAGATCAGCGTGCTGAACAATCAGACAGCCATGCTTAAAGTGGTCGACAACGTCGTCTACTTCAACATCAAGAACGACACGACCACCACCGCCACGGGAACGGTCAGCATCATCACGTCGACAGCGCAGTCGGTATCGGTGGGACTGGTGATGAGCGTAACGCCCCAGGTGAGCGAGAACGGGACGATCCTGCTCAACGTCAGGCCGACCATTTCCAGCCAAAAGGGTGAGGGCAAGCCCGACCCCACTCCCGGTCTGGCGTTTGTCAACAGAGTTCCGGAGATCCAGACCCGCGAAATGGAATCGATGCTGCGCTTGTCCGATGGCGAAGTGGCGGTGATGGGCGGACTGATGGAAGACAGGGTCAGCAACACCACGAATCAGGTTCCCGGCCTGGGCGACCTTCCTGGCATCGGCAACTTCTTTCGCAATCGAAACGATTCCAGCACCAAAACGGAACTCGTCATCTTCCTGAAGCCGACCATCATTCGCGATCCGAGCATCGACGGCGACTATAAGAGCTTCCGCGGCCAGTTGCCCACCAAGGATTTCTTCGTGGACACGCCTCGTCAGACCCAACTATTCGACGCGCAGGGAGCAGTTGCGCGATGAGCCTGCTGATGGATGCCCTCAAAAAGGCCGAACTGGCAAAGCGCCAGGGTGAGGGCGCCGGCGAATCGCCCGCAGCGGATGCCGTCGGTGAGCTGACACTGAAGCCTCTCGTCGAACCGCATTTCACAGACTCCGCGACAAGCATCCCCGCGCCCGGCATTGCGACCCCCGCTCCGGAAACTTCATCGCAATCGTCCCACTTGGAAGAACTCGACGCGCGATTCCTTGCGGAAGCGGAGCAAGCAGCCGCCGCTCGGCTGAAAGCAGGTCAACCCTCTCCCACAACGCCACAAGCGATTGCGATCGAAAACTCCCCGCGACCGCTGGCGATCGCCGCTACGGAACCGCGAAAAGCGCAGGCGGACAAAAATACTTCCGCGCCGTCCGACAAGTCCGCCGCACAGAACCTGTTTGCCGCGAAGCAAGCCGAAACACCTGCATCACGCAAGGGGTTTGCCATTGTCGTCGGCGCCATAACCGTGCTTTCCATATGCGGCATCGGCGGCTACTTCTGGTGGCAGTTGCAACCGAAGTCATCACTGGTCGCCAGTCGCGCACCGGTGCCAACCGCCCCGATCGCGGCAGCAGCTCCGCAGGCCCCTGCCGCAGCCCCGGTCGCCGTATCACCAGCGCCGACTTCCGTGGCGTCGCCGCTCGCCGCTGCGCCGGCGACGCCGGCGGCGCCCGTTGCGGCGCCCGTGGCCAGCAAGCGTGCGCCCGACGATGACGAAGAAGATGCAGCGCCGACGACAACCAAACCCGTCGCGCGAGTTCGTCGTCCTGCGCCCGCGGCGCTGCTACCGCAAGATGACGATAACCCGATCCGCGTAACCAGGGCACCGCTGAAGGTCAATCCGGCCCTGATCAGGGGTTTCGATGCCTTCAATCGCGGCGACCTGGCGACCGCGCAACTGGAATACGAACGCGCACAGAAGGCCGACCCGCGCAATTCGGACGCACTGCATGGTCTGGCGGCAATCGCCATGCGTCAGGGGCGTGCGGAACAAGCCGAACAGCTCTATCGCCGCATCGCGGAAGCCGACCCGCAGGACACCGTGGCACAGGCGGCATTGATCAACAGCCGCGGCCAGGTCGATCCCAACACTGCCGAAAGCCGTTTGAAGACCCTGGCCGCGGCACAACCGGAACTCGCCGCACCGCATTTTTCCCTGGGAAACCTCTATGCCCGTCACGGCCGCTGGAATGACGCCCAGCAATCCTATTTCCGCGCGCATACGGCGGAACCCGACAATCCGGACATCCTTTACAACCTTGCAATAAGCCTTGAGCACCTGCGTCAGAACAAGCTGGCCGCCCAATACTATGCCCAGGCCATCGCCGCTGCGCAGAATCGTCCCGCAGGATTCGACAAGACACAGGCCGCAGCAAGACTGCAAACGCTGCAGCCGTAACCGGAAAGCCCGCCGCAGCGGCTTGAAACCCTCGATACGCCGCAGCCTCGGGCGGAACCAAATTGAAAGCTTTCCACCTCAGTTTGCGGTCGCGCTACAAGGGCTTGCCCAAGCCGGCAGATGCGGGATAATGAACCCCGTATGAATTCCCCTGCCACACGCCGCCCCATAGGCCAAATCCTGATCACGCAAGGCGTGATCAGCGAGGACCAGCTACGGATTGCGCTGCTCGAGCAGATGAAATCCAACCAGCCGGTCGGCAAGTTGCTGGTCGCCCTGGGTTTCGTTTCCGAAGCCACCTTGCGCGACGCGCTGGGCGAATCGCTGGGCCACAAGTCGGTCGATCTCGCCAAGTCGATCATCGATCCCGATGCATTGCGCATGGTGCCGCGCGAGTTGGCCAAGCGCCACATGTTCCTCGCGCTGAGCTACTCGCAGCGCGAGCAGCGCCTCAAAATCGCCATCGCCGACCCGAACGACATCGTCGCGCTGGACAAGCTGCGCACGCTGATCCATCCGGAACTGTTGATCGACACGCTGATTGCCGGCGAATCGGAAATCGCCCGCGCCATCGACCAGTATTACGGCCATGAACTCTCGATCGACGGCATCCTGCACGAAATCGAGACCGGCGAAATCGACTACCGCAGCCTGTCGGCTTCGCTCGACGAATACAGCCAGCCGGTGGTGCGCCTGGTGGACGCGCTGCTCACCGACGCCGTCAAGCACGACGCCTCGGACGTCCACTTCGAGCCCGAAGCCAGCTTCCTGCGCATCCGCTATCGCATCGACGGCATCCTGCGCCAGATCCGCGCCCTGCACAAAACCTACTGGGCCGCGATGGCCGTGCGCATCAAGGTCATCAGCGGCATGAACATCGCGGAAACGCGCGCGCCACAGGACGGCCGCATATCGATCAACATCAGCGGTCGCGCCGTCGATTTTCGCGTCGCCTCGCAACCCACCATCCACGGCGAAAACATCGTCCTGCGCATCCTCGACCGGCAGAAAGGCATCGTGCCGCTCGACCGCCTGGGGCTGGACGACCAGCAGATGAGCCTGATGAAGCTGATGGTGGCGCGCCCGGAAGGCATCATCCTCGTCACCGGCCCCACCGGCAGCGGCAAGACCACCACGCTCTACTCGGTGCTCAACCACATCAACGAAGAGGGCGTGAATATCATGACCCTCGAAGATCCGGTCGAATATCCGATGGCGATGATCCGCCAGACGTCGGTGGCGGAATCCGCCAAGCTCGACTTCGCCAACGGCATCCGCTCGATGATGCGCCAGGACCCGGACATCATCCTGGTCGGCGAAATCCGCGACGCCGATACGGCAGAGATGGCGTTTCGCGCGGCGATGACCGGCCACCAGGTGTACTCGACGCTCCATACCAATTCGGCGCTGGGGGCGATCCCGCGCCTGCTCGACATCGGCGTGCTGCCCGACATCATGGCCGGCAACATCATCGGCATCGTCGCCCAGCGCCTGGTACGCCGCCTGTGCACCCACTGTCGCAAGCCCTATCCGGCCGAAGCACATGAATGCAAGCTGATCGGCGTGGTCAGCGGCCAGCCGGCGCCGATCATCTACCGCGCGGCGGGCTGCGACCACTGTGGCTACCAGGGCTATCGCGGCCGCATCGCGATCATGGAAATGCTGCGCCTGGACCACGACCTCGATGACCTCATCAGTCGCCGGGCGCCGCAGCGCGAGATCCGCAACATGGCGCACGAAAAGGGATTCCGTACCCTGGCCGACGACGGATTGCGGCGGGTGCTGGACGGTTCCACCTCGATCGAGGAAGTCGGCCGGGTCATCGACCTGACCGAACGGATGTAATCCCGGCGACGGCGGACCCCTCATGGCCCTTTACTCCTACAAGGCGATGAACGGTCAGGGCCGCATGGTCCTGGGCCGCCTGGAAGCGATCAACCAGATCGACCTCGAAATGCGCCTGAAGCGCATGGAGCTCGACTTCATCAATGGCGATCCGGTGAAATCGGGCGGCCTGATGAATCGCGGCAAGATCAGCCGCCCGGAACTGATCAACTTCTGCTTCCACATGGAGCAGCTGGCGCGCGCCGGGGTGTCGCTGATCGAAAGCCTTACCGACCTGCGCGACTCCATCGAGAACCCGCGCTTTCGCGAAGTCATCGCCGGCATGATCGAAAGCATCGAAGGCGGCAAGACGCTGTCGCAGGCGCTCGCCGAGCACCCCCAGACCTTCGACGAAGTGATGGTCAGCCTGATTCGCGCCGGCGAGGAAACCGGTGCCCTTCCGCAAGTGCTGAACAACCTCCTGGAATCGCTCAAGTGGCAGGACGAGCTCGCGGCCCACACCAAGAAGCTCATCATGTATCCCGCCTTCCTCGGTACCGTGGTGGTGGCCATCGTGTTCTTCATGATGATCTACCTGGTGCCGAAAATGGCCGGCTTCATCCGCAACATGGGCCAGGAAATTCCAACCCAGACGAAAATCCTGATCGCCACTTCCGAGTTCTTCGTCAACTACTGGTTCGTGGTGATCGGCCTGCCGGCCGTCGTGGTCGCCGTGGTCTACTTCCTGGTCAAGAACAGCCAGGCGGCACGCTACCGCTTCGACGACTTCAAGCTGCGCATTCCCTATATCGGCGAAATCTTGCGCAAGATCATCCTCTCGCGCTTTTCCTCGGTATTCGCCATGATGTACTCATCGGGCATCACCATCCTCGATTCGATCAAGGCCACCGAGGCAGTGGTAGGCAATCTGGTGATACGGGAAGGCCTGGAAAGGGTGGGCGGCTTCATCGCCGAGGGGCAGAACGTGACCGTCGCCTTCCAGAACGCCGGAATTTTCCCGCCACTGGTGTTGCGCATGCTGCGGGTGGGTGAAAACACCGGCGCCCTGGACTCGGCACTGACCAACGTCAGCTACTTCTACAATCGCGACGTTCGCGAGTCGATCGAAAAGGTCCAGGCCATGATCGAGCCGGTGATGACCGTATCCATCGGCCTCATACTCGGCTGGATCATGATCGCGGTGCTCGGGCCGATCTACGACATCATTACGAAGATGAAGACCTGATGACCGCCAGACGCATACTCCTGCTCGACGGGTCCTCGCTTACCGCGCATCACTGGAACGGTGGCCGGATCAAGGTCGAAGGCGAATTCAGCCCGGAACCGGTGGGAATCGAAGCCTTCGCCGGCTATCTTAAAAAGCATCGCTCCAGCCTTTTCTACCTGCTGGCCGACACAGGCGACGAGGGCTTCCAGCTGGAGGACCTGCCCTATGTGCAGGGGAGCGACCGCGCCGCCCTGCTGCAGCGCCGGCTCAGCCAGTATTTCTACAACACACCGTTGGCGACAGCCATCTCGCTGGGGCGGGCGACCAGTGGGCGGCGCGACGAAAAGATGCTTTTCGCCGCGCTCACGCGCATCGAATCGTTCGCACCCTGGCTGGACGCGCTGGACGCCGCCGAGGCAATGCTGGCGGGCGTCTATTCGATTCCGCTGGTGCTTGCCGGATGCGGTCCCCAGTTCCTCGGCGATGGCGGGCCGGTGCTGTTCGTCACCCTGACGCGTGGCGGCGTACGGCAGAGCTTCATCGACGGCGGCAAGCTGCATTTCTCACGCCTGTCGCAATTGGCCACGCAAAGCGTCGAGGAAGTTGGCCGTGTATGCGCCAACGAGTCGGCGAAGATATTCCAGTACCTGGTTGCCCAGCGCCAATTGCCGCGGGGTTCAACGCTGCGCACCGTAATCCTCGCCCACAGCGGGCAGATGCCGGCTTTGCAGGAGTACTGCCAAAGCACCGGCGAGCTGCATTTCGAGTTCGTCGATCTGGCGACCACCGCACGCAAGCTGGGCCTCAAGGACCTTCCCCAGGACAGCAGCGCCGACAAGCTGTTCATCCACTGCCTGGTAACCAAGACGCCGCCCCAGCAATTCGCACCGGCAAAGCAGACGCGCTTCTACAAGCTGTGGCAGATCCGCTCGGCGCTCACCAGCGTTGGCTGGTTGATACTCGCCGGCTGTCTTTTGTTCGCCGGCAAGTCCGCCCTGGAAATCAAGGAAGTGCAGGACCGGACCGATACCATCCGGATGGCCACCACCGCAGATACCCAGCGCTACAACGGCCTGCTCGAGGGCCTGCCGAAGATCAACCTGACCCCGGATAACCTGCGTGCGCTGACCGCACGCTACGAAGCGCTGCAAAAGCGCATGCCGGCCATGACGCCGTTGCTCGCACACCTGGGCCGAGCGATGAACGAGAGCCCGCGAATCGAACTCGTGCGCCTCAGCTGGAAGATGACCGACGTGCTCGACACGGCGGCGCCGGCAGCAGCCAGCGCGGGATCGGGCACCTCCGCTCCACCTCCCGTGACCCCTGCGGCGGGAACGGGCTGGATGGTGCTTGAACTTGAAGCCCAGCTGCCGCTGGTTCTGGTCAGCGACCAGCGGGCGCAACTCGAACTGATCGAGAATTTCGCCACACGCCTGCGCGATCCGAAAACCGATGTAAAAGTGCTCAGCCGCCCCTTCGACATCGAATCTGACAAGCCTCTGCGCAGCGCCAGCGACGCCAGCAAGGCGCAGCCTGCCGCCGTGCCGAAATTCTCCATGCGCATCGCGCGGGCCCTGTGAGAAACTCATGAGCCGCCTCTGTCCCTGTCCCGCCGGCAACGCACGCGCCCGCCCGAACCCGCATCGCATGCGGCTTCAGAAACAGTCCGCCAAGGAATCGCCCACTACGCCATGAAACTGGACGCCAAGGATTTCAAGCGCCTGCAATGGGCCATCGCCTTCCTCGTGCTCATGGGCGCGGTCGGCGGCGGTTCGGTTTGGACCGCGCTGCAGATGAAAAAAAGCGGCGAAAAGGCGCTCAAGGAAGCCACGGCCGCACGCACGGACATCCAGACCAAACTGGCACGTGCCCGCGACGAGCAAGCCGAACTGCGAGACAAGATAGATCGCTACCAGGCCCTGCAGGCACGTGGTTACATCGGACCGGAACAGCGCCTCGACTGGATCGAAGCCATTGCCCGTATCAAGGTGGCACGCCGCATTTTCAGCCTGGACTACGAATTCACGCCGCAGCGCCCCGTGGAGAGCGCAATCCTTCCCGGCGGCCCGACTGCGGGCGGCCTCCAGTTCGTGTCGAGCCAGATGCGACTGCAAGCCCAATTGCTGCACGAGGCCGAGCTGATCAGCCTCATAGAGGATATTCGAAATGCCGTGCAGGCGTTGATCCAGATCCGTTCCTGCACCATCCAGAGGCTTCCGACGAGCACCACCGACCGCAGTAACAGCGCGCAGATCAAGGCCGAATGCACGCTCGAATGGATCACGCTGAAGGACGGCAAATGAAAATCTCATTCCGGATCGTGCCGGGCCTGACCTGCCTGGCTCTGCTCGCCCCCGCCAGCGCCGCCGATGCACCGGAACTGGGTCGCCTTTTCTTCACGCCGGAACGACGCCTTGCGCTGGAACGCCAGCGCACCCACAACGTGCAGGAAGCGCAGACGCTGCTTGGAACCACCATGAGCCTGGACGGCGTGGTCCAGCGGTCCAACGGCAAGTCCACCGTGTGGATCAATCGTCAGGCGCAAAACGAAAACGACGGCGGCCGCACCGGCGTCAATGCCGCCGTATCGGCGAAGACCCCGGGCAGCGCCCTGCTCGCTCCCGGCGAGGAAACGCCCTCCAGACTCAAGGTTGGTGAAGCGATGAACCGCGCCACCGGAGAACGCAATACCCGCCTCGGGGGGGGCGTGGTGGTGACGCCCGGCAACCGCGACACGGCGCGCTGAACCCAAAGCATCGTGAGCACCTGCGGCCGTCGGCCATTCCCGCCCACACTCCGGGTTCCAAATACCGATTCCGGTGTGCGTGTCGCGCCGGAAGCTGCCTCCGAGCGTGATACTCCCGTCGCAGTCAGCAGGTAGCGCAATGACTCACCGTCGTCGCCACAACTGGCGGGCCAGTCCACGCTCCGGCAGGGGCTTCGTACTGATCACGCTGATCGCGCTGCTGACCATCGGCGGCCTCTACTTTTTCATCAGCAACCTGTCTCCGGAAATCCTGCGTGCGAACACGCAGCAGAAAACCGACAAAGCCCTGACACAGGCACGCGATGCCCTTCTGGGCTATGCCCTGCAGTACCGCGAGTATCAGGCCGCCACCGGGACCGACAGCGTCTACGGCTACCTCCCGATGCCGGACCTCGGCGAAGCGCAGAACCAGAATGGCGCCCTGGTGAACTCCCCCTGCCCCGGCGAAGGTTGCGCCAAGCTGAATCCCGCCGGACTCGTCGCCGGCCATACCTACATTGGTCGCTTTCCCTGGCGCACCCTGGGCACCGAACCCCTGCGCGGCGGCAATGGAGAATGCTTGTGGTATGTCGTTTCCGGCGGGCACCGCAGCCTCTCCAACACGGGCACCATGAACTGGGACACCCTCGGCCAAATCGACATAGTCGTCGCCAACGGCGCCTCGTCCGACCTCGCCAGCGTTCTCGCCAATCGCCCTCACGACCGTCCTGTCGCGATCATCTTCGCGCCCGGTCCGCCGCTGGCTGGGCAGGATCGCAGCGCATCCGCGGTTCCCGGAGACGACGTGAGCCAGTGTGGCGGCAACTACAATCCCGCCAACTACCTTGATCCCTCGATCGCCGCCGTGCAGGGCGGAACCAGTGTCTATTTCGCCGGCAATCGCAGCGTAGACGCCAGCGTCACGCCGGTTGCGGTAGCAATCCAGGGCAGCGTCGAAAAGGACGGGGCGAACATCCTGCACGGCAAATGCCAGCGCAGCGCAAATTGCACCACGGTCGCCAACGACCAGGGTCTGGCGCTGACCAGCGCCGACCTGTTCGGCGCGCTGCGCAAGTCGTCGAATTTTCGCACCGATATCAACGCCATGCTCGATGGCATGATCACCTGTCTGCGCGACCAGATCGTGGCGGGCAGCATCACCCCGATTGCCCTGACCGGCTTCACTTCGCCGACGGACAAGAATGTCGGCCGCATTCCGGCCAGCACCTGCTACGACAACACGCGGAATCCGCGCGGCTATTTCAGCCATTACAGCGATCAGATCTTCGTCGCGGCGCAGACCGCGTCGCCCTTCAGCGTGACCGATACCAAGAACACGCCGGCAACGGCCGACGACACGACCACGTCATGCCCTGGCGTGCTGCTGTTCGCCAGCCAGCGTGAAACCGGACAAACACGCAGTTCCGTTGCCGAGCGCAATTCCCCGGCCAATTACCTCGAAGGCGGCAACCTCGCCGGATTCATCACCACGGGCGCCTTGAACTTTGCAGGGCCCACCCAGCTTGCCCAGGTGAGCGCGACTGCATCGGCGACACAAACCGCCAGCCAGGACATCGTTCGCTGCATTCCGTCCGGAGCCAGCCTGACGGTCGTCGCGCCGGCCGTGGCAACCGATGCTGGCGGCAGTATCGCCCTGGCAAACTATGACCCCGGTGCGCGATTGCTGACCCTGGGCAGCGCTGGCGACGAGTCCAGCTACGGCGCCTCCGCCTCCGCGCTCTTCGCCTGTGCCTGGACACCCGAGATTCAGGCCGCCGGTTCGGGACTGCGCAGTTACTTCCGTTTCCGCATCCGGCGCGTCGGCGAGGGCTTCACCTTTGCCTTGATCGACGGCGATCGCAATGGCACCAATGTCTGCGGCGCCGCGCGTCAGCACCTCGGCTACTCGGGCGACAACGGCATCACTTCCTACATCCAGCCGCCGAAACTCGCCATCGAATTCGATACCGCGCGCCAGTGCAACTCGCCCACCTTCGATGCCAACGGATTCCCCGCCTGTATCTTTTCCGAGGGAGGCGACACCCTGCGCAACGGCCGCAACGACCCCTGCTATACGACGAGCTGCTGGGAGGACAGCCCGCTCTATCCGGGTACAAAGCAAAGCCTCGACAACAGCAGCCATGTCGCCATCGTCTATTGGGGCTATGGCGCCGCCTTGAGCCAGCCCAATCAGGACGACAACGTCCATGACCAGGCCGATGACCTCTCAGGCGCTACGCCGAGCACGCCCATGCCCACCGATCCTTCGCCGCGCCCGGGGCCGCGCAATCCGGCGCCGGTGCTGCCCTATGTCGCCAATCCGGCCGTCATCCCCGGCATCGCGCCGCTCGACCGCATGGGCGTCAACGATGCCTCGCAACGCGAGTTCCATGCGCGCCTAGAAGTGACCCGCACGTTCACCGAACCGGTTGACGCCAAGGACGGCACGACCGCAGTCCAGGTGAAGTTCTGGATTGAGCCGCATTCGGCCAAGAGCATTTCGGCCATGACCTACAACCCTGGCTCGGCGCCAACACTGACGGTAACCGCGGCAAGCCATGGCCTGAATACCGGTGACACCGTCGTCATCAGGGACGCCGTCCCCCCCGGCTACAACGGCGAGTACCCAATCACGAAGATCGATGCGGACCGCTTCACGGCCATCCTGCCTGGTTCAACCCCGAATCCGGGGCCCTATATTTCCTCGATTACCTGGCTCAACGTCGATGGAACCACGGACCAGGCCACCGTGCATTCGGCCAACCACGGCCTTGCCGACGGCGCCACGGTAATCATCTCCGGCGCAGTGCCGACAGAGTTCAATGGCACCCATGCCATCACCGTCACCGGACTCAACACCTATCAATTTGGACTTGAACTATCCGCCCAGCCCGGCAGCATGGCGCCGGCCGTCGCCGCCCCCAAGGCCCTGACGCCGCGCCAGATCGCGCTGTCCAACACGACACGGGCCATGAGCGCGCTCGATGCGAGCGCCAAACCCCTTGTCGCCAATACCGCAACGATTTACGATGAACAAATGGCGGCTTGTTTGACAGGGCAGGTCTGCCCGACCGGACAACGCTGCGGTTCCAACAACATGTGCTACCGACCTTCTTTCCGCAATCTTCGCCTCGGCTTCACCACCTCGGAACGACCGACCACCAACAATCTAACCGCTCGCGGCCAATTGATCGAGATTACCGACCGGGCCACCACATGGCTGCCATGAATAACGCCGTAGCGCCAGCGACCGAAGGAAGTCCCTGTGGGGCGCCGACTTTCCACCAGCGCGGCTTCACGCTGGTCGAACTCGCCATCGTGATGTTCATCGTCGCCTTGCTGCTGGGCGGCATGCTGCTGCCGCTCTCGGCGCAACAGGATGTGCGTTCCTTCGGCGATACGCAGAAGCTGCTGAGCGACTCACGGGACGCCTTGCTCGGCTTCGCCATGGCCAACGATCGCCTGCCCTGCCCGGCGTCGAGCACCAGCAACGGTGTGGAGGACCCGGTGGGCGGTGGCGTCTGCAATCATCCCCATGACGGCTTCTTTCCCGCCGCCACCGTCGGCCTGGCCCCTGTCGATGGCAGCGGCTACCTGATCGACGGGTGGGGCAGCAACGTCGACAACCGGGTGCGCTACGCGGTGAGTACCGCCAATACCAGCGCGCTGACCACCGGTTCGGGCATGAAGACCGCCGGCATCACCGCCCTGGTTCCCGATCTGGAAATCTGCAACAGCGGTGCGCAAGTCCGCATCCCGCCGATCATCACCGCGCCCGATACGACCTCGATGTATTGCCATCCCTCGTTCCGTCTTGCACAGGATGCCGTCGCGGTCATCTATTCCCTGGGCAAGAATGGGGGAACCGGTGGCGCCGGGACCGACGAAACCCACAATCCGAATCCGCGTTCGACCACCGCCGCCGACCGCGCCTTCGTCAATGCGCAGCAGGGCACCAATTTCGACGACCAGGTGATCTGGCTGTCGAAGGGCACGCTGTTCAACCGCCTGGTGGCGGCGGGCCGCCTGCCCTGACAAAAGTCGGCGCCGACGATACGGCGCCGGCGCGGCATTCCGTGCCGCGTGCCGCGCTTATGACCACCATCACAAATCCTGAATCCACGGCAATGCACGGTCGGTAGAATCGTCGCATCCACCTTCGGGAGTTCGCCATGTCCAAGCAGTTCAGGATCGCCCCCAGCATCCTTTCCGCCAACTTTGCCCGGCTCGGCGACGAAGTCGACAACGTGCTGCGCGCAGGCGCCGACATCGTGCACTTCGACGTCATGGACAACCACTATGTGCCCAACCTGACCATCGGCCCGCTGGTCTGCGAAGCGCTGAGGAAGCACGGCGTCACGGCGCCGATCGACGTGCACCTGATGGTGAAGCCGGTGGACCGGATCATTCCCGACTTCGCCAAGGCCGGCGCGACCTACATCACCTTCCACCCCGAGGCATCCGAGCACGTCGACCGAACCATCGCCCTGATCCGCGAATGCGGCTGCAAGCCCGGCCTGGTGTTCAATCCGGCGACGCCGCTGGAAGTGCTCGAATACACCCTGGACAAGCTCGACATGGTGCTGCTGATGTCGGTGAATCCGGGCTTCGGCGGCCAGAAGTTCATTCCCTACGTGCTCGACAAGGCACGCAAGGTGCGGCAGATGATCGATGCACGCGGCCTGAATGTCAGCCTGGAAATCGACGGCGGCGTCGGCCCGGCCAATATCCGCGAAGTGGCGCAGGCCGGCGTCGATACCTTCGTTGCCGGCTCGGCGGTGTTCGGTGCGGCGAAGGATTCCGACCCCAACCGCTACGACACGGTGATCGGTGCGCTACGCGCCGAACTGGCCAAGGCCTGAGCCACCCCCGCGCTCACAGCGCGCCTTCCAGTTTCAGCAGGAATACCTTGCAGTCCACGCCGCCGGCATAACCCGTCATCGCGCCATCGGCGCCGATGACGCGGTGGCAGGGCACGACAATGCCGATCGGATTGCGGCCGTTGGCGGCGCCGACGGCGCGCGCCGCCTGCGGGCGCCCGATGGCATGCGCCTGCTGGCCGTAGGTTCGCGTTTCGCCATAGGGAATCGCGGCCAGCGCAGACCAGGCGCACTTCTGGAAATCGGTTCCCTGAGGATCGAGTGCGACGCGGAATTGCCGCAGGTCCCCGGCGAAGTAGGCGTCGAGTTCGCGCTGCAACTCAAGCAGCAGCGGGTTGCGCGGGGCCTCTACCCAATCGTGCGGAATCGCCGGAACATACTTTCCGGCACGGACATGGACATCGGTGATGCCCCTGTCCGAGGCAGCCAGCAGCAGTTCGCCCAGCGGCGACGCGCACCATTGGAAATGTCTCGTCATCTCAACTCTCCTTGTCGGCAGGTCGTTCCAGCCTGCGCCACAGGTGCAGCACCGCATAGCTGCGCCACGGGCGCCAGGCCTCGGCCTGCGCATCGGCCGCACGCTGTCCCTGCGCCGTGTTGGGCAGGTCTAGCGCCTTGAGCAGCGCCACATCGCGCGGCGGCCAGGCGTCCGGCCAGGCCAGGGCGCGCATGGCGATGTAGTGGGCGGTCCACGGACCGATGCCGCGGATCGCGCCCAGGGCGTCAATGGTCCGCGTCGGATCCTGGAGATCGTCGAGCCGCAACTCGCCGGACTGCACACCTTGCGCGACGGCGATCATCGCCTCCGCGCGCTGGCCGCCGATGCCGAGACGACCGATGTCGTCGCGCGTCGCAGCAGCCACCCGTGCCGGCGTCGGAAACGCCCGCGTCAGGTCGGCGAACGGGGTCGCTACCGGTTCGCCGAAGGCCGCGACGAAGCGTGTAGCCAGGGTGCGCGCCGCCTGGACCGTGACCTGCTGGCCGAGGATGGCGCGCATCGCCAGTTCGAACGCATCGTAGGCACCGGGCAGGCGCAGGCCTTCGGCGCCGGATGCCAGCGCGCCCAGGCTCGCACCGATTTCCCGCGGATCGGCTGCCACGTCGAACACACGCCGGGTACGGGCCAGCAGGCGCGGCGTCGCCGCCGCCAAATCCGCCGAAATGCGCAATTGCAGGGCGTCACGCTGCGGCAGGCCACTCACTTCGAGCCAGCCATGGCGCGCCGGACCCGCCTCGCTCTCGATGCGGACAATGCGGCGGTAGGCTTCGCCATCCACCGACTCCACGCCCGGTATCGCGCGCCTGTCGAAGAAGCCCAGCAGCCGGTGGAAATCATAGGGCGGCAGGTAGGGCAGGACGAACGTCAGCGCATCCGCATCGCCATCGATGCCGGAGGAACGCCCCTCCTTGCGCAGGTGTCCCGGCGAAAACCCGTAGCGCTGGGCGAACAGCGCATGCATGCGGCGGACGCTGGAAAAGCCGCTGGCGAACGCCACCTCGGTCACGGCCATCCGCGTATCGGTGAGCAGGCGTTTGGCCAGCAGCAGGCGATGGGTCTGCGCAAACTGGATCGGCGTGACGCCGAACTCCTCGGCAAAAATGCGCCGCAAATGGCGATCGGTGACGCCGATGCGTGCGGCGACTTGCGCGAGGTCGAGGTCGGTTCCGATGCCGTCCTCGATCATCCGTGCCGCCGCGCGCGCCAGTGTCGCACTCGCTTCGGTAACCGCGAATCCGGGCGCCAGTTCGGGACGACAGCGCAGGCAGGGGCGGAAACCGGCCGCTTCCGCCGCCGCAGCGCTGGGATGGAAACTGCAGTTCTCGGGCCGAGGCAGGCGCACGCGACAGATCGGCCGGCAGTAAATGCCCGTGGTCGCCACGCCGACGAAGAAGCGTCCGTCGAAGCGCAGGTCATGCGACTTCATCGCCTGGTAGCAGGCCGCGGGAGTGAGTTGGACAAATTTCATGGGCGCAGTGTAGCCCTGCCCCGGACCCCGGCTCGCCGTTTTCGGACATCCGAATCGGACCGGCCGAAACGACCTCAGGAGGCCCTGACGCCCTTCTTTTCCGCTCGCTGGCGGGCCGCGCGTTCGCGCCTCAACTCGCCGCGGACCTCCCCCAGCTCGGCCACCATGGTTTCGATATGGCGCCGCCGTTCGTCGAGTTCGGCCATCGCCGTATCGATGCGCCCGATCAGGTAGTCGAGCTGCTGCGCGTGTCCCTCGCCGTGTTCGCCGTAAAGCGACAGGATGTGCTCGATCTCGGCCAGCGACATGCCCACCGCCTTGCCGCGCAGGATCAGGCCCAGCCGCACCCGGTCGCGCCGGGTGTAGGCACGGCCGCCGTTGATGCGGCGCGGCGCCAGCAGGCCCTTGTCCTCGTAGAAGCGGATCGTGCGCAACGAGATGCCGTATTCCCGCGCCAGCTCGGTGATGCCGTATAGCCCGTCGTCGGGCGATGGCGCCGCTGCCGGAACAGGTTGCCTGCGGGTTGCGTTCATGGCGCCATCCTAGCAAGCCGGCATGCCGCTTTCAAGACAAATATTCCCTAACAGGCAACTTGTTGACGTTAACGTAAGCACTCGGTAGCATGGCCTGATCGACGCCGGCAAGGAGCACCGCGCATGAGCCCATCCCCGCCCCCCGAAGCACAACCCTTTTCCGGCTACGCCAGCGTGCTGCGTCCCGGCCTGTTCGCCGGAGAGGTGCATTGGGTCACCGGCGGCGGCAGCGGCATCGGCCGCTGCGTCGCCCATGAGCTGGCATCGCTGGGCGCCAAGGTGATCCTCAGCGGCCGTACCGAGGAAAAGCTGCGCAAGGTGGCAGACGAAATCGCGCAGGACGGCGGCCGTGCCGAGGTCTGCGCCCTCGACATCCGCGACGAGGATGCGGTAAAGGCGGCGGTGCACGCGGTCGTCGCGCGGCACCCGCACATACACGGCCTGGTCAACAACGCCGGCGGCCAGTTCCCGGCGCCCTTGATGGCGATCGGCAAGAAGGGCTTCGAAACGGTCGTCGCCAACAACCTGACCGGCGGCTTCCTGATGATGCGCGAGCTCTACCTGCAATCCATGCAGGCCCACGGCGGCGCCATCGTGAACATGACGGCCGACATGTGGAACGGCATGCCCGGCATGGGCCATTCGGGCGCCGCGCGCGCCGGGATGGCCAACCTGACCAAGACCGCGGCCGTCGAATGGGCGGACAGCGGCGTGCGCGTCAATGCCGTCGCCCCTGGCTGGATCGCGTCCTCCGGCATGGACAGCTACAAGGGGCCCGTGCGCGAGATGATCCCGAAACTCAAGCGCCACGTGCCGCTGCGCCGCCTCGGCACCGAGTCCGAAGTCAGCGCCGCGATCTGTTTCCTGCTGTCGCGGGGCGCGGCCTTCATCACCGGCGTCACGCTGGCCATCGACGGCGGCGCGCCGCTGGAAAGCCCGCTGTTCCCGATCCCCGACCACCGGCGTTCGGTGCCCTTCGACGGCTTCCATCGCAGCGTCACGCCCGATGTCTTGAAGGAGGACTGATGCCGGTCCTCACCTCCCTGATCGATCCCGCCGCGCCTGGCTTTGCCGCCAATGCCGCGCGCATGGCAGAGCGGCTGGCCGAAGTGCGTGCGCTGGAACAGAAGGTGCGCGAGGAATCGGCTTCCAAGCGCGACAAGTTCGAGAAGCGCGGTCAGTTGCTGCCGCGCGAACGCGTGGCGCGCCTGATCGACCGCGGCAGCGACTTCGTCGAGTTCTGCACGCTGGCCGGCCTGGGCATGCACGACGACGACGGCAAGGACTCGGTGCAGGGCGGCGGTTCGATCATCGGCATCGGCACGGTGGCCGGCAAGCGCTGCGTGGTGCTGGCCAGCGACAGCGCGATCAAGGGCGGCACGATCCCGCCGATGGGCCTGCAGAAGAGTCTGCGCGCCCAGGAAATGGCCCGCGACAACCGCCTGCCGCTGATCTACCTGGTTGAAAGCGGCGGCGCCAACCTGATCTACCAGGCCGAGATCTTCATCGAGGGCGGGCGCAGCTTCGCCAACCAGGCGCGGCTCTCCGCCGCCGGCATCCCGCAGATCGCGGTGGTGCATGGCGCCTCGACCGCCGGCGGCGCCTACCTGCCGGGGCTGTCGGATTACGTGATCCTGGTGCGCGGCCGTTCCAGCATTTATCTCGCTGGCCCGCCGCTGGTGAAAGCCGCGATCGGCGAGGACAGCGACGAGGAAACCCTGGGCGGCGCCGAGTCCCACGCTTCGGTCACGGGCCTGGGCGAATACCTTTGCGAGAACGACGCCCATGCCATCGCCACGGCGCGCGAGGTCATGGACAAACTGAACTGGATCGGCGTACCGCCAGCGCCGACTCTCGCTGATCCCCGTTACCCA
>JACRIY010000044.1 GCA_016235805.1 Rhodocyclales bacterium
GCGCTATCGGGCGTCGATGCGGTGAAGCTGTGCAGGCCGACGCAGATGCATGCCGTGCAGGCCATCGGCTGGATGAACGCGGGCAAGCACGTGCAGGTGGTGATTCCGCTGGGCGACAGCTTGGCCGGCGCCGAAGCGGTGCTGGCGCTGCAGCAGAAGACCGGGCTGGTGGCGATGTGCGGCCACACGCGGCGCTTCAACCCGAGCCACCAGTGGATCCACAAGAAGATCGCCGGCGGCGGATTCAACATCCAGCAGATGGACGTGCAGACCTACTTCTTCCGCCGCAGCAACATGAACGCGCTGGGCCAGCCTCGCTCGTGGACCGACCACCTGCTGTGGCACCACGCCGCGCACACGGTCGATCTCTTCGCTTACCAGACCGGGGGCAGCATCGTCGCGGCGAATGCGCTGCAGGGACCGATCCATCCGACGCTGGGCATCGCCATGGACATGTCGATCCAGTTGAAAAGCAGCACGGGCGCGATCTGCACCCTGTCGCTGTCCTTCAACAACGACGGGCCGCTGGGCACCTTCTTCCGCTACATCGGCGACACGGGCACCTACATCGCGCGCTACGACGACCTGATCGACGCCAAGGACAACAAGATCGACGTCAGCCATGTCGATGTCTCGATGAACGGCATCGAGCTGCAGGACCGCGAATTCTTCGCCGCGATCCGCGACGGTCGCGAACCGAATGCCAGCCTGGCGCAGGTGTTGCCGTGCTATCGCACGCTGCACGCGCTCGAACAGCAACTGAACAAGGGCAACTGAAATGCAGCAGCGGCGCCTCGGCGAATTCAGCGTCTCGGCCCTCGGGCTGGGGTGCATGAACCTCTCCCACGCCTACGGCACGCCGCCGGCGCCGGAGGCGGCGGCCACGCTGCTGCTGCGCGCGCTCGACCATGGCATCACGCTGTTCGACACGGCCTCGCTGTATGGCTTTGGCGCCAACGAAACCCTGCTCGGCAATGTGCTGAAGCCGCACCGCTCGAAATTCGTGCTCGCCAGCAAGTGCGGCATGACGGGTGTGGACGGCAAGCGCGTGATCGACGGCCGCCCGGCGACCCTGAAACGCACCTGCGACGAAAGCCTGCGCCGGCTCCAGACCGATGTCATCGACCTCTACTACCTGCACCGCTGGGACAAGCAGGTGCCGATCGAGGAAAGCGTTGGCGCGCTGGGCGACCTGGTGCGCGCCGGCAAGATCCGCTGCATCGGGCTGTCCGAAGTGTCGGCGGCCACGCTACGGCGAGCGCATGCGGAGCATCCCATAGTCGCGCTGCAGAACGAATACTCGCTGTGGACGCGCAATCCCGAACTCGGCGCGCTGGCCGCCTGCCGCGAACTGGGCGTGACGCTGGTCGCCTTCAGCCCGCTGGCACGCGCCTTCCTCACCGGCACGCTGCGCGACCCGGAAACCCAACTGGAAGCGAAGGACATCCGCCGCCAGATGCCGCGCTTCGAGGCGGCCAACTACGAGAAGAACCTCGAGCTGCTGCCGGCCTACATGGACATCGCGCGTGAGGCCGGCTGCACTCCGGCGCAACTCGCGCTGGCCTGGCTGCTGGCGCAGGGCGAACACATCATTCCGATCTTCGGCACCCGGCAGCCGGAGCATCTCGACGACAACGCCGGGGCGGCCGCCGTGTCGCTCGACCCGCGCACGGTCGCGCGCCTCAATGTGCTGATCAACCAGCAGACGGTGACGGGACCGCGCTACAACGCGGCGACCCAGTTGGAAATCGACAGCGAAACCTTCGGCAATGCGCCGAACTGATTACAGGAGGCAGGACATGAACGGCGGCAGGCAGAAACGCGTGATACCCGGTACCACGCTGTTCGACGGCGACATGGCGCGCAAGGGTTACGCGCTGAACAAGATGTGCTTTTCCTTCAATTCGGCCGACAACCGCGCCGAGTTCCTCAAGGACAAGGAGGCCTACTGCGACAAGTACGGCCTCAACGAGCAGCAGAAGAAGGCGGTCCTCAGCCTGCAGGTGCTGGACATGCTGGCGGCCGGCGGCAACGCCTACTACCTGGCCAAGCTCGGCGGCATCTTCGGGCTCGACATGCAGGACATCGGCGCCCAGCAGACCGGCCTGACCAAGGATCAGTTCAAGGCCAAGCTTCTGGCGGCAAGGGGGTAGGCCATGGCCAGAATTGTCGGCACCATCACCACC
>JACRIY010000050.1 GCA_016235805.1 Rhodocyclales bacterium
CGGCCGGCCGAACAGGCCGTGCGTCGCCGGCAGCGGCGGCTTGGCGCGGACGATGCCGCGCTTGCCTTCCAGGCTTTCGAGCATCGCCGTTTCCTCGCCGCAGACGTAGGAGCCGGCGCCCTTGCGCACTTCGAGGCGGAAGGACGTTCCGGAACCCAGGATGTCGTCGCCCAGATAGCCGCGCGCCGCGGCGATTTCGATCGCTGCGTTCAGCACGCGCACGGCGTGCGGATATTCGGAGCGCACGTAGATGTAGCCGCTGGTCGCACCGACTGCCAGTGCCGCGATGCTCATGCCCTCGATCAGCAGAAAGGGATTGCCCTCCATCACCATGCGGTCGGAGAAGGTGCCCGAGTCGCCTTCGTCGGCGTTGCAGACCACGTATTTGGGTGTGGCGGGCGCCTCGCGCACCGTGCGCCACTTGATGCCGGTCGGAAAGCCGGCGCCGCCGCGGCCGCGCAGGCCCGAGTCGGCAACTGCGGCGACGATGGCGGCGCCGTCCATGTCCAGCGCGCGGCGCAGGCCGCGATAGCCGTCGTGGGCCAGATAGTCGTCGAGCGAAAGCGGATCGGTGAGGCCGGCGCGCGCGAAGACCAGGCGCTGCTGGCGCGCCAGATAGGGAATCGCCTCCGGCTGGCCGAGGCGCAAGTCGTGCGCCTGACCGGCGAGAAAGCCGGCGTCGAAGAGGCCGGGCACGTCGTCGGCGCTGACCGGGCCGTAGCCGATGCGGCCCTCGGCCGTCGCCACTTCCACCAGCGGCTCGAACCAGAACAGACCGCGCGTACTGTTGCGCACCAGTCGGACGGGCTCGTAGCGGCGCGCCGCCTCGGCGGCGATGGCCGCCGCGACGCGGTCGGCGCCCTGCGCAAGCGCGCCCGAGTCACGCGGCACATGGACGGTAACGCTCACGCTGGCTCCCGCAAGCTTTTCAACAGACCGTCGAAGCCGGCAGCCGTGACGCGAGCGTGCAACTCGTCGTCATCGACCAGCAGGTTCGGCCCTACCGCGCACTGGCCCAGGCAGAACACCGGCTCCAGGCTGACGGCGCCGTCCGCCGTGGTCTCGTGCCAGCCGCAGCCGAGCCGTGCCTGGGCATGGGCGATCAGTCCGTCGGCGCCCAGGGCCTGGCAGGCCTCGGCGCGGCAGAGGCGCAGCACGTGCCGGCCCGGTGGCGTCTGACGGAAATGGTGGTAATAGCTGACGACGCCATGGACTTCGGCGCGCGACAAGTTGAGCCCGGCCGCGATCAGCGGTACCGCCTCGGGCGGCACGCAGCCGAGCGCATCCTGGATGTCGTGCAGCAGCGGCAACAATCCGCCCGCCAGGCTTTTCCGCGCCTCGATCAGCGGCTTGATCGCCGCCAGTGTTGCCGTGTCCATCGGCCGGCTCCTTCGTAAGCCTGAATCCTGATTGGACAGCCCGCCTTGCGGGCAGTTGCAAGCCCCGGCGCCCGCCTGTTCGCCGCGCTTGGCGATGCGGACGCTTGACGCCTACGCACCCCGCCTGACGGTTTGCGCGTCCTGCCCGAACAGGAAACGCTTGGCCTCCTCGGTGACCGTCGGATGCGTATTGATGGCGGCGGCCCGCGCATAGGCCCGCTGCGTGGCCGGGCGCGCGGCGACGGCGGCGAACCAGCGCTGCAAGTCGGGAAAGTCGGCGAGCTTCTGGCCCTGCTTTTCATGCGGCACGATCCACGGATAGCAGGCCATGTCGGCGATGCCGTAGTCGCCGGCGATGCATTCGCGTCCGGCGAGGTGCTTGTCGAGCACCGCATAGAGGCGCGCGGTTTCCTTGACGTAGCGGTCGATGGCATAGCGGATGGGTTCCGGCGCGTACTGCGTGAAATGGTGGTTCTGTCCCGCCATCGGCCCGAGGCCGGCCACTTGCCAGAACAGCCATTGCAGGGTTTCGTTGCGCCCGCGCAGGTCTTGCGGGATGAAGCGCCGCGTCTTGTCGGCCAGATAGAGCAGGATGGCCCCCGATTCGAACACCGACAAGGGCGGGCCGCCGTCGGCCGGCTCCGTATCGACGATGGCGGGAATGCGGTTGTTGGGCGAGAGGCGCAGAAAGTCGGGCGCGAACTGCTCGCCCTTGCCGATGTTCACCGGGTGGATCGTGTAAGGCAGCCCGGCCTCTTCGAGAAACAGCGCAATCTTGTGGCCGTTGGGCGTGGTCCAGTAATACAGTTCGATCATGGTCGCTCCTCCCGAATGACAAGTGCGACCCCGCCGCTGCGGTGAAAGTTCCTGCCGGCCTGCGCCGACGCATGCGACCGGCGTGGAACCATTCCCGACGAATATTGCCTGACACTGACCTCCCGCAGATCGACGGGAGGCTGTACTGGGGCCTTCTGTGCCGCGGTCCGGCCATCGAATGAATCGCCCGGATTGCGCCGACGGAGGGTTGTAGAGGTGGCCACAATGGTGAGGCACCGTCGACGGGAGCGTAAACTCCGGGGGAAAGATAGATTCCCGCGTGTCGCTCAGGCGAAAGCGCCGCCGGACCCACAGGCCGGAACCTGGCATTCCAGCCACGTGATGGAAAACATCACTGCGGGCAGGCAGCGGGAATACGTCTCGGAATTTGAGATCGCGTTTTCCAACGCGATCATCGGCAGCGCCCCCGGCATTTTTTTCGTCGTCAAGCGCGATGGCGGACTCATACGCTGGAACGCCGGCATGAATGCCTTGACCGGGCGCAGCGACGAGGACTTGCGCAATACCGCGTTGACGGCCCTGGCGCCTGCGGACGACCAGGCTCAGGTTGCAGCGAATCTGGGAAAAACGTTTGAAACGGGGGCAAGTCAGGGGGAAATCCGGCTGCGCTGCAGCAGAGGACAAGACACTCGGGATTGCGTCTTTTCGGCGCAGCGTTTCGAGATCGCGGGCGTTCCCTACGTCGTCGGTTTCTGCATCGACAAGACGCAAGTAAGAAGACGCCTGGAAAACGACTTGATCCGCGAAAAGGCGATCTCCGACACCATCATCGAGAGCGCCCCTGGGGCCTTCTACATGATCGATCAGGACCACAATCTCGTCCGCTGGAACAAGCTGATGAACAAGACGACCGGGCTCTCCGACGAGCAATTGCGCGGCCGGCCCATCCTGTCGGCGATCCATGAGCAGGATCGCACCCTGGCCGCGGCGAAGTTTCTCATCGCCTTTGCCACCGGCTATTCGCACATGGAGGTGCGCGTGCCCACGGCGGACCAGGGCCTGCGCTACATGCTGAAGACGGCCCGGCGTTTCATGGTCGATGGGGTGCCCTATCTGGCCGGATATTCCTTCGACGTGACCGACCGCAAGCAGTCCGAAGAGGCACTGGTGAAAGAGAAGATATTCTCCGATGCCCTGGTGGACAGCGTGCCCGGCGCCTTCTACGTGGTCGACGCGGAGGGCAACTACTACCGCTGGAACAGCTATCTCAACCGGCTGACCGGGCTGTCGGATGGCGAACTCATGCAGCGGCCCTACCTGCTCTCCATTCTGGAAGCGGATCGACCCATCGCGGCGCAGGCCATGAAGGACGCCTTCGAGAACGGCTACGCCCAGGCGGAACTGCGCGTGCATACGCGCGACCGCGGCGTCAGGCTGTTTGCCATCACCGCGCGGCGTTTCAAGGTGGCCGAGGCCACCTATCTCGTCGGCGTCGGCATGGACACCACGGAATGGCTGGACAAGATACGCAACCTCGAACACGACGCCTGGACCGACCCGCTGACCCAGGTCGCCAATCGCGGCCACTTCCTGGAGATGGCGAAGCAGGAATTCGCGCGCTGTCGCCGTTATGGCCATGCCATATCGCTGTGGATGCTGGACATCGACCATTTCAAGAACGTCAATGACACCTATGGCCATCAGGCCGGGGATATTGCGCTGCAAGCGCTGGTCGCCATCAGCCGCAAGGCGCTGCGGGACTGGGACATCCTCGGGCGCATGGGCGGCGAGGAGTTCGCCGTGCTGCTGCCGGAAACCGAAACCACCCAGGCCCTGCTGGTGGCCGAGCGCTTTCGCCAGACGGTCGCCGCCGCCGGCGTGCCGCTCGAAAACGACAAGTCGGTGCATATCACGGTGTCGATCGGGATTGCGGCCGCGCAGGACGCGGACACCGATCTCGAAGCGCTGCTCGATCGCGCCGATCGGGCGCTGTATCAGGCCAAGCGCACCGGGCGCGACAAGGTCTGCCTTGCCGAACAGGCCGCCGCGGGATGAACGCAGCGCAGCCGGCCGGCCGCGCTATGGCAGGCCGCGCGCGCCGCGCGTGATGGCGGTATCGAGGCCGCGCACGCCGCGAAAACTGGCGCCGCTGAAATCGGCGTCGCTGAGGTCGGCGCCGCTGAAATCGGTATCGACGAACTTGGCTTCGCGCAGATCGGCGCCGCGGAGATCGGCGTCGATGAGGCGCGTGCCGGCGAACTCGGCGCGGAACAGCCGCGTGCCGTGCAGCTTGGCGGCCGTCAGGTCGGCGAAGCTGAAGTCGGCACGCGAGAAGTCCGCGGCAGAGAAGTCGGCGCCGCGCGCGTCGGCCGAGGCCAGCGTCGTGCGCATGAGGCCCATGCCCTGGTTCTTCATGTCGGCGGCGGCGTCCATCGCGGTGAGCTTGGCGGCGCTGAGATCGGTGCGCCGCAGGTCGCCGATGAGGCGGGC
>JACRIY010000045.1 GCA_016235805.1 Rhodocyclales bacterium
TCGGCGACTTCCAGTGCCTTGAGTTCCTGTGGCGCGCGCTTGGAGAGGTCGTGGTCGCAGCGCTGCACCATGTCGTTGATCATGCCCTGCAGGCCCATCTTCTGGCCGTCCTCGACCGAGTACAGGTGGGCCACGCCGTAGTCGTGCAGTTCCTTCATCTCGGCCGGCACGATGACGCCACCGCCGCCGCCGAAGACCTTGATGTTCTCGCCACCCCGGCTCTTCAGCAGGTCGATCATGTACTTGAAGAACTCGACGTGGCCGCCCTGGTAGGACGACACCGCGATGCCCTGGGCATCTTCCTGCAGCGCCGCGTTGACGATTTCTTCCACCGAGCGGTTGTGGCCGAGGTGGATCACCTCGGCGCCGGTCGCCTGCAGGATGCGCCGCATGATGTTGATCGAGGCATCGTGGCCGTCGAACAACGAGGTGGCGGTGACGAAGCGAACCTTGTGCTTGGGCTTGTAGGGCACCAGCTTGGCGGCAATGCTGAGATCGGTCATGGCATGGCTCCACGGATTGACGGCAGACCTCGCATGATAGGGAAAGCGCTTGCGCACCGCCATGGCACAAAACGACGATAAGTATGCATAATCTGCCATCATGGTCAGTACTGAAAACCGCAGCCACAAGCCGGCAGGAAGCTCGCCGACAGTCTCAATGGGCTTTGTTACCGGGATTCTGTCGGGAGTCGCGCGTGCCGGACTGAACCCCGCTGGACTGCTGGAACATGCAGAAATTGCCAGCAACCTCCTGCATCAGCGCGAGGCGCGCATCCCGGTCGCGCGTTATGCGGCGCTCTATCGCCTGATCAACGACAGCCTCGACGACGAGGGCTTCGCGCTGTTCTCGCGTCCGCTGCGCCGCGGCAGCTTCGAGTTCCTGTGCCGCGCCGCACTCTCGGCCGCAAGCCTGGAGGAAGCCCTGGAACGCATCGCGCGCTTCCTCCACGTCGTGCTCGACGACCTTTCCGTCGAGGTCGAGAAGAGCGGGCGCGCCGCGGTCATCGTCATCGGCGAGGAGCAGGCGCCGCCGGTCGGTGCCGCCGGCCGCGTCTTCGCCTACGAATGGCTGCTGCGCATGATTCACGGCCTCGCCGCGTGGCTGGTGGCGCATCCCCTGCCGCTCGACGAGGTCGCCTTCCCCTACCCGCCGCCGCTGCACGTGGCCGACTACGAACTGGTCTTCGCCCCGCGCCACACCTTCGACGCGCCGCGACTCGAGGCACGCTTTCCCGTCGAGTGGCTGGCCTTGCCGGTACGCCGCGACGAGGCTGCGCTGACGATCTTCCTCGCCGACGCGCCGGCCAGCATCACCACGCTCTACCGCCGCGACCGCGCACTGGCGCAGCGCGTGCGCGAACACCTGCGCGCCGCACTGCCCGAACACCTCGCGCTGCCGGCGCTGGCCAAACGCCTGTTCCTTTCGCCGCGCACCCTGCACCGCCGGCTGGAGGACGAGGGCACCAGTTTCCGCGCCATCAAGGACGGCCTGAGGCGCGAGCTGGCCATCGAATGGCTGTCGAAGACATCGCGACCGCTCAACCGCATCGGCACCGACCTCGGCTTTGCCGATGCCGCGGCTTTCTATCGCGCCTTCGCCGCCTGGACCGGCAGCGGGCCGCGCGAATACCGGAGACGCTTCGGCGGGACCGATTTTCGCGGAAGAAGTGATACTCTCGCCCACCCATCCTGGATGCCGCCAACGTGACGCCACCGCCCGCCAACACCCTGCCCGCCAACTTCGAGATCGGCATCGCCGAACTCGATGCCCAGCACAAGCGCCTGCACGCGCTTCTGCTGCGACTGCGCGACGCCGTGGGCAAGCAATACGGCTACGCGACGAATGCCATCCTCGACGAACTGGCGATCGAAACGCGCATCCATTTCGCGGTCGAGGAAAGCCTGATGCGCATGCTGTCCTTTCCCGACGTCGAGGCCCATGTCGACGAGCACGCGGACCTCACCCAGCAACTGGAAAAATTTCGCAAACGCGCCCAGGACTTTGAGGTCGCCGACGAACTGGCGGCCTTCACCCTGCAATGGCTGAACGATCACGTCGATCGATTCGACCGCGAATTCGTCGACCACTTCCTGCGCGCCGGCGTCAAGGCCACGGCCACGTCCCGCCAACCCTGACCGGACGCAAGGGCGGCGCTCAGACCGGGCGCTTGCCCGGATCCTGCACAATCGCATCCTCGTGATCGTGGACGGCCACCTCGTTTGTTTCGTCGAATTCACCGGACCGGGATTCTTCCTGGTGACATCCCGCCGCGCCGCCCGCGAGCTTGCGCACGCCGCAGGTTCCGCTTTTGCAACTGCCGGGGGCGGCGATTTCCACGCCATCGTTACCCATGCTCTTCAATATGAAATAGATGGCGCCGACCGAGGCGATCAGCAGGGCGATGGCTACCAGCGCAATAAACATGATTCCGGCTCGCGAACGTTTGGAGCGGCAACTATAGCCCAGGCGGGAGCCCGTCGCGCCACGAGTCCGGCGCTTGCCGCGGCGCAGGACTCAGGCGCGCACCCAGGTTCCGAGGCGGATGGCGCCCGCGATCATCACCGCGTAGATCACGAAGCCGGCGGCGATCACCATGAAGAATCCGCTGGCCGGCACCTGCCACACATGCACCGCGAGCCAGCCGCCGAGCGCGACCACGACCAGGCGGGCGACGCTGCCGGCCAGCGGCCAGAACATGCGGCCCGCGCCTTGCGAGGCGAAGAACAGGGCCAGGCCGAGGCCGAACAGGCTGTAGCAGACACCAACGATCCGCAGGTAAGTGGAGCCGATGGCGAGCACCGCCGGATCGGTGCTGAACAGGTCCATCCACAGGCCGGGCGCGATCGCCGCGACGATGCCGATGATGCCGGTGAGGATGGCCACCACCGCGCCGCCGGTCCAGGTGGCGCGCAGTGCGCGTTCGTGCTGGCCGGCGCCCATGTTGGTGGCGACCATCGTGGTCAGCGCCGTGCCGAAGCCGAAGGCGATCGGGATCATGATGTATTCGAGGCGCGCGGCAACGCCGTAGCCGGCCAGCGCCGCGGTGCCGTAGCTGCCGATCAGCGCGGTGGCCGCGGCGATTGAGCCGTTGCTGAGTATCGGGCTGAGGGAGGCCGGCGCGCCGACGCGCAGGATCGCGCGCAGGAATTCCCGGCGCAGTTCCCAGCGCACGCGCAGCAAGTGCACCGCCGCCCTGCCGTTCGACAGGTAGGCGAGCAGCACCGCCGTCGCGACCAGGTTGGCGCACAGCGTGCTGAGCGCCGCGCCGGCCAGACCCAGCCCGGCCAGCGGCCCCCAACCGAAGACCAGCAGCGGGCACAGGAGCAGATGGAGCACGGCCGTTCCGGTCAGCATCGCCGAGGGCAGCACCATGTTGCCGGCCCCGCGCACGATGGCGGCGAGTATGTTGGCCAGGCAGATCAGCAGCGCGCCGCCGAACAGCACGGTCGAGTAGCTCAGCGCCGCAGCCAGCGCGGCGTCGCGCCCGCCCATGGCGCGATAGATGCCGCCGCCGAAGCCGAGCATGATCAGCATGAAGCTCGCCGCCAGCAAGGCCGCAATCAGCAGCGCATGCTGCGCGATCCGGTCGGCATCTTCGGCCCGCCCGCCGCCCAGCGCACGCGCCACGCCGGCCGTGACGGCGCCGCCGATGCCGCCCGCGGAAATCTGCAGCATCAGCATCGACAGCGGAAAGACCAGCGCCACGCCGGCCAGCGCATCCGCACCCAGCCGGCCTAGGATGTAGCCGTCGTAGCCGATGACGACGGTCGTGGCGAAGAGGCCGATCACGTTCGGCGTCGCCAGCCGGAACAGCGTCGGCAGCAGGGGCGCCTGCAGCAGGTCGCGGGTGCGGCTTGCCGCCGCGGCCATCGCCGTCATCGCGTCAGGCCGGCCAGGCGACCTTGCGCTGAACGGTCACGCCATCCTCGGTGCCGGGCGACGTCAGCCCGTCCTGCGGCGCCTGGATCACCAGGTAGTAAAGGTCTTCCTGCGAGTTGTTGCGCCAGGTGCGCTCGCCGGCCGGCGCCACGCGCAGCACGGTGCCGTCGCGGATTTCGATGACCTCGCCATCGACCTGGAACTGGCCGCGGCCCTTGAGGAAGACATAGAGCTCCTCGTGCTCGCGATGCGTGTGATAGAAGGGTACCTTCATTCCCGCCGGCAGGCAGTTCACCGACACTTCCATGCCGGTCAGCCCCAGCAGCGGATGCAGGAAGAACTTGCCGGGAATCGTGACGCCGGGCAGCGAGGCCACTTCGGCGGTGTAGCCCTTCCAGGCTTCGGCGGCGCCGAGGTCGGCGGCAGTGTAATTCCTGCCCTGAAGCGTTGCGGTCGGATTCATGGAAGCTCCTCGGAATGGGTTCAAGCGGACTCGACGCTCTCGGCCTGCAACGCGGCGGTGCACTCGTCGAGCAACAGGTGCAGGGCGGCGACGCGCTCCGTGCCGAGCAGCGCATTCACCTGCTGCTGCGCCGCCTTCCAGCACCGTTGCGCCTCGGCCTGCTTGTCGCGCCCGGCGGTGGTGATGGCGATCGAGCGGCTGCGCGCATCGGCGCCGGCCTCCTGCACCAGCCATCCCGCCGCCAGCAGCGGCTGCAGGTTGCGCGTCAGGGTCGAGGCATCGAGCCCCATGTGCCGCGCCAACTCCCCCGGCGCCAGGGGCCCCAGGCGCAGCACGTGGGTCAGCAGCGAATACTGCGTGGTCTTGAGGCCGACGCCCGCCAGTTCCGCGTCGTAGTGGCGCGACAGCAGGCGCGACAGCTGGCGCGTCTTGAAGTTGGTGCAGCCTTTGGGGGCGGCGATCGCTGGACTCATGCGATCATTGTACCTGCAACTGTTGTAGTTGCAAGTATTAATTTGCCGGCCGAATCTCCAACCAGATCTGCCAGATCTGGTGCGGGGCGACGATGCTGGAACAGCCAGGCCACGCCGGGGCGGCGTTGGCAAGAGCAAGGCGCGAGACCACGCCTTGCTCTTGTGGCATTTACTTCAAACTAAGTACGTAATCCACCAGTGTCTTGACGTCCACGTCCTTGACGGTCGCGTTCGGCGGCATCGGGATCTGCCCCCAGACTCCCTTCGATCCCTTCTTGACCTTGACCGCCAGGTGCTCGGCGGCCGCAGAATCATTGGCATATTTGCGACCGACGTCCTTCCATGCCGGCCCCACCATTTTCTTGTCCAGCGTATGGCAGGCGAGGCAACCGTTCTTCTTTGCCAAATCCATCGCCTCCGCTTCGGTTGCTGCGAAAACCGGCCCGGCAAACAGTCCGCCGAGAACAAGGATTATCAGTTTCGACTTCATGGCTTCCCTTTCCTTTAGACGATGTGGCGCGGCTTGAGGCTCATGCGGGTCAGGTCGGTCTTGTATTCCGACTCGCCCACCTTGGTCAGCGTGCCGCGTCCCAGCTTGTAGCGATAGTTGTTGGTCATCGGATCGGGCACGGCGGAGACAACGGCGTTGGCCATCGATTTCGGTGTATTGAAATTCGACTTGGCAACCCCTTCCTTGATCTCGTCCGAGACGATGGCGACGGCCTTGAACTTGCCGACCGTGGTCTTGATGTGGCCGTCCTTCATCAACTGGTTGAAGGTCAAGTCGGCATCGAGCACGCCCTGCGGCTGGCCGGTCTGAACGTATACAGCATCATTGACGATCTCGACCCAGTCGCCCGATTCGATGCCGCGCTTCTTGGCATCGTTGGGGTGGATGATGATGAAGTTATCCGGCCAGCGCTGGTGCAGATGTGGCTTGCGACGGTCATCGAATGCGGACTGCCAGGTCTCGTTGATGCGGCCATTGGTGACCCAAATTTCATTCTTCTCGGCGCGCGGCTTGACGGCCTCGAAGAACTGATACCAGCCCGGATACTTCCACGGACTCTTGAGCAGGATCGCCTTGCCGGTGAAGGTATTGAAGGAATACAGGAAATGCCGCTGAACTTCGCTGTCTTCCATTTCGCCCCAGTTGTTGCTCGGATCGTGCAAGCGCTTGGTGCCGACCAGCTTGCCGTCCTTGACGCGGATCGGAGTCTGGATGCCGGTGGTGCCCATGGTGCGCAGCAGTTCGTGGCCCTTGATGCCCATGTCCTTGGCCTTGGCGACGAGCGGCTGGTAGTTGAGCACGCCGCCGCGGCCGAAGCGCGCCGCTTCCTCGAAGATGTCGTTTGACGACTTCCAGTTGTAACTTCCGTCCGCCGTGTAACCCATTTTCTCGGCGAACTTCATCACCGCCCACCAGTCGGGCTTGGACTCGCCCGGCGCGTCATAGAACTTGGCGTAAAGCCGCAGGCGGCGTTCTGAATTGCAGCGCGTGAAGTCGTCCTCACCCCAGGTCGCGGCGGGCAGCACGAAGTCGGCGAACTCCGTGCCGACCGGCTCGCAGGGATAGATGTCGGAGTCGACCATCACCATGCCGCCGGCGTCGACCCGATTCTTCAGCGTTTCGAAGATCGCCGCGCGATCGAGGCTCATGATCTGGTGCGGGCTGCCGTTGGTCAGTTCCTTCATGCGCGCGCCGAGGGCATCGGAGGCCATCATTGCCGCCACCCAGGTGGTGCCGAAAACCCAGGCGAACTTCACTTCGCCGGCCATCACCCAGCGATCCAGGTTGAAGCTCTTTTTACGCCGCCCCGGATGCTTTTCGGGATTGAGCCAACCGGAGCCGCCGCCTGCGCCCATCCAGCCGCGCTGGTGGCCACCGCCGCGCGAGATCATGCGACCCGGCCGGTTGCCGGCGCCACAGATCAGGCCCAGTGCCGCAAAGGACGTGGTGTTCATGTAGTTGTTGGTCCAGTAGTTGCCCTTCTCGCACATGAACGAGGTCTTCGGCGTCTGGCCCTTGACCGGCTTGGCAATCCACTCGGCGGCCTTGCGGATGTCCGCTTCCGGGATCCCGGTAATCTTGCTGGCCACGTCGAGCTTGGACTCTTCAGCGCCAAGGATGAACTTCTTGTAGTCCTCCCAATCGCTCTGCCAGGTGCCCCAGGTGGTGCGCCACTGCCAGCCCGTATTTCGCGTGCCGCGGCCGTAGCCGGAATCGACTTCCCAGGGCTTTGCGATCCACTGGTCGATGAAGGCCTGATCCTGCCAGCCGTTCTCGATGATGATTCTTGCCAGCGCGTTGTGCAGCACACTGTCGGTGCCGATGTTGATCGGCAACCACAGGCCGCGATCGTTGGCGACTGCCCAGGCCACGCCCATGGTCTTGTGCGGCGTGACGAAGATCATCTTGGCGCTGCCCGGCATCATCCACTGGGTGAACAGCGTGGTCTTGGTTTCGTAGGGATCGACGCCCGAAAGGAAGGCCACGTCGGCCAGTTGCCAGTCCTCGTAACAGGACGAGAACGAGTCGATGCCCGCATCGTCGAGACCGGTGGCGTCGTTGGTGCCGGAGGCCTTGTCATGTGGCGCCACGGCCGGCGTGCCGACACTGGTCATGGCCAGTTTGGTGATCGCGTAGGTATTCTCGAAATACTGGTAGGAGTACATCTTCACCGCCCAGCTGTGCTCGCCATACTTCGCCAGCACGTATTTCGAAATATCGGCCATCGCCTCGGTCGCCAGATCCCAACTCACCGGCGTCAGCTTGCCGTTGACGCGAATCATCGGCTGCTGAAGTCGCTCGCGGGTCTTGGTCTTCGGGTTGTAGCACTTCTGGCCGAGCGTACCGCCGCGGATCGAATGGTTGCCGCCGACATTGACCACGGTTGCGTCCTTGTCCGGCACGATGATGACATTGTGCGGCTTGCCCTTGTGGCTGACGACGTTGTGCTGAGCCGGGCTCACCCAAGCGGTCATCATGTTCTGGTGCGGGAAGTCGGCCTTCAGAGCATTCTGGCTTGCTGCCGGACCGCCCTCCTTCCCTACTGGCCAGCGATACACCTTGTAGCCGCAGGCCACGGTGCAGTAGTCGCAAGCCGTGGTGAAGACTTCGGCATCCTTCGGCGGCAGCGGCACGCGATCGGCGGCGATGTAGCGTTCGTTCTTGCTCATGTTTTTCTCCTCAGGCACGCTTGGCAGTCATGGCGCTGTAGCCATACACCAGGCCTTGCACGCCAACGGCGTAGATGTCATCACCCTGCACCTCGAGCACGATCTGCGGCAGGCTCTCGGTGGCATGGCCCGATATCACCATGCCGTGGCGGGTCAGGTCGAAGGTGGTCAGGTGCAGCGGACACGGGCCAAGTGCCTGATAGGCATCCTTGTAGGTCCCCTGCAGCGGACCGCCCATGTGCGGGCATTGCTGGTTGAAAGCCACCACGTCCATCGTGGGCCCGACGCCCCCGCCGGCTTTGGTGCCGAGCTTGACGAGGATGTTCTGCACGTTCGGGTAGGGGTAGGCGAACTCGACCGGCATGCCCTTCTTGAGTGCCGAAAGGCTGGCGATTTTCGTGCGTGAATAGCTGGCCTTCAGCGCGTGCATGGGCGCGGCTTCGGCTTCGCCAGGCAGGCCGATCGCGGCCAGGGTGACCATCGCGCCACCGGCGAGGAGGAATTGCCGCCGGCTCATGCAGACAGGGTCGTCTTCATGATCGGCATGCACGGGTATGGTTTTTTCAGTCATGTCGGATCTCCTTATTTCACGGCCATCACTGGCGCGGGCAGGGGCTGGTAGTCGCCGGGCAGCTTGGGATCGTCGTGGATCAGCGGCTCATCCATCGACAGGGCTTCGAGGAATGCGACGAGGTCCTTCTTCTCCTGCACCGTGAGCTTGAGCGGCTTGAGCAGCGGCGTCTTGTTTTGCGCCGTGCCGCCACCCTGGTCATAGAACTCGACCACGTCGGCCAGCGTCGCCAGCATGCCGTTGTGCATGTAGGGCGCCGTGTATTTCAGCTCGCGCAGGGAGGGCACGCGCCACTTGCCGATGTCCTTGGGGTTCTTGGTGATGTAGAACAGCCCGTGGTCGTCGGCGCCGGTGCGGTAATACTGTTCCGGCACGCCCTTCTGGTAGAGCTCCCAGCGATGCGTCACCTGGCCGATAGGATCGTCCTTGAAGTTCGGATGCGCCGGCACGCCGGTGGCATAGAAGCGCTGGTTGGAAGCGAGCGGGCCGTTGTGGCACTGGATGCAGCCGGCCTTGCCGTTGTAAAGTGCCAGGCCCTTCTTCTGCGAATCGCCGAGCGCCTTCTTGTCACCCATCGCATAACGATCGGCAGGCACTTTCTTCGCCTCGGAATTCAGCGTGCGCTGATACGCTGAGATGGCACGCCAGGCATCATTGACGCGCGGCCATTCGGTGCCGAACACTTTCTTGAACTCGGCGACGTACTCCGGGATGAAGCGCAGGCGCATTTCCATCACCGAGTCGTCGCCATTGCCGGCCACGCCACCGCCGGCAGCGGCCGGCGCCTGGGCTTCGAGGCTGGTGACGGATCCTTCCCAGAACAGCTTGTTGTAGTAGGCGGAATTCAGCACGGTCTGCGAGTTGCGCCAGTGCTTGGTTCCCGGATAGCCGCGCGAAATCTGGCCGCCGTCGCCCCAGCCCAGCGCAGGCAGGTGACAGGAGACGCAGGGCATCGAGTTGTCCCCGGACAGCCGGCTTTCCCAGAACAGCTTTTTACCCAGCGCCACCTTCTCCGGCGTGTTCGGGTTGTCCTTCGGGATCGGTGGTGGGGGCAAGGGGCCGAGCTTGGGATACTTGTCGGCGGCGAGCGCCGAGAATGCCAGTGCCAGCACGCTGGCGGCAAGGGTGATTCGTAGTGTGAGTTTCATCGCGCGATCTCCTCAGTTCTTGCCGTAGGCGGTCCAGACCTTCATGTCGGGCTGGCCGGGATCCTTGACGATGACAGGGTCGCCCGAGAGCGAGAGCAGGAAGGACTTCAGCGCCTGCTTTTCGGGGGCGGACAGATTGAGCGGCTTCAGCACCGAACCCGCGCCAGCACCCTTGTCATAGAAGTCGATGACCTCGTCGAGCGTGGCGAACACGCCGTTGTGCATGTAAGGCGCCGTGTACTTGAGGTCACGCAGCTGGGCGGTGCGGAACTTGCCCATGTCGCGCTTGTCCTTGGTGATCGCATAGGCACCGACATCGGTACGCGCGTTCATGTAGTTCGGCATGCCGGAGGTCGAGTAGTGCCGCAGCATGGTGATGGTGCGCAGCGGATTCTTCAGCACCTCGGGATGCTCGGGCACACCGGTCCTGTGCAGGTTGCCGTCGGAGCCGATCGGGCCGTTGTGGCAGGCCACGCAACCCGCCTTGCCCTTGAACAGCTCGTAACCCTGCTTCTGTTCAGCGGTCAGCGCGTTCGCATCGCCCTGCTTGAACTTGTCGAAGGGCGCGTTGGTGGTGCGTATCGTCTTGATGAACTCCCCGATGACGTTATAGACGCGCATGCCGTTGATGTCGTCCTTGCGCCACTTCGCCCACAGCGCGTTGTATTCGGGCACCTGCTTCAGGCGTTCCTGCATCAGTCGCGAATCCATGTTCATGGTGTGCGTCTCGGTGATCATGTCGCGCACCAGCGTGCCGGCGTCGGAGCCGTCGAGGCGGCCGTCCCACAGGTAACGCTTCTGGTGGGCACTGTTGATGACCGTGGGCGCGTTGCGGAAGTACTCCATCGACGGATACCCGGTCGACAGGGCTTGCCCGTCTCCCCAACCCTTTTGCGGGTTATGGCAGGTTGCGCAGGAAACGCCCCAGTCACCAGATATCCGGTTGTCGAAGAAGAAGTACTTGCCCAGTTCGATCATCGCCGCATTGCCGGGCTTGACCTCCGGCATCGGCGCAAGATCGGGGCCGGCCTGAGCCATGACCCCGGTCATTCCCGCGACCAGCGCGAGGCCGACGAGTTGCTTTCTGAGTGTTCGCATGTGTTCCCCCTTGCGGTGGCAATTGCGCGTCGGCGGGACAATCCCGCTTCGCTACAGGGGATAACGCAGGCTTCGTGCCAAGGTCCGAATTCGGGCACTGCGTGCCAACAGCCGGCTGATGGTGGCGCCAGGCACGACTGCACCCGCGATCACTGGTTAGAAATCGCCCGCCACGTCGAAAATCGCCCGGTCGAAATTCGACCGGTCAAGGCGAATCGGGCTCGCCGATTTCCTTGAGTTTGCTGCGCAGGGTGGCGCGCGTGATGCCGAGTATTTCGGCGGCGCGCGTCTTGTTGCCGGCGCACTGCGCCAGCACAAAACGGATATGCGCCGCCTCGGCGACCGCTAGGGTCAGGCGTGTCGTGTCGACCGAAGCAAGCGCAAGAGTCGGCGCTGGTGCCACGGCGTTTGCGATCTCCAGCGGCAGCTGAGCAGCTTCTATCACACCACGATCAGCCAGGATTACGGCGCGCTCCAGAACGTTGCGCAGTTCGCGAATGTTCCCCGGCCAGGCGTAATTGACCAGCAGATACTCGATATCCGGAGTCAGCGCGACCGGGCCTGTCCCCGTCGCGCGCACTGCCTCGGCGACGAAATGGCGCGCCAGGTCGGGGATGTCCTCGCGCCGCTCGCGCAAGGCCGGCACATCGATACTGCCGACATTGAGGCGATAGTAAAGATCCTCGCGAAAGCTGCCGACACGCACCATCTCCGGCAGCTTGCGATGGGTCGCGGCGACGAAGCGCACATCGACCTGGATTTCCCGACTGCCGCCAAGGCGACGGAAACTCTGCGTCTCCAGCACGCGCAGCAATTTGGGCTGCAAGGCAAGCGAGAGGTCACCGATCTCATCAAGGAACAGCGTGCCGCCGTCGGCGAGTTCCAGCAGGCCGCGCTTCTGCTGCTTGGCATCGGTGAAGGCACCCTTTTCGTGGCCGAAGAGTTCCGACTCCATCAAGCCTTCGGGCAGGGCCGAGCAGTTCAGCGTCACCCAGGGGCCGCCGCTGCGCGGCGACTGGCAATGAATCGCGCGCGCCACGCGTTCCTTGCCCGACCCGGATTCGCCATGGATCAGCACCGGCACATGGGGCGCGGCTGCTATCCGCTGCGTAACGCGCAACAACTCGCGAAACGCCGCGCTGTCACCCACCAGGCCATCGAGTTCGCAGACATTCGATTGCGCTCGGCGCCATGCCACTTCGCGGCGCAAGGATCGAGTCTCGGTAGCACGGTCGATCAAGCCCGCTAGGTCTTCGAGGTCGAAGGGCTTGTTGATGTAATCGTAGGCGCCGGCCTTGAGCGCGGCCACCGCTGTTCGCACCTCCGGGTAGGCGGTCATGGTGATGACCAGCACCTCGTCGTCGATTTCCCGCAGGCCGGCGATGATCTCCAGGCCATTGATGTCCGGCAGGCGAATATCCAGCAGGACGATCTCGTGACGGCGCTCGCGGGCATGAGCCAGCCCCCGCTGGCCGTTTTCCGCTAGATCGACTTCGAAGCCCTGGCGGCGCAGGAAGTTGCCCAGCGTCAGGCGCAGGGTGTCGTCGTCCTCGATGATCAGGATATGGCTTGCCATGGTGTCAGGTGAATGCGGGCCAGGTAAGCGTTATGCAGGTTCCGTGCCCTTGCCGGCTATCGACCACGATTTCTGCGCCGTGTTCGCGCAGGATCTTGGCGGTGATGGCGAGGCCCAGGCCTGAACCGCCCTGGCGGGTGGTAAAGAAGGGATCGAAAATGCGCGGCAGCACCTCCGGCGCTATACCGGCTCCGGAGTCCTCGATGCGTATCCGCAAGCGGCCTCCTTCAGCCGCCGCTGAAATCGCTATCCGACCCTTGCCGGGAATGGCATGGATCGCATTCACCACCAGGTTCAGCAGCACCTGCTTGATTTGCGCCGGATCGGCACGCAGGGCCGGCAAATCGACGGCGATGTCAGTCTCGATCTCGATTCCACTCGACCTTGCTTCCTTGCGCGTCCAGAACAGCACGTCGTCCACCGCCTCGGCAAGCTTGCAGGGTTTCGGGTCAGGCGGCGCGACGACCGAGAATCCGTGAAAGCTGCGCAGGAAATCCGAAAGGCGATCGACTTCCGACTCGAAGCGATGCATTGCTTCGCGAATGCCTGGCGGCAGATCCTCTTCGAACTGGATCGCTTGCGCCACCGCTTTCATTCCGGCCAGCGGATTGCCGATCTCGTGGGCGATGCCCATGGCCAATTCGCCGAGGGTGGCCATCTTGTCCATCAGGAACATCTGGCGGTCCAGTTCGCGCCGGGTCTCCTGCTCCTGTTCGAGTTCGGCGGTGCGCGCCCGGACCTCCTGCTCAAGGCGATCTCGGTGGCTGGCGAGCGAGTTCACAAGCTGTTCGATATGGCCCGCCATGGCATTGAACTTCTCCCCCAGCGCGGCAATCTCGTCGCGACCGTGAATCTCGACACGCCGCGAAAAATCGCCGGCCACGATGGCCTCTGTCTCGCGGCTCAGCGCATCGAGTGGCCCCAGCAAATGGCGCGATATCGCGAAGCCGCCGATCGCCGTAGCCAGCAGACTGACGGCTAGGACGGCGTACAGCACATACAGGTTGAAAACCGACATCAGCAGAATCTTTTCGGGGAACCCGACCGCGATGACCCAATGCGCTCCCTCGGTGCTGGGGTAAGCCGCGCCGAAGCGGATCGCGGCATGGGCAAAGATGTTGCCGGCCACAGTACGCGTGCCTTCCGCCTGGCCCAGGATCTGTGCCAGCACCTCGGCTCCAAAGCGATCGGCAAGTTTGCCGGTCGGCTGCATCGCAAACTGCTCGCTGGATTCCGAGGTACGCGCCAGGTAATGCCCGGAGCGGTCGAAGAGATAGGCCGTGCCTGACTGCGCCCGCGCCATTTGCTCGATCTGTTCAAGCAGGAATCCGGCATGCAGGTTGATGATCAGCACGCCTTCGTTGCCACCCGCACCGCTGCCAATGGGAGTGGCCACCCGGATCACCGGCCTTTCGGGCTTTTCGATGCGGCCGAACTCGACGTTCAGATCCAGGGGCGAAACATAAAGCTCGCCGGGACGCCGCTTCATCGCTTCGACAAAATAGTAGCGGTCCGCCTTGTCCTGCAAGCGGTGGTCCGGGATGACTTCGACCTTGCCATCCTTCTTGTCCACCCTGACCAGTTCCCGGCCTTGCGCCGACAAATAGCGAATCTGGTAAATGTGGGGATAGGTAGTCGCCAGGGTGGCGTAATCGTTCGCCAGTCGCGTCGTGGCGGCGCGAAGACGATGAATGTCGCCCCTGGCGCCAGCGGCACGCACCTCTTCCAGTTCAGGAGCAGCCGCCAGATAGATCAGCTCCGCCGACAACTGGTCGAAAAAGCGACTGATCCCCTGCGCGCGAACAACGACCTCCTGCTGCAAATGGTTCAGCGTTGCCGTCCGCAATGTGTGCAATGAAACGTAGACGCCAATCAGGCCGGCAATGGCAGTCGGAATCACCGCCACCAGCAGGAAGGCGATATAGATCCGCCGCGCCAGGCCGCGCGCTTGTCCAGTATCGAAAGTTCTCTCGTTCTGCATCAGGGGCAATCTTAGGCTAACGGAGTACGATCCCCAAACTCCAGCTCCGTCGTCGCTTCAGCCGGGCTGCCGGCGCAGACGACCGTGCGCGACATAGCCCATACCAAGTTGCGTCGATTCGACCTCGAACCCATCGCAGGATCCGGCAACAATGTCCCAGGGGTTCCAGAGTTCGCCAGCCTTCGCGTTGTATGGCCGGTTCTTCAGCCAGGCCAGCAAATTCAGCGGCCCCGTCCACCACGGGAAGAACTTCATACCGGCCACTGCGATCCGCGCCCCCGGCTTGGACTGGCGCAGGATGTTGGACACCGCCTGCGGCGTGCGCGTGATGTCATGCACGTAATTGAACAGCACGGCATCGGCGGGTTCGGGCAACTCGACGGTTTCCGCAGGCGCGTTGCAATGCCAGACGTTGGTCCAGGCGTGGCGATTCACCCGCGCCTGCGCGTGCCCGAACATCTCCGGACTCTGCTCGACGGCAAGCACCCGGCCAGCCGCGCCGACGCCGGCGAGCAGCAGTTCGTAACTCAGTCCGGTGCCGGCACCCACATCGAGCACCACATCGCCTGGCCGCAGGTCCAGCAGTGCCACGGCGCGACGGCGCAGCGGCATGGTGCGACGCGCCGAGGCATCGTAGCCGGCGGCATGGCGACTATAGCGATCGACCGATTGGCGATCCGGACTCATCCCGGCTTGCGGCCGAGCTGCCACTGCTTCACCAGCGCATAGATCGCCGGGATCACCATCAGCGTCAGCACGGTCGAGGAGATCATGCCGCCCACCATGGGCGCGGCGATGCGGCTCATGACTTCCGAGCCGGTACCCGTGCTCCACATGATCGGCAAGAGGCCCGCCATGATCGCCACCACCGTCATCAGCTTGGGCCGCACCCGTTCCACCGCGCCTTCCATCACCGCGGCGTACAAGTCGGCGCTGGCGACACGGCGATTTTCGGCCTTGCAACGCGCCTGCGCCGCCTCCCAGGCGTGGTCGAGGTAGATCAGCATCACCACGCCGGTCTCGGCCGCGACGCCGGCCAGGGCGATGAAGCCGACCGCCACCGCCACCGACAGGTTGTAGCCGAGCAGCCACATCAGCCAGACGCCGCCGACCAGGGCGAAGGGCACCGAGAGCATCACGATCAGGGTCTCGGTCATGCGCCGGAAGTTGAGGTAGAGCAGCAGGAAGATGATCAGCAGCGTCAGCGGCACGACGATCTTCAGCTTCTCGATGGCGCGTTCCATGTACTCGAACTGGCCGCTCCAGGTGATGTAGTAGCCGGGCGGGAACTTGACCTTCTCGTTGACCGCCTGGCGCGCCGCGGCGACGTAGGAGCCGATATCGCGCTCGCGGATGTCGACGTAGATGTAGGCCGAGAGCAGCGCGTTCTCGGTACGGATCGCCGGCGCGCCCTTGACGATAGAAATCTTCGCCACCTGTCCCAGCGGCACCATCGCCGGCGGCGCGTCCGACTCCATGCCGGAGCCATAGACCGGCACCAGCACCTCGCGCGCGATGGCCTGCGGGTCGGAGCGCAGCTCGCGCGGATAGCGCACGATGACGCCGAAGCGCTCGCGGCCTTCGACCGTGGTCGTCACCATCTCGCCGCCGAGCGCCGTGCCAATGGTGTCCTGCAGTTCGCCGACCGAGAGTCCATAGCGCGCCAGAGCCGCGCGGTCGGGCTCGATGTCGAGGTAGAAACCGCCGGTGATGCGCTCGGCGTAGGCGCTGGTGGTGCCGGGCACCGCCTTCACCACACCCTCGATCTCGCGCGCCAGCCGCTCCATCTCGTCGAGGTTCTTGCCGAAGACCTTGATCCCGATCGGCGTGCGGATGCCGGTGGACAGCATGTCGATGCGCGCCTTGATCGGCATGGTCCAGGAGTTGGCCACGCCGGGGAACTGCAGGGCTTTGTCGAGCTCGGCGATCAGCTTGTCGATGTTCATGCCGGGTCGCCATTGCGACTCGGGCTTGAGGTTGATCACGGTCTCGAACATCTCGGTCGGCGCCGGGTCGGTCGCGGTATTGGCGCGGCCGGCCTTGCCGATCACCGAGGCGACTTCGGGGAAGCTCTTGATGATCTTGTCCTGCGTCTGCAGAAGTTCGCCGGCCTTGGTGATGGACATGCCGGGCAAGGACGTCGGCATGTAGAACAACGTGCCCTCGTTGAGCGTGGGCATGAACTCGCTGCCCAGGCGCGAGGCCGGATACACGGTCACCGCCATGGCGACCAGGGCGAGGACGATGGTGCTGCCCTTGAAGCGCATCACCGCGGCGATGACCGGCCGGTAGAGCCAGATCAGCACGCGGTTCACCGGGTTCTTCGCCTCCGGCATGATCCTGCCGCGGATGAAGAACAGCATCAGCACCGGCACCAGCGTCACCGAGAGCATGGCGGCGCCGGCCATGGCGAAGGTCTTGGTGTAGGCCAGCGGCGAGAACAGGCGGCCTTCCTGCGCTTCCAGCGTGAACACCGGCAGGAAGGAGACGGTGATGATCAGCAGCGAGAAGAACAGCGCCGGGCCGACCTCGCGACAGGCGGCGATAATGGCCTCGGCACGCTCGGCGTCGGTATGGCCGTCCTTGAGCCGCTCGATGTGCTTGTGCGCGTTCTCGATCATGACGATGGCGGCATCGACCATGGCGCCGATGGCGATCGCCACCCCGCCCAGGCTCATGATGTTCGAGTTCATGCCCAGCGCGCGCATGGCGATGAAGGCGATCAGCACGCCGACCGGCAGCATCAGGATCGCCACCAGGGCGCTCCTCGCGTGCATCAGGAACACCAGGCAGACCAGCGCGACGATGATGCTTTCCTCGATCAGCGTGGTCTTCAGCGTGGCGATGGCGCGCTCGATGAGTTCGGAGCGGTCGTAGACGGTCGCGATGCTGACGCCGGCCGGCAGGCCGGGCGCGATCTCGGCCAGCTTTTCCTTGACGTTGCGGATCACCTCCAGCGCGTTCTGCCCGTAGCGCGCCGTGGCGATGCCGGACACCACCTCGCCTTCGCCATTGAGTTCGGCAATGCCGCGCCGCTCGTCGGGACCCAGTTCGACGCGCGCGATGTCGCGCACCAGCACCGGCGTGCCACGCTCGGCCTTCACCACCAGGCCTTCGATGTCGGCTTTGCCGCGCAGGTAGCCGCGGCCGCGCACCATGTACTCGGTCTCGGCCATCTCGACCACGCGGCCGCCGACGTCGCGATTCGAATCGCGGATCGCCTGCACCACCTTCATCAGCGGCACGCCGTAGGAGCGCAGCTTCACGGGATCGACGATCACCTGGTACTGCTGGACGAAGCCGCCGATGCTGGCCACCTCGGCCACGCCCGGCGCCTTGGTCAGCTGGTAGCGCACGAACCAGTCCTGCAGCGTGCGCAATTCGGCCAGCGACTTGTCCTTGGCCTGCAGCACGTACTGGTACACCCAGCCCACGCCGGTGGCGTCCGGCCCGAGCTGCGGCGTGATGCCGCGCGGCAGGCGGCCGGAGGCGAAGTTGAGGTACTCCAGCACCCGCGAACGCGCCCAGTAGATGTCGGTACCGTCCTCGAAGATCACATAGACGAAGGAGGCGCCGAAGAAGGAGAAGCCGCGCACCACCTTCGACTTCGGCACCGAGAGCATGGCCGTGGTCAGCGGATAGGTGACCTGGTCCTCGACCACCTGCGGCGCCTGTCCCGGCACCTCGGTGTAGATGATGACCTGCACGTCGGAGAGGTCGGGCAGCGCGTCGAGCGGCGTCTTCAGCACGGCATGGATGCCGGCCAGGGTGATGAAGACCGTCATGATGACGACGAGGAACTTGTTCCGCGCCGACCATCCGATCAGGGCATTGAGCATGTCAGTGCCCCTTGTGCGCGGCGGCGGGCGCGGCGTTCGCTGCGGCGGCGCCCTTCGCCTCCATCTTGGTGATCACCCATTCGCCCGGTCCGCGTTCGACGAACTCGATGGCGACCGGGCTGCCGGCCTTGAGCTTGTCCACCAGCCCCGGGTTGGCGAGGATGAAGTCCATCGTCATCGCCGGCCAGGAAAGGCTGGCCACCGGGCCGTGCGTCATGGTGACGATGCCGCCCTTGAGGTCGATGGCCTCCAGGGTGCCGGTGGCCACATGGCTGACCTTGCCCGTGCCGGCCTTGGCGCCGCCCGCGTCGGGCGCCGCCGTGAGGCCGGAAAGCGCGGCCTTGAGGTTGCTCTCGGCATCGATCAGGAAGTTGGCGGCGACCACCACGGCGTCGCCTTCGGCGATGCCTGCGCGCACCTCGACGTACTCGTCGCTGCGCTGGCCGAGCTTGACCTCGCGCGGCTCGAAGCGACCCGCCGCCTTCTGCACCAGCACGACCTGCCGCGTGCCGCTGTCGATCACCGCCGACAACGGGACCGTCAGCACACGCGCGGCGGCGCCGACGGCAAACTCGACATTGGCATACATGGCGGGCTTCAGCAGGCCGCCGGGATTGGCCAGCTCGACGCGCACCGGGATCGTTCGCGTGTCGGCCTTGAGCGTGGGGTAGATGTAGGCGATGGTGCCGCTGAAGCTCTTGTCGGGGTAGGCGTTGATCGCCACCTTGACCTTCTGCCCGGGCTTCACCTGCGCGATGTCGCGCTCGAACACGTCCGCCAGCACCCACACCGCCGACACGTCGGCGATCTGGTAGAGCATTTCTCCGGGCATGAAGCGCATGCCGGCCACGGCCTTCTTTTCCAGCACGACGCCACCTGCCGGCGACAGGAAGCTCAGCGTGCGCTTCGCCTCGCCGCCCGCCGCCAGGGCCTTGACCTGCTCCTCGGAAATGTCCCAGTTGCGCAAGCGCGCGAGGCCGGCATCGGCCAGCTGCTTCATGCCCGACTGCGTTTCCGGGCTGGCATCCTTGAGCGACGCGATGCCCCTGGCCGCCAAGGCATACTCGCGCTGCGCCGACACCAGTTCGGGGCTATACACCTCGAACAGCGGCTGGCCCTTGCCCACCGGCTGGCCAGTGGCGTTGACGTGCAGGCGCTCGATCCAACCCTCGAACTTTGCACTGACGGTATGCACCCGGCGTTCGTCGATTTCGACCCGGCCCGCCGCCGTGACCTGGCGCGCGAGTTCGCGCAGGGTCGCCGGCTCGGTCTTGACCCCCAGCTTCTGCACCTTCTCGGTACTGATCTTCAGCTCGCCGGCGGCCGAAGGCTCGTCCTCGCCTTCATAGACCGCGATGTAGTCCATGCCCATCGAATCCTTCTTCGGCACCGGCGAGGTGTCGGGCAGGCCCATCGGGTTGCGGTAGTAGAGCAGCTTGCGCGGCTTCTGCGCCGTGGCGTCCGCGCCGGCGGCGGCCATCGTGGCCGGCGCGTCCATTTTCGCCGTGTCGCCAGCGCCGACTTTTGACTTTCCGGCCCAGTAACCGGCGCCAAGCGCCAGCAAAACGGCCGGCAGTACGATCAGGCCCGTGTTCTTCATAGCTCTTCTCCCACCATCTTTTCGATCTCGGCCAGGCGCATCTGCTGGTCGCCACGTGCCTTGACCAGCTCGGTGCGGGCGCGCCGCAACTGGCGCTGCGCATCGAGCACCATGACGAACTCGGCCCGGCCGTTTTCGTAGGCGGCCAGCACCGCGTTGAGGCTCAGCTCCGCCTGCGGCAGCAGGCCGCCGCTCACCAGCGATTCAAGGCGTTGCGCCACCTGCAGCCCGGCGACGCTTTCGGCCAGCGCCGACAGGACCTGGTTCGAGGCATCGATGCGGCGCAGGCGCGCGGCCTCGAGGCGCAGTTCGGCCTCGCGCTCCTGGGCGCGGCGGCTGTCCTGCTGCAGCGGGATGTTGATCTCGAACATCAGCTCCCATTGCGAGACCCGGTTGCGCGTCTGGGTCGGCGAAATGCCCAGCGTGACATCGGGATAATTGTTGAGTTCCACCAGCTCGCGATTCTTCTCGGCGCCGGCGATGCGTGCATCGCTGGCCGCCAGCTGCGCATTGTTGGCGCGCAGGCGATCTTCCAGCGCGGGCAGCGCCAGCTTCGCCACCGGCGGCAGCGGGCGCAGTTCCTCGGGCGGGCGCAGCTTGACGTTTTCCGGCCGGCCCAGCAGCGCGCGCATGCGGGCGCTGGCCTGCGCGCTCTCGCCTTCAAGCATCGCCAGGTCGGTCTCCATGGCGACGATCTCGGTCTGCGCCCGCAGGGCATCCTGCTGGCTGCCGAAGCCGCTGGCATAGCGCGTGCGCGCGATGTCAGCGACGCGGCGCATCAGGTCGAGGTTCTCCTTGGTGTAGCGGATGGTCAGCAGGTGCACGTGATGCTGGGCGTAGGTCAGCTTGATCTTCGTCGCCAGTTCCAGCCAGCCGGCGCGCGCCAGCGCCTTCGCCTCCTCGGCGCCGGCACCGGCGACCTCGCGCCGCAGGTCGCGCTTGCCGGCCCAGGGCAGCGACTGGCTGAAGGTATAGCGCGCGCCGCCGATGCGTGGCGGCAGGATGTTGGCGCTGGCGTCGAGGCCCTCGTTGGTGACGTCGCGCAACTCGGTGCGCAGCACCGGGTCGGGCAAGGCGCCCGCCGGCTCGATGCGCGCGGCCGCCGACTCTGCGTCGGCACGCAGCGCGGCGAACTCGGGATGGCGCTCGCGCGCGAATTCGAGCAGGCTCTCGACGCGGCCGCCGATCAGCTGCTCCGCCGCCTGCGCGTGCAGGCTCGCCGCGGTGGCCAGGGCCGCCAGCAGCACTAGACGGGAGGCCACGGCCCTACTTCGCGGCTTCGATGCTGACGACGGTCAGGTCGCCCTTGACCTCGGCGGCGCGAAAGCGGACCTTGTCGCCCTCCTTCCAGCCTTTCAGCACCTCGGGATTCTTGGCCTTGAAGGTCATGGTCATGGGCGGCATCTTGAGGTTGGCGATCTCGCCGTGGGCGATGGAGACCTTGCCGGCGGCGGCGTCGATCTTCTTGATCACGCCGTCGGATTGCGGCAGGTGGCCATCATGGGCCTGGGCATGGATGGAAAGGGAAACGAAGGACAGGCTTGCCAGCACGGCAAGGAAACGAACACGGCTTTTCATGAAAAACTCCCGAATGACGACACGACGAGGCGCGCGGGCAAGGCCCGGGCGCCAACCTGAAGGAAATCAGGCCGTGTGCCGGGGAGGGTGTTGCGGGGGTTCGGCGATGTGGCTCGGCGGCGCAACGATCGCCGGCAGCGCATAGCTGCTTTGCGCGGGAAGCAGGCCGGCGGGCAGGGCGGCGCTGGGCATGAAGCCGGCGCTGGCCAGGTGGCAGATCTCGCAGTTATCGCAACCGTCCTGGTGCAGCGGAGCGTCGTCGGCCATGGCTTCATGGCAGGGCATGGCCCCTTCCGCCGCGTCCTGCATGGCAGCGACACCGCCCTCGTGTTCCTGCATGTGCATGCAGACGGACACGGAAAGCCCGGCCATGGTCTGCACGGGCAGCCAGAGCGCGGCGAACAGCAGCAGGAAACGGACGAAACGTTTGTTCACGGCGCGCAGGTTACGCCCGGCCGCGCGCCAATGCAAGCTGGGGAAGCGCTCACTCTTCCTCTTCCCTTGGCCGGAAGGCCGCAGCGAGTTTCTGCTGGATCTGTGGCGGGACCTGGGCGTGGCGCGCAAACTCGATGTTGTAGGCGCCCTGCCCGCCGGTCAGAGACTTCAGGCGCGAGGCATAGTCGGTGATCTCGGCCAGCGGTACTTCGCCAGTGATCGCCGCCGTGTTGCCCGGGCGCGGATTGGTGCCGGTGATGTGGCCGCGCCGGCTGGAGAGGTCGCCGGTGAGGTCGCCGATCGCCGCCTCGGGAGCGACGATCTCGATGGTCACGATGGGCTCCAACACGATGGGGTTGGCGGCACGGATGGCCTCGATGGTGGCCTTGCGGCCGGCCGTGACGAAAGCCACGTCCTTGCCGTCCACCGCATGGGTCTTGCCGTCGTAGACGGTGACGCGGATGTCCTGCGCCGGAAAGCCGGCGATCACGCCATCGGCCAGCGCCTGGCGCACGCCCTTTTCGACCGAGCTCATGAACACGCCGGGAATCGCGCCGCCCTTGACGTGGTCGACGAACTCAAAGCCGGCGCCGCGCTCCAGCGGCTCGATCTTCAGGAACACCTCGCCGAACTGGCCGGCGCCGCCCGACTGCTTCTTGTGCCGGCAATGGCCCTCGGCGTTGCCGGTAATGGTCTCGCGATAGGGAATCAGCGGCGGCCGGGTGTCGAGTTCCAGCTTGAACTGCGTCGCCATCTTTTCCAGCTTGTAGCGCAAGTGCATTTCGCCGAGGCCGCGGATCACGGTCTCGTGGGTGGTCGGATGGCGCTCGACGGCGAAGCAGGGATCTTCCAGTTCCAGCTTGTGCAGGATGTCGAACAGGCGCTGCTCGTCGCCCTTGCGCCGGGTCTCGACGGCCAGGCCCTGCATCGGCCGGGGAAATTCGAGCGGCTTGAGGTGGATGTGGTCCTCGTCGTGCGAGTCGTGCAGCACGGCGTCGAAATCGATTTCCTCGACCTTGGCCACGGCGCCGATGTCGCCCGGCAGCAGCTCGTCGACCTCGACGTAGTCCTTGCCCTGCAACTGGTAGAGGTGGGCCACCTTGAAGGGCTTCTTGCCGTCGCCGACGAAAAGCTGCGCATCCTTCTTCACCGTGCCCTGGTGCACGCGGAAGACGCCGACCTTGCCCATGTAGGGATCGACGATGACCTTGAACACATGCGCCAGCACGTGCTTCGTCGCATCGGGAGCGGCGTCGAAAGCTTCGGTCGAATCGCCGGGCTCACCCTTGTAGAAGGGCGGAGGATTGCCTTCGGCCGGGTTGGGCGCGAGGGAGGCCAGCACGTGCAGCAGTTCGCCGATGCCGGCGCCGCTGCGTGCGGACGTAAACAGGATGGGGATCAGGTGGCCGGAGCGCAATGCCTTCTCGAAGGGCGCGTGGAGGTCGGCGGCACTCGGATCCTTGCCCTCTTCGAGGTAGCGGGCCAGCAGCGATTCGTCTTCCTCGACCAGTTGGTCGATCAACTCGCGATGCGCGTGGGCGACCGAATCGAAATCCGCGTCGCCGGCGTCATGTTCCAGCACCTCGACCACATCCTTGCTGCCGTGCGCCGGCAGGTCGAGCAGCAGGCACTGCTTGCCGAAGCGCTCGCGGATCTCATTGACCAGTGCCGGCAGGTCGACGTTGTCGGCATCGATCTTGTTGATCACGATCATGCGCGCCAGGCCGCGCGCCGCTGCGGCGCGCATCATGCGTTCGGTCGACAGTTCGATGCCGGTCTGAGCGTTGATGACGACGATCGCGGTCTCCACCCCGGCCAGCGCCGCCACCGCCTGGCCGGCGAAGTCCGGGTAGCCCGGGGTGTCGATCAGATGCACATGCACGCCCTCGGCGGCGAAATTCACCAGCGCCGAATTCAGCGAATGTCCGGCGGACTTTTCCTGCGCGTCGAAATCGCAGACGGTGCTGCCCTTCTCCACGGCCCCCTTGGCCGGGATGGCGCCGGCCTTGAACAGCAGCGCCTCGGCAAGCGAGGTCTTGCCGGCGCCGCCGTGGCCCACGAGGGCAACGGCGCGGATGGATTCGGTGGTGTATTTGGCCATGATGCGGACTCCCTTGACTTATTGTATTGGCGCAAATTTTACCCCTGCCGGCGCGGCCGGTCGCGCGAGGGAATGCGCCACAACCAGATCGCCGTCGACACGCCGATCACGGCCAGCAGCGCCTGCAGCCAGGCCTTGCCGGAAAAGCTCCAGATCGAGACGCAGATGGTCAGACTCATCAGCGTGATGGCGAGCCACTTGATGCGGTGGGGAATGCTGTGGTGGCGACGCCACTCGATGATCAGCGGGCCGAAGGTGGGGTTATGCACCAGCCAGCGGTAAAAGCGTTCGGAAGCGCGAGCATAGCAGGCCGCCGCGACCAGGACGAAGGGCGTGGTGGGCAAGCCCGGCACGACGATGCCGATGATGCCCAGCAGCAGCGCGATGCTGCCGCAGATCCAGAGCACGACGCGCACCAGCAGCGACGGATGCAGTTCGGCTTCCGGGATATCCCACTCGGGTTCCGGCTCGGCCTCGCTCATCGGCGCAGCGCCCGTTCGACGAAGTGACGCGACACCGTGCTCTTCGGCACGCGACCGGTGAACCAGCCGCGCACGTCCTGGTCCAGGCCTAGCCCGTGCATGTAGTTGTAGAGCGCCTTGTTCAGTGCCTGGCCCAGCGCATCGTGGTCGACGCCGGTGGGGTCGATGAAGCCGACGTCGTTCTTCGCGAAGCCGCCGGGCGGCAGCGCCTTCAGCGTCACGCCATAACGTTCCGGATGCAGGCCCACCGGCGCATGCACGCTGCAGGCGAAGCGGTGGAAGAAGCCGGACTGGATGCAACCGGCGGCGAACAGCTGGCGCACGTATTCCAGCGCGTCGACCGTGTCCTGCACGGTCTGCGTCGGGAAGCCGTACATCAGGTAGGCATGGACCAGGATGCCGGCCTCGGCGAAGCCGCGCGTGACGCGCGCCACCTGCGCCACCGAGACGCCTTTCTGCATCAACTGCAGCAGGCGATCGGACGCCACCTCGAGGCCGCCGGACACGGCAATGCAACCGGCATCGGCCAGTTCGGCGCAAAGCTCCGGCGTGAACGACTTCTCGAAGCGGATGTTGGTCCACCACGAGATCGCGCGATTGCGCCGGTGCAGTTCGCCGGCCAGCGCCTTGAGCGCCTTGGGCGGGGCGGCCTCGTCCACAAAATGAAAACCGGTCTGCCCGGTCTCGGCGACGATGGCCTCGATGCGATCGACCAGGGTAGACGCCGCGAGTGCTTCGTAGCGCGAGATGTAATCGAGCGAGACATCGCAGAAGCTGCATTTCTTCCAGTAGCAACCGTGCGCCACTGTGAGCTTGTTCCAGCGCGCATCCGACCACAGGCGATGCATCGGATTGAGCATGTCCAGCAGCGAGAGGTAGCGGTCCAGCGGCAGGCCGTCCCAGGTCGGGGTGCCGGCCTCGGCGAAGGGAATGTCGCCATCGTCAGGATGGCCGGCATCGACGTAGCGCACCGCGCCATCGACGCGCAGGAAGGTCCGCACCAGGCGCTCGCGCGGGCGTTCGCCACGCAGGTGTTCGAGCAGGGCCAGCAGGGGACGTTCGCCGTCGTCCAGCGTGACGTAGTCGAAATTGTCGAACACGCGCGGTTCGGAAAGCTCCCTCAGCTCGGTGTTGGCGAAGCCGCCGCCCAGCACCGTGACGATAGTCGAATCCCGCGCCTTGATTGTTTGCGCGATGCGGAAGGCGCCATAGACGTTGCCGGGAAACGGCGCGGAGAGCAGCACGACCCGCGGCGCATGACGCGCCAGCGCATCCTCGGTCAGCCCGCGCAGCGTGCGGTCGACCAGGTTTTCCGGCGCAGCCAGCGCCTGTGCCAGCGGGTCGAAGCTGGCCTGGCTCTGCGCCAGCGATTCGGCATAGCGGACGAATTCGAAGCGCGCATCGACGGACTCGCGCAAGACATCGGCAATGTCATCCAGATACAGTGTGGCGAAATGCCGCGCGCGATCCGTCACGCCGAGCGCGCCGAAGGCCCAGGCCAGCGGGTCGCCGCCCTCGTCATCGACGTAGGCGTCGAGTGCCCCGAAGTGCGAGCCTTCCGGAAGGAAGTTGCGCCCGGCAATGCGATGGGCGATCGACGGATCGCGTCCCTGGAGGAAGGCCACGGCCGGCGCCACGGTCGCCAGGTAGCGCTCGAACTGGCTATCGAATGCCTGCACCCGCGGCGAACGCCGCTTCGCCGGCAAGGCCTCGATGCATGCGCGCATTTCCTTCAGCCCCTCGGGAGAGAACAGCCGCAGGACCAGGGTCAGCGCCAGATCCTCCTGTACGGCGGCGAAGCCGCGCGAGCGCAGGAAACCGGTCAGGTAGGCGGTGGACGGATAAGGCGTGTTGAGCTGCGTCATCGGTGGGATGACGGCGAGGATCCGCAAAGCCTCAGTGGGATTCAATGAGTTCCTTCCCTTCGTTGCGCGCATTGCTGACCACCGGACTCACCGGCTGTGGTCATGGATCGGCGCCATCACTTCATTCACCGCCGTGGTGATGACGCAGGCACTGACGATGTCCTGCCCCTCGGGCGACCGCCACGCCGCCGGCAGCCCGGCCATCGCGAAGATATCTCCATCCCGAGCCGGATGCAGGCGCCACGCTTGCTTGCGCGGCCTGCCGTCCGCGGTCACCGCCTGGCAATCGCAGAAGACGTTGGCCGGGTGGTTAAGCATCCGGGCAAAAGCCTAGCGTAACCGATCGCCCGATCCCGCGCACCCACCCTGCCGACGAAAAAGGCCAGTGCGGGTCAGCTACCTCAGTAGCGCTCGAAGTCGCCTTCGACCGCGGCCACCGTTGCCTTGCGCGCCGCACGCGGGGCCGGCGCGGCGGCAGGGGCGGTGCTGCGGGCACGCTTCGCCGTGGCGCCGGCGCCGACTCTTGAATTGCCCTGCTCGATCTTGAAGAACTCCATCAATTCCTGGAGCTGGGCGGCCTGACCACCCATTTCCTCTGCGGTGGCGGCGAGCTCTTCGGAAGCCGAGGCGTTCTGTTGCGTGGCCTTGTTCAGCTGCCCCATGGCGCCGTTGATCTGGCCCACGCCGGCACTCTGTTCCTGGCTGGCGGCGGCGATCTCCTGTACGAGGTCGGAGGTCTTCCTGATGCTGGGCACCATCTCGTCGAGCAGTTTGCCGGCCTGTTCGGCCATCTTCACGCTGGAGCCGGCCAGCTCCCCGATCTCCTGCGCGGCAACTTGCGAGCGTTCGGCCAGTTTGCGCACTTCGGCGGCGACCACCGCGAAGCCCTTGCCGTGCTCGCCGGCGCGCGCCGCTTCGATCGCGGCGTTCAAGGCAAGCAGGTTGGTCTGGTAGGCGATGTCGTCGATGATGCCGATCTTGCCGGCGATCGACTTCATGGCGTCCACCGTGTCCTTCACCGCCTTGCCGCCCTGTTCGGCTTCGCCGGAGGACTTGGTGGCCATGTTGTCGGTGACCTTGGCGTTCTCGGTGTTCTGGGTGATGCTGGCGGTCATCTGCTCGATGCTGGCGGTGGTCTCCTCGACCGAGGCGGCCTGCTCGCTGGAGGACTGCGACAGCGACTGAGCGGTGGCCGAGACCTGGCCGGAAGCATTGGCCAGCGCGTCGGCGGCCCCCTTCACTTCGCCGATGATCTGGTTCAGCCTGGCGATCAGGTTCTGCTGGGCCGCCAGCATCTCGCCGATCTCGTCCTTGCTGACGTCGTCGATGCGCACCGTCAGGTCGCCGTCGGCCAGGCGTCGCATGCCTTCTTTCGCCGTCAGCAGGGGCTTCATGATCGAGCGGACGAGCAAAAAGGTGATCGTCAGCAGCAGCGCGGATACGACCGAGCTGATCACTACCGTGGCCAGCAGCGTAGTGCTGCGCACCTGATCGAATTCCCGGTCGGCCAACGTTGCCTCGCTGGCCATGCTGGTCGCGACCTTGCCCAAGTGTTCTCGGACTTTCGCCGCCTCGGCATCGATCTCGCTGTCGATCGCGATGATTTCCTCGGCAACCTTGTTGGCGGGAGTGAGCAGCGGCAGCAGACGCTTGTCGTACATTTCGATAAGACGATCCAGGGCCTTGCGCGCTTCGGCGACGGATGCCTTTTCTTCCGCGGTGTCGGCCTGTTCGGCCAGGCGCGCCATATCCTTGGCGGCTTCCGTACGCAGGGTTTCAAACTGCTTGCGGTTTTCCGCCAGATTCCGGTTGATGATCGCATCCGCGTATATCTGGTAAAGCTGCGCACCCAGCCATTGTCCTTCGGCAGCGGCCGCCTGGGTCTGGGTCTTGCCGAATCCGTCGTCCTGCAGCGCCGCGAGGCGGCTCAGCGAAACATAGAAGATCAGGCTGACAATCACCAGCGCACCGACGGCCAGCGCGGCGATCGCAAAGAGGCGGAGCTTTACGGACATGCGAGCTTCCTTTCATCTGAAGACACTGGTTGGTGAATTCCGGATCGAGCTGAGACGCCTGCTATTTCGTACAAAGGACAAAACATTGCGACAGGGCTTCCTTCCGCAAGGCGAAAAGTCGGCGGGGGCGGCACGACGCCGCCCGCGCCCGATACCGGCCGTGCCCAACAAGTAGCCACACCAAATGCGCATTTGCGGTGTGGCACGAAGACTGGATACGGCATGCATAGCCCATGCGGGTAGTTTATGCCTAAAGTATGACTCTTGTTGGATGCTTATGCGCTGCGTATGTTCCGAAAACGGCTGCGGAAACTACGTAGGCGCAAATTTGGCGGTCGGGCGCGGAAAACCCATGATTTGGGAATAGTTATTCGGGATGGCCGGATACCCGGGGGCGACCCGCCGGGCCCCGACATTTCCGATCAGGGCGCTCGGAAATTGGCCACCGCCAGGCCAATTCCCGGTAGATGCGCCAGCGACCGAAGGAAGTCCCTGTGGGGCGTCGACTACCGGCTGGCTTCGATCTTGAAGAACTGGATGAGCTCGTGCAGTTGAGTGGCCTGGCCGCCCAACTCTTCCGCCGTCGCGGCCAGTTGCTCGGAGGCAGCGGCGTTCTGTTGCGTGGCCTTGTTCAGTTGGCCCATGGCGCCGTTGATGTGGCCCACGCCGGCGCTCTGTTCCTGGCTGGCGGCGGCGATCTCCTGGACGAGATCAGAGGTCTTCTTGGTGCTGGGCACCATCGCGTCGAGCAATTCTCCGGCGTGCTCGGCCATCTTCACGGAGGAACCGGCCAGTTCCCCGATTTCCTGCGCGGCGACCTGGCTGCGTTCGGCGAGCTTCCGCACTTCCGCGGCGACGACCGCGAAGCCCTTGCCGTGTTCGCCGGCCCGTGCCGCTTCGATCGCGGCATTCAGCGCCAGCAGGTTGGTCTGGTAGGCGATGTCGTCGATGATGCCGATCTTGCCGGCGATGGACTTCATCGCCTCGACGGTGTCCTTGACGGCTGCTCCGCCCTTGACGGCTTCGGCGGACGAACGGGTGGCGACATCGTCGGTGACGCGGGCGTTCTCTGAGTTCCGGGTAATCGACAATGTCATTTTTTCCATCGACGCCGTGGTTTCGTCGACCGCGGCCGCCTGCTCGGACGTGCCCTGCGACAATGTCTGCGCGGTCAATGACACCTGATCCGCGGCACCGTTGAGAGACTCCGACGCCGCGCTGACCTCGCCGATGACGTGAGTAAGCCTTCCCACCATCCGGCTGACCGCCGCCAGCACGCTGGTCTGATCGTTTGGCTTCAGCGCCAAGGTCACCGTCAGGTCGCCTTCGGCCACCTTGTGCACGGTATCCCTGACCGTCGCGGGCTCGCCGCCCAGCTGGTTCAGGATGCTGCGCTGGATCAGGAGACCGAAAGCAATGGCCAGCAGTATGGCGACGATTCCGGTGCCAAGTATCCCTAGCCGGGCCGACGCATAGGCGGCGGCCGTCTTCTGGTTGCGCTGGACGGTTTCCTGGTCGAAATAATGCGCCAACTCCGCCGCAGCCTTGTTGAACGCGTTTTGCCGAGGATTGAGATCCTTCAGCAACCTGAGGTTCACATCGCGAAATTCGCTCCTGTGCAGTGCGGCCTGCACTGGCTTGATGCCATCCTCGACCAGCGCCTTGCGTGCCTCCGATACCGCGGCCAGCAATCGCGTCTCGTCAGGGGTCTCGGCCTTGAAGGTCAGGAACCGCGTCCAGGCCGTGTCCGCATCGGCGAGGCGCTTGGCGATGGCGTCGACATGCATCGCGTTGGGGTGGTCGTGCATCGCCAGAAACGGGCTGTCCGGCGCGTGCTGCAGGCTCAGCAGCACCTGGCTGCGCAGTTCGGCGTACTGATTCTGGACTTCCGCGAGTTGCGCCTTCGGCATGAAGTTGTTGTCGTAGGCATCCTGGTTCTGGCTCACCAGCGACGACAGGTTGCCCAGGCCGATGGCAGCGATTGCGCACATCAGCGCGATGACGGAGGCCAGCAACGCCGTGAGACGGGCGCTGACACTGGCCTTTTCAAGCCAAGTCATGGTGGTTCCCCTTATTTGAATCCGATCAGAAACGTCTAGTCGACGCTGTTTTCTGCTTCATGTTTGAAGCAATGGTAGCGTCGCGCGCAGGACTTTTCGATACGTAAATCCCGAGGACCGCTGCGGAGAATACTTACCGGAAAACCGGTAGGCGCCTGCGGTCCGCGCGTCAATCGCGGCTCCACGCCCGGGCGCGGACGCCCTTCCGTCAGGGACAGGCCGGCTCGCGGTTCAGGTCGGCCAGCGGCACGGCAAGGCAACAGATGCTTATGTCATCATTGTACTGCACACCGTGATCCACGCCGCCATTGGCGTACATGCCCCAGTGTGCTGTGCGCAGCCGGGTCCCGGGATTGTCGGCGAGCGCGGCGACCTCGGCGCGCAGCATGGGCACGCCGTCCTGCCAGAACTGGACCTGGCCTGACGTACCGGCGTAATGGATATAGGCCGTCAGGCGCACCCAGCGCCGCCGCGGAAACTCGGGCAGTGGCCGGGGCCGATGTATTCCCCGTGGAACGGTGCGGTATGCGCGAACTCGAGCTTGCGATCGCGTACCGCCAAGGTATGCAGCGCCAAGCGTCCGGTCGCGGCAATCGCATCATGGTTGCCCAAGGTAGCGAAGTGAATCCCGTCTTCGGAACGTAGCCGACCATAATCGGCATCGAGGCAAACCATGAAGCTGTTGACCAGCGGGGTCGGAATGTGGACGTGGATGCCGGGATAGGCGCGATGGTTTTCATCGGACGCGCGCGGGATCCAGCCCTTGCAGGCGTGTCGGCCGGAATACAGCGGCTCACCTGATTCGCGATCGACGATGGTCCGCGCTGAAGACCGCCCCGCCGGCGGTGCCCCGTCGGGCACATAGGGGCCGCGGTCGTAGTTCAACCACTCGTCGCCGGGGAAGCCGTTTTCGAACCCGCTTTGCCAGGCCGGCTGACCGGCGCAACCCACCAATTCCAGATCCGCGATTGCCGGAACGATCGTCCCCGACGCCGGCCTCGGCAATTGCGTCGTCCTATTCGACCGTGACGCTCTTGGCGAGGTTGCGCGGCTTGTCGACGTCGGTGCCCTTGACCAGCGCGGCGTGATACGAGAGCAGTTGCAGCGGCACGACGTGCAGCACGGGCGAGAGCAGGCCGTAGTGTTCCGGCAGGCGCAGCACATGCACGCCATCTTCCGCGTCGACCGCCGAATCGGCGTCGGCGAAGACATAGAGTTCCCCGCCGCGCGCGGCGACTTCCTTGAGGTTGGATTTGAGCTTTTCGAGCAGGGCGTCGTTGGGCGCGATGCTGATCACCGGCATGTTCCTGTCCACCAGCGCCAGCGGGCCATGCTTGAGCTCGCCGGCGGGATAGCCCTCGGCGTGGATGTAGGAGATTTCCTTGAGCTTCAAGGCGCCTTCCAGCGCGATCGGGTAGTGGTGGCCGCGGCCGAGGAACAAGGCATGCTGCTTGTCCGCGAAGCGCGTGGCCCAGACCTTGATCTCCGGCTCCAACGCCAGCACCTTGCCCACGGCCACCGGCAGGTGGCGCAGCGCCTTGAGGTGGACGCCCTCCTGTTCGGCAGACAAGCGCCCGGCCTGCTTGGCAAGGGTCGCGGCGAGCAGGAACAACGCGGCGAGTTGGGTGGTGAAGGCCTTGGTCGATGCGACGCCGATCTCGGGGCCGGCGCGGGTCAGGAAGCGCAATGCGCATTCGCGCACGATCGCCGACTCGGCGACGTTGCAGATCGCCAGCGTGCGGCCCATGCCCAGCGCCTTGGCGTGCTTGACCGAAGCCAGCGTGTCGGCGGTTTCGCCGGACTGGGATATCGCCACGACGAGTTGCTCGGGGTTGGGCACGGAGATGCGATAGCGGTACTCGCTGGCGATTTCCACGCTGCACGGAATCCCGGCGAGTTGTTCGATCCAGTAGCGGGCGACGAGGCCGGAGTGGTAGCTGGTACCGCAGGCGAGGATCAGAACCGACTTGACGTCGCGCAGCATCTCGGGCGCGGCGACGCCGAACAGGTTGGGGCTCAGGGTCTGCGCGCCGCCGATCATCTCCAGCGTCGCCGCCAGCGCCTGCGGCTGCTCGAAGATTTCCTTCTGCATGTAATGCCGGTACTCGCCCAGTTCGACGTCGTCCGCCGACAAGGTGCTTTGGTGCACCGGGCGGTCTGCCGGCACACTGGCCGCCGAGCCGTCAGCGCCGACTATTCGCACGCCGTCGCGGCGCAGTTCGGCGACGTCGCCGTCTTCGAGGTAGATCATGCGCCGCGTCACCTGCAACAGGGCCGACGCGTCGGACGCGGCATAGTTGCCGTCGTCGCCGAGGCCCAACAACAAGGGCGCGCCATGGCGGGCGACGACGATTCGATCGTCCCACTCCTGCAAGACGGCGATCGCGTAGGCGCCGATCAGGCGCGCCTTGGCCAGGCGCACCGCCTCGAACAGGTCGGGCGTCGACTTGAGGGTGTGCCGGATCAGGTGGGCGATCACCTCGGTATCCGTGTCCGAGGCGAAGACGTAGCCTTGCGCCGCGAGTTCGTGCTTGAGCTCGGCGTAGTTCTCGATGATCCCGTTATGCACCACGGCCAGGCCGGCGGATACGTGCGGATGGGCATTGCGCTCGGAGGGCACGCCGTGCGTGGCCCAGCGCGTGTGGGCGATGCCATGGTGCGCCACCTGGCCTTCAGCCTGGGCGGCGAGTTCGGCGACGCGACCGACGCTGCGCAGGCGCGTCAGCGTCGGGTTGAGCAGTGCGAGGCCCGCCGAATCATAGCCGCGATATTCCAGCTTCATCAGGCCTTCGATCAGTACCGGAACGATATTGCGTTCGGCGACCGCAGCGACGATTCCGCACATGCTTCAGTCCTTTTTCTTCTTGACCGGCCGCTTCCAGCCGGGAATCGAGACTTGCCTGGCGCGAGAAACGGTGAGCTGATCGGGTGGCGCGTCGCGTGTCAGCGTGGTGCCCGCGCCCAGCGTGGCGCCGCGCCCGACGGTGACCGGCGCCACCAGCTGCGTATCGGATCCGATGAAGGCATCGTCCTCGATCACGGTGCGGAACTTGTTGGCGCCGTCGTAATTGCAGGTGATCGTGCCGGCGCCGACGTTGACACGACTGCCTATGGTGGCGTCGCCGATGTAGGCGAGGTGGTTGGCCTTGGAGTGATCGGCGATGGTGGAGTTCTTGACCTCGACGAAGTTGCCGACATGCACGTCGCGGCCGAGTTCGGCGCCGGGACGCAGGCGCGCATAGGGACCGATCGCGCACTCCGGACCGACCGTCGCGTCATCGACATGGCAGAAGGGGGCAAGGCGCGCGCCGCTGCCGATGCGGCAGTTCTTCAGGACGCAATTGGCGCCGATCGAAACGCCATCGGCAAGCTCGACGCGGCCCTCGAAGACGCAATTGACGTCGATGCTCACGTCACGGCCGCAGACCAGTTCTCCGCGCACGTCGATGCGAGCCGGGTCGGCCAGCATCACGCCGTCCTCCATTAGTCGATCGGCGACGTTGCGCTGATGCACGCGTTCCAGCGCGGCAAGTTGCAGCTTGCTGTTCACGCCTTCGGTTTCCCAGGCCGCGTCGGGATGGGCGGTCGCCACGGGCATGCCCTCCGCCACCGCCATGGCGACGATGTCGGTCAGGTAGTACTCGCCCTGCGCGTTGCGATTGCCCAGCGTCGGCAGCCAGCGGGCCAGTGCGGCAGTGGGAGCGACGAGGATGCCGGTGTTGATTTCATTGATCGCGCGTTCGGCGTCGTCGGCATCCTTTTCCTCGACGATGCGCTTGACCTCGCCATCGACGCGCACGATGCGGCCGTAGCCGCGCGGCTGGTCGAGGTAGGCGGTCAGCAGCGCCAGCGACCCGTCGGTGGCGGCCTCTATCAGGCGGCGCAGGGTAGTCGCGCGAATCAGCGGCACGTCGCCATACAAAACAAGAGTCGGCGCTGACGCCACGGCGCCCGGCATCGCCTGCAGCACCGCATGGCCGGTTCCGAGTTGCGGTTCCTGCCGGGCCCAGCTCAAGTCGGGCGCGGCCAGTGCCTCGCGCACCTGTTCGCCGCCATGGCCATAGACGACGCAGATGCGTCCGGCGCCAAGTTCGCGCGCGGTGTCGATTACGTGCGCCAGCAAGGCCTTCCCGGCCAACGGATGCAGGACCTTGGGCAGGTCGGAGCGCATCCGCTTGCCCTGACCGGCGGCAAGGATGACGACGTTCATCGCCGAACTACCTCGGCAGGGTGCTCGAACCCATCAGGAACTGGTCAACGCTGCGCGCGCACTGGCGGCCTTCGCGGATGGCCCAGACCACCAGCGACTGGCCGCGGCGCATGTCGCCGGCGGCGAACACGCCCTTGACGCTGGTGGCGTAAGACGTGCCGCCCTCGGTATCGGCGCGGGCATTGCCGCGATTGTCCTTGTCGATGCCGAAAGCATCGAGCACACCGCCCACCGGGCTGACGAAGCCCATGGCGAGGAACACGTAGTCGGCCGGAATCTCGAATTCGGAACCGGCGATCTCGCTCATCCTGCCGTCCTTCCATTCCAGGCGCACGGCCTTGACCGCCTTGAGCACGCCATTTTCACCAATGAATTCCTTGGTACCGATCGCCCAGTCGCGCGCGCAGCCTTCGTCGTGCGAAGACGAAGTGCGCATCTTCAGCGGCCAGTAGGGCCAGGTCAGGTCACCGTTCTCCTGTTCGGGCGGACGCGGCAGCAGCTCGATCTGGGTGATGCTGGCGGCGCCGTGGCGATTCGAGGTGCCGACGCAGTCGGAACCGGTGTCGCCGCCGCCGATGACGAGCACATGCTTGCCCTTGACGCTGATCGGATTGGGCCGGTCGCCGGCGACCTGCTTGTTTTGCGGGATGAGGAACTCGAGCGCGAAATGCACACCCTTGAGTTCGCGCCCCGGCACCGGCAGGTCACGCGGATTTTCCGCACCGCCGGACAGAACCACGGCATCGAAATCCTTTTGCAGTTGCTCGGCGCTGACTGTCTTCTTCGCGTCATTGACGATGCCCTTGGGCAATGCGGCGCCGGTGACCATGGTCCCGGTGACGAACTTGACGCCTTCGGCCTTCATCTGCGCCATGCGCCAGTCGATCAGGCGCTTGTCCAGCTTGAAATCGGGGATGCCGTAGCGCAGCAGGCCGCCGATGCGGTCGTTCTTCTCGAACACCGTCA
>JACRIY010000047.1 GCA_016235805.1 Rhodocyclales bacterium
AAGGTCTTCCCCTTCGTCAAGACGATCACCTGGGCCACCGGCCTCGATGCGGATGGCCGGCCGAAGTTCGATCCGGCCAACCGTCCCGGCGATCCGGCCAAGAGCGCCGATGGCAAGAAGGGCACCTCGGTCGACTCCGCGCCGTCCTTCCTCGGCGGCAAGAACCAGATGCCGATGGCCTACAGCCCGGATACCGGCTACTTCTACGTGCCGGCCAACGAGTGGGGCATGGAAATCTGGAACGAGCCGGTTACCTACAAGAAGGGCGCGGCCTACCTCGGCGCCGGCTTCACCATCAAGACGCTCGATTCCAAGGACATCGGCGGCGACTACATCGGCGCCATGCGCGCGATCGATCCCGCTACCGGCAAGATCGTCTGGGAAGTCAAGAACAACGCTCCGCTGTGGGGTGGCGTGATGACGACCAAGGGCGGCCTGGTGTTCTGGGGCACCCCGGAAGGCTACCTGAAGGCGGCCGATGCCAAGACCGGCAAGGAAGTCTGGTCGTTCCAGACCGGCTCCGGCGTGGTCGCGCCTCCGATCAGCTGGGAGCAGGACGGTGAGCAGTACATCGGCGTCGCGTCCGGCTGGGGTGGTGCGGTTCCGCTGTGGGGCGGCGACGTGGCCAAGAAGGTCAACTACCTGAACCAGGGCGGCTCGATGTGGGTGTTCAAGCTGCACAAGAGTGGCAAGTAAGGAAGGGTAATCTCCTCCTGACGTGATCCGTCCGAGAATGCGGATCGCTTCATTCGAAGGCCGGCGCAACGCAAGTTGCCGCCGGTCTTTTTTCATTTTTGTCTGGTAACGGCGGGCGAGCCATGAGACTTCGACACCTGTGCGTCCTGTTGTACGGCGGCCTTCTGTCGCTGGCGGGTTTGGCCGCCGAGTTGTCGGGCACTCGCGGCATCTGGCTGAGCAACGCCGAAGGCGAGCGGCAGCGCGTCGGCACCGTGGTGTTTACCCCGGCAGGCGGGGGACAGACCCGCTTCAAGGTGACCATGGAAGAATCGCTGGAGGAATATTTCCTCGCCATGCGTCCGTTTCGCTGCCTGACCGGACCGCGCCAGCGCCTTTGCCATTTTCCGGTTGAGCGCGAAGCCCAGGTGATCAGCGCCGGCGACCTGGTGCCGCTCGAATATGCTTTGCTGTTCATGCGCACGGCGCCGAAATCGCTGCACATCGATCCCTTCAACGGGCTCTATTACCGCATGACGCTGACAGAAAACGGTATCGTCGGCCAGGTGCACGATGTCGACATGGATCCATTCATCACGCCCGACAGCGTTCCGGTCGAGCGTCGGCAGCGGCCGATACGCGCGGTCGATTTGACGCCGGGCGATCCGCGCAGCCACTGGCTGCCGATCCTGCGTATCGAGTGACATGAAGCCGCTCGCAGGGCATCGCGCGATGCCGGGCCGATCATGGCTTTTCGCATGCGTCGTGGTTCTCGCCTGCAGCCAGCCGGGCGTCGGACTGACGTTTGCGGCGGAACCGCCGGTAGCCGACGAGATCGATCTCGCGGAGATCCTGCGCAAGCCGGAGTATGGCAACTACCGCGGCTATGCCGAATTCAAGATGGCCCACTACGACTCGGCGCGGCGCATCTGGGAAGCGCTCGATCAGCGCAATTTCGGCGAGGCCGCCTTCAACCTGGGCATCCTCTACGAGGACGGGCTGGGCGTGGGGCGCGACATCGATCGCGCCATGGCCTACTACCGGCGCGGTGCCCTGCTGGGCAGCCCCAAGGCGATGTTTCGGGCCGGCGTCATGCACTGGCTGGGTGCGCCTGGCGTCGTTGTCGACCGCGGGGAAGGCCGGCGCTACCTGAGCATGGCCGCCGCCGCCGGGGATTCCGAGGCGCAGCGCTACCTGGCGGCGGAAAGCACCGGCGCCGATGCGAACGATCCGCTGCTGCGCGCGGACCGGGCGCTTGCCGCCGGGCGCGCGGAAGAATCCGTGGCAATCCTGAGTGCGGCCGCCAGCAGCGGTCATGTTCGCGCGCAAACCCGCCTGGCATGGAACTACGAGGCGGGACGCGGCATCGGGCGCGATCTCGCGCTTGCCGCGCAATGGTTCGCCAGTGCGGCGCAGGCCGGCGACGGCGAGGCGATGTATGCGCTGGCCGTGATGCACGGCACCGGTGCCGGGCGGGACAAGGATCCGACGCTGGCCGAGCGGTGGCTGCAGCGCAGCGCGGCGGCGGGGTATCCGGCGGCCGTCGCCGAACTGAAACGACGCCAGGCCGCACGTTAGCCCATGCTTTTCGTCCCCCCGCGTCGTGTCGTCAGCGACCGAAGGAAGTCCCTGTGGGGCGCCGACTTTCGGGCATCGGCGCAGTATGATTCCCTCGTCGCATCGATTCCCGGAGCGCGTTCCATGTTGCAGTCCTTCATTGCGGTTTTCATCGTGATTGCCATGTCCATGGCCACTGCCGTCAATGCCGCCAGTTACGCCGGCGTCAGCTTCTGTGGCGGCACGGTGACGCCGGGCGACCCGGCCGACCTTGAGAACCAGGTCGGCGACATGACGCTGCAGGCCGCCGTCGACCAGCCGGCGAGCATCACCACCTGCAGCAAGGGTTACCTGTTGGCCAAGTGCGGCGACCATGAAAATGCGAACAAGATATTCGACAAGTGCATCGCCGCCGGTTACGTCGGGGCGATGATCTGGAAGGCGCTGCAGGTCGAGAACGGCAACGGCACCGAGCGCGACCTGAAGGCGGCCGCGGACCTGCTGCGCCAGGCCGCGATGAGCAGCGATCCGGCCTACGGCCCGCTCGGCCGCATGCACTACGCCACTGTGCTGTTCGAAGGGCGCGGCGTCGCGCGCGATCCGGATGAGGCGATGAAATGGTTCCGCCAGGCGGCGGCCGAAGGCAGCGAGGAAGCCGCCGAGTTCCTACGCACCGGCTATCACACCGCCGCCCGCGACGGTCGCGGCATGGGCGCCGGGACGCCGACCGCGGCGGCACTGGCGCCGATGCTTTCCGCGCCGGGTGCTGAGGCTGGAAATGCCGGCGAGCGCGCCGAACGGCAACCGCCGGTGCGTGCCGTCGCCCTCGCGCAGCGTTCCGCCCCGATGCCCGACTTGCCGCCGCCGCAGGCTGGCGCCGTGGCTGCCGATGCGACGATCGAGGGCCTGCAACTCAATGCAGTGGCGGCGGTGCCGGTGATGCCGGCGGGCGGGCTCGGCGGTCTGGCCTGGCTGCTGTTGGCGGCCTTCCTCGCGGGCGTGCTGTTCCAGCGTCCGGCGCAGGGGGTTCGTGTTCGCGTCCAACTGCCACACATGGTGGGCGCCTGATGGCGGCGGTGGAAGCGGCAGGCGTGGCGGCGAACTTCGGCACGCTGCTGGAAACCCTGATGTTCGGCATCAGCCAGTTGTTCCTGGTGCCGGTGCTGCTCGCCATCGCCTTCCTGTTTCTCTATGCGTTCTACGCGCTGGGCGCCTTCGCCTGGCAGTGGCGGCAGCGCCAAAGGCAGGTGGCGGCCGCTTTCGAACTGCTCGACGCCCGGCGTCGCATGCCCGACCTTTCCCTGGCCGAGCTGGAGGCCGAGGCCGTGACGCGGCTCGAGTTCATCCGCATCGTGACGCGAGTCACGCCGATGCTGGGCCTGGTGGCGACCATGATTCCGATGGGCCCTGCGCTCAGGGCGCTCGGCGACGGCCAGCTGATGGATGTTTCGCGCAGCCTGATGGTGGCGTTCTCGGCGGTGATACTGGCGCTGATCGCCTCGGCGCTGACCTACTGGATCGCCAATGTGCGCAAGCGCTGGTATGCCGTCGAACTGCTGCAGATCGAGCGCGAGCAGGGGGGCGGGATATGAAGTTGCGCCTGGACGACGATGGCGACGGCGACGATCCGATCCTGTCGCTGGTCAACCTGATCGACGTGTTCCTGGTGGTGATCGCGGCGCTGATGCTGGCGATCGCCAACAACCCGCTGAATCCCTTTACCAGCGACACGCTGACCCTGATCCGCAACGCGGGCAAGCCGGACATGGAGATCGTCACCAAGGATGGCGCCAAGATCGAGCGCTACCAGGGGGCCGGCGAGGTCGGCAGCGGCAAGGGCGTGCGTGCCGGCGTCGCCTACCGCATGGCCGATGGTTCGCTGGTGTATGTGCCGGATTCGGCAGGCGTCGCTACGAAGCCGTAACCGGGCGCGGCCGCCGTGTCGCCAGCGCCGACTTTTCGGCGTTAACCGTTCTCGGATCGCGTCAAAGCTTGTGAAGAAATCGTAGCGAGCGGGCCGCAGCGGGGTGCGGCCGGAGCGCAGCTACCGGAATGTACGTCGTTGTACATGAGGATAGCGAGCACCGCCCAAGCCCCGATCCGGCACGCGCAGTAGATTTATTCACAAGCGCTCAGGGCGCGTCGAGGCTGCCGAAGGCTTTCGCCAAGGTCACGATGGCGCAAGGCATCTGCTTGTCGGCGATGCGCTTGACGATCTTGCCGCTGGCGGCATCGAGCACCACGACTTCGTCGGAGCGGCCGCAGGCCAGCAGGATATGCCTGTCGTCGGGCGTGAAGCTGAAATGCCAGCAGCGGTCGCCG
>JACRIY010000046.1 GCA_016235805.1 Rhodocyclales bacterium
CGGCCTTAACTGCCCGCTTCCCATCCTTCGCGCCAAGAAGTCGCTCGCCGAGCTTCAGTCCGGTCAGGTATTGCGGATCATTGCCACCGACCCGGGTTCGGTCAAGGATTTCGCAGCCTTTGCCAAGCAGACCGGCAACGACTTGCTGGCCAGCGCGGAAAAGGACAAGGAATTCGAATTCTTCATGAAGCGCAAGTAAGCAGCGCAGTCTTTTCTGGCGGCCTGCCTGCGGGCGGGCCGTGCTTCACCGATCCACGCGCCGTGTCGCCGGCGCCGACTTTCAAAGCATCCTCTCGGATATTCCAGTCCGAAATCGGTCTGGGAGCGCTAAATGCCCACACAATTATTATTGGCTATCCGGGTATAGAAAAATTCGTCTGGATGCTGCGCTGCACTTTATCAGACTATTCGGAATTGGTCATATAGGCAGGGAGCAGAGATATGGGCGCAATCCCCGAAATCGCAAGCATCGACGAACTGGTCAATCGCCGGCTGGAAGAACTTCTGCCGCAGAAGATCGAAGAAGCTCTGCGCGAGCGCGAGGAGTCGAAGACACCCTCGATGGCGATCATCGCCACCCGCGGTACGCTGGACTGGGCCTATCCGCCATTCATCCTCGGTTCCACCGCTGCTGCACTGGGCTGGGACGTGTCCATCTTCTTCACCTTCTACGGGCTGAACCTGCTCAAGAAGGATGTTTCCGACCTGAAAGTCAGCCCGCTCGGCAACCCCGGCATGCCGATGAAAATGCCGTTCGGCCCGGACTGGTTCAAGGGCATCAACTGGAACATTCCCAACATCATCCAGGCCGGCGTGCCGGGTTTCGAAACCGTGGCCACCATGCTGATGCAACAGACCATAAAGAACAATGGCGTCGCCACCATCGAAGAACTGCGCGGCCTGGCCCAGGAGGCCGATGTCAAGTTCATCGCCTGCCAAATGACGGTGGATTTGTTCGGATTTCACCACGACGACTTCGTTCCCGGACTCGACTTCGCCGGAGCGGCGACCTTCCTGCCCGTGGCCCAGAAGGCCGACGTCAGCCTGTTCATGTAGCAGGAAGGCAACACAAGTTCAGCCGACCCGGCGGTTCGTCTGGACTTCATGAATCGCTTCGGTTTATACCTATAACTTGTTGAAATTTATCTAACACCCTCGGGGAGATGTTCGAATGAAACTGAAAAAAATCGCAGCACTGGTAGCTATTGCCGCCGCATCCGGCTCGGCCTTCGCCACGGATGGCTATTTTGCGCATGGTTATGGCATGAAAGCCAAGGGCATGGGCGGAGCGGCGACCGCGATGGCATCCGACTCCTTCGGTGGCGCCAACAACCCTGCCAGCATGGTTTGGGCTGGTGACCGGCTGGATGTCGGGCTGGACTTCTTCTCCCCAAAGCGAACGATCAGCCGAAGCGGCGGAACTGCTGGAATCGATTTCCAGGCGGAAAGCGGTAGCAACATGCACTACGTGCCCGAATTCGGCTACAACAAGATGCTGGGCTGGGATATGTCGCTGGGCGTTACGGTGTACGGGAACGGCGGCATGAATACGGACTTTCCGGGCGGCCAGATCAGTACCGCACCCGGTTCAACGGTAACGTGTCCCGGCTTCAACGGCATGGCCGGTGCGGTCGCTGTTGGTGCTCCGTTCAACGCCCTTTGCGGCAGCGGACGGCTTGGCATCGACATGATGCAACTGGTTGTTGCTCCGACCTTTGCGATGAAGGTCAACAAGACGAACTCCCTGGGTGTGGCCCTGTTGCTCACCCACCAGCAGTTCAAGGCCAGCGGCCTGCATGGTTTCGGTGGCTACACTGCAACCGCGACCACCGGCGGTCCCTCGAACCTGACCAATCTCGGTCGCGACAAATCCAATGGCGTCGGACTGCGATTCGGCTGGATGGGTCAGTTGAGCGATACGGTAACAATGGGCGCCGCCTATGCGACCAAGACCCGGATGAGCAAGTTCGACCTGTACAAGGATCTTTTCGCTGAGCGGGGTGGATTCGACCTTCCCGAGAATTGGAACATCGGCCTTGCATTCAAGCCGAATGACCAATGGACGATCGCCGCTGATTTCCAGCGGATCAACTACGGCGATATCAATTCCGTCGGAAATCCGAGTACCAATGGCGGCCTGACCATCGGACCTGGCGCGCCGGGACCGTTCGCCGCTGCGGGCGGAACGCTTGGCTGCGACAGTTGCCGCGGCTTCGGCTGGAGCAATGTCGATGTCATCAAGCTAGGTTTCGAGTACAAGTACAGCAATGCCCTGACGCTGCGAGCCGGTTACAACCACACCGACAATCCGATATCGTCGCGCGACGTCACGTTCAACATGCTTGCGCCCGGCGTCGTTCAGGACCATGTCACGCTTGGCTTCACCTACAACGTGACCAAGGATTCGGAGCTGACCATGGCCTACATGCACGCATTCAAGAAATCGGTTTCCGGCACCAGCCTGTTCAATCAATGGACCACTGCATTCGGCATGGGAACGGCGGGCACCGACAAGATCGAGATGTCGCAGAATTCACTTGGCATCGCCTACGGTCTCAAGTTCTGATCGGCTGAGGCCGTTCGGAATGCCGCAAGTCTGACCGGCAAGGGCTGGAAGCGAACGCGCTTTCAGCCCTTGTTCCATTCAACGCGCAGTTCGCGTCGGGCGTCGATCCAGACCGCCCGGCAGGACAGCATCGTCCAAAAATTACATTTTCGAAACTTCCCAAGGAGAGAGACATGTCCAGATTTCTTAACAGCATTGCCGTGTTGATCATGGCGCTGTTCGCTGCAGCGGCATTCGCGCAGGATGTCGTGCTGAAGCCCTTCGTCCTTGCCTCGAAAGGGGCGGGCGACGTCGCGCAAAAAGTTGACGCCACGAAAGCTGCGCTGACCAAGGCCGGCTTCGTCGTTGCCGGCAGCTATTCGCCCTACGCGAACACGACCGTCATCGGCGTGACCAACGACGAATTGCGCGGCACGGCCGCCAAATCGGAGCATGGCGGCTTCGGTGCGGCGATGCGCGTGGCGGTGGTCAAGGTGAAGGATGAGGTGCAGGTTTCCTATACCAACCCGCCCTACTGGGCCAACGTATATCGCATGAATGGCGAGTTGAAGGACACTGCCGCCAGGCTGCAGGCGGCCTTGGGCAAGGTCGAGGAATTCGGCGCCAAAGGCCTGACCGCGGAGCAGTTGCGCAAGTACCACTACGCCTTCGGCATGGAGTACTTCAACGAGCCGAACGAGTTCGTCAAGTACGGCAGCCACGAGGAGGCGGTCAAGGCCGTGGAAGCGGGCCTCGCGGCGGGCAAGCAGGGCGTGACCAAGGTCTATCGCGTTGACGTCGCCGGCAAGAAGGAAGTCCTGTTCGGCGTCGCGATGAAGGGCGCGGGCGACAGCAAGATGATGGACGACGCCTACCTGATGAGCGAGATCGACTTCAAGGACGTCAAGTCCGCGGCGCACCTGCCCTATGACATCCTGGTATCTGACAATACCGTCTTCGCCCAGTACGCGCGCTTTCGCATCGCCGTCAGCTTTCCCGATCTTTCGATGATGGGCGCCAACAGCTTCATGAACATCATGAAGTCGCCCGAGGCTATCCGCGAAGCGCTATCGCTCACCGTCGGCGGCAAGAAGGACGCGCGTTGATTCGCTAAGCCGATCCGGCAACTGCATCGCCGTGTGGCCGGCGCCGACTTTTGCGAAGCGGTCGCAGATAGGCTCCACTTCGATGGCGCCGCGGTGACCCGACATCACGCCGGGGCGGCACCGGGCAGTAAAATGCCGGCACGCACTGAACCGGCGGTCCCGCAGCACAACGGAGAAGGCAATGTCCAGGAACATCAGCATCATCGGCGCCGGTTTCGGCGCCCTCACCGCGGCGCGCAGCCTGCGCAAGCTCGATGCCGCCGCGCGCATCACCATGATCGCGCCGCGGCCCGAGTTCATCTACCTGCCCAGCCTGATCTGGCTGCCTTCCGGCAAGCGCAAGGCGCAGGACCTGGTGATCCCGCTCGACAAGTTCCTGCGCGAAAACGACATCCAGTTTGTCGCAGCCGAAGCCAACGGACTGGCCGACGGCGGGCGCAGCGTGCTGACAAGCACCGGTCCGGTCGCCAATGACGGGCTCATCATTGCCTGCGGCGGACGCTTCATCAAGAAGCTGCCGGGCATCGAACTGGCCATCCTGCCCTGCGAGGGCATCGCGCCCGTGGAGCGCCTGCGCACGCGAGTCGCGGAACTGGAATCGGGCACCATCGCCCTGGGCTTCGCCGGCAATCCGAACGAGCCGACCGCGATGCGCGGCGGACCGATCTTCGAATTCCTGTTCGGACTCGACACCCAGTTGCGCCGCGAGGGGCGGCGCGACAAGATCAAGCTGGTCTTCTTCAATCCCATGCCCAAGCCGGGCAACCGCCTCGGCGAAAAGGCCGTGGAGCGCCTGATGGGCGAAATGAAGCGCCGCGAGATCGCCACCCACCTGGGGCACAAGATGGTGGGATTCGAAACTGGCAAGGTCAAGACCGAGGGCGGCGAGTTCGCCGCCGACATCATCGTCTTCATGCCCGGCATGACCGGCAACGCCTGGTTCGACAACACCGACCTGCCGCGCTCGAGCGGCGGCCTGATCAAGGCCGACGCGCACTGCCGCGTCGATGGCCGCGACAAGGTTTACGTGGTGGGCGACGCGGGCAGTTTCCCGGGGCCCGACTGGATGCCGAAGCAGGCCCACATGGCCGACCTGCAGGCCGCCACGGCGGCGGCAAACCTGCTCGCCGAACTGGACGGGCGCGCGCCGGATCAGACTTTCGCGGTCGAACTCATGTGCATCGTCGACAGCCTCGACGCGGGCATGCTGGTGCGCCGCACCGAGTCATCGGCCTGGGCCCTGCCGCGCATGAAGCTGATGCACGGCGCCAAGGACTGGTTCGAATCGCTCTACCTGCGGCGCTACCGCTAGCGGCGCGGCAGGGCTCAGCCCAGGCGCTGCCTTTGCGCCACGAGCTTCACCAGCGTGGCCTGGAAGCCGGCGAGGCGTTCACGCTCCTGCGCCACCACGGCGGCGGGGGCGCGGGCGACGAAGCTTTCGGTGGCGAGCTTCTTCTCGGCCTTGCCGATCTCGCCTTCGATGCGCAGGATCTCCTTGCCCATGCGTTCACGTTCCGCCGCCACGTCGATCTCGATCTTCAGCATCAGGCGGAATTCGCCGACGATTTGCACCGGTGCGTCGGAATCCGGCAGCGTTTCCGCCGCGGTCACTTCGGAGAGCTTGGCCAGGGCGGCGAGGTAGGGCGCGTAGGCGCCCAGGATTGCCGTGTCGCCAGCGCCGACTAATGGCACCTTCTGCGCCGGCGAGATGTTCATCTCGCCGCGCAGGCTGCGGCAGGCGTTGATCATGTCCTTCAGCCTTGCCACCCAGGCTTCGGCCGCGGCATCGCAACGCGAGAGGTCGGCCTTCGGGTAGGGCTGCAGCATCAGCGAACGCGACTCGTCGGCGGCGTCCGCGCGGCCGGCAATCGGGGCCACCGTCTGCCAGAGTTCTTCGGTGATGAAGGGGATCAGCGGGTGCGCCAGGCGCAGCACGGTTTCCAGCACGCGCACCAGGGTGCGCCGCGTCGCGCGTTGCTGCGCCTCACCGCCGCCCTGGATCTGCACCTTGGCCAGTTCCAGGTACCAGTCGCAGTATTCGTCCCAGACGAACTCGTAAATGCCGCGCGCCAGCAGGTCGAAGCGGTAGTCGGCGAAATGCTGCGCGACTTCCTGCTCGACCTTCTGCAGGCGGCTGACGATCCAGCGGTCGGCCTGGGAGAAATCAAGGTAGCTGCCGGTGCAGGCGTCGGAACCGTGCTCGGCGAGGCCGCAATCCTGACCCTCGCAATTCATCAGCACGAAGCGCGAGGCGTTCCACAGCTTGTTGCAGAAATTGCGGTAACCCTCGCAGCGCTGCATGTCGAACTTGATGTCGCGCCCCGGCGAGGCCAGCGAAAGGAAGGTGAAGCGCAGCGCGTCGGTGCCGAAGCCGGGAATGCCATCGGGGTATTCCTTGCGCGTGCGCTTTTCGATCTTGGCCGCGTCCTTCGGATTCATCAGGCCCGTGGTGCGCTTCTTCACCAGTTCATCGAGCGTGATGCCGTCGATCAGGTCGATCGGGTCGAGCACGTTGCCCTTGGACTTGCTCATCTTCTGGCCTTCCGCGTCGCGGATCAGGCCGTGCACGTAGACGTCCTTGAACGGAATCTTGCCGGTGATGTGCTTCGTCATCATCACCATGCGCGCCACCCAGAAGAAGATGATGTCGAAGCCGGTGACCAGCACCGTCGAGGGCAGGTAGAGGTCCAGCGCCGTGTTCGACTTGGCCGGCCACTCCGGTGTCCAGTCCAGCGTGGAGAAAGGCCACAGGGCCGACGAATACCAGGTGTCGAGCACGTCCGGATCGCGTTCCAGGCCGCCCGTGTAGCCGTCGCGTTTGGCCTGGGCATAGGCCTCGGCTTCGTCGTGGGCGACGTAGAAGCGCCCGTCGTCCGAGTACCAGGCCGGTATCTGGTGGCCCCACCAGAGCTGGCGCGAGATGCACCAGTCCTGGATGTTGTTAAGCCACTGGTTGTAGGTATTGACCCAGTTCTCCGGGACGAATTTGATCTCGCCCGAGGCCACGCATTCCAGTGCCTTGCCGGCGATGCTGCTGCCATCGGCGCCGGGTTTGCTCATGGCGACGAACCACTGGTCAGTGAGCATGGGCTCGATCACCGCGCCGGTGCGGTCGCCGCGTGGCACCATCAGCTTGTGCGGCTTCACGCTGGCCAGCAGGCCGGCCGCCTCGAGGTCGGCGACGATCGCCCGGCGCGCCTCGTAACGGTCCATGCCGCGGTACTTCTCGGGGCCGTGTTCGTTGATGCGCGCGTCCAGCGTCAGCACGCTGATCGGCGTGAGGCCGTGGCGGTGGCCGACCTGCCAGTCGTTGAAGTCGTGCGCCGGGGTGATCTTGACGCAGCCGGTGCCGAATTCCTGGTCCACGTAGCTGTCGGCGATGACCGGGATGGTGCGCTCGCACAGCGGCAGTTGTACCTGTTTGCCGATCAGGTGCTTGTAGCGGTCGTCGTCGGGATTGACCGCCACCGCGACGTCGCCGAGCATGGTTTCGGGGCGCGTGGTCGCCACGGTCAGCGACCCCTTGCCGCAGGCGATGGGATAGTGGATCTCCCACATCGAGCCGTCTTCCTCCTCGCTGACCACTTCGAGATCGGACACGGCCGTGAGCAGCTTCGGGTCCCAGTTCACCAGGCGTTTGCCGCGGTAGATCAGGCCTTCGTTGTACAGGCGGACGAAGGTCTCGGTGACGATCTTGGACAGGCCCGCGTCCATCGTGAAGCGCTCGCGCGACCAGTCGGGCGAGGTTCCCAGGCGGCGCATCTGGCGCGTGATGGTGTCGCCGGAGTATTTCTTCCATTCCCAGACTTTTTCGAGGAATTTCTCGCGTCCGAGGTCGTGGCGCGACTGGCCCTGGGCGTCGAGTTGCCGCTCGACGACGATCTGCGTCGCGATGCCGGCGTGGTCGGTGCCAGGCTGCCACAGCGTGTTGTCGCCGCGCATGCGGTGGTAGCGCGTCAGCGAATCCATGATCGCCTGGTTGAAGCCGTGGCCCATGTGCAGGGTGCCGGTGACGTTCGGCGGCGGCAGCAGGATGCAAAAATTTTCGGTCTTTGCAGTGTCGAGTCCGGCGGCGAAATAGCCGCGCGACTCCCAAACCGGGTACCAGCGTCGCTCGATGTCGGCGGGTTCGAAGCTCTTGGCGAGTTCCATAGGAGTGCAGGGAAGTGCAAAAGCGGCAATTTTAGCGGAAGGCTGTCGCCAGACCGGCCGAAATGGGCGCTAAATCTGCGGCGGCCGGGGGTTTGGGCTATCATTGCCGCCTTCCAAAGCTGGCTCTCCATGGCCCGTTCCCAGTTTCCATGATCCGCAAGCTGTTGCGCCGCGTATTCCGTCGCGGCGACCCTACCGTTCCGCCCGCGCCGGCCATGATTCCGATGGCCCGCCACGGCATTCGTCGCGAGCACGTGTCGCTCGGTGCGCGACGCACCTGCGAGACGCTGCAACAGGCCGGGCACAAGGCCTACATCGTCGGCGGCGCGGTGCGCGACCTGATCGCCGGCATCGATCCCAAGGATTACGACATCGCCACCGACGCCACGCCGGAGCAGGTGCGCGCGCTGTTCCGCCGCGCCCGCATCATCGGCCGCCGCTTCCAGATCGTGCATGTCATGCAGGGCGGCGAGACGCTGGAGGTGTCCACCTTCCGCGCCGCGCACGATGCCGATACGGTCAAGGACGAGCATGGCCGCGTGTTGCGCGACAACGTCTTCGGCTCGATCGCGGAGGATGCCGCGCGGCGCGACTTCACCGTCAATGCGCTCTACTACGATCCGTCCACCGAGACCGTGATCGATTACCACCACGGGGTCGCCGACCTGCAGCAGAAAACCCTGCGCATGATCGGTGAACCGAGGCTGCGCTATCGCGAGGATCCGGTGCGCATGCTGCGCGCCGTGCGCCTGTCGGCCAAGCTCGGCTTGACGCTCGATCCGGCGGTGCGCGCGCCGATCCGCGAAATGGCCGAGTTGATGGAGAACGTGCCGGCGGCGCGCCTCTTCGACGAAATGCTGAAGCTGCTGTTCTCCGGGCATTCGGTCGAAGCCGTCCATCGCCTGCGCGACGACGGCCTGCACCACGGCCTGCTGCCCTTGCTCGACGTGATCCTCGAACAACCGCTGGGCGAGAAGTTTGTCATGCTCGCGCTGGCCGGCACCGATGCACGGGTCAAGGCCGGCAAGTCGCTGTCGCCGGGCTACCTCTTCGCTACGCTGCTCTGGCACGAAGTGCTGGCCGCCTGGGAAGCGCGCAAGGCGCGCGGCGAAGTGCCGATTCCCGCCTTGTACGAGGCGATGGACGAGGTGCTCAACGTGCAGGGCGAGAAACTTGCCATCACGCGCCGCATCGCCGGCGACATCAAGGACATCTGGGCGTTGCAGCCGCGTTTCGAGAAGCGCGCCGGCAAGACCCCGTATCGCCTGATCGAGTTGCCGCGCTTCCGGGCCAGCTACGATTTCCTTGTGCTGCGCGCGCAAAGCGGCGAGATCGACATGGAGATCGCCGACTGGTGGCACGACTTCCAGAATGCCGACCACGATGCGCGCGAAGCACTGCTGATCCCTGACAGCGCGCCGAAAAAGCGCCGTCGCCGCGTACGCGGCAAGAAGTCGACGGAGGAGGGTGGCACCTCCGACACCGCGCCGGCCAGCGAAAGCTGAAGTGGGCCGGGCTTGCTTCATCGCGCTGGGCGCCAATCTCGGGGACCCGGTGGCGACGGTCAATGCCGCAATCATCGCCCTGCGCCAGCTGCCGCACACGCGGTTTGTCGCCGCGTCCTCGCTTTACCGCACCGCGCCGGTCGGCCTCAAGCACCAGCCCGACTTCATCAACGCCGTGGTGGCCGTCGATGCCGTATCGCCGGCGCCGACTCTGCTGCAGGACCTGTTCGACATCGAGGCGCGCTTCGGCCGCAGCCGCGGCGTGAAGAACGCGCCGCGCACGCTGGATCTCGACCTGCTGCTTTACGGCGACGAGGCGTCGGACGATCCACGGCTGACGCTGCCGCATCCGCGCCTCCATGAACGTGCCTTCGTGCTCGCACCGCTGGCCGAGATCGCGCCCGACTTGTTCATTCCGGGGCGCGGCCTGGTGCGTGAGCTGCTGGCGCGCTGCGCCGACCAGCAGATCGAGAAGCTGGTATCGCAGACCGCCTGAAATGGCGTCGGTGTTGCAAATCCCGGTCGTCTGGCAGACCGCGCTGCTGCTGACGGCCTCGAACGTCTTCATGACTTTCGCCTGGTACGCGCACCTGAAGAACCTCAACGACCGCCCCTGGTGGATCGCCGCGCTGGCCTCATGGGGCATCGCCCTGTTCGAATACCTGCTGCAGGTGCCGGCCAACCGCATCGGCCACACCGAGCTGTCGCTGGCCCAACTGAAGATCATGCAGGAGGCCATCACGCTGACCGTGTTCGTGCCCTTTGTGGTGTTCTATATGCACCAGCCGCTGAAGCTTGATTACCTGTGGGCCGGTTTGTGTATCCTAGGCGCCGTTTATTTCATATTCAGAAGTCCATGACCTATCCCCCATCCCCTTTTAGTTCCGGCGTAACGCCTGCTCTGCAGGCATTAGCCTTCACTGAAGCGCTTGCGCGCTTTCCAAGAAAAGGGGTGACTACGGTTCAGCCGCTACGCGGCTTCCGGGTATTGAAGGCGCCTCCTTGGGGCGGCCCTGCGGAATCGCAACCATGACCTATCTAGCCAGCAACAAGCCGATCACGCTCCCCGAACTCGCGCGCATGAAGCGTGAGCGCGAAAAGATAGCGATGCTCACCTGCTACGACGCGAGTTTTGCCGCGCTGGAGGACCGCTGCGGCGTCGACGTGATGCTGGTCGGCGATTCGCTGGGCAATGTCATCCAGGGCAAGACCTCGACGCTGCCGGTGACGATGGAGCACATGGTGTATCACACGGCCTGCGTCGCCGCGCTGCCGAGCCGGCCGATGCTGGTCGCCGACCTGCCCTTCGGCGCCTATCACGAGTCGAAGGAGCAGGCGATCCGCAACGCCGGCAAGCTGCTGGCCGTCGGTGCCGAAATGGTCAAGCTCGAAGGCGGCGAGGTGATGGCGGAAACCGTGCATTTCATGGTCGAGCGCGGCGTGCCGGTGTGCGCCCATATCGGCCTCACGCCACAGTCGGTGCATGCCCTCGGCGGCTACCGGGTACAGGGGCGGGGCGAGGAGGCTGCGGCGCGCATGAAGCGCGAGGCGCTGGCGCTGGAACAGGCCGGGGCGGCGCTGATGGTGCTGGAGATGGTGCCGGCCGGTCTCGCCGGCGAAATCACTACCCTGCTCAAGGTTTGCGCCACCATCGGCATCGGCGCCGGCAAGGACTGTGACGGTCAGGTGCTGGTGCTGCACGACATGCTGGGCGTCTACCCCGGCAAGAAGGGGCGCTTCGTCAAGGATTTCATGGCCGGCGCCACCAACATCGACGCCGCCGTCACCGCCTATGTCAAGGCGGTCAAGGATGGCAGCTTTCCGGCACCCGAACACACCTACTGACGTACATGCTGCAGCAGCGAGCACCGCAGATGATGAAACAAACGAAAAGCGCATTGAAGGCCCTCCCCTCCCATCCTCCCCTCACGGGGAGGCTTCTGGTTCGCTCGCTTCGCTCGACGATCACCAGTCGCTCCGAACGAGCTATTTCACGTTAAACCATGTACATCCACGAAACCATCGCCGGCCTGCGCGCGGCGCGCCGAGGAGCCGGGCGCGTTGCGCTGGTGCCGACCATGGGCAACCTGCACGCCGGCCACATCGCGCTGATGACGCAGGCCCGCGATCATGCGGATCAGGTGGTGGCGACGATCTTCGTCAATCGCCTGCAGTTTCGCCCCGGCGAGGATTTCGAAAAGTATCCACGTACCTTTGAAGAGGATTGCGCCAAGCTGGAGGCGGCAGGCGTGGACCACCTCTTCGCGCCGGACGAAGCGCAGATGTATCCGCAGCCGCAGACCTACCATGTCGAACCGCCGCCCGAACAAGCGGGGGTGCTCGACGGCGAGTTTCGCCCCGGGCATTTTCGGGGCGTCGCCACGGTGGTGATGAAGCTGTTCCAGATCGCCCAGCCCGACGTGGCGCTGTTCGGCAAGAAGGATTACCAGCAGCTCATGGTGATTCGCAACATGGCGCGCGAATTCAACCTTCCCATCGAAATCCTGGGCGGCGAGACGGTACGCGCCGCCGACGGGTTGGCGCTGTCCTCGCGCAACGGCTACCTTTCCGCCACCGAGCGCGCCGAGGCTCCGCGCTTGTATCGAGTGCTTACCGAATTGGCCGCCGAGGTCCGGAAAGGCGGCGGAAACTACCCGGAACTCGAAGCCAAGGCCATGAATATATTAAGTTTGAATGGGTGGGCACCGGATTATGTTGCGTTGCGTAAAAAGCTTGATCTACAATGCCCGTCCGCTCACGATTCCGGATTGGTGGTGTTGGCGGCGGCGCGTCTCGGAAGCACGCGCCTCATCGACAATCTGGAAGTTTAGGCCACCGCGATGCGCTCATGCCGGTGGTGCGCCAGAAGCGAAACGGATGGGAATTGCGCTGATTTTCGCGAGTTCCCGAATTGCCGCCTTTGCATGAGAAGGGTCTGACGATGCAGCGCACGATGCTCAAATCGAAACTCCACCGCGTGACGGTCACGCACGCCGAACTTCACTATGAAGGTTCCTGCGCGATCGATGAAAATCTTCTCGATGCGGCGGACATCCAGGAATACCAGCAGATCGACATCTACAACGTGAACAACGGCGAGCGTTTCACCACTTACGCGATTCGCGCCGATCGCGGCAGCGGGACCATTTCGGTCAATGGCGCCGCCGCGCGCAAGGCCGCCGCCGGTGACCTGCTGATCATCGCCACCTATGCCATGATGAACGAGATCGAACTGCAGAACTTCGAGCCCGATCTGGTGTACGTCGATGCCAGGAACCGCATCACGCATCACAGCAAGCGAATCCCGCCACAGGCCGTCGCCTGAGCGGTTCGCCGCCGGCCTGTCCAGAAGCCTGCCACCCGGCGGGCTTTTTTTATGTCCGGCCGAGAGGCCGGACGGTATCCAGAGGAATGTCCGGCGCCAAAGGCGGACGGTATCGCGAGAAATGGCCGTCGCATGCACCGCGTTGCCGGTGCGGTATAGTCGCCGCAGCAGAACAACAACAAGGGTCGATTCGGAGGGGGAATGGCCAAACGGATACTTATCGCGGACGATGAACCGAACATCGTCATTTCGCTCGAATTCCTTTTGAGGCGCGAGGGCTACGAGGTGGTCGTCGCGACCAACGGCGCCGAAGCACTGGCCTCCGTTCGCGAACAGCGTCCCGACCTGGCCATCCTCGACGTGATGATGCCGCAACGCAACGGCTTCGAGGTCTGCCAGGATCTGCGCGGCGATCCAGGCCTGCAGGACCTGCGGATCCTCATGCTGACCGCCAAGGGACGCGAGACGGAAGTCGCCAAGGGCCTGGCGCTGGGCGCCGACTACTACATGACCAAGCCGTTTTCCACCCGCGAATTGGTGGCCCGGGTCAAGGCCCTGCTGGCCGAGGCCTGATTCGCCGCGACGCGAAACAACGCCATGCAATCCTCCGTGACCGATAGCGACGGCGCCGAGGCGGTACCCGCCCACCTCAATGCGAGCCTGCGCAAGCTTGCGCTGCTCCCGCCGATCGTGGTTGCGCCAGAGACGTCGGTGCGCGACGTGCTGCGCAGGATCGATTCAACCGATGCCGAGGCGGCCGTCGTCGTCGATGACGCGAGCGGGGTGCCGCTGGGCATCGTGACCTTGCGCGACGCGTTGCGCGCGATCGTTGCCGAGGAATGCGACCTGGCGGGTCCGGTGGCCGGCCTGATGACCGGCGGTCTGATCAGCCTGTCGGCGGACGCGACGGTGCACCAGGCGACGTTGCTGATGTTCCGGCGCCGCATGCGGCACCTGGTGTTGACCGATACCGGCGGGCGCCTCTTCAATGTCGTTTCGCAGGGCGATTTGTATGGCATGCAGTCGGCCGATTCCGCAAGCCTGATCAACGCCATCCTGGCGAGCCGCAGCATCGCCGAACTCGCTACCCAGTCGGCCGCCGTGCGCAGCTTCGCCACGCGTCGGCTCAGCGGCGGCAACGGCCCCGAACTCCTCTGCGAGTGGATCTCCGCGCTCAACGACCTGATCGCGATGCAGGTGATCGACCTGGTCGAAGGGGAGTTCGAGCTGCCTTACGTACCCTGGTGCTGGATGGTCTTCGGCTCGGAGGGAAGGCTGGAACAGACGCTGGTCACGGATCAGGACAATGGAATTATTTTCGCCGCCGATTCTGCGGAGGAGGCGGCCGGACTGCGGCTCAGGTTCCTGCCGTTTGCCAAGGCGGTAAACCAGGCGCTCGACGCCTGCGGCTTTCCCTTGTGCAGCGGCGACGTCATGGCCGGGAATCCTGCCTGGTGCCTGTCGCTCGACGAATGGAAACTGTGTTTCGAAGACTGGATCACCGTGCCCGAGCCCAAGGCCCTGCTCAATGCGACCATTTTTTTCGATTTTCGCCCGCTCTATGGCCAGGAAGAACTGGTCTCGGAACTGCAGGGCTGGCTGTTGCATCGCACTGCCGGCAACACCGCTTTCCTTCGGGCCATGGCTTCCGTTGCCCTCGAACAGGAGCCACCGCTCGCGTGGTGGCGGGATTTCCGCCTTGACGGCGGCAAGCAGCATCCGCATACGCTCGACCTCAAGGCGCATGGCGTCCGCCTGTTCGTGGATGCGGCGCGGGTGTTGGCGCTTGACCATGGCGTAGTGCCCACGAATACCGTGGAGCGACTGCGCGGACTGCGCAAGAGCATGGGCATGCGGCTACCGGCCGGGGAAGTCGAGGCGATGGCGGCGGCGTTCTACCAGTTGCAGCGCCTGCGCCTGCAAAATCAGGTCACGGGAGAGTTCCCCGAGGCGGCCAATCGCCTCAACCCGGATCGACTGCACAAACTCGACCGGCAGATACTCAAGGAGGCCTTGCGCCAGGCGCGGACCTTGCAGCAGCGTCTGCAACTGGATTACCTGACCTAGGCACATCGCTTGCGGCCGTCACTGAGACTGCCGCGGCCTTGCATGCGTCCAGTTTCTTGCGTCGCCAGGTCTCCACATCCCTGCGAGTTGCATTCCCGACATGCGTGCGCTTCTCAGGGCGGCCCAGATTGTGTGGGAAAATCGACGTCGGATTTTTCCGGTGAAAATCGTTTGATTGAGCTTCCGGCACTGCGCCTTCTATTCCTGCTTGCGACCCTGGGCTTCGTCACATCCCAGGCATTTGCGCAATCGGCCAACCCCGCGCCTGCTCCTGGCGCAGGGAAGCCGCAGGTCCAGGTCTTCGTCCTGCATTCCTATAGCCAGGAGTATCCGTGGACGCGGGGACAGCACGAGGGTTTCATGGCCGCGCTCGATGCGGACACGGGGCGTAGCTATGACGTACGTGTCGAATACCTCGATACCAAGCGCGCCGGTTACGGCAGCGACTATGCGCGCCTGATCGCAGGACACCTGCGGGCCAAGTATGCCGGCTATCGGCCGGCCGCCATCTATGTTTCCGACGACAATGCGCTGTCTTTCGCCCTCGTACACCTGGAACGAATCTTCCCGGACGTACCGGTGTTCTTTTCCGGGGTCAACGATTACACGATCAAGACCCAACTCGACCCGCGGCGAGTCACCGGCGTATTCGAAAACAAGGAGATCGGCCCCAACCTGGCCCTGATCCGGACGATCGCCGAGGAGCGCCAGGATATCGTTGTCATCGGCGACGCCAGCGAAACCTACCGCGCCATAGAAAGCGAGGTACGTGCCGAGCTGCACCGGCATCCCGGCGTGCAGGCCAGCTTCGTGTCGGGCAAGCGGATCGATGAGCTGATCGCCAAGCTGAACAAGGCCCGCGCCCGCTTCGTCTTTCTCACCACGCTGGGTGCGGTGGTCGATGCCACGGGGCGTACCCTGAGCCTGCCGGAAACACTGGATGCCATTGTCCGCAGCGGCGATTTCATCATCCTCAGCATGGAGGATGCCTACCTTCAGAAGGGAGTACTCGGTGGCTGGGTCACCAGCGGCCCGCGCCAGGGGAAGGCCGCGGCCGAATTGCTGCGTCGTCATCTGGACGGCGCGTCGCTCGATGCGCTGCCGCCGATCGAGGAAAGCCCGAACGAATACGTGTTCGACGACCTGGAACTGGAGAGAGTGGGGCTCACGCTGCCGCCGGAGGTCGACCGGCGTGCACACCATGTGAATGTCCAGCCCGGCTTCTACGCGGCCAATCGCCCGATTGTGCTCGGTGTCCTGTATGGCATGTTTGCCGTGGTGCTACTGGGACTGCTGTGGACCGTGCTTGCCTACGCGCACAAGAATCGACTGATACTCGCCACCTCGCGCCGGCTTGCGGAAAGCGAGGCACGCTTTCTTGCGACTTTCGAGCAGGCGGCCGTGGGCATAGCGCAGGTGGCGCCGGACGGCACCCTGTTGCGCGTTAACCGGCGCTTTTGTGACATCGTCGGCTACCGTCGCGAGGAACTGCTCGACAAGACCTTCCTCGACATTACCCATCCCGACGACGGGGACCTCCACCGCGACAAGGTGCGCGCCTTGCTGGCGCGGGAAATCGAGTTCTTTGCCGTCGAAAAGCGTTACCTGCGCAAGGATGGCGAGGTGGTCTGGATCAACCTGACGCTCGCGGTAACCTGGAACGCCGACGGCACGCCCGACTACTTCATTTCCGTGATCGAGGACATCAGCGATCGCAAGCAGGCGGCGGAAGCGCTGCGGCGCGGCGAGGAGGAGCAGCGGACACTGATCGCATCCCTGCCTGACGTCATCATGCGTTTCGATGCCGATGAGCGGCACCTGTTCGTTTCGGAGAATGTCTACGAACTGGTTGGCATGCCGGCGACGGCGTTCATCGGCAAGACCCATCGCGAACTGGGATTTCCGGAGCCTCTCTGCGAACAATGGCAGGGCGCGCTCAAGGCGGTGTTCGACGGCGGCACGGCGCACGAGACCGAGTTCACCCTGGATGGGCCGGAAGGCAGCCGCACCTTCAGCTGGCGGCTGGTGCCGGACATGGACCGATCAGGCCGGGTGCGCACCGTGCTGACCCTTGCACGCGACATCACGGAGCGCAAGGAAAGCGAGTCGAGGCTAGAGGACTATCGGCAGCATCTCGAACAGATGGTCGAGGAGCATACCGCCGCGCTCTCCATCGCCAAGGAGGCAGCGGAGGCCGCCAGTCGCGCCAAGAGCACCTTCCTCGCCAACATGAGCCACGAGCTGCGCACGCCGATGAACGTCATCATGGGCATGACGAACCTGGCGTTGCGCCGCGTCACCGATCCGCGCCTGACCGAACTGCTGACCAAGGTCGACAGGGCCTCGCGCAACCTGCTCGCCGTCATCAATGACATTCTCGACATCTCCAAGATCGAAGCCGAGCGGCTGAGCCTGGAGCAGGTCGACTTCACGCTGGACGACGTGCTGAACAACCTGTCGGCGCTGATCGGGCACAAGGTCGCGGAAAAGGGCCTCGGCCTGCACATCGACGTGACCCCCGACGACGCGCGGCGGCAGCTCAAGGGCGATCCGTTGCGGCTGGGGCAGATCCTGCTCAACCTGGCCGGCAACTCCGTCAAGTTCACCGACGCCGGCAGCATATCGGTGCGGGTCCGGGTCGAGGAACTCGGCGGTGACGACCTGCGGCTGCGGATCGACGTCAAGGACACCGGCATCGGCATCGCCGCCGAGGACCAGAAGCGGCTGTTCACCGCCTTCGAACAGGCCGACGGCTCGATGACCCGCAAGTACGGGGGCACCGGGCTGGGGCTGGCCATCAGCCGGCGCCTGGCGCGGATGATGGGCGGCGACATCGAGGTCAGCAGCCGGCCGGGGGCTGGCAGCACCTTCCGACTGCACGTGACGCTGCAGAAGGCCACCGGCGCCGTGGCGCCAGCGCCGACTTCCGGGCCGGGCACGGCGGAAGCGCGGCTGCAGGCGCAATTCGGCGGTACCCGGATCCTGCTCGCGGAAGACGAGCCGACCAACCGGGACGTGGCGCGCTGGCTGCTGGAGGACCGGGGGTTGGTGGTGGACCTGGCCGAGGACGGAATGCAGGCGGTGGACCTGGCCGGGCAGACGAGCTACGCACTGATCCTGATGGACATGCAGATGCCCAACCTCAACGGCGTCGATGCGACGCGGGCGATCCGTGCGCTACCCGGCTACGAGCGCACGCCGATCCTGGCGATGACGGCCAACGCTTTCGCCGAGGACCGCCAGGTCTGCCTCGACGCCGGCATGGACGACCACATCGGCAAGCCTGTCGATCCGGACCTGCTGTTCGAGGTACTGCTGCACTGGCTGACCCTGACCCGCGGTGGGCCGTCGACCAATGTTCAGGACTCGCGGCCGGGATAACCGGTGATGTCCCGGATGTCGCGGTAAAGCGGCTGCAACTGCCGGTACATGCGGCAATACACCTTTCGGTAAAGCTGGTCATAGACGCGCACGTTCTGCGCTTCCGGTTCGAACACGCGACCGACGCGCGTCATTTCCCGCACCGCGGTGGGGAAGTCGGGATGCAGGCCGAGGCCGACCGCGGCGACGATCGCGGCGCCCAGGCCGCTGGTCTCGAAAAGATGCGGCCGTTCGGTCGGGAGGTTGAAGACGTTGGCGGTGATCTGCATCGCCGCGTCGCTTTGCGATCCGCCGCCGGAAACGCGCACCCGCGCGATGCGCGTGCCGCTGCGGCGCTCGATGCGTTCCTTGCCTTCGCGCAGGGCGTAAGCGAGGCCTTCGAGGATGGCGCGATAGAGGTGGGCGCGGGTATGCACTTCGCCGAAGCCGATCACCGCGCCCTTGGCTTCTGGTCCCGGGACCTTGATGCCGGGATTCCAGAATGGCTGCAGCATCAGGCCCAGGGAACCGGGCGGCACGGCTTCGACCAGCTTGTCGAACAGGCTCTCCGGCGTCACCTCGCGCTGGCGCGCCTCGAGCGTCTCGTGCAGCCCGAACTGCTCCTTGAACCAGTTGACCATCCAGAAGCCGCGCGTGATCTGGATTTCCGTGTTGTAGTGGCCGGGAACGGCGGCCTGGTAGGGTGGGATGAAGGGCGTGGCCTCGAGGTAGCGCGGGGTGGTGGTGTTGATGGTGGCGGCGGTGCCGTAGGAAAGGCAGGCGATGTCCGGCGTCAGGCAGCCGGCGCCGATCACTTCGCAGGCCTTGTCGGCGGCACCGGCCAGCACCGGCAGGCCTTCCGGGATGCCGGTGTCACGCGCGGCGGCCGCACTCACCGTGCCCAGTCGCGTCCCGGCGGCAACCAGTTCCGGCAGCATCCCGCGCCGGACCGGAAGGCACTGCCATTTCCAGTTCCAGGGATGCGCCCAGCGCGCGCGCCGATAGTCGAATGGAATGTAGCCGACTTGGCAGGCGGCGGAATCGGCGAAGCGTCCGGTGAAGCGCCAGTTGAGGTAGCCCGACAGCAGCAGGTATTTGTCGGTGCGCGCCCACAAGGCCGGCTGGTGCTGGGCGATCCAGTTGGCCTCGGCCTCGCGCGCGAAGTAGCGCACGGTATCGCGCATGCGCACGGCGCGCAGCGCCAGTTCCCACCACCAGGCCAGCTCAGGATCGGCGTCGGAGCGGCGCTGGTCGAGCCAGACGATGGCGGGACGCAGCGCTTCGCCACGAGCGTCGAGGTTGATCACCGTGGCGCGCTGCGTGGTGACGACCAGGCCGCGCAAGGCCGACTTGGGCACGCTGGTGTTGGCCCACAGCCGCTGGCAGGCGAGGCTCAGCGCGCGCCAGAATTCCTCGGGATCGTTCTCCACCCAGCCCGGTTGCGGCGCCTGGTAGCTGCCGATCTCGACCTGCGCCTTGTCGACCAGGTGCCCGTTCAGGTCGAAGATCAGGGCGCGCACGCTCTGCGTGCCGTTGTCGATGGCGAGGATGTAGTCGTTGCTCATCGCGGCCGGAATGCCGGGGAACCCGATCGAATCGCCGTAGTGTCAGCGCCGACTTTTGCGTTGCTATGCCGCGGCAATTACGGTCTGCTGCTGCTCGCCTAGGCCGTCCACCGCCAGCCGGAGCCGGTCGCCGACGGCGAGGAAGCGGCCGCGGCCCATGCCGACGCCCTGCGGCGTGCCGGTGCAGATCACGTCGCCGGGCAGCAGGGTCATGAAGCGCGAGACGTAGCTGACGATCTCGGCGCAGGAAAACACCATGTCGGCGGTGGAGGAATCCTGCATGCGTTCGCCATTGAGGTCGAGCCACAGGCGCAGGGCCTGCGGGTCGGGAACTTCGTCCCGCGTCACCAGCCAGGGGCCGATCGGGCCGAAGCTGTCGCAGCCTTTGCCCTTGTCCCACTGGCCGCCGCGCTCGAGCTGAAAGCTGCGCTCGGAGACGTCGTTGAAGGTGCAGTAGCCGGCGACATGGTCCAGCGCGCGGGCCTCGGCGACCCGGCGCGTCTCGCGGCCGATGACGATGCCGAGTTCGACCTCCCAGTCCAGCTTGGTGCTGTCCACCGGTTTGATGATCGGGTCGTTGGGGCCGCCGATGCAGGTGGTGGCCTTCATGAACATCACCGGCTCGGTGGGGATCGGCATGCCGGCTTCATTGGCGTGGGCACGGTAGTTGAGGCCGATGCCGACGATCTTGGAAATGCCGGTGAAGGGCACGCCCAGGCGCGGCGTGCCGCGCACCGCCGGCAGCGACATCGGATCCAGCGCGCGCAGGCGCTTTTGCCCGGCGGCGGAGATCTCGTTCCAGCCGATGCCGGCGACATGGGCCGACAGGTCGCGCAGGCTGCCGTCGGGAGCGATCAATCCGGGCTTTTCACGCCCGTTGGGGCCGTAGCGGAGCAGCTTCATGGAATCTCCTCGTATGTTGAATGGATGGGATGCGGATCAGGGGCTGGACTTCTGCTTCTTCCCGCGCCAGATCGCGTCGGGTTGCTGCTCCAGGGTTTCCGCCAGCAGGCGCAGGGCGTCGGCGGCGCGGGCGATTTCCTTCAGCGCGGCATTGACGTTCTGTACCGTGGGTGCTTCCTGTTCGGTCAGGCTGCGCACGGCGTTGGCGGCCCGCGCCAGGTCCTCGCTGGCCTGCGTCATGCCGGCGACCATGCGCGAATCGGGCCGCGCCAGTTCGGCGACGCGGTCGGCCGCGGTGTCGAGCTTGGCAAGCGCCGCCTGCGCCGCCAACAATGCCTTGTTCATTTCGGCCAGGTTGTCGCGCACATCCTTGAGGATCGGGCCGCCCTGCGCATCGAACCGCCTGGCGAGCGACTCGAGGTGGCGCAGCGTCGCGTCGAGGCGGCGCGGCAGGTCCTGGGTCGCCTGCGCCGACATCAGCTTGTTCACCGCGCCGCTGATCGCGGCGACGTCGGCGAGGAAGCTGTCCATCGGAAATCCTTCGAGCTTGGAGGTCAGTTCCTGCACGGCGGTGCGGATGGTCGGAATTTCGCTCTGCTCGGGATCGAGGGCGGCGAATACGGCCGGCTTGTCGGGATGGAAATCCAGGTCGACATAGAGCTGCCCGGTGAGCAGGCTTTGCAGCCGCAGCCGCGCGCGCAGGCCGCGCTCGACCAGCTGGCGGATCGTGGCGCGGTCGCGCAGGTCGATGTCCGCGCCGCCGTGGGAATGCACGACGCGAGGCTCGACTTCGATCGTCACCGGCACCAGGAAGCGGCGGCTCTGCTGGTCCAGGCCCAACTGTATCTGCCGCACGGTGCCGACCTTGACGCCGAGGAAGACCACCGGCGCGCCGACCTGCAGGCCCTGCGCCGCGCCCTCGAAATACAGCACGTGCTGGCGGCGTTCGCCGAACCAGCTGCCGCCGGCCAGCAGTAGCGTGGCGACAACGGCCAGCGCCACGGCGCCGAGCACGAAGGCGCCGATCAGGGTGGGGTTGGCTTTTCTGCTCACGCCGTTCCACCCCGAGTCAGGAAGTGGCGCACCTTGGGGTGGCCGCTTTTCAATGCGTCCTGCGGATGGCCGGTGGCGATCATGCGGCGGCTTTCGGAATCGAGATAGATCGAATTGTTACCGATGCTGAGGATGCTGGCCAGTTCGTGGGTGACGACCACGATGGTGGTGCCGAGGCTGTCGCGCAGTTCCACGATCAGTTCGTCCAGGCGCCGCGCCGTCAGCGGGTCGAGTCCGGAGGAGGGTTCGTCGATGACCAGGATCTCGGGATCAAGCGCCATCGCCCGCGCCAGGCCGGCGCGCTTCTTCATGCCGCCGCTCAGTTCGGCCGGGTACAGGTCTTCGCAGCCGGCGAGCCCGACCAGGGCCAGCTTGAAGGCGACGATCTCGTCCACTCGCGCTGCCGGCAGGCCGGTGTATTCGGCGATCGGCAGCGCGACGTTTTCCGCCAGGGTCAGCGAGCTCCACAGCGCGCCGCCCTGGAACAGGATGCCGAGCCGGCGCTTGAGCCTTTGCTGCTCGTCTGCCGTCGCATTCCAGAAATCCTCGCCGCTGTAGAGCACCGAACCCGCGGCGGGCCTTTGCAGCCCGACCAGGGCGCGCATCAGCGTCGTCTTGCCGCAGCCGTTGCCGCCCATGACGATGAAGATGTCGCCCTTGTTCACGACGAAGTCGAGGCCGCTTTGCACGATGAAATCGCCATAGGCCATGGAAAGGTCGCGTACTTCGATGTGCGGCACGGCGTCCATGGCTCTAGATGCCGAGCTGGTAATAGACGACGGTCATGATCGACGCCGCGATCGTGATCAGCAGGATCGCGGTGACCACGGCGGAAGTCGCCGCATGGCCGACGGCTTCCGCGCTGCGACCGCACTGCATGCCGCGCAGGCAACCGGCGAAGGCGATCATCGCGCCATACACCGTGCCCTTGGACAGGCCGACGGCGAACTGCTTGAACTCCAGCGCGCGCAGTGTTTCCGTGTAGTACTCGAAGACGCCGATGTCGAAAATGGTGACCGAGACCAGCAATCCCGCCAGCATGCCGATGAAGCCGGAGTAGAGCGTCAAGAGCGGCACCATCAGCATCAGCGCCAGCATGCGCGGCAGCACCAGGAAATCGATGGCGGAAATGCCCAGCGTCTTGTAGGCGTCGATTTCCTCGTTGACCTGCATGGTGCCGAGCTGGGCGGCAAAGGCGGCGCCGGTGCGGCCGGCGATGATGATACCGGTCATCAAGGCGCCTACCTCGCGCACCATGCCGATGGCCACCAGGTCGGCGATGAAGATTTGCGCCCCGACCAGTTTCAGCTGGTCGGCGCCGAGGTAGGCGAGGATCAGGCCTACCAGGAAGCTGATCACGGAAACGATGGGCAGCGCGCGCGGCCCGACTTCCTCGATCTCCAGCCACAGGTCGCGGGCGCGAAAGCGGGCGCGTCCTGCGAGCAGCCGCAGCAAGGACAGCGTGACTTCGCCAAGAAAGCCCAGCATTTGCGGCGCACCACGCAGGAAATCCTGGGTGGCGACGCCGACCTGGGCGAACACTCCCTGCGGGCCGGCATTGCGCGCGGCCAGCTTGTGTTCCGGAACGGCCCGCGCCATCGCCAGCAGGTGTTGCGCTCCCAGTGGCAGTTCGCTGTCATCGACGGCGATGCCTCGTTCCGCGCAGGCCCTGCAAATTCCGGCAACGAAGCTGAGCAGGCCGGAATCCCACTCGACGAGTTCGCCTGCCTCGAAGCGTATCCGATGCACCGATGCGTCGAGCTTGTCCTTCAGGGATTCCGGCGCCGGCAGGCCCTGGTCGATGCGCCAGCGTCCGCCGAGGCCGATGAACAGGGTGCCGCGGCTGTCGGCCTCACCCGGGCGCAGGGCCAAGCGCCACGCTGCCTCACCGCCCATGGCCGGTCTCGAATGCTATTTCTTGCCGAAGCCGCCGAGCAGGGCCGCCACGGGGCGTTGCGGGCGGGTGGGAACCGGCTTTTCCGCGGCCACTTCAGCGGGGGCAGACTTGCTGACATAGGGCTTGTTCGGATCGAAGTCGAGCTTGGGCAGTCGCGGGTCGAAGCGGGGCACGTGGGATACGGGCGTCGGCAGTTCGCGCCCGGCGGGTTTGACGCCTTCCAGCGTCAGCGCACGATCGCGCTCGCGGGCTTTCTCGCGGGCCCGTTCGAGGTGCTCGCGCTTGTGGCCGCGATTGCTCGGTGCACGTTCGGGCGGCGCGGAGGCCAGCTCGGCGAAGCCGCTGATTTCGACGCGCTCGATCTTGCGCTTGATCAGTTTTTCGATGTCGGCCAGGCGCTGCGCTTCTTCGGGGGCGAACAGCGAGGTGGCGTCGCCATGCTTGCCGGCACGGCCGGTGCGGCCGATGCGATGCACGTAGTCCTCGGCGGTATGCGGCAGTTCGTAGTTGATGACGTGCGGCAGGTCGTCGATGTCGAGGCCGCGCGCGGCGACGTCGGTGGCGACCAGCACGCGGATCTTGCCGGACTTGAAGCCTTCCAGCGCTTCGGTGCGCTGCTGCTGGCTCTTGTCGCCGTGGATGGCGTCGGCGGCGATGCCCTGGCGTTCGAGATAGACGGCGAGGCGGCTGGCGCCGAACTTGGTGCCGACGAAGACCAGCACCTGCTTGGTCTTTTCATCGTCGTGGGTCATGAGGTGCACCAGCAGGCTGCGCTTGAGGTCGGAGGCGACCGGATAGACGCGGTGGGTGATGGTCTCGGAGACGGCGTTGCGGCGCGCCACCTCGATCAGTTGCGGCGCCTTCAGCATGCTGTCGGCGAGGTTCTTGATCTCGTTGGAGAAGGTGGCGGAGAACAGCAGGCTCTGGCGCTCCTTGGGCAGCATGGCGAGGATGCGCTTGATGTCGGGGATGAAACCCATGTCCAGCATGCGGTCGGCTTCGTCGAGCACCAGCACCTCGACCTGGGCGAAGGAGACGCTCTTCTGCTCCACGTGGTCGAGCAGGCGGCCGGGCGTGGCGACGACGATCTCGCGGCCCTCGCGCAACTGGGCGATCTGCGGCCGGATGTCCACGCCGCCGTAGATGCAGACCGAGCGCAGCGGCAGATGCTTGCTGTAGGTGACGACGCTTTCGTGCACCTGCATCGCCAGTTCGCGCGTCGGCGCCAGGATCAGGGCGCGCACCGGGTGCCGCGCCGGCGAGGGCGAGGAACTGGCGTACTTGGCCAGGCGCTGCAGCAGGGGCAGGGTGAAGCCGGCGGTCTTGCCGGTGCCGGTTTGCGCGCCGCCCATGACGTCCTTGCCGGCCAGGATGATGGGGATGGCCTGGCTCTGGATCGGTGTCGGGTGGGTGTAGCCGTTGTCTTTGACGGCGCGCAGCAACTCGGGCAGCAGGCCGATTTCGTCAAAAGTCGGCGCTGGCGCTGCGGCGACGGCGTCTGTTTCTGCAATGGGATCGGAGGGTGTGGCGGGGGCTTGTGTGATCGCGTTCAAATGAACTCCTGAATCGGCCTGCCCCTCGCGGGGAACCGGTTCAGGCGGCGAAGCGCTTGAGGGAAGTGCGGCGGATTGCCGGAACGGGCGCCAACCGGCAGGGCGCGCCACGCGTATTGTATTACAGGCCACCCCCGCCGCGCGGGCTCGTCAGGACTGCGGCACTACTTGAACAGGCCCTTGATCGAATCTCCGGCCTTGTCGAGCGCCTGGCCGGTCGATTTCAGCAGCCGATCGAAATTCACCGATCCGGTGAGCTTCGACTTCAGGGCGGCGGCGATTTCCTGCCCCAGTTCGCCCGGCGTAATGCCGCCGCGAGACTTGCCGACGTTGCGCAAACTGATGTCGGGCAGGGGAACGGTCAGGGTCTTGCCTCCCATGAAGGCGGCGCTGGCGTGGGCCTTGGTGTTGGAGATGGTCAGCGCTTCGACGATCAGCTTCGGGCCGGTGTCCTTTTTTCCCTTGTCGGTCGGTCCGAGGTAAGCCGCGATGTTCTTCTGGATTGCGTCGAAATTGGTCGTTCCTTCGCCTTTTTCGTAGATTACGTCGGGCCCGTCGATGATGATGCTGTGGATGATGATCACATCCTTGGCGATCGTGCCGACGTCGATGGCGATGTCGATCCGCTCCACCTTGAGCGCGTGCGACGTCTTGAACCCCGAAGGATTGCCGATCTCAAGGCGGCGGATGCTGCCCTTGCCGCTGGTAGTGGAGATGGCCACGTCGCCGACGGAAACCTTCGCCCGGGTCATGGCGCTGCCGTAGCTCGCGATGGCGTCGCGCACCATATGGTCGATGTTGCCGGACAGCCAGTAGCCTGCCGCGCCGATCGCAATGGCCAGGACCAGCAGGACGATCGCCGCTTTTTTCATGTGTTTCGCTGGACGAGGGACAGGGTGGCCCGGAACAGGGCGTGGTTTGCCTCGCCCAGGGCTTCGACGCTCGCCAGGTGATGGCGGCCGGGCAGGGGTACGTCATCGCGGAAGCAGTGCGGCCAGGCGCTGCGGATCAGGCGGTTCTGGCGGCGGAACTCGGCACTCTCGTCGGCGCCGACGGCGGTGATCATGGGTGTAGGCTGGCCCGGTCGATAATTGACCGGACTGACGAACTTCGCCGTGCGCGCGTCGAGTCGCAGGTCGTCCTGCAGAAAAGCGGCATGCACCAGCGGCCGCAGGTCGTAAAGTCCGGAAATGCAGACCGCACCGCGCAGCAGGTCAGCCGGCAAGTCGGGCGCCCAGCGCGGCCAGTTGGCGGCCAGCATCATCGCCGCAAGGTGGGCCCCAGCCGAGTGGCCGGCAACCACGATGCGCCGGGCATCGATGCCGTGGCGCGAGGCGTTGCGATACAGCCAGGACAAGGCGCCCAGCATCTGCCGCACCATGTCCGCGATCGGCGTTGCCGGCGCCAGGCCGTAATTCGGCATGGCGACGGCGACGCCGGCCTCGACGAACGCCGGCGCGAGGAAGGAGAAGTCCTGCTTGTCCAGCGAACGCCAGTAGCCGCCGTGGATGAACACCAGCAACGGCGCGTTGTTCCTGGCGGTCGGGTAGAAATCGAGCGCTTCGGCGGGCGAAGGTCCGAATCGACAGTCGGACTCGACCTTCATGCGGGCACGGGCGGCGCCGGATTCCTCGCGCCAGCGCGCAAAGATCTGCGGATGATCCGCAATGGCGGCGCGGGCGTTGTACTCGGCCTCGAGTTGGCGTGGCGTCAGCATGCTGCAGCTAGCGGGCAATTTCCAGGAAGCGATCTGCGCTGCGGCGCATCGCGGAAACCTTGGCGGGCTTACTTCTTCTTCGCGGTCGCGGCGGAAGCACTGGTCTTGACCACGGCGAGCAGGTCGTAGAGCTGGTTGCGCTGCTTTTCGTCCATTCCGGCGTAGAGCTCGACGATCCAGTTCTCATGGGCGTCGGCCATCTTGCGGAAGCTGCGGCGGCCTTCGGGGGTCAGCTTGACGATGTAGGCGCGGCGGTCCTTCGGGCTGTCTTCGCGCACCACGAGGCCTTCTGCCACCAGTTGGTCGGTGATGCCGGTCACGTTGCCGCCGGTCACCATCATGCGCTTCGAAAGTTCGCCCATCTTGAGGCCCAGCGGCGAGCGTTCGAGCTGCGCCATCAGGTCGAAGCGCGGCAGGGTGATGCCGAACTCGGCGCGCAGGCGCGAACGGATGTGGTTCTCGATCAGGTTGGTGCAGGCCAGCGTGCGCAACCAGAGCCGCAGGTCGGGGGCATGCTCGGACGTGGCGCGGGTTTCGGTATCAGCACCGGCGGAAGCGGTTTTTTTCGACATGTGGTGTGGGGCGGCTGCGGGCGCAGCGCAATTGATATATCCATGCCTAAAATATCAAAAGATGCCTATTTCCGCAACCGGCATGCGCAGAGGCGGGCTGCGCAGGGGCGCGATCAGGCGAAATCCGGATTGAGCACGGCCCGCAGTATCGTTTCCCGGCGTCCATTCCGGCTGCGGCCGCCGAACCACCAGACGCTACCCTTCTTGACCGCCCAGTCGTCCTCCCGGCCGGCCAGCAGCAGGGCCGCGACCCGCCCCAGCGTGGGCTGGTGGCCGACGATCAGCACGGCGCCGTCGCCGTCCGGCCAACCGGCCGCCGCCAGTATCGCCGTCGCCGTGGCGCCGGCGCCGACTTTTGGTTCGACTTCATAGGCCAGCCTCAGTGCGTGCGCCGTCTGCCGTGTACGTTCGGTGGGGCTGGCGAGGATCGTCAGCTTGCGCGGCAACCGGTTTTGCAGCCAGCGTGCGACCTGTTTGGCCTGTTTTTCGCCGCGTTGCGTAAGGCGGCGTTCGTGATCGGGGCGGATGCCGTCGCCATCCTCGGCTTCCGCATGACGCCAGAGTATCAAGTCCATCGCATTCCCTTCAGTGAATCAAGCGGCCAGGATGCGCAAGCATCACGGCAGCGGCTCTGCGGCAAGTTTGGGCAGTCGCAAGCGGACCAGGCTGCGCTGCTGGCGCGCCAGGCCAGCCTGCAGCGAGGCATAGCGCGGGCCGTGCCAGCCACCGATCAGCGTCACTGCTTCACGCAGGCGGGGATCGTCGCCTGCGCATTCCATCAGCAGCGTGCCGGCATTGGTCAGGTCGTTCAACTGTCCCAGGGTCTCCTGTGCGCCGGACAAGCGCCGCAGCGCGCGGTCGAAGGCTGTCGGCGGTGCCAGGGGGGCGAAGAACTCCAGTGCGTAGCGCAGGCGCTTGACCGCGATGCGCAGCGCGTGGAGCGCGGCAGGTTGCTCCGGGTCGGTGGCCGCCGCCAGTCGTCGCAGTTTGCGCTGCAGGCGACCGAGGCGTTGCGCCGCGAAGTCGCGCAAGGAAATTTCTCCATTCGCATTGGCGTCGGCGGGATGCAGCGCTTCGAGAACGGCCAGCAGCGTCTTTCCGTAGTCGGGCGACGCCAGCACCGCCAGGGCCTGCGCGCGGGCGGCGTAGCGACGGTTGGTGATGTCGCTGGCCAGTGCTGGCAGGCGCGGTTCATCGGGCAGAGCCGTCAGCACCGGATTGGCAATCTCTGTGAGCAACACGTCAAGGTCGCGCGCGCGTCCAAGGTGTGCCATCAGGGCCGCCAGCGGCTGGCGCAGGGACCCGGCCAGCGCTTCGCTCAGCATCGGCGCGAACAGGCGCAGTGCCGCGCGCAGGCGGCGCGTGGCGACCCGCATCTGGTGGATGTATTCCGGATCGTCGCTGCACAGCGCGCAGTGGTGGTTCTGTTGCAGGTGTTCCAGGCAGGACAGGGCGATGCGGCGAAAGGCCTCGAACGGGGCCATGGCCGCGGACAGCGGCACGGCGGCGGCGCGGAACGGGACCGGTGCGACGCCGCTGTAGAGCCGATAGCCGCGCTCGGCCTTGGAGAGCACCGCGGGGGTCACCGCCACGCGATGCGCGAACTGGCCGGCGATCTCGAAGATGGCATGCACGGATGCGCCATCCAGTTCCAGCTCCAGTTCGGAAATCGCCTCGCGGCGTCCGTTGGCGACGATCCAGCCGCGGTCGAGGGTGAGCAGCACGGCGCCGGGTTCGGCGGCGAAGCGCCAGGTGATCCGGCGAAAGCGCGTCTCGCAGATGGGCACGATGCGCGCCAGCAGCTTCGGCCGCCCCAGCCAGTCGCGCACCGCGGGCTGGTCGATTGCCGAGAAATCGAAATGGCCGGCGTAGGGCGTTTCCCACTCCGGCCGGCTCGACAGGCCCGCAGCGGCAGCACCCGCCAGCTTGACCGTCTGCAGCCAGTCGCGCCCGATGCGGCGCAGGCGCAGGGCCATGCCGCGCCGGCGCAGTGCAAGGTCCGGCGTGTCGTAATAGATATTGTCGAGCGTCGCCACGCGGCGTTCCAGCGCCTGCTTCAGCATGGGCTGGCGCAGGAAGCGCGCTTGCTGGTCCTCGGCCAGCGCCAGCTTGAGTTCGACTTCTTCAGCCATGGGGGTTTTTTGGAAAGCGGTGACGACGGTGGCATTGTAGATCCATCGTGCCGTGACGCCGGCGCCGACTATTCGTAACGCAGCGCCTCGATCGGCAGCAGGCGCGAGGCCTTGCGCGCCGGATAGAAACCGAAGAATATGCCGATCGCGCCGGCAAAGCCGGCGGCGAGCACGATCGAGCCGCCCGAGAGTTCGGTGCGCCAGCCGGCGAGCTCGGCGATCGCCGTGGCGCCGCCTACGCCGAGCATGATGCCGATGGCGCCGCCGATCAGGGAAAGCGTTACGGCTTCGACCAGGAACTGGGTCAGGATGTCGCGGCCGCGGGCGCCGACGGCCATGCGCAGGCCGATCTCGCGCGTGCGTTCGGTGACCGAAACCAGCATGATGTTCATGATGCCGATGCCGCCGACCAGCAGCGAGACCGAGGCCACGGCGGCCAGCAGCAGCGACATGACCTTGGATGAGGCTTCCTGGGCCTGCAGGATCTCGGACAGGTTGCGTATGAAAAAGTCGTCGTCCTGGCCGGTCTGGAGGCGGTGGCGCTGGCGCAGCAGCTCGCGCATGCGGGCGTCGGCCGCCGCCATGTCGGCGCCGTCCTTGACCTTGACCATGATCGACCCGACGCTGCGGCTCTTGGCCTGCTGGGTCGAACCGAGCACGCGCTTCCTGGCGGTGCTGATCGGCATCAGGATGATGTCATCCTGGTCCTGGCCCATCATGTTCTGTCCCTTGCGGTCGAGTACGCCGACGATGGTGAGCGGCACCTTGCGCACGCGGATCACCTGGTCGATCGGGCTGGCGTCGCCGAAGAGGTTTTTGGCCACGGTCTGGCCGATCAGGATGACCTTGCCGGCGCCGCTCATTTCCGCCGCTTCGAAACCGCGCCCTTCGATCACCGCCCATTCGCGTACTTCCAGGTATTCGGGCGTGGTGCCGTAGAAGCTGGACGACCAGTTGGCATTGCCCGCCACGGCCTGCCCGGAGCCGCGCAGGGTCGGCGCGGCGGCCTGGATTTCGTCGATCTCCCGGTTCAGCGCGTAGGCGTCGTCCTCGGTGATCGTCGGCAAGGTGCCGGTACCGCCGCGGGCGCCGCCCGAGGTGGTCGAGCCGGACAGCACCATGATGATGTTCGAGCCCAGGCTGCGGATCTGGTCCTCGACACGGGCCTGCGCGCCGTTGCCGACGGCGATCATGATTATCACGGCGGCGACGCCGATGATGATGCCGAGCATGGTCAGCGCCGAACGCAGCTTGTTGATGCGCAGGGCGAGCAGGGCGATGCGCAGGGTGGCCGTGAAGTTCATAGCGCCGCCGCCGCATCCTTGGCCGAGTTGGCCCGGTCCTCGATCACCTTGCCGTCGCGGAAGGAAATGATGCGTCCGGCGAAATCCGCGATGTCGTGCTCGTGGGTCACCAGCACGATGGTGATGCCCTCGCGATTCAGTTCCTGCAGCAGGGCCATGATTTCGACGCTGGTGCGCGAATCCAGCGCGCCGGTCGGCTCGTCGGCGAGCACCAGTTGCGGATCGTTGACCAGCGCGCGGGCGATCGCGACGCGTTGCTGCTGGCCGCCGGATAACTGGGCGGGATGATGGTCCATGCGCTCGGCGAGGCCGATCTGGGTGAGGCGGCGCGTCGCGCGTTTGTGGCGTTCGGCGGCGGGCACGTTGCCGTACAGCAGGGGCAGCGCGACATTATCGAGCGCGGTGGTGCGCGCGAGCAGGTTGAAGTGCTGGAAAACGAAGCCCAGCTTGCGACTCCTGACCGCCGCGAGTTCGTCGCCGGAAAGTGCCGAGACTTCCTGGCCGGCCAGCGAGTAGCGGCCGGCGCTGGGATGGTCGAGGCAGCCGAGCAGGTTCATGAAGGTCGATTTGCCGGAGCCAGAGGGGCCCATCACGGCGACGAATTCGCCGGCATCGATGTCGAGCGTGACACCACGCAGCGCCGGTACCACGTTGCTTCCCATCACGTAATCCTTGGCCAGATCGACGACCCGGATCAGTGGCTCGCTCATGGCGATGGTTCTAAGCCGGGCGAGCCCGAACCAAACTGGGAAGGCTTCGATGAGGAAGCTTGATGCTTGGCCGGAAAGGCGAATTGAAGACCCGCCCCTCCCTTCCTCCCCTCACGGGGAGGCTATTGATTGGCTCGCTTCGCTCGAAATTCTTCGCAGGATTCGTCATGACTTGGTCGCCTAGCGGCTAGAACAGGCGCGGACCGGGCATGCCGGAAGCCTTCGGGGTCGCCGCGCTTAGCTGGCCGGTGATGACTTCCTGAGCTTCCTTGATCTCGCCGGAGACGACCTCGGTCATGCTGCCGTCGGTGAGGCCGAGGCGCAGTTCGACCGCCTTCGGCTTGCCGTCCTCGCCGACGATCCAGATGCGACCGGTACCGCCGCCTCCGCCGGAGCGCGCGGCGGCAGCCTGCGCGCCGAGTTCGTCGTAGCGCAGCTTCTGTTCCGGGGTCAGCATCGCCGAAACCTTTTCGCGGATTTCGGCGCGGTTGCGTTCCTGCGCCTTGGACTTTTCCGCCTCAGGCAGGTCGCGCGCGGCCATGAACTTATCGCGCATGCCGGCGAAGATCGCGTCGAGCTTGCCCTGCTGGTCGGCATCGAGCTTAAGCTCCGCGACCAGGCGCTCCCTGAGCTGCGCGGTCCCGCCGCCGCCAGAAGTCGGCGCTGGCGACACGGCGGCCGGGGTCGCTGTCGAGGGCTTCTTTTCATCGGTGGTGCCGGCGGGCCGATAGCGCAGCGCCGCATTGGGAACCTTGAGCACCTTGTCCTTTTGCGCCGTGATGATGCGCACGTTGGCCGTCATGCCCGGCAGCAGAGTAAGGTCGGGGTTCGCCGCAGAGATGACCACGGTATAGGTGACGACGTTGGAGACCACCGTGGCCGCCTTGCGCACCTGGCGCACTTCGCCTTCGAAATGGCGGCCGGCGAAGGCATCCACGGTGAACGTGGCCTTCTGTCCGAGGCGGACGCGGCCGACGTCGGCCTCGTCGATCGAGGTTTCCACCTGCATGTCGGTCAGGTTCTTGGCGATGACGAACAGCTCCGGTGCCTGCAGGCTCGCCGCCACGGTCTGTCCGGGCTCGATGCTGCGCTTAACCACTACGCCGTCGACCGGCGCGGTGATCGAGGTGCGCGTCAGGTCCACGCGCGCCGCCGCCAGTTGCGCTTCGCGCTGGCGCACGATGGCTTCGCCGTTCTTTACCTGCGCCTCGGCCGAGGCCAGCGAGGCGCGGGCGGCATCCAGGCTGTTCTGCGCCGTATCGCGCTCGGCCGGAGAGATGAATTTCTTCTCCACCAGAGTTTTCTTGCGTTCGTAATCGCGCTGGGCATTCGACAGGTTGGCGCGGGCGCGGGCCACTTCGGCCTGTTGCACGCCCTGCGCGGCGCGCGCGGCGTCCACGTCCGCCTCGGCCTGGCGCACCCGATGCTGGTAGGTTTCCGGATCGAGGCGCGCGATCAGCTGGCCGGACTTCACCGGGGAGTTGAAGTCGACCAGGATTTCCTTGATCTGCCCGGAGACCTGCGAGCCGACCTGGACCGAGACGACGGGGTTCAAGGTGCCGGTCGCGGAAACCGCCGCCGTGAGCGGTCCGGATTCGACCTTGGCCAGCTTGTATTTCGTCGCATCGGAGCCGTTGCCGCCAGTCCGCCAGGCCAGCACGCCGCCCCCGGCGACGGCGGCAATGATCAGCGCGTAGAGTCCGAGGCGCGAGGATGTTTTCATGCCGGCAATTCTAGACGATCCGCGCAGCCGGGCTTGTAACGGGGTGTTACGCGATGCCGGGATTGCCTTTCATCCCCACCAGCTTCGGCAGGTTGAGCTTGCGCGGGGTGATCGTCTTCTTGTCGCGCAGGTAGCGCGCCACGACGTCCCATACCGGCTCGCCCTTGGCGCCTTCCGCGACAGGCGCCCAGCCGGCAACCTTGTAGGTCTTGTCGGCGTCCAGCGGCTTGCCACCAAGGCGCATGTCCTGGATGCGATTGCCGATCTTCGCGTTCGGGTGGCAAGTGTATTCGAGGCCGCCGACGCGAACCATGTCGCCGCCCTGCTGGTAATAAGGGTCCGGGTTGAACAGGTTGTCGCCCACGTCTTCGAGGATGCTCTTGATCTGCTCGCCCTTCATCTCGGTCAGCGTCGCGCTCGGATAGGTGATCGCGGTTTGGTCCATCAGGTGTTCGAAGGTGATCGCCTGGCCGGGCAGGATCGTGCTGCCCCAGCGGAAGCCGGGCGAGAAGCCGATGTCGGCGCCCTGTACTTCCATGATGGCGTCGAGGATCAACTGGTCCCAACTGCCGTTGAAGTTGCCGCGACGGTACAGCAGTCCCTCCGACACCGCGAGCTTTTCCTCCAGCTTGGCTTTGTGCGGAGCACGGACCTTGTCGATCAGGGCACTCATCTCGGCATCAGCCGGCAGCAAATTGGAAAACACCGGCAGCAGTTTGTAGCGGAAGTCTGAAATCTTCCCGTTCTTGACGTCGAAATCGAGTACGCCGAGGAACTTGCCGTTGGACCCGGCGTTGGTGACCAGGGTCTGGCCGCCGGCATTCTTGACCACGGAAGGTTGCGGCACGCCGTCATGGGTATGGCCGCCGAGGATGGCGTCGATGCCGGTGACGCGGCTCGCCATCTTGAGGTCGACGTCCATGCCGTTGTGCGACAGCACGACCACGACCTGCGCACCTTTGGCGCGCACCTCGTCGACGGTCTTCTGCATGTTGTCGTCCTGGATGCCGAAGGTCCATTCCGGAATCATCCAGCGCGGATTGGCGATGGGCGTGTAGGGGAAGGCCTGGCCGATCACGGCGACCTTGACTCCGTTCATCTCGCGCAGGCTGTAGGGCTCGAACACCTTGTCGCCGAAGTCGCTGGTCTTGATGTTCTGGGCGACGAAATCGATCTTTCCCTTGAAGTCCTTCTCCACGATCTCCAGGACGCGCTTGTCGCCCAGGGTGAATTCCCAGTGGCCGGCCATGATGTCCACGCCAAGCAGCTTGCAGGCGTCGACCATGTCCTGCCCTTTGCTCCATAGCGCCGTGGCGGAGCCCTGCCAGGTGTCGCCGCCATCGAGCAGCAGGGCGCCCGGGCGATCGGCGCGCAGGCGCTTGACCAACGTGGCAAGGTGGGCGAAGCCGCCGACCTTGCCGTAGGTCTTTGCCGCCTTTTCGAAGTTCAGGTACGTGAATGCGTGCGCTTCGATGCCGGCAGGCTTGATGCCAAACGCCTTGAGGAGGTGCTCTCCGACCAGGTGCGGCGCCTTGCCGGTGGCGCCGGCAAGTCCCAGGTTGACGCTCGGTTCGCGAAAGTGGATCGGCAACAACTGCGCGTGGCAATCGGTGAAGTGCAGCAGGTGGACATTGCCGAACTTCGGTACCTGATAGAGCGCATCGCCCTTGCCGGCGGCCCAAACGCTGCGCGCATCGAGCGCCATGCCGGTAGCCGATGCGGCGGCAAGCAGTTGCAGGAATTCACGACGATTCATCGATGACATGGAGGACTCCAGGGCTGAGTCTGAGGGTAGACATCAATTCCCGTTTTGAGGGAAACATCCCACCAGGGGATACCGTCCGCAGCGCTGAGCCGCGGACATAAGAAGCCTGGCCGAGGCCAGGCTTCCCGGGATTGTGAAGATTATTTGTTGACGGGCGATTCGGGGTCGAGCAGCAGTGCCACGAGGTGCTTTACCTGCTGTTCGTTCAGCGCGCCGGCATGGCCGAAGCGCGGCATTTCCGAGCACAGGTTGAACGCCTTGGCATTCCAGATCTTGCTGTAGGCATATTTCTGCATGTCGGGAGTATTGCCGCGAATCTTGCCGAACTGGTAAAGGCTCGGTCCGACCGTGCCGAACGAAGTCTCCTTCGGGGCGATCCGGTGGCAGTTGTAGCAGTTGCCACCCACCGGCAGGCCGGGGTTGTCGGTCCAGGTGAAGCCGCGACCGCTCTGGGCGATTTTCTCGCCTTCCTTCCAGTCGCCCATCAGCTTGCCGTCGGCGGGAAACTTGACCGTCTGCAGTTGGTCGTCCTGCATCCGTTTCGCAATGTATTCCGGCGGCTTGTTGCCGGTGCGGTTGCAGATGGCCTGCAGGCCATCTTCCGCCAGGCGGTCGAGGCCGGCCTGGCCGCGCGGCTGGAAGTCCTTCTTGATCACGGCGATGGCCTTTGCGCGATGGTCGCCATCGGCGCTGGCGGGCAGGGCCATCAGGAAGGGGGTAGCCATGGCGGCGGCCAGCAATATCTTCTTGGTCATGTCGGTCTCCATGTTAGCGCTTGATGCCCGGGCCTTTGTACGTCTGGCCGTTGGCGTTACCGATCATGTAGGTCAGCAGGTAGGCGACCGCGTCGGAGGCGTATTTCGGTTGCGGGAAACGCTGCTGCCGGAAACAGTCGCCCATGCGCCATTGATGGGTAAGCATCACGCCGCCCGTCATGCGATAGCCGGGCCAGCCCTGAACGCCGGAGAGAGCGCCCTTGGGCGTGGCGATGTTGGGCAGGTTCTGCATGCGGATGCGCTTGCCGTCGGAACCGTGGCAGGTGTTGCAGGAGAAGTCGTAGGGGCCGGCGCGATAGGCGGCGATCTCCTTGCCGATTTCATAGGCATCGCGCACCTTCGGATCCTTGAGCGGGACATCGATCTTCATGTTGCGCGAATGGGCGGCGACATAAGTTACCAGGTTGGTGATGTCGGGCGTGAAGGTCTCGTTGGCGAAAGGCCTCTTGGCGATATCGTCAAACAGGAAGCCCTGTTTCTCGACCATGCACCAGACGATGCGTCTTTCCGCATCCATCACCGCGTCTGCGTCGGCGAAGTAGCGTGGCATCTTCACATAGGCACCGTCGATCTTGCCGACACCCTGCCCCAGGTCACAGCTTTCGGCCAGCGAAACGTTTTTCGGTCCGCGTTTCGCCTTCCATTGCTCGGCGCCCTTCATCTCGAAAAGCTCGGCCGGGTTGCTGTCCTCCATCTCGGCGCGGAATTTTTCGAACTCGAGGGTTGCGGCGTCCTTTTCCTCGGCCACGGCTGCTTGCGCCGGCTTCGGTGCCGGTTTTGCCGCAGGCTTCTTGGGCGTCTGGGCAATGCTGCCGCCGACGAACGCCAGGGCGCACAGGGCGCCTATCAGGTGTTGCTTCATGGGTTCCTCCTGTCGAGAATACGGGCGGGTGCATCCCGCCGCTATCTTATGGTTTCCCTGCCCACCTTGCTCAGCCGCGTTGCCGAGCAAGGTGGAAATTGCTGCCTTGTCAGGCAACCGTGGCTTCGTCGGTCCGCTTGTCGCCCTTGTTGTCGACCCAGTTCACGACGACCTTGTCGCCTGCCTTGGCGCCTTTCATCTTGAAGCCGAAGACCGGATTGCGCGAAACGGAGGTGCCGATCTGGCCATCGACCACCCGCTTGCCGGCGACGTCGACCGTCATCGACTGGATGAAATGGGCCGGCACGGTGGCGCCAGCCGCGTCCTTGCGCTGGCCGGTTTCCATCGGGTGTCCCATCAGGATGCGGATTTCTGCGACGTCGCCTTTGATCTGGGCGCGAATTTTCATCGGATCTGCCATGGTGTTTTCCTTTTGTTCCTGTAGGGTTGTTTCAACCGCCGCAGCCGCCGACGGTGACCTTGACTTCCTTTTGTGCCGTGTAGAACTTGCCGTCGGCCTTGGCGACAGCCTTGACCAGGGACGTCTGTCCCATTTTCAGGCGTGCCGAAACGTCGGCTACCGCTCCGTTGGCAAATTCGAAATGGGCGCACAGCGGCGACGGATTCTTCTCGACCAGGATAGAGATCGAACTGGTTTTCGGGATGTTGCAGGTCACGTCCACCGGAACCACGGCGCCGTTTTCCGCAATGTCCGGCACCTTCAACATCAGGTCCTTGCTTTCGGAAGTGCTCGCGGCGCCGATGCCCTTGAGCGCGCCGGCCGTGTCCTTGGCTTCGAAGGCGGCCTTGTTCCAGTCGGCGGCATAGACTGCGGTGGGCTTGAGTACACCGGCCAGCACCAGTGCGGACAGGGCTCCCAGGCTGCCTGCGCCGCGAAGCACCGTTCTCCGTGCGGGGTTCATTTCCATTGCTTTGATCTCCTCCGTAACATCAGATTGATTGTCGGCTGCGCCGCCGCCAAACCTATCACCGAATCTACGAGCAATAAAGCATCGCCCGACGCAGCATGTCGATTCAACAAAATATAAGTTTTACACAGCAGGCTCGGGAAGCTAATGAAAATTCGCTATTCGTGCAATCGCCAAAGCAATGGAATATATCGCCCCGGGAATTCGTCAATTGCCTATTGCAACGCAGCAATCGCCGATTGGATCAGAGCTCGACCTGGGTACCGAGTTCCACCACGCGATTGGTCGGCAGCTTGAAAAAATCCGTTGCGGTGTCGGCGTTGCGGAACATCCACATGAACAGCACCTGGCGCCACAGCGTCATGGCCGGCACGCGGTTGGGGACGATGGTTTCGCGGCCGAGGAAGAACGAGGTTTCCATCATTTCGATCGGCGCCATGCCATGCTCGCCGCAGCGTTCCAGCGCCAGCGGGATGTTGGGGTCATCCTTGAAACCGTAACGCAGCATGACCCGGTAGAAGCCGTCGCTGAGCGGTTCAACCACAATGCGCTCGGCTTCGTCGACGTGTGGAATGTCCTGCATGCTGACATTCAGCAGCACCACGCGCTCGTGCAGCACCTTGTTGTGCAGCAGGTTGTGCAGCATGGCGCGCGGCACCCCGTCGGGGCGCGTGGTCATGAAAATTCCGGTTCCGGCGACGCGATGCGGCCCGCCATACTTGAGGCTGGAGAGGAAGGCATCGAGCGGCATCGAGTCCTCCTGAAGCCTTTCGTAGAGCAGGGCGCGGCCGCGCTTCCAGGTCGCGAACAGCGTGAAGATGCCGAGGCCGAGGAGCAGGGGGAACCATCCGCCATCGAGAACCTTCACCAGGTTGGCGGAGAAGAACGCGAAATCGACCACGATGAACAGGGCGAGGAACAGTCCGGCCTGCAGCCAGTTCCAGTTCCACAGGGCGCGCACCACGACGAAGGCGAGCAGGGTGTCGATCATCATGGTCAGCGTCACGGCGATGCCGTAGGCCGAAGCCAGGTTCGACGAAGACTTGAAGCCGAGCACCAGGATGATCACGGCCAGCAGCAACAGCCAGTTGATGTTGGGCACGTAGATCTGCCCCTTTTCGCGCTCGGAGGTGAACTTCACCTGGATGCGCGGGCAGTAGCCCAGTTGCATCGCCTGGCTGGTCAACGAGAATGCGCCGGAAATGACCGCCTGAGAGGCGATTACCGTGGCGGCCGTGGCGAGCACGACCATCGGGTAGAGCAGGCCGTCGGGCACCAACATGAAGAAGGGATTCTTGATCGCTGCCGGGTTGTCGAGGATAAGCGCGCCCTGTCCGAGGTAGTTCAGGTACAGGCAGGGAAACACATAGACCAGCCAGGCCCATTTGATGGATCGCCTGCCGAAATGTCCCATGTCGGCATACAGGGCTTCGCCGCCGGTGATCGCCAGCACCACGGCGCCGAGCGCCAGCCAGGCGTGGGAGCGGTTTTCGAGGAAGAAGTGCGCCGCATACCAGGGATTGATTGCCGCGAGCACGTCGGGATGCTTGAGGATGTTCCACACGCCCAGGGCACCGAGGGTGCCGAACCAGAACAGCATTATGGGCCCGAACAGTGCGCCGACGCTGGCGGTGCCGCGCGGCTGGAACAGGAACAGGCCGCACAGCACTATAACGGTGATCGGCACCACGTAGGGCTTGAACATCGGGGTGGCGACTTCCAGGCCCTCGACCGCCGACAGCACCGACATCGCCGGGGTGATCACCGCGTCGCCATAGAACAACCCGGCGCCGAAGATGCCCAGGCCCGACATCAGCCACAGCATGCGCGGCCCGGCGCCCTGCGTGCGCAGGGCGAGCGAGGTCAGCGCCATGATGCCGCCTTCGCCGCGGTTGTCGGCGCGGGTGATGAACATCACGTACTTGAGCGAGACCGTGATGGTCAGCGCCCAGAAGATCAGAGAGAGGATGCCCAGCAGGTTGTCTGCGGACACCGCGACCGCGTGCGGGCCGTTGAAGACTTCCTTCATGGTGTAGAGCGGACTGGTGCCGATGTCGCCGTAAACCACGCCCATGGCCGCCACGGACGTGGCGAGGAGGCGTGGGGATGACGTGCCGGCTGAATTGCTGCTTTGCACCATTGGCGAATTATAGGCGCTTCGTTATATGTGTGCGATGCTGCAGACGCTGCACACCCGCGCGTGGTGCCGAATGGGGAGACCGCGCTGCGCGAAAAGTCGGCGCCCCAAAGGGACTTCCTGCGGTCGCTGGCGACACGGCAGGTAGACGCGGCAGGGGGAGATTGTGGGACGCGCGGGATTGTCGGATAATGCGCGCCTTCCGCAGCCGGTAGTATCGGGTTGCACCATCCCGGGCCGGGGTGACGGAATCGGTAGACGTAGCGGTCTCAAACACCGCCGCCGCAAGGCATGGGGATTCGACTTCCCCCCCCGGCACCAGCATTTTGTGAGGCATGCCAGCCCGCCAGGGCCGCCACGGCCGCTGCCACGGTGGAAAATCGGCGCCAATCCGGATTACACTTTGCCTTGAGTGCAGATTGCAGTCTTCGCGGAGGTTATCGATTGATGTCGCCAAATCCGGGCGTTTCCTTGACGGTTCTTAGGGCGTTGCCGATTTTCGAGATGCTCGACGACGAATGCCTCAGGCCGCTTACCCGTGTCGCCATGCTGCGCCACATTCCCCGCCACACCGTGGTACTGCAGGCCGGAGACCATACCGACAACATCTACTTCGTGCTGTCCGGGGCGTTGAAGGTCCAGGTCAGCGACGAGGAAGGGCGCGAGGTGATCCTGTCGATGCTCGGCCCCGGCGAGTTGTTCGGCGAAATGGGCGTGCTCGACGACCATCCCCGATCGGCTACCGTGCTGGCGGTCGAGTCGAGCGACGTGGTGGTGATGGGCAAGGAGGACTTCAAGCATTGCCTGGTCGACAACCCGGACGTTTCCCTGTTCATCATGCGCAGCCTGACCAAGCGCCTGCGCCTAGCCGACCGCAACATCGAGAGCCTCGCCCTGCTCGACGTCTATGGGCGCGTGGCGCGCCTGCTGCTCGAATCGGCGGAGACGATCGACGGACGCAAGGTCGTGACGCACAAGATGACCAAACAGGACATTGCCAAGATGATCGGCGCGTCGCGCGAGATGGTGAGCCGCGTGATGCGCGACCTGACGGCACAAGGCTTGATCCAGGAGCACGATGGCCAGCTAATCCTGGTCGACCTGGCGGCATTCCGCCGACACGGCGATCTCGATGCCTTGACTTGAAAGGCGGCGGCACCGAAACGATTTACCCGATGCTCGCACCACCTGCCCGCCGCGGCCATTCGTCGCGGTGGCTGCTGCGGACATGTCCGCCATGCCTGCGGCCGTTTCCGCCTCAATGCCAACGATGTCCCTGACCCTCGCCGATTTCGACTACCCGCTGCCGCCGGAACTGGTCGCACAGATGCCCCTGCCACAACGTTCGGCGAGCCGCCTGCTGGTCGTCAAGGGCGACGATTGCTTCGACCGTGGCTTTGCCGACCTGCCGCAATGGCTGCGCGCCGGCGACCTGCTGGTGATGAACGACACGCGGGTTCTGCACGCGCGCCTGCTAGGCCGCAAGGACAGCGGTGGCCAGGTCGAGGTCCTGGTGGAACGCCTGCTTGATGGCAACATCGTGCTGGCGCAGGTGCGCGCCAGCAAGTCGCCGCGCGCCGGTGGCCGCCTGTGGCTGGAGGAGTCCATCGAGGTCGAGGTACTGGGACGCGATGGCGAGTTCTATCGCCTGCGCTTTCCCGGCGACGCCGCGCAACTGATCGAGCGCCACGGGCGCCTGCCGCTGCCGCCCTACATCGAACGCGCCGCCTCGGCGCCCGACGAAACCCGCTACCAGACGATCTATGCGCGCGAGAGCGGGTCGGTGGCGGCGCCGACGGCGGGGCTGCATTTCGACGACGAACTGCTGGCGACGCTGCGCGAGATGGGCGTCGGCATCGCCTGGGTCACCCTGCACGTCGGTGCCGGCACCTTTCAGCCGGTGCGGACCGACGAACTGTCGGCGCATCGCATGCATACCGAGCGCTACGTATTGCCGCAGGCGACGATCGAGGCAATCGAGGCGACGCGGCGCAACGGCGGCCGCATCGTGGCGGTCGGGACCACCTCGGTGCGGGTGCTGGAGTCGGCGGCGCGCGAGGGTAGCCTGAAAGTCGGCGCCGGCGAGACGGCGCTGTTCGTCACGCCCGGCTTCGAGTTCCGCGTGACGGACATGCTGGTCACCAATTTCCATCTGCCGAAGTCGACGTTGTTGATGCTTGTGTCGGCCTTCGGCGGCTTAGAGCAGGTGCGCGCGGCATACCGCCACGCGATCGCCGCCCGCTATCGCTTTTTCAGTTATGGGGATGCCATGTTGCTGCATCGCAGGACCGGATCATGAAGTTCGACTTGCTCGCCACGGACGGCGCGGCACGGCGCGGAACCTTGACGCTGGCCCACGGAGTGGCACAGACCCCGACCTTCATGCCGGTGGGAACCTATGGCACGGTAAAGGCCATGTCGCCCGAGGAACTGGTCGGCATCGGCGCGTCGATCGTGCTCGGCAATACCTTCCATCTCTGGTTGCGGCCAGGTCTAGAGGTGGTCGCCGCGCATGGCGGCCTTCATCGCTTTATGGGCTGGAACGGGCCGATCCTGACCGATTCGGGTGGTTTCCAGGTGTTTTCGCTGGGCGAGTTGCGCAAGATCAGCGAGGAAGGCGTGAAGTTCGCGTCGCCTATCAACGGCGACCGGCTGTTCCTCACGCCGGAGGAGTCCATGCGCATCCAGCATGTGTTGAACTCCGACGTGGTGATGATCTTCGACGAATGCACGCCCTATCCGGCGGACCTGGCGACGGCGGCCGCCTCGATGCGCCTTTCCCTGCGCTGGGCGCGCCGCTCGCGCGACGAACATGACCGCCTGAAGAATTCGAATGCCCTGTTCGGCATCGTGCAGGGCGGCATGCACGAGGACTTGCGCGACGAGTCGCTGGCGGCGCTGGTCGACATCGGCTTCGACGGCTTCGCCATCGGCGGCCTGTCGGTCGGCGAGCCGAAAGAGGAAATGGCGCGCATCCTGGCCCATACGGCGCCGCGCCTGCCCTCCGGCAAACCGCGCTACCTGATGGGGGTGGGTACGCCGGAAGACCTGGTGTACGCCGTCGGGCACGGCATCGACATGTTCGACTGCGTGATGCCGACGCGCAATGCGCGTAATGGCTGGCTGTTTACCCGCCATGGCGACGTCAAGATCAAGAACGCCAGCCACAAGAACGATACCCGTCCGCTGGACGAGACCTGCGGCTGCTACACCTGCCGCCATTTCACGCGCGCCTACCTGCACCACCTGCATCGCGTCGGCGAGATCCTCGGTGCGCGCCTGAACACCATCCACAACCTCTTCTACTACCAGACCTTGATGGCCGAAATGCGGTCCGCCATCGAGCAGGGCGACTTCGCCGGTTTCCGCCTGCGCTTCGCGCGGGGGCGGGCAGGCGAGCAGGTATAATTCACCGGTTCTGTCCGACAATCCTGGAGATACACAGTGCTGATTTCAAATGCTTACGCGCAGGCGGCCGGCGCCGCCCAAGACCCCACCGGCGGTTTGATGGGCATGCTGCCCATTCTGCTGATGTTCGTCGTGCTCTGGTTCGTCATGATCCGGCCGCAGATGAAGAAGGCCAAGGAGCAGCAGAAGATGGTCAGCGAACTGGCCAAGGGCGACGAAGTGGTTACCCAGGGCGGCATCACCGGCCGCATTTCCAAGGTCGGCGAGAATTACCTGAGCCTGGAAGTCGCGGAAGGCAAGGATGGCCCGGTGGTGATCACCGTGCAGAAAAATGCCGTGGGCGCGCTGTTGCCCAAGGGTACGCTCAAGAATCTGTAACGCGCGAAGGGCGATTGCGCGGCCTTGAGGTCGCGCGGCGCTCCTTCCACATCCCTTCCTTCTTCCTGCCGAAAAAATGAATCGCTATCCTCTCTGGAAGAATGCCACGGTCCTGATCGCCCTGGTGCTCGGCCTGCTGTACACCCTGCCCAACTTTTTTGGCGAGGCGCCCGCCGTGCAGGTGGCCAGCGTCAAGGCGACGCACAAGGTCGACGCGCGGCTGATGTCGCAGGTGGAGGCGGCGCTCAAGGCCGCCGCGGTGACGCCGCAGGGCGTGGTGCTCGACCTCAACAGCATACGGGTGCGCCTGGCCGACACCGATACCCAGCTCAAGGCCAAGGACGCCATCGAGAAAGCGCTGAATCCGGTGGCGGCGGAGGCGAGCTACAGCGTCGCGCTCAACCTGGTATCCGACTCGCCCAACTGGCTGAGCGGAATCCATGCGCTGCCGATGTATCTCGGCCTCGACCTGCGTGGCGGCGTGCACTTCCTGTTGCAGGTGGACATGAAGGGCGCCCTGACCAAGCGGCTCGATTCGATCGGCGCCGATTTGCGCGGCCTGATGCGCGACAAGAACATCCGCCATGGCGGCATCGTGCGCGAAGGCCAGACGGTGGCGATCCGTTTCCGCGACGCGGAAGCCCGCGACAAGGCGCGCGCCGTGCTGAACGACAGCCAGCCCGACCTGCAACTGGTCGACGCCCAGGACGGTGCCGATTTCCGTTTGGTGGCGACCCTCAAGCTGCAGGCCGAGAAGCGCATCCAGGAGTTCGCGGTGAAGCAGAACATCACGACCCTGCACAATCGCATCAACGAACTCGGCGTCGCCGAACCGGTGATCCAGCAGCAGGGCATCGACCGGATCGTGGTGCAGCTGCCCGGCGTGCAGGACACCGCCAAGGCGAAGGACATCCTGGGCCGCACGGCGACCCTGGAAGTACGCATGGTCGACGACGAGGCCAGCGCCAACATGGACATCATGGAGCAGGCGGCGCGCGGCCAGCCGCCCCCGGGCACCGAGTACTACATCGAGCGTGGCGGGCGCGGCCTGCTGGTCAAGAAACAGGTGGTACTGACCGGCGAGCGGCTGACCGACGCCCAGGCTGGATTCGACAGCCAGACCCAGGAGCCGGCGGTGCATTTGTCGCTCGACTCCTCCGGCGCGCGCATCTTCAAGGACGTGACGCGCGAGAGCGTCGGCAAGCGCATGGCGATCCTGCTGATCGAGAAGGGCAAGGGAGAAGTGGTCACCGCTCCGGTGATTCGCACGGAGATCGGCGGCGGCCGGGTGCAGATCTCGGGGCGCATGAGCACCGTCGAGGCGAATGACGTGGCCCTGTTGCTGCGCGCGGGATCGCTTGCGGCGCCGATGGAGATCATCGAGGAGCGCACGGTCGGTCCCAGTCTCGGCGCCGACAACATCGCCAAGGGCTTCAACTCGACGATGTGGGGCTTCATCGCCATCTCGGTGTTCATGATCTCGTACTACCTGCTGTTCGGGGTCGTCTCGGTCCTGGCGCTGTCGGCCAACCTGCTGTTCCTGGTGGCGCTGCTGTCCCTGCTGCAGGCGACGTTGACGCTGCCCGGCATCGCCGCCATCGCCCTGACGCTGGGCATGGCGATCGACGCCAACGTGCTGATCAACGAGCGGGTGCGCGAGGAGTTGCGCGGCGGCAATTCGCCGCAGGCGTCGATCACCGCCGGCTACGAACGCGCCTGGGCCACCATCCTGGATTCGAACATCACCACCCTGATCGCCGGCGTCGCCCTGCTGATCTTCGGTTCCGGCCCGGTGCGCGGCTTCGCGGTGGTGCATTGCCTGGGCATCCTGACCTCGATCTTCAGTTCGGTCGTGGTCTCGCGCGCTCTGATCAACCTGATCTACGGCCACCGGCGCAAGCTGGGCTCGGTGAGCATCGGCCAGGTCTGGAAACCGGGAGTCTGAGATGGAATTTTTCCGCATACGCAAAGACATTCCCTTCATGCGCCATGCCCTGGTGTTCAACATCATCTCGTTGATCACCTTCCTCGCCGCGGTGTTCTTCCTGGCGACCAAGGGGCTGCATTTTTCGGTCGAGTTTACCGGCGGCACGCTGTTGGAAGTCAGTTATACCCAGGCGCCGGACCTGGGAAAGATCCGCCAGCAACTGGAAAGCGACGGCTTTGCCGATCCGCAGGTACAGAACTTCGGTTCCTCGCGCGACGTGCTGATCCGTGTGCCGCTGACCAAGGGCGCCGAAAGTTCCAAGGTCGGCGAGCAGGTCATGGCCTCGTTGATGAAAGTTCCCGAAGGGACGCAGAGTGCCGGCGCTGGCGGCACTGCCTCGGCGATGACGCCGCAGCTCAAGCGGGTCGAGTTCGTCGGTCCCCAAGTCGGCAAGGAACTCGCCGAAGACGGCGCGCTGGCCCTGCTGCTGGTGATCGTCGGCATCGTGCTGTATCTGGCGTTTCGCTTCGAGTGGCGCTTCGCCGTATCCGCCATCATCGCCAACCTGCATGACGTTGTGATCATCCTCGGCTTCTTCGCTTTCTTCCGGTGGGAGTTTTCCCTGCCGGTGCTGGCCGCCGTGCTGGCGGTACTGGGCTATTCGGTGAACGAATCGGTGGTGGTCTTCGACCGCGTGCGCGAAACCTTCAAGAAGAAACGTGGCATGACGACGCCGCAGGTGCTCGACCACGCCATCACCAGCACTATTTCGCGCACCATCATCACCCATGGCTCGACGCAGATGATGGTCACTTCCATGTTGATCTTCGGTGGCGCGGCGCTGCACTATTTCGCGCTGGCCCTGACCATCGGCATCTGTTTTGGCATCTACTCCTCGGTGCTGGTCGCCAGCCCGCTGGTGATGTGGATGGGCGTGTCGCGCGAGCAGTTCGTCAAGCCCAAAGCCGAGAAGCAGGAGGCCGTCGTCTGATGCAGCGCATCCTGGTCTGGGACCTGCCGCTGCGGCTGTTCCATTGGCTGCTGGTGGTATGCGTAACGGGTTCCTTCGTCAGTGCGAAGATCGGCGGCAACGCGATGGTCTGGCATGGCCGCTTCGGCCTGGTCGTGGTGGGCTTGCTGGTATTCCGGCTAATCTGGGGTTTTGTCGGTTCGACCTACGCCCGCTTCTTCCAGTTCGTGCGCGGACCCGCTGGCATCATTGCCTACATTCGTGGCCAGTGGCACGGCGAAGGCCACAACCCGCTAGGCGCGCTTTCCGTTCTGGCCATGCTCGGCACCCTGCTTCTGCTGGTGGCGACTGGCTTGTTCTCGAATGACGACATCGCCTTCGAAGGCCCGTTGTATGCGCTGGTTGGCAAGGATCTGTCGGATCGCGTGGTGGGCATCCACCGCCTGGTCGAACCACTGATCATCCTGCTGGTGGTGGCGCACCTTGCCGCGATCGCCTTCTATGTTCGGATCAAGAAGGAAACCCTGATCATGCCAATGATCACCGGTAGAAAGGTCGGCGCTGGCGATACGGCGCAAGGCGGCGGCGCGATTGCTTTCTGCATTGCGCTGGCAATGGCCTTGGGAGCTGCATACGGAGCCAGCGGTGCCTGGATCACTTTGCCACCCCAGGCGACTCCGCCGCCTGCTGCCGCACCGAACTGGTAAAACAAACGGCCACCCAAGGGTGGCCGGTTGTTTTTACATCGGCCCTTGCGGGCGGTGATTTATTACTTCTGTTCCTTGCGGAACTCGTCGTGGCAGGCCTTGCAGGCCTTGCCGAGATTGCCGAACTGGGCCTTGACGGCGGCGGCATCGCCCCCGGCGGCGACCTTGGCCAGTTCGTTGGCTTCCTTGTTGTAGGCCGATCCGACTTCCCTTAACTTGGCGGTGTTCGTGAAAAGTTCAGGCTTGACCTCGGTGTCGTGCCAGCCCTTGCCCTTGTCGGTGCCAGGCGCAAACAGTGCGCCCGAGCCGGAATTGGCCAGCGCCTGAATGGTGTTGGCGGCCTGGATCACCTGATCCTTGTTGTAGGTGCCTTCGATATTGGCCTTGATGCGGCCCATGCTCCAGCCCAGGGTTTGCATGACCGACTGGCGCCAGCGAATCTGATCCTCAGGCTTGCCGATCGATTGCGCCAGAGTCGCGCTGGAAAGGCCGATGGCCATAGCGGCAACGACGAACTTGTTGAATTTCATGTGAACTCCTTGTTCTGTCTAGGGGAAGGCCAGCAGTAACCGGCTTGGGATATACGGCTGGCGGCCGCCGATTATTCCATGGATCTATCGGCAATCGAGCGACGCCGAGTGTTGGCGGTCAAGGTCGTCTATTCGAACGTCGTGGCAAACACGTGCTTGACGCGCAGCAGACCGCCGTCACCCGCAGCCAGAGCGAGAAACCGGTCGATATTGGGATGCTTGCCGGGGTTCAGGCGCGCATCCTCGGTGTGTTCCGCATAAAGCTCAAGACCCTTTTTTGCGGCTTCGACGGTAATCGCGCCATAAATCTGCCCGAGGTGATTGTAGATGGACAATGAGCCCGCCTGTCCCGGCTTGTTTTCAATGGTGCCAACCAGAACGCCATCCCGATCCAGCAACTGGATCGCCGCTAGGTGCGAAATGCGGGGCAACTGCTTGAGGTTCTCGGCGAAGCCCATCCTAGATATTTCTCGCCAGTTCGGCTGCCTTGCCGATGTAAGAGGCCGGCGTCATGTCAAGCAGGCGCTGGCGATCCGCTTCCGGCAATGGCAGCTTTGCGATGAACTGGCGCAGGGCATCGCGCTCGATGCCCTTGCCGCGTGTCAGTTCCTTTAGTTGTTCGTAGGGATTGGGAACGCCGAAGCGACGCATCACGGTCTGCACCGGCTCGGCCAGAACTTCCCACGCGTCCTCCAGGTCCTCGGCCAGTCGCTGCGGGTTGGCTTCCAGCTTGTTCAGGCCGCGCAGCGTGGAGTCGAAGGCGAGCAGGGTGTAGCCGAAGGCGACACCCATGTTGCGCAACACGGTCGAGTCGGTGAGGTCGCGCTGCAGGCGCGAGATCGGCAGTTTCTCCGCTAGGTGGCGCAGCACCGCATTGGCCAGGCCCAGGTTGCCCTCGGAGTTTTCGAAGTCGATCGGATTGACCTTGTGCGGCATGGTCGAGGAACCGATCTCGCCATCCTTGAGTTTTTGCTTGAAATAGCCCAGCGAGATGTACTGCCAGATGTCGCGGTCGGCATCGATCAGGATGGTATTGGCGCGCGCCATGGCATCGAACAGTTCGGCCATGGCATCGTGCGGCTCGATCTGGATGGTGTAGGGGTTGAACTCGAGTCCGAGCGACTCGACGAAGCGACGATTGAAGGCCTCCCAATCGACCTCCGGGTAGGCCGCGAGGTGGGCGTTGTAGTTGCCCACGGCACCATTGAATTTGGCGCAGAGCGATACGGCGCAAACCTGCTTTCGGCAGCGCATCAGGCGCGCCGCGATATTGGCCATTTCCTTGCCCAGCGTGGTCGGTGTCGCCGGTTGCCCGTGGGTGCGGGCAAGCATGGGCAATTCCGCCAATTGATGGGCCAGGTCCCGCAGGCGTGCGATCAGACGATCCAGTTCGGGCAACAGGCTGTCGCTGACCGCATCCTTCAGCATCAGGGCATGCGAAACATTGTTGATGTCTTCCGAGGTGCATCCGAAATGGATGAATTCGCTGACACGCATGACTTCCGGACTATTCGCCAGTGCATCCTTCAGCCAGTACTCCATCGCCTTTACGTCGTGATTGGTGCGCGCTTCGATGGCTTTTACGGCATCTGCGTCGGCCACCGCAAATCCGGAGACGATTGCGTCGAGTTGCGCGATCGTAGCTGCGGAAAACGCCGGGCATTCAACGAGCCGGCTGTCTGCAGCAAGTGCTTTAAGCCATTCGATCTCGACCCGAACCCGATTGCGTATGAGCCCGAATTCGGAAAAGTGGATGCGCAGGCTTTCGACCTTGGATGCGTAACGTCCGTCCAGAGGGGAGAGCGCGGTCAGTGCGGTTAGTGTCATTTCGATGGCGCGGGGCGCTGTGCTGAGGGCATTGAAAGCATGGCAATTTTAACATGCAGGCCGGGCCGCGCCGGGAACGGAAGCCGCTTGGCATCTGGGCCGCATGGTATAGTTTCCCCGCTTCGAACTTCCCGATTTCCCCAATGAAACTGATCGGTTCGCTTACCAGTCCCTACGTTCGCAAGATCCGCGTCGTGCTCGCGGAAAAAAAGATCGATTACGATCTCGTTCTCGACAATCCCTGGGCCGCGGACAATCAGGTTGGTGCGCTGAATCCGCTCGGGAAAGTACCGGTTCTGGTCCTTGACGATGACAGCACCCTCTATGATTCGCGCGTCATCGCCGAGTACCTGGATACGGTGGCGCCCAACAATCGGCTAATCCCCGCTTCCGGTCGCGAACGAATCAGCGTTAAGCGCTGGGAGGCGCTCGCCGACGGAGTGCTCGATGCAGCCGTCGCGGCGTTTCTTGAGGCAAAGCGCCCCGATGGTGAGCGCAGTCCGTCCTGGATCGAACGCCAGCGCGGCAAGATAGATCAGGCGCTGAAGGTAATGGCCGACGACTTGGGGGACCAGCCATGGTGTCACGGCACAGGGTTCTCGCTGGCGGATGTCGCGGTGGGTTGTGCGCTGGGTTACGTGTCGTTCCGGCTGGCCGACATCCCTTGGGCTGGCCAATACCCGAAATTGTCGGCCCTGTATGAGAAGCTGATGCAACGCCAGGCGTTTGCGGACACCGTGCCGCGGGCCTAGTCGGTCGATTTTGGTTCGGTCATGCCGGCCGAGCCGTCGAGGCGGGCCATGAGTCTCGGCAGCAGATTTCGTTCAGCTTGATGGGTCAGTTCTCCCATCAACTGGTCTGCGAGCCCATCCGTCACCTTCAGCACGGCGTGCGGCAATTCCTGTTCAAGCCAGCGCGACAATTCATCGCGCAACGCGTCAAGATGCTGCTGCATGTGAGGCGGTGCGGTCGCGAATGCGATGTCATGTTCCGAGACAATTTCCGTCAGAACCGGCAAGTCATCGTCTGCTGGCGCGGCCGGTTGCTGCATTGCCTGGGTTCCGGCGACATAGGTGCGCGAGCGCCGGATCAGAGCGTCGGCCTTTTGCAGGATTTCCCTGGTGCCGTCGTCAGCCATTGGACTCGAAGCCGTTCGAAATATCGTCGTTCCTGAGGGGGTAGCCGCGCTCGCGATAGAAGCGGAAACGCTCTCTGCCCGGCAGGCGGTCGTGGTCATCGACGCTGACTATCTCGACGAGGCTCTGGAACCGACTGAACCCGGGCGGAACTTCGTCGGAAAGGTTCAACAGGCATTCGTCGCTAACCGGATTATCCAGCCCGGAGGCGAGAACGATTGGCGTTTCCTGGGCCAGCCGGTCATCAGCCATGCAGTGAGCGACAAAGCCGGTCGCCGGAGTAGACCAGAGCAGGCGATCCAGTTTCTGGCAATCGTCATTCGACGGGACATAGACGACGACCGGACGATGTTCATCTCCGGCGCGGCCCAACCATTCCGCGACCGCCTGCAGGCGGTTTCCTGCACCATGATAGAAATGGATATTTGTCATCGCCGCCCGCGTTTGCCGTCAGTTTCTCTTGCTGCATTGGCGCGGTCGATCAGGAATTGACTCAGCAACGGCACCGGGCGCCCGGTGGCTCCCTTGTCCTTGCCCGAGCGCCATGCCGTGCCGGCAATGTCGAGGTGCGCCCACTGGTACTTTTCCGTGAACCGGGCGAGGAAGCAAGCCGCGGTAATCGTTCCGGCCGGCTTGCCGCCAATATTCGCCATGTCGGCGAAGTTGCTCTTCAACTGTTCCTGGTAGTCGTCCCAGAGCGGCATCTGCCAGGCGCGGTCGTAGGCTTCCTGGCCGGCATCGAGCAATTCCTTCGCGAGGCCTTCATTGTTTGCAAGCAATCCGGTTGCGACGTGGCCCAGTGCAATCACGCAGGCACCGGTCAGCGTTGCGATATCGACGACGCATTGCGGTTCAAAGCGCTCGACATAGGTCAGCGCATCACAGAGGATCAGTCGTCCCTCGGCATCGGTGTTTAGTATCTCCACGGTCTGGCCCGACATCGAGGTAATCACGTCGCCCGGCTTTGTCGCCGCGCCCCCCGGCATGTTCTCCGTTGATGGAATCACCCCGATGACGTTGAGCGGCAGTTGCATGATGGCGATGGACTTGAGTGTCCCCAGCACGCTGGCGGCGCCACACATGTCATATTTCATTTCGTCCATTTCGGCGCCGGGTTTGAGTGAAATGCCGCCGGAGTCGAACGTGATGCCCTTGCCGACGAGTACCACCGGCTTTGCTCCAACGGGGCCTCCCAGGTGACGAATGACAATGAACTTTGGCGGCTCGTGCGATCCCCGCGCGACGGAGAGCAAGGTGTTCATGCCCAGCTTTTCCATATCGGCACGGTCAAGGATGTCAACGCCCAGTCCGTGCGATGCCGCGAGTTGCCGCGCCTGCTCGGCAAGGTAGGTCGGAGTGCAGATGTTTCCCGGAAGGTTGCCGAGGTCCTTCGCCAGTTCGACGCCTGCACCCATCGCCATGCCTTGCGCGAGCGCCAGTTCGGCGGCGGCCAGTTCGTTGCGGCGTGCGACGCAGAACGTCAACTTGCGCAGCGGTCGCCGAACGGCTTCCTTCTTAGACTTGAGGCGTTCGAACCGATACAGAGTTTCTTGGGCCACGAGTGCGGCTTGGCGAATCTTCCAGGATACGTCGCGCTTTCTGACGGGCAGGTCCGTCAGGAACACGGTGCCATCGAAGCCACCGGTTTCATTCAGTTGGCGAACTGCCGTTGCTATCGCCGAGCGGTATTCCTTTTCACGGAACTCCCGTTCTTTGCCAAGTCCGACCAGCAGAACCCGGTCGGCTTCGATACCGGAAACGCCATGCAGCAGCAGGCTTGTGCCCGCCTTGCCCTCCATGTCGCCACGACGGAGGATATCGCTCAGAAACTGCTTGCTTGCCTGATCGATTACTTCGGCTGCAGCAGAAAGCTTTCTGGCTTCGAACACGCCGACAACGACGCACGCGCTGCGCTGCTTTTCCGGGCTTCCGCTTTTTATGCTAAATTCCAAAACATACCCCTTTCCGGTGGCTGGAAATCCTCGAAAGCATGATGTTTCGGGCAATTTCCATGCTGTTGCCCATTATTCCCCAAGTTTTCTCCAAATGTCAAAGCGGACATTCTGCTAAGCGATGATTTTTCAGCGTGCCGCGATTCGAGAATTTACAAACACTGCGGCGGGAGTTTTCGTCGCACTGTTCGCAATCCTGATGACAACCCAGTTGATCCGTCTCCTGGGAGATGCCGCCGGCGGCAAGTTGGCGTCTGAGGCCGTAATTGCCTTGCTCGGCTTCCGGGCGATCAGCTATCTGCCGGTGTTGTTGTCGCTGACAGTTTTTATCGCAGTACTTATGACCTTGTCGCGCTGGTACCGCGATTCCGAGATGGTGGTGTGGCTGGCGTCGGGAATTCCCCTGACTGCGTGGGTCGTCCCGGTATTGAAGTTTGCCGGGCCGCCGGTGGTGGTCATCGCGCTGCTTTCCCTGCTACTCGCACCTTGGGCGAACTGGAAAAGTGAGACTTATCGCCAGACCATGAATCAGCGAGACGATGTTGCACGGGTATCGCCCGGCGCGTTCAACGAGTCGGGTTCCGCGGATCGGGTGTTCTTTGTCGAAAGTGCCGCTGGCGAGGACGGGAAGGTCAAGAACGTTTTCATCAGTTCGATTCAGCATGGTCGGCTGGGGGTGATGGCGACCGCCCAGGGGCACACCGAGACAATGAGCAACGGTGACAGGTTTCTGGTGCTCGATCGCGGGCGACGCTATGAGGGCACGGCGGGGACGGCGGAATATCGGGTAATGGAGTTCGATCGATACTTTGTTCGAATTGAAACCAAGGAAGCAAGGGGCTTCGAAGATTCGCCACGCACCAAGCCGCTGTGGGATCTGGTGCGCGATCGGCAACCGGCCCATCTGGCCGAGTTGCTCTGGCGAATTGGTTTGCCGTTGGCGGCATTGAATTTGGCCGTGCTGGCGATTCCGCTTGCATTCGTCAATCCGCGTGCCGGGCGCGCCAACAACCTCCTGTTTGCGCTTCTCGCTTACATGATCTACAGCAATCTGTTGAGCGTGAGCCAGGCATGGGTGGCGCAAGGCAAGCTGCGCTTCGAAGTTGGCGTTTGGGCTGTGCACGTTGGGATGTTTCTCCTGCTTGTCGTCCTGTTCTACAGGCGCCAAAACCCGCTTGCATGGGGGAGATTGCGTTGGCGCTGAAGTTCAACATTTATGAACGCCATCTGGCGCGAGAAATCTACGCAACAACAAGCCTCGTACTGCTTGCCTTCTTGATGCTTTTTGCATTCTTCGACCTGATTCACCAGCTCGAGAGCATAGGCAAGGGTGGCTACCAGATTCAGCATGCACTGGGATATGTCGTACTGACCTTGCCCGGGCGGCTCTATGAATTGTTTCCGATCGGCGTGCTGATTGGAACCTTGTATGCGTTGACGGTGCTGGCGCGACATTCCGAGATTACGGTATTGCGCGCAGCCGGCCTGTCTACGCGGGATTTTCTGTTCGTACTTGCCAAAATCGGAATAGTGTTTTCCGCTCTTACCCTGCTGGTTGGCGAGTTCGTCGCTCCGCCCTCGGAGCGCGCGGCTCAGCAATTGAGGCTCAAGGCCATGGGGGCTTTGGTGGCGCAGGAGTTTCGTTCCGGGTTGTGGGTCCGCGACGAGCGTTCGTTCGTCAATGTGCGCGAAGTTTTGCCAGACACAACGCTGCAGAATGTTCGCGTCTTCGAGTTCGACGATCGGTTTCAGCTTCGCTCGATCAGTCAGGCCGATGGTGGTCGATACATCAAGGATGGAATTTGGCAGCTTGATGGCGTGGTGCGCACTGTATTTACGGGCGATGCCGCGCATGTCGAGAAATATCGCGAACTGCAGTGGAAATCAGCGCTCAATCCGGACCTGCTGGCGGTGCTCATGGTCGTGCCGGAACGCATGTCCTTGGTGAATCTATACCTGTACATCAGGCATTTGAGCGGAAATCAGCAAAAGACCGATCGTTACGACATTGCGATCTGGAAAAAGCTGATCTATCCCATGGCGGCGGTCGTCATGATGGTGCTGGCACTTCCGTTTGCCTACATGCAGGATCGTATGGGTGCCGTCAGCATTCGGGTCTTTGCCGGAATCATGCTTGGTATCGGCTTCCACATGCTCAACGGACTTTTTTCCAGTCTCGGGGTTATCAACAGCTGGCCACCGTTCTTTTCTGCAATTACCCCCAGCGTAATCTTTCTTCTGACTGCTGCAGGGCTGCTGTGGTGGGTTGAGCGACGTTGATTGTTTCTAGTGCGACTTGAATACGATACGAGTTCCGGCTAGCCGGTCGTGAAGGAACTGGCGGTCCCGATCGAACAGCGCCCAAAAGATTCCGACCCCGAAATAAATTAGGCTTGGCCAAGTAAGCGCATATCGCAATGCCAGACGGGACAGACTGGGCTGCTCTCCATCCGGTGTCGCTATCCGAATGTTCCAAGTTTGCATCGCGAGAGTTTGTCCTCCGTGATGCCAGTACCAGAGAAAATAGCATCCAACCACGACGAACACATTGCAAAGGAGAGCCCAGCCAGGCAGAAGCAGATTGAATCCCATGCCCAAAATGAGCTGCGGCAACATGAACCCGACTGACAGAACGCCAAGCAGCAGCAAACTATCGTAGGCCATGCTTGCAATTCGACGGCCGAACCCGGGAAATTCACCTGCTGGGCGTGGCATGCGATTGAATGGAAACACTCTTAGCGATTCGTCGCTGGCATGGATACGGGCGGATTTCCTGAAACTGCCGGTACTACCGGTGCGACGGTCGACTTCGACGGTGCGGGGCGCGCAGCGGGCTTGCTAGCCGCCTCCGCTTCCAGGCGGGCTTTCTCGCCCTCCGGTAGGTCTTTATATTCCTGCCATTTGAGCTTGACTGCCTCCTTCTTTTCTGGAGGAGCCTTTTGCATGGATTTGTACTGGTCTCTTGCGCGTTTGCGCTCTTCTGGCGTGAGCTTCGCCCAAGTCGTCATTCTGCGCTGGATGCGGGTCTGCTCATCAGGGCTAAGAGCCTGGTAGCGCTGTGCAATTCCCAGCCATTTCTTGCGCCTGAAGCCGTCAAGCTGGTCCCATTCACCGGCGAGTGGAGAGAGGACACGCTTCTGTTCCGCGCTTAGCTCACTCCAGGACGGCTGTGAAAGCGGAGGGACGATGACGGCGCTGCTGTTTGGAGCAACCAGCCAGAGCGCTACTGCGAAGATGAGTCCGAAGCGCGTTCGAGCCATGCGTGGAAGCCTCGGTCAAGATAGGCGGACGGTGGAAGCTCGTCAGCAAGAAGGGCGCTGTCGATTTCCTCGTATTCCTGCGCTTGTTCGTAAGCATTCCAGTAATACGTCCCGGTTGCGCCAATCACCAGAGCCATGGCGGCGATCAAGCTTCGAGCGTACGGAAACACCGCCAGCTCAACGCTGTGCCCGATGCCGGCGAGCCGCAGTCCGCGAACCGGCACACGTTGCCTGTTTAGTGCGCTTTGGCGCGCTTCCTGCAGGCGAACCGTAACTTTCCTGTCCAAGGTATCCACACCCTTGTTAAGGATTTGTCTTGTCTTGTATCCGAATTCCGTATCTTGATTCATAACACGATGCCCTTTGCCTTGAGCGCTGCAGCCAAAGTATGTGTGGCACGCGAACAGTGCGTTTTCACGCTACCTTCGGTGCATCCCATCGCCGCAGCAGTCTCGGCAATATCCATTTCCTCCCAGTAACGCATCAGAAAGGCTTCGCGTTGACGTGGTGGCAACTTGGAAACCTCTTTTTCAATAATTCCAATAAGTTGAGAGCGCTCCAATTCTCTGTCGGGCCCTCTAAATCCATCGGACTCCTTGGTGACCACATAAGTTTCAAGTGGATCAGTTTCTTCCTCTTCTCCGGAAGACAATGAGGAAAGCAAGGTCGTCCACAGGGACCGCACCTTGGATCGCCTGTAACTGTCACGAATGGCGTTTTGCAAGATTCTCTGAAAGAGCATCGGCCATTCGGCGACAGGTCGATCACCGTATTTTTCCGCAAGGCGCATCATTGCGTCCTGAACAATGTCCAGCGCCGTTTCCTCGTTTCGCACTGCGAACATCGCCTGCTTGAAGGCGCGTCGCTCTACTCCGGCAAGGAAGTCCGATAGCTCAGTTCGGGAACCCAGAAGCTTCTCCTGAAGCCTGTATTCAATTTAAAAACCCCAAGGGCGAACTATAGCCCCTATGAATGTCAATTCCTGAACCGGATTCGGAGACATAAATCTTGACCATTCGCGAACGAGCCAGTATGGTTATATGTTTCACTCAAAAAGTGCAACAGGTGTAATCAATGCAGCTAACTGGCGCGGAAATTGTAATCAGATGCTTGCAAGAGGAAAAAGTCGAGTACGTCTTCGGCTATCCCGGCGGCTCAGTTCTATTCATCTACGACGAATTGTTCAAGCAGGACAAGTTCAAGCATGTTCTGGTTCGGCATGAGCAGGCTGCCGTGCATGCGGCAGACGCGTATTCGCGTTCGTCAAACAAGATCGGCGTCTGCTTGGTCACGTCCGGCCCTGGCGTGACCAATGCCGTCACCGGCATCGCAACGGCGCACATGGACTCGGTGCCGATGGTGATTATCAGCGGTCAGGTTCCGACCGCCTACATCGGTCAGGATGCCTTCCAGGAGTGCGATACCGTCGGCATTACACGGCCCTGTGTAAAGCACAATTTCCTGGTCAAGGATGTAAGGGATCTCGCAATCACTTTGAAAAAGGCGTTTTATATCGCCAAGACAGGTCGTCCCGGCCCGGTGCTGGTGGACATCCCTAAGGATGTGACGAATCAGAAGTGCGAGTTTGAGTATCCGAAGACGATCGCCATGCGCTCCTACAACCCGGTGGTTAAGGGTCATGGTGGCCAGATCAAGAAGGCGGTCCAGATGCTGCTGGATGCCAAGCGTCCGATGATCTACGCGGGGGGTGGGGTCATCCTCTCAGACGCAGCAGACCGGTTGGTGAAACTTGCCCGAACCCTTGGATATCCGGTAACCAATACCCTGATGGGACTCGGCGGATACCCGGCCACTGACAAGCAGTCGCTCGGAATGCTCGGCATGCACGGTACCTATGAAGCAAACATGGCCATGCAGAACTGCGATGTTTTGATCGCCGTCGGTGCTCGATTCGACGACCGGGTAATCGGCAATCCGGCCCATTTTGCGGAGGTTGCGCGAAAGATCATTCACATTGATATCGATCCATCCTCTATATCGAAGCGTGTCAAGGTCGATGTACCGATCGTTGGCAACCTTCCTGACGTGCTGGACGAGTTGCAAAAGTTGCTCGAAGCATCTTCTGGCGTTCCGGACGCGAAGGCCTTGTCAGCATGGTGGAAGCAGATCGATGAATGGCGCAGCAAGAAGTCGTTGAAATACAAACAGGGCAAGGAAATCATCATGCCCCAGTACGTCGTCGAGAAGCTTTATGAGGTCACCGGCGGCGAAGCTTTCGTTACGTCCGATGTCGGTCAGCATCAGATGTGGGCGGCGCAGTACTACAAGTTCGACAAGCCGCGGCGCTGGATCAATTCAGGCGGTCTGGGGACCATGGGCGTCGGACTGCCGTATGCCATGGGCGTGCGTTTTGCGAATCCGAAAGCCACGGTAGCCTGCGTCACCGGCGAGGCTTCCATCCAGATGAACATTCAGGAGCTGTCGACGGCGAAGCAATTCCGGTTGCCGATCAAGATCATCAACCTGAACAATCGCTATTTGGGCATGGTTCGCCAATGGCAGCAAATGTTCCACGGCAACCGTTATGCAGAGTCCTACGTCGATGCCCTGCCCGATTTCGTCAAGCTGGCCGAATCCTACGGGCATGTCGGAATGAAGATCGAGCGTCCGGCGGACGTGGAGCCCGCGCTGCGCGAGGCGTTTACCAAACACAAGAATGATCTGGTTTTCATGGATTTCCTCACCGATCAGACGGCCAACGTGTATCCCATGGTTGCGGCTGGCAAGGGATTGTCCGAGATGATTCTGGCTGAGGAATTGTGAGCATGCGACACATCATTTCAATACTCATTGAAAACGAAGCCGGTGCCCTTTCGCGCGTGTCGGGTCTTTTCTCCGCCAGGGCCTTCAATATTGAATCGCTGACGGTTGCGCCGACGGAGGATGCATCCCTATCACGGATGACGATCGTCAGCACCGGTTCGGACGATGTCATCGAGCAAATTACCAAGCAGCTCAACAAACTGATCGATGTCGTCAAGGTGGTGGATCTGTCTGAGGCGGCTCATATCGAGCGCGAACTCATGTTGGTAAAGGTTCGGGCGGCCGGCAAGGATCGCGAAGAAATGAAGCGCATCGCGGATATTTTTCGCGGCCGCATCATTGACGTGACGGATTCGACCTACGTCATTGAATTGACCGGCAATGGTTCCAAGCTGGACGCCTTTCTCGAGGCCATCGACAGATCGTTGATTCTCGAAACAGTACGCACCGGTGTTTCCGGGATCGGGCGTGGTGATCGAATTCTCAAAGTCTGAACACTGAAAACAAGGACATGCAATGAAAGTTTATTACGACAAAGATGCGGATCTTTCCCTGATCAAGGGCAAGAAGGTCACTATTGTTGGCTACGGTTCGCAGGGGCACGCCCATGCGCAGAACCTCAAGGATTCTGGCGTCAAGGTGACGGTCGGTTTGCGCAAGGGAGGCGCATCCTGGGACAAGGCGAAAAAGGCCGGTTTGAAGGTCGAAGAGGTTGCCAAGTCGGTCAAGGACGCGGATGTCGTGATGATGCTGTTGCCTGATGAGACTATACCCGCTGTCTACCACGCAGACGTTGAAGGGAACATGAAGAAAGGTGCCGCTCTAGCCTTCGCCCACGGGTTCAATGTTCACTACAATCAGGTGGTTCCCCGCACCGATGTAGACGTCATCATGATCGCTCCTAAGGGGCCTGGCCACACTGTTCGTTCGGAATATTTGCGTGGTGGCGGCGTCCCGTCGCTGATCGCGATTCATCAGGACAAGTCAGGCAAGGCAAAGGACATCGCGTTGTCGTATGCGGCGGCGAACGGCGGTACAAAGGGCGGCGTGATCGAGACCAACTTTCGTGAAGAGACTGAAACCGACTTGTTCGGCGAACAGGCTGTTCTTTGTGGTGGCTTGGTCGAATTGATCAAAGCGGGCTATGAAACCCTTACCGATGCCGGCTACGCTCCGGAGATGGCTTATTTCGAATGTTTGCACGAGGTCAAATTGATCGTAGACCTGATCTTTGAAGGCGGCATTGCGAACATGAATTACTCCATTTCCAACAACGCCGAGTATGGCGAGTATGTGACCGGCCCCAAGGTGATTGGTCCCGAAGCGCGTGCCGCGATGAAGGATGCCCTGAAGGCCATTCAGGAAGGGGAGTACGCGAAGAAGTTCATTCTTGAAGGGCGCACCAACTATCCGGAAATGACCGCCCGTCGTCGTTTGACGGCGGCCCATCCGATCGAGCAAGTTGGCGAGCAACTGCGGGCGATGATGCCTTGGATCAAGAAGAACAAGCTCGTGGATCAGACCAAGAACTGATACTTTCTTGCGTCAGAAAAGGCGCGGCTTTGTCGCGCCTTTTCCTTTTCTGCGGTCGAATGACGGCTCTGGATTTCGAGCCAATTGTCGGCCACGGATCGACGGTCTGTCGTGAAGGTCGCCTGAACCGCTAGAATAGGATCGTGTTCCTTCTGTCCCATGATCATGCCGGATCTTCCACCCCGCAAGACGTTGATGAATCCTGAACTGCGTCGTCGCGGGATTTTTCTGTTGCCCAACCTGCTGACGACAGCCGGTCTTTTCGCCGGTTTCTACGCCATCGTCCAGGCAATGACCGGGCGCTTCGAAAATGCCGCCGTGGCAATTTTCATAGCAATGGTGTTCGATGGCCTGGATGGTCGCGTTGCACGCATGACCCGGACTCAGAGTGCGTTTGGTGCCGAATACGATTCCCTCTCTGACATGGTCTCGTTCGGTGCAGCGCCCGCATTGATCGTATTCGAGTGGGCGATGAAGGGAATGGGGAAGTGGGGCTGGATCGCGGCCTTCGTGTATTGCGCGGGTGCGGCGTTGCGCTTGGCCCGCTTCAATACCAATATCGGAGTTGTGGACAAGCGCTATTTTCAGGGATTGCCGAGTCCCGCAGCGGCTGCGCTGGTTGCAGGTTTCGTCTGGATCATCAATGACCTGAATATTCCCGGCGAGGAGGTGCGGTGGTATGCGTTTGCCCTGACGCTGTTTTCCGGAATCACGATGGTCAGCACCTTGCCTTACTGGAGCGGCAAGGATATCAATCTGCGTCGTAGCGTTCCATTCATGGTCCTTCCGGTGATTGTGCTCGGGTATGTCCTGATCTCCTCTTATCCGCCGGGCGTGCTGTTTGCCTTGTTTCTGGCCTATTCGATTTCAGGCTATTTGATGGCTGCTTGGAACTGGCGCGACAAGAGAAAATCTGTTGCGCGCTCCGAGTAATATCTTTATAGTGAAAGCATGTTCGCTGAACTTTTCTTTGCTGTTCTGTTTCTCGGCCTCTCAGGCGTGCTGATCGCACGCCGGCCATTGCGGGCGAAGCTGCTCCCGCTGCTGCGCCGCGCGCGCTAAAAAACCACCCACTCAATCCGGTTGTCGATAGTGCCTGCTCCACAAGGGGCGGGATAAACCCATTCCTGTTTTGCCTGGAGAGAATCATGGCCAAAGATCAATTGATCATTTTCGATACGACATTGCGCGACGGCGAGCAGAGTCCCGGCGCATCGATGACCAAGGAAGAAAAACTGCGGATCGCCCGCCAACTGGAGAGGATGCGGGTGGATGTGATCGAGGCAGGCTTCCCGGCGGCGTCCAATGGGGATTTTGAAGCAGTAAAGGCAGTGGCCGAAGCCATCAAGGAGTCGACAGTTGCTGGTCTCTGTCGCGCCTTCGACAAAGACATCGCGCGGGCACTGGAGGCGGTGAAGCCGGCCAGGTCGGGACGCATTCACACGTTCATTGCGACCAGTCCGATTCACATGGAGAAGAAGCTGCGCATGGCGCCGGACGATGTCCTCGTGGCGGCGCAGAAGGCCGTAAGGTTCGCACGTAACGGCATCGACGATGTCGAGTTTTCTTGCGAAGACGCCGGACGCTCCGATCTGGATTTTCTTTGCAGGATCATCGAGGCGGTAATCAAGGAGGGAGCCACCACCATCAATATTCCGGACACGGTGGGTTACAACGTCCCCGAGCAATATGCTGAGAGGATCAGGCAACTGCGCGAACGGATTCCCGGTTCGGACAAGGTGATCTGGTCAGTACATTGCCATAACGACCTGGGGCTTGCCGTCGCGAACAGCCTTGCTGCGGTCATGGCCGGAGCCCGTCAGGTCGAATGCACCATCAATGGCCTTGGCGAACGTGCAGGCAACGCCGCCCTCGAGGAAATCGTCATGGCGGTCCATACGCGGCAGGACGTATTTCCCTGCGTGACGCGAATCGATACCACGCAGATTGTCGCCGCATCCAAGATGGTGTCCAGCATCACCGGATTCCCCGTGCAGCCGAACAAGGCGATTGTCGGCGCGAACGCGTTTGCGCACGAGTCGGGAATTCACCAGGACGGGGTACTCAAGCATCGCGAGACCTACGAAATCATGCGTGCCGAGGATGTCGGCTGGAATGCCAACAAGCTGGTGCTCGGCAAGCATTCGGGGCGCACGGCCTTCAAGGCCCGCTTGAAGGAACTCGGCATCGAGGTCGAAAGCGAGCAGGTTCTAAACGTTGCGTTCGCGCACTTCAAGGAACTCGCCGACAAGAAGCATGAAATCTTCGATGAAGACCTGCACGCATTGATGAGCGACGAAATGGTCGTCACCGATGACGAGCATTACAAGCTCGTTTCGTCGATGTTCCACTCCGAAACGGGGGAGGCGCCCCTGGCCAGACTGACACTGTCCGCCGGCGGCGCCGAGCAGCAGGCTGAATCAAGCGGCAGCGGGCCGGTAGATGCGACCTTCAAGGCCATCGAAACCGTAGCGGCCAGCGGCTCCGAACTTCTGCTCTACTCGGTGAATGCGATTACCACGGGGACGGATGCGCAGGGCGAGGTTACCGTTCGCTTGGCCAGGGATGGACGGATCGTTAATGGCCAGGGCGCCGATACCGACATCGTGGTTGCTTCCGCCAAGGCCTATATCAACGCACTCAACAAGCTGCGCTACGGGCAGGAAAAGCTCAATCCGCAGCTTTGACGGCCCGGGAAGGGGCCGTCACGCGTGCGTGGCCGAGACATCCGGCGAACAGACCGGTTGCCATGATGATCTCGGGCATCGCCAGAATCTGGCTCGCGCCCTGGTCGGAGGCGGCCCGTACCAAGCCCTCGGCGACATAGATCAGCGAGAGCATCGAAGTCCATTGGTGGGTATAGCGTTTGCCGCGCAGGATGCCGAACAGGGGAAGCAGCAAAGGCAGCGCCTTCAAGGCCAGCATCGAGCCGCCCGGGCGCAGTGGTGCGATCCAGAGTTCCCAGGACAGGCAGAGGAACAGCAGGCCGACCAGGCTGACCGCAGCCAATCGGTTGAACCATGGATTCATGTCGCGAGTTTCTTGGCGGTTTCGGCCAGGCGGCGCCCGAGCGCAATTGCCAGCGACTTCTCATGCGCAGACGCGACCGTGTTCCCGGCAATGCCACTGACATGGCTTGCGCCATAGGGTGTGCCGCCGTCGCGGGTTTCCGAGAGGGCCGCTTCGGTATAGGGAATTCCGACGATCATCATGCCGTGGTGCAGCAGCGGCAGCATCATCGATAGGAGGGTCGTTTCCTGGCCGCCGTGCATGGTGGTCGTCGATGTGAAGACCGCGGCGGGTTTCCCCGCCAGTGCGCCTTTCAGCCAAAGGTCGCTGGTCGAATCCAGAAAATACTTCAATGGCGCGGCCATGTTGCCGAATCGGGTGGGGCTGCCCATCGCCAGGCCGATGCATTGCTCCAGATCGACGGACTCGACATACGGTGCTCCCGCGTCGGGAATGTCCGAGTCGGTTGCCTCGCACACGGTGGATACTTTCGGTACCGTGCGCACGCGCGCGCTCACTCCCTGGACTTGCTCGATTCCGCGCGCGATGTGGCGAGCCAGTTCGCGTGTCGCGCCATGATGGCTGTAGTAGAGAACAAGTATTTCCCGGGTTTCGCCTGCAGTTTGCATTTTGCCGCCTCCAGTAGAATTCGATTATATGTGGCTACTGGCACCCTTTCGGCTGATCTTCCGCACGGCCCAACGGTTTCATCGCGAACATTGCGTGCAGACGGCGGCGGCACTTTCGTTCGCCACCCTGATTGGCCTGGTACCGATGATTGCCGGCGCGTTCGCGCTTGTCTCCTATCTTCCGGTCGGAGTCGGGCTTGGTTCGGCCCTGGAAAAGTTCCTGCTATCCAACCTGTTGCCGGAAAAAGCCGGCGTCATCATCGCGAAATACATTGGTCAGTTCGCGTCACGTGCCGGCCGGCTGACGTTTTTCGGTGTCATGGTGCTTGCAGTCACTGCGCTGATGCAAATGCTGACCATCGAACGGGCCTTCAACCAGATTTGGAAAGTGCGTTCCGGGCGCCCCTTCCTGCGGCGACTGGCCATTCATGGCATTGCACTGCTGCTCGGACCGCTGGTTTTCGGTGCCAGTCTGGCGGCGATGTCATTTGTCGTCGGCGTCTCGTTCGGTTTCCTGCATGAACCCTTGTGGTTGAACACCTTCGTGATTCGCGGACTGTTGCCGTTCGTGTTCATGAGCGCACTGTTCGGGCTGCTCTACTGGGGGGTGCCGAACAGGCCGGTCAAGGCTTGGCACGCCGCATTCGGAGGAGCTACGGCGGCCATCGGCTTCGTCGGTTTGCAAAAACTGTTTACCGTCTATATCGCCACGGGGTTCACAGTGAATGCTGTCGTCTATGGGGCGTTCTCGGCGATTCCGATGTTCCTGATCTGGCTCTACGCATCGTGGAGCGTGATTCTTGTCGGCGCACTGATCGTTGCCGAATTGCCTCAGGCCTCGCGGCCCTAGCTGCCGGATCGGTTGCGAAGGAACTCGAAGACTTCGATGCTGGATGTTTCGATCAGCGTCCGCTGCGGAATGTATTCGGCGACCTGCAGTTGGGATTCGGTTTCCTGCAGCAATGTAAATGGGCGGGCATTGTAGTTGCCGCGTCCGGCAAGTATGGATTCACTGCGATTTATGCTGGGCAGGGCCGGGAGCAGCAAGGCGGGGACCGGTGGTTCGGGGATTCGATGGCCGATCGCCTGAATGCGAACCGGCTTCGCTGAAGGGGAAATGACCTCGAGTCCAAGTTCGACATGGCTGCTGCTCCGGCTGCGAGCCCAGCGGACAAGGCAGATTTGCCAGGCGGCTCCCGCCCCCGTGCGCAATCCCACCGCGCAGCCTGGCGCGATTCCGGTGACTGCGCCTACCACATGCACGATTGCATAGCCCGACGGACCCTCATTGAGCAGCGTCCAATCGCTGTATGTCAGTTCGCAGACCGAGGAGGTCGGGTCCAGCTCGGATTCGCCCTTCAGGGCCGTCCAGATCGAACTCAACTGGGTGCAAACTTCCACCGGCAATGACTGCGGCCGGCGATTGAAACTGCGGCGGCGCGGGGCCGCCCAGTGCTGCCTGGCGCGTTCGAGTGCATTGCGGTAATCGGCGCCGGCAGCCTGCAGCGGAAGGCCGAGCGTCCGCGGGGGAATGCCGTCGTTCAACTGTTCTAGGTGCCGCGCCGCTTCAGCGGCAAGTTCGCCGAAGCGGGTATAGAGGCATTGGCCACCACTCGGCTTCATTCGCTCCAGCGGAACCGGAGGTTGATCCATGCTCAGGTCGAGCCAGTACCAGTCTTCAGAAGCCTGCGGTGCAATCGGGTCGATTCTCGCAAGACCTGCCGTTGATTCCAGGTACTCGGCGAGGAACACGATTTCGCGTGGCGTGAGCCCTTCAGGTTGTGCTGCCGTGAGCGCCAGCATGACTTTGAACTTGGCATCGATTGCCGAGATTTCGGCGGGAAGCGTCGAGTCCGGATCCACAGACTCGTGGGCGGCATGATAAAGCGCCTGGCAATTGCGCCAGAAGTTCAGGGGGGTCGGTATCGCGACCACCTGCACCGCCATGAACTGCCGCGCTAGGTTGTTTATGCCCTGCAGGCATATCTGTGGTCGGCTGCGATGTACACGCGCGAGATCCTGGGGGTCTGCCTCGCCTGCGATGCGCAACCAGGTTTCACCGAGTTCGGCGCGCAGCCCAATAAGACTGTGGGCAACCGTTCCCAGCGATACGGGGAGCGGCAGTTTTACGTCAAGCAGCAGTGGAATGAGTGCTTCGTCGATGCGTTCGGCTCTTTGCTGCAGCAGTTCGTCGATCTTCAGGCGATGCAGGACTGGAATCTGCAGCGACCCAATTGCCGCGAGGTGCTTGCGCAGGGGTATCAGATCCAGGAGCGGATCATCTTCCGCCGGTTCGGCGAGCCAATCCAGCGCCTGCTGCAGCAGAGGATGAGGGAGGGGCAATGTCTGTTTGCGGCTCATTTTGGGCAGGACAGCCTGTATGAATTGCGATTCTAGTGGAAACTGGATGCATTTTCTTTGCTTGCGCATGATGACGTCGGCACTCCAGAGGGCCTCGCTCCTTGATGGAGTTGGGGTTGCCAGGGCTTTCGTCACTGCCGCGGAGCAACGAAGGCAGTCGGGTGCTAAAGAGCCATCTGAAGCCAGGCAGTTCTTTTGTGCTGGGCGGATAGGCGTGGGGGCTTCTCGTGTTTGGCGGAGGCGGAGCCCCCAGGCCGAAAAGGGGGACAACTTCTTGTTTTATCCGTGTCTTTGCAATAGAATCGCCGGCTTTCCCGCTTTTCAAGAGAACACCATGGTTGTTATTCGTCTGGCCCGCAGCGGCGCCAAAAAGCGCCCGTTCTTCAATATGGTGGTTGCCGATTCGCGCAATCGCCGTGACGGTCGCTTCATCGAGCGCATCGGTTACTACAATCCCGTCGCTGCCGCGAATGAGCAGGGCCTGGTGATCAACACCGAGCGCCTGGCGTACTGGCAGGGGCACGGCGCCCAGTTGTCGCCGACCGCAGCCCGTCTGGTCAAGCAGGCGGCCGCTACCAAGGCTGCCTGATTCGCATGATTGTGCTGGGGCGCATAGTCGCCCCGTTCGGGGTTCAAGGCTGGCTGAGGGTGCATCCCTTCGGCGATGATCCCGAGGCATGGCGAAAGATGCCGCAATGGTGGCTCTCGGCGGATGCCGAGGCGCCGGCGGAACGTTGGACGCCTCGCGCTCTTGAGGCGGTAAAGCTGCACGGCGACGGTGTCGTGGCCAAACTGTCCGGGATCGATGATCGCGACGCATCGGAGGCCCTGGGCAGTTGCTACTTCGGCGCACCGCGCGAAGCCTTGCCGGCGCCCGCGCAGGATGAGTACTACTGGGCCGATCTGGTCGGCCTCGATGTTGTGAATATGCAGGATCAGCCGCTGGGTCGCGTCAAGTCCCTGATCGAGACGGGCGCGAACGAGGTGCTGGTAGTGGCCGACGGAGAACGCGAACGCTTGCTGCCCTTTGTCGAGCAGGTGGTCAGGAAGGTCGATGTCGCAGCGAAGTTGGTGCGTGTCGACTGGGATAGCGACTGGTGAGCTTGCGCTTCGATGTCATTACGCTGTTCCCGGAGATGTTCGCGGCCTTGACCGCATCCGGGATTTCGCGGAGGGCGCTGGAACGCGGCTTGTGGCAGGTGGAGTTTCGCAATCCGCGAGAGTGGACGCAGGACGTGCATCGAACGGTGGATGACCGGCCGTATGGCGGTGGCCCCGGGATGGTGATGATGGCTTCGCCGCTGGAGCAGGCGATTGGTGTGGCAAAAGCGGCGGCCGCGGCAAAAGTCGGCGCTGGCGCTACGGCGAAAGTGATCTACCTTTCGCCGCAAGGGCGGCGGATCGACCAGCGTCGAGTTGCTGGACTAGTGGCGGAGGGCGGGGCGATCCTGCTTTGCGGGCGCTACGAAGGAATAGACGAGCGTGTAATCGAACGCTGCGTGGATGAAGAACTGTCGCTGGGCGATTTCGTGTTGTCCGGCGGCGAACTGGCGGCAATGGCCCTGATGGATGCCTGCATCAGGCTCCTGCCGGGGGCACTGAACGATGAGGCCTCGGCAGCGGAGGATTCGTTTGCTGCAGGCCTGCTGGACTGTCCGCACTACACGCGGCCGGAGGTGTATGAAGGAATTGCGGTACCGGCGGTTTTGCTGTCCGGCAACCATGAAGCAATACGGCGCTGGCGCCTGAAACAGGCGTTGGGTCGGACGTGGCAACGGCGCCCGGATCTGATCGAGACGAGGGTGTTGAGCAGTGAAGAGGCCAACCTGCTGGGCGAGTTCCAGCGGGAGGTCAATTAGAAACTGCACGTATCAGGACATTGTCCTGCTCTGCGCGCAAGGCTGACGGGAAGCATCCGTAGCCACAAGACATGGAGTAAAGCATGAACCTGATTCAGCAACTCGAAAAGGAAGAAATCGAACGCCTGGGCAAGACCGTGCCCGAGTTCGCTCCCGGCGATACCGTGGTCGTCAACGTGAACGTGGTCGAAGGCGATCGCAAGCGCGTCCAGGCATTCGAAGGCGTGGTGATTTCCAAGCGCAATCGCGGCCTCAACTCGAATTTCATCGTGCGCAAGATTTCCTCCGGCGAGGGCGTCGAGCGTACGTTCCAGACTTACTCGCCGCTGATCGCCAGCATCGAGCTCAAGCGCCGCGGCGATGTCCGTCGCGCCAAGCTCTACTACCTGCGCGACCGCTCCGGCAAGTCGGCACGTATCAAAGAGAAACTTACGCGCAAGGCGTAAGTTTTCAGTGCAGGTTAATGCCCGCGTCAGCGGGCGTTAGCCGAAACTAAAAGCCGCGTTAACAAGGCGTGAGCTTTCAGTGCAGGCTAATGCCCGCGTCAGCGGGCGTTAGCCTGAACTGAAAGCCGCGTTAACAAGGCCTGATCGTCTGCGACGCAAGCACAACGGGCCGCCCGGCTTACGCCGGGCGGCCCGTTTCGTTTGTATCTGGACGAGTCAGGAGCGGTCAGTAGCGCTTCTTGTTGCACTCGATCAGCGCGTAGGCCGAGTGGTTGTGGATCGACTCGAAGTTTTCGCTTTCGACCACGTAGGCGTCGATGCGCGGATCGGCATTGAGCGCGCCTGCAACGTCGCGCACCAGGTCTTCGACGAATTTGGGATTGTCGTAGGCGCGCTCGGTCACGAGTTTCTCATCGGGACGCTTGAGCAGGCCGTAGAGTTCGCAGGAAGCCTGGGTTTCGGCCATGCGCACGAGGTCTTCGATCCACACCAGCTGGTTGGTGGTCGCCGTGATGGTGACGTGGGAGCGCTGGTTGTGGGCGCCACGGTCCGAGATCTTCTTCGAGCACGGGCAGAGGCTGGTCACCGGCACCACGACCTTGATGGTCTGGCGGTATTGGTTTCCGGGGATGATTTCGCCGATGAAGGTGACCTCGTAATCCATCAGGCTCTTGACACCCGAAACCGGCGCCGACTTGTTGATGAAATACGGGAAACTCATTTCGAGGTGCCCGGTCTCCGCCTCGAGGCGGGTGACCATTTCGCGCAGCATGGTCTCGAAGCTCTCGACCGAAATCTCTTCCTCGTGCGAATTGAGGATCTCGACGAAGCGCGACATGTGGGTGCCCTTGAAATTGTGGGGCAGTCCGACATACATGTTGAAGGTGGCGATCGTGTGGCGCACGCCGCCGCTCTTGTCCAGGACCTTGAAAGGATGGCGTATGTCCTTGATGCCGACCTTGTTGATCGGCAACTGGCGCGAGTCCTCGCTGTTCTGGACGTCTGCAATCGGGGCTTGGTTGGCTGGAGCCATGGGATTCCTGCTGTTCATTGTGCTGGTTGGCGATTGTCGATAGACGAACTATAGCATTTCCCGACTGAATTACTCAACTATTGCTCGCCCTGTCAAGGCTGACCCTGACGCTACGCTCAATTCCGGCCGCGTCAAGGCCAAGTTCGGCAAGCAGCAGGGCGGAATCGCCATGATCGACAAAACGGTCGGGCAGTCCAAGGCGAAGGAAAGGCATGGTGATTCCGGCTTCCTCCAGCGCCCGCGCAATTTCTGCGCCGCCGCCGCCGATCAGGGCGTTCTCCTCGATGCTGACCAGCAGTTCGTGCTCCGCGGCAAGCTGGCGCACCAGGTCGACGTCGAGCGGCTTGACGAAACGCATGTTGGCGACGCTGGCATCGAGTGCTTCCGCCGCCTTCAGTGCCGGCGCCAGCATGGAGCCAAAGGCCAGCAGCGCGACTTTCCTGCCGCGCCGGCGCAGTTCCCCCTTGCCGGTCGGCAGGACGTCCAGCGAGGCTTCCACGGGGGTTCCCGGGCCGCTGCCGCGCGTATAGCGGACGGCGCTTGGGCCGTTCAGCGTATAGGCCGTGGAAAGCATCTTGCGACACTCGTTCTCGTCGCTCGGCGTCATCACCACCATGTTCGGGATGCAGGTCAGGTAGGACAGGTCGAAGGCGCCGTTGTGCGTGGCGCCGTCGGCGCCGACCAGGCCGCCGCGGTCGATGGCGAACACCACCGGCAGGTTCTGCAGGGCGATGTCGTGGATCAGCTGGTCGTAGGCGCGCTGCAGGAAGGTCGAGTAGATCGCCACCACCGGGCGCATGCCTTCACAGGCCAGGCCGCCGGCAAAGGTCACGGCATGCTGTTCGGCGATGCCGACGTCGAAGTAGCGCTGCGGGTATTCTTGGGCGAAGCGCACCATGCCCGAGCCCTCGCGCATCGCCGGCGTGATGCCGATCAGGCGGCTGTCGGCCTTCGCCTGGTCGCACAGCCAGTCGCCGAATACCTGCGTGTAGGTCGGGCGGCCGGACGCCTTGGCCTGTTCGATGCCGTTGGCGGCGTCGAACTTGCCGACCCCGTGATAGAGGATCGGGTCGGCCTCGGCCAGCTTGTAGCCCTGGCCCTTGCGCGTTATTACGTGGAGGAACTGCGGGCCCTTCAGCTTGCGCAGGTTCTGCAGCGTCGGGATCAGCGCATCGAGGTCGTGGCCGTCGATGGGGCCGATGTAGTTGAAGCCGAACTCCTCGAACAGGGTGCCCGGCGAGATCATGCCCTTGACGTGCTCCTCGACGCGGTTGGCGAACTCGAGGACGTTGGGCAGCGACGCGAGCACCTTCTCGCCGGCACGGCGCGCCGCGTTGAAGGTGCCGCCTGACAGCAGGCGCGCCAGGTACTTGTTCAGCGCGCCCACCGGTGGCGAGATCGACATGTCATTGTCGTTGAGGATGACCAGCAGGTTGGCGTCGATCACGCCGGCGTTGTTGAGCGCCTCGAAGGCTTGCCCGGCGGACATCGCGCCGTCGCCGATGATCGCCACCACGCGCCGCTCCTCGCCGCGGTTGCGGGCGGCGACCGCCATGCCCAGCGCGGCCGAAATCGAGGTCGAGGAATGTCCGACGCCGAAGGTGTCGTACTCGCTCTCGCAGCGGCGCGGAAAGCCGGAAACGCCGTCCTTCATGCGCAGGCGCTGCATGCCGCCGCGACGGCCGGTCAGCGCCTTGTGCGGATAGGTCTGGTGGCCGACGTCCCAGACCAGGCGGTCGGCCGGCGTATCGAACACGTAATGCAGCGCCACGGTCAGTTCCACGGTGCCCAGGTTCGACGACAGGTGGCCGCCCGTCTTCGATACCGATTCGAGCAGGAACGCCCGCAGTTCGTCGGCGATTTGCGGCAACTGTTCGCGCGGCAGGGCGCGCAGGTCGGCGGGAGAAAGGATTGCGTCAAGCAGGGGATGGGTCATCAGAAGGTCCGCTCGACGATGAAGTCGGCAAGTTCGTGCAGGCGCGTGGCGGAATCGCCGAAGGGGGCAAGCGCGTCGTGGGCATCCTGACGCAGCTTGGCGGCCATGGCTTTTGCTTCCTTCGCACCAAGTAAATTGACATAGGTGGGCTTGTTCTGCGCCGCGTCCTTGCCGGCGGTCTTGCCCAGGGTTGCGGTGCTGGCCTCGGCGTCGAGGATGTCGTCGACCACCTGGAACAGCAGGCCGATGCGGTTGGCAAAGCGTCCCAGGCGATCCAGCGCGTCGGGCGGCGCCTCGCCGCAGTGGGCGCCGAGCAGCACCGCGGCGCGAATCAGGGCGCCGGTCTTGTGGATGTGCATGTATTCGAGTGCGCCGATGTCGAGCTGCAGGCCCACGGCGGCGAGGTCGATGGCCTGCCCGCCCGCCATCCCGCGCGATCCGGAAGCAACGGCCAGCAGATGCAACATTTCCAGCTGGCGCGCCGCAGAGACACCGGGAAGCCGGTCGGCGAGCACCTGGAAGGCCAGCGTCTGCAAGGCGTCGCCGACCAGCAGCGCCGTCGCTTCGTCGTACTCGACGTGGCAGGTCGGCTTGCCGCGCCGAAGCACGTCGTCATCCATGCAGGGCATGTCGTCGTGCACCAGCGAATAAGCGTGGATCAGCTCGACGGCGATGGCCGGCGCGTCCAGCACCTGCTCGTCGGCGCCGAAGATGGCGCCTGCCGCATGGCACAGCAGCGGCCGCACGCGCTTGCCGCCGCCCAGGACCGAATAGCGCATCGCTTGGTGCAGGCGCGCAGGCGCCAGGTCGGCAGCCGGGAGGGCCGCCTCAAGGGTCGATTCGGTGCGCCGCTGGACGGCGGACATCCAGGTCAGGAAATCCATGGGTGCTTCAGCCTTCCTGCTTGCCGTCGATTTCCGGGTCGAAATCGTGCAGGCCGTCGCCATCGAGGATGCGTATCTGCTGTTCCGCCACGGTGAGCGTCGCCTGGCACTGGCGCAACAGCGCCGAGCCGCGCTTGTAGGCGTCGAGAGCGTCCTGCAGGGGCATCTGGCCGGCCTCCATCGCTGCGACTATCGCTTCCAGTTCGCCGAGGGCTTTTTCAAACGACAGGGAGTTCTCGCCAGCGGAATCGGTGTCCAAAACAGTCTTCGAAGGTGTGGCCATGAGTGAAGCCTTGGCCGAAAACAGTGACCGGCGGCAAGGGAAAACCGTAAAAATAGCCTAAGGTGCGCCCTCTGGTCAAATTGGCTACAATTGCGCGGCCGGATTTTCCGGCCGATTGTCTGTCCCGGCGGTCCTTCAGTTTCGGCAAAACGCCCGCTGGCGCGGGGTATCGGCCTGCTGCGAAACTTGGTTATCCGTCCGTTTCCGGTTTCCGGGTAAACCCTCTTGGAGGTTGGGAATCATGTCCGAAGTAGGCTCGCGATCGCTCCTTTCACCAGGCGCGTCGCAGTTTCCGGTTGAGTGGTATTTCGATGAGAAGCGCTTCGAGCTGGAGAAGAAGCTGATCTTCGATGCCGGACCGGGCTATGTCGGCCATGAACTGATGGTTCCCGAAGTCCATGACTATCGTTCTCAGGAGTGGCACGACCATGCGCGCATGGTGGTGCACCAGCCTGATGGCCACTACGAGATGTCCAATGTCTGTCGTCACCGGCAGGCCATCATGCTGCAGGGCGCGGGTAACGCAAGGAACATCGTCTGCCCGATCCATCGCTGGACCTACGACACCGGCGGCGAACTGATCGGCGCGCCGCACTTTCCGGCCAATCCCTGCCTCAACCTCGCCAAGCAGAAGCTGGAGAACTGGCAGGGCCTGCTGTTCAAGGGGCCGCGTTCGGCCAACGCCGACCTGGCCGGCATGAAGGTGGCGGGCGAACTCAGGTTCGAAGGCTACAAGCTCGACCACGTCGAGCTGCACCAGTGCAACTACAACTGGAAGACCTTCATCGAGGTCTATCTCGAGGACTACCACGTCGTTCCCTACCACCCCGGGCTCGGCGGCTTCGTCACCTGCGAGGACCTGGCCTGGCAGTTCGGCGACTGGTACTCGGTGCAACGGGTCGGCATCACCTCGCTGGCCAAGCCAGGTTCGGCGACCTACAAGCAGTGGCACAAGGCGGTGCTGGATTACTACGGCGGCGAGCTGCCCAAGCACGGCGCGATCTGGCTCACCTATTACCCGAACATCATGGTCGAGTGGTATCCGCACGTGCTGGTGGTGTCGACCCTGATCCCGCAGGACGTGGACCGGACCCTGAATGTCGTCGAGTTCTACTACCCAGAGGACATCGCGCTGTTCGAGCCCGAATTCATCAAGGCCGAGCAGGCCGCCTACATGGAGACGGCGATCGAGGACGACGACATCGGCGAACGCATGGATCGCGGCCGCCGCGCGCTGATGAAGCAGGGGCGCAGCGAAGTCGGCCCCTACCAGTCGCCGATGGAAGACGGCATGCAGCACTTCCACGAGTTCTACCGGCGCGTGATGGCCGATCAACCCTGATCCAGGAGTCTTTGACGGGCGCTGGCGGCATGCCGGCGCCCGCTTTTACGTCCGGCCCGGATGGGCGGACGGTATCCACCGGAATTTCATGCAATCACTCTGGATGGTCGCCGCAAGCCTGCTGTTCGCCTGCATGGGCGTCTGCGTCAAGCTTGGCGCCGCGCAATTTTCTGCCGCCGAACTGGTGTTCTGGCGCGGCTTCATCGCCACGCTGCTGATCGGCTCCTACGTCGTCCTGCGCCGCCTGCCGCTGGCGACGCCGCATGCACGGACGCATGTCGTGCGCGGCCTGTCGGGCTTCGTCTCGCTGGTGATGTACTTCTACGCCATCAGCATGATCCCGCTGGCGGCGGCGGTGACGCTGAACTACACTTCGCCGCTGTTCCTCGCGCTGTTGCTGGCGTTGTGGGTCAAGGAACCGGTGCGGCGCGGTTTCTATGCCGTGCTCGCGGTCGGCTTCGTCGGAGTGATCTTCCTGTTGCAGCCGACGCTGGCCCGCGACCAGTGGCTGGGGGCCCTGTTCGGCCTCGGCTCCGGGATCATTTCCAGCGTCGCCTACCTCAACGTGCGGCGCCTGGGCGAACTGGGCGAGCCGGAATGGCGCACCGTGTTCTATTTCTCGGCCATGGCCACCCTGGGCGGCCTGCCCTGGCTGCTGACCGCCAGCCCCTTCCATGCCATCGACCTGCGCGGCTGGCTGCTGCTGCTCGGTGTCGGCGGCTTCGGCCTGCTGGCGCAGCTTTGCATGACGGCTGCCTACAAGCGCGGCAAGACGCTGGCCTCGGCCAGCCTCGCCTACAGCACGGTGGTGTTCTCCAGCGCCTTCGGCATGCTGCTGTGGGGCGAAACCCTGCCCTGGGTAGGCTGGGCCGGCGTGGTGATGATCGTCGCCAGCGGCCTGTTCGCCACGGTGCTGTCGCGGCGGACGGATACGGAAGCGGTAACGGACTAAGCCGGATTCAGGGCCGTCGCCAGGAGATCGGGCAAGTGAAACTTTGCGTGAAATTGTCATTGAGTCCGGCAGCGACGCCCGACCGGTGTCAGGCTCGCGATGTTTGGAAATTGTTGGGCCACTATGGCCCAAAGGCGACGCTCACCTTCGAGGCAGGGAGGACCGGTCGACGACCAATAGCTGTCCATCAGGGCAGCCTGGACACCTCGTCGACAACTTCGTCGTAGTTGTCGAGAATTTGTCTCATCACATGGCACGTCTGAGCAAAATCCAGCGCTTCCAGCCCGTCGAGCTTTTCTCGGATTCTGCCCCGTCGTTCTTTATGATCTTCAACCAACGAACGCAGCCAAGCTTGGTGCTCCTGGCTATTGAGCCAACGCTGTAGTGCCTCAATTGCATCGACTTCTTCCTGATAGGCATACTCGCCATTCGCCCTGCAGTTGGTGAGCACTTGGGGGCTGATCCAACCATTCCACCCCTCAAGGAGGAAGAACTCCGCCGCGCCGATAAATTTCCGTTCCTCATCACGGAGGCTTACCAAATAATGGAAGCCGAGCGTGCAGTCCTCTGCATAGGATGCATTTGCAGACTCAAGCCCCTGACCTTCACTGAGAACTTCTTCAATTGTTGTCAAGGAAGTGATCTGGAACCTACCGAAGACGAACGGCCTCGGCAACAGCCCTTGCCATTGTTTCAACTCAGGGTCGTTACTTCTGTGCTGCGCTTGCGAAACAGCCTCTCGTAGCTTCCGTTTCCAATCCAGCGCCAGCCTATATACGCTTGCGGGAGAATACCTCGCAACGAGCCGCGCCGAATATTTTCGCGCTGCGGCCAGTGCCTTATCACGCAGGTATTCGGATACATCGACATTGGTGTCGCTCGATTGTGTGGGATGGCGACCAGCTTGAATCAAGTCAGCCAACCAGTGTTCAAGAAAAGCCAGATACCTCCCAATTTGATAATAAGAATAGTTGTCTGCGATATCCAGCATCTCGTCGCGGGAAGACTGGTATCCATGAACACACAAGTCTCGGAATACGTGACAAATCGCATCTTCAGGGATCGGCATTAACGCTTTTGCAAACTCAGAGAAAATTTCCCATTCCACCACGGATTGAGGCAATTTGTCTGGCGGCGGCACGTCGACGGCATACGCCAAAGCCATTTCGTCGCCGATCCATTGGCTTGAAATCCACGACAACGGTTTCCCCGCCAGAAATTGAAACGTGCTCTTCTTGACGTGAAAAAGACTCGCTATGTTGTCGATGAGAGGTTCCCCGTTGTCAATCCAGCCGATGATCGCTTCCGAAAACGGATCGTCGTCGCGGAAAACCAACATCGGAACGAGTACCGGGAGCGTGTCCAAGAATTGAGTGCGGTAGCGCCGAATGATCGGATCTTGGTGGTTAGCCCATCGTACGATCGCCACCACATCCAAATTCAATAGGGCGTAATCCTCCAGGCTAGGGTCGGCAATTTCCATTGGGTGAGCGCCTAGATTGTCCGCGGAAGATTTAAAGCCGCTCATGCCCTGTTGTCCTACGAGTTCCGCGCCAAGACTGCATCTGGCAGTTTTTCCAAACAGAAATCGACATCGATGCCATCGGGCCAAGAAGCAACGTTCAACTGCTCAACGACACGGTTGTCATCCAGGAGCGGGTGAAACTTCGGGGCCAGAAAGCAGCCTCGAATCTTCTTGATGTCGTTAAGGTCGAGATGATGTAAGCGTCCCTTAACCTCTGGTTTGCCGTTCACATGCGTGAAGTCACCTTTGACCACGTTGCACATGAAAGAAACGTAGAAGAGCAGTTCGCTTACGATTCCCATGGAACTATTGTTTTCTGCTTTTAGTTCGAATACCCAAAGACGATTCTGTTCAGGTTCTATTCCCACAAGATCGATAGCACTCTTTCCACCAGTGAATATTTTTGTCTTATTGGACACTTCATCCTGGAACAGACCGACCGGAAACTGGCGGCCAACCTTGGCCAAGGCAAATGTGTTGGCAAGCCAATCCGAATCGGCGAGATACTTCTCTAGCTTCGCTTCCTTGGATTTGTCAGCATGGTCATCCGTTGGGGTGCCTGCGGCCGAATTCACGACTAAGGTACCCTTGACCTTGGATTCGTCAAGATAAGCATGGCATTCCGGAGCAACCGAGAGCCAACTGGAAAACAGTTTGTTGAACCAGGTCACGCGATAAAGGAATCGCTGATAGTGCCCATCGTCGATGTTCTCCGGAATATCCCAATGCAGCTCAACTCTCGTAATGCAATTCCACGCCTTGAGCGCTAACAGCCACCCCTCGAACGCCGCTATGTCGTCCTGCATATTGCAAACAACCGCCCTTGCGGTGAGGGACAGCCGCAGTTTCTCCTTGGTTCCCGATAGCCGGAACTCATTCGAATTGGGAAGAGAAATGTTGTGCCGCCTACCACTCGCATAAGCTTCGCCTAACTCCATTTCAATTTTTTTGTTGAGATTGTTCTTTGACATCTTGAATCTCCTGGGCTCGCTGGTAGAGGGCTGCCAATTCTTGCACGACGAAATGAATGTCTGAAAGTTGATTGTCGGCCGGTGACTCATCGGAAGTTACGGAGGGGTCAAAAACTTCAGAATTTCCAATGCCTTTGCATTGTTCGATTCGCCAGCGGTCCTCATCCAAATCATAGTAAATCGATGCCGTAGCCACACGCCGGCCATCCAAGTCCCGAACTGAGAATACCCGCACGGCCCCGACATGGCACCAGCGGTGGTAGCGACGGCCCACGCAGTGGTTCATCAACTCCCCTTCCTCGCGCAATTCTTTGGACGAGGTTAGCGGAACCACTTGATAGTCTCCTGCCCCGAACGGCCCGATGAGACTTACCCAACGCAAATTCCTTTTTCTGGATTTTCGATTGATTGGGGTTGTCGGCAAAGTGGGCGGAGTGCTCACGCTCTTCGTCACCATGGTCAGACCTCCCACCATTCGCCGTCGGCATGCCGAACGACACGCGGGAATATTGAGGTGAAACTTTCAGGGGCAATGGTATGTATGGGTACGAGAGTCTCGGGAGATAGGGCTGCCGCAAATCGCCTGAGGTCCTCAGGGCTGGCATGCCCCGAAGTATGAATCTGGCAAAAGTGAAGCCCGTGACGCTCCCTCCATGCTTCGATCTCCTTGAAGCGCGGCTCACGCAGATAGCCTTCCCACTGGGAGTGGATCAGGCAGGCGCCAGCGAGGACTTCCGCCTGCTCCAAATCCCGCATCCACAGCCCACGAAACAGCAACACATAGTTGCCGGGAGCTTTTGCGAGATGTCGCCCGGGGAAGATGCGGTGCCGGGAGTGCCGGTCCAGTTCATCAAACCAGCCATTGCGTTTGATTTGTATCCGCTGTGCCTTTGGTACGCATAGAGCTACTCGGTCCCAATGAGACTGCGGAATTCTTGGGTTGCCTGTTGCCTCCAGAATTATGGCAGTGTAAAGGTCAATTACCAGCGTTCTTCCAGTTCGCTGACAGGCACGGTAGATGGACACCATGCGGTCAATGTTCTGCGCGGAGGCATGGGCGAGCACCAGGCCTTTTGTCGCCAGAAAGCGACTGATGAATTCTTCCTCAAGATCGTGTTCAGAGACAGGCTCGGTTCTCTGACCAGCCCTGCTCATGGTGGTGCCTTCAAGGAGCAGCGTGTCGATGTCGGAGGGTGGATGGGCAATCAACTTGTCTACCAACCCGTGTTTGCGGCCGTGCGCCCGGAAATCTCCGCTATAGAAGAGACGCTTGCCGTCAGCTTCAATCAATAGAGCGTATGCATCGTAGGCCGAGTGATCGACGAGAAAAGGTGTGATGCAGAACGGCCCTATTTGTATGGGCTTTCGATCGATCAAGTCTGGCCCTGAAAGGTTCATCGACATTTTGCGCATGAACGGTGCGGCGGCCAGCAGTATCCGTCGTGCCGTTGCACCCATGACGACGGGAACCGAAGGCATCCATGGAAGCAGACCGTAGTGATCAAGGTGAGGATGGGAGATAACAATACCGCAGAGGGAATCTGAAGCTACATCCGGCAGAATGGGCGAAGCATCCGCTGGGTGGTTGAGAGGCAGCCCCGCATCGATCAGTATGCGTTGGCCCGAAGCCTCCACTTCGACACAGGATCCGCCGATCTCGGCTGCACCACGATGGATACGAGTTCTCATAGGCATCCATACTAGGCGGTCAATGGCTCATAGGGTGAGCCATGCAACAACCCTGATCTATGTGGCTGCTATTGAGCGCACTTGAGACGGTCGGGGCTCTTAACCGAACTTCTGCTCCTGGCCGTATCGCGACCAAGGCATTCTCGCGCATCGCTTCAGATACCCGAAAAAAAGCCGCCGCATCTTGAATGCGGCGGCCGTTGATGGTTGCGGGTCGCGGATCAGTCGATCGCCAGCGATGTCGTCGGCTTCTTCGGGGTGGACTGCTTGCCGTCATCCTTGGCCTTGTCGCCGGGACAGGCCCAGGCCGATGTGGCCGCCAGCGCGAACATGAGCGCGAGAATTCGTGCGACGTATTTCATGGATCACCTCCTTCGGTTGGCTGCGGAACTTGAAATCTAAACCTCTGGCGGGAGATTTTCAAGCCCGCGGCTTCAGCCGGTGATCTTGCGCTTCACGGCGCGCGTCACCATGCGCAGGCGCTGCGCGAGCGGCAATCGCTTGAAGTTGGTCTTTACCGCGCCCTGGGTGAAGGCGGTGCGCTTGGTGTAATCCATGATCAGGTCGACGATCACCGGCCTGCCGCCGGCGGCCGTTTCGCGGGCGCGGGCGATGGCCGGGACCACCTCGGCGTTGGACGGGACGGCGATGTACTCGGCGCCGGTGGCGATCGCGACGCCGCTGAAGTCGATGGCGCCGAGAGCGGTGCAGGGCTTGCGGTTGAAGGGAATCTCCTGTGCCTGGGCGATCTGCGACAGTTCGCCGTCGTGGAACACGTAGTACACGATGCCCAGCCCGAGCCGCGTGGCGGAGACGATCTCCATGCAGGTCATGGTGAAGGCGCCGTCGCCGACGATGCCGAACACTTCGCGTGCGGGATTCGCCAGCTTGGCGCCGATGGCGGCCGGCACGGCGTAGCCCATGGCGTTGAAGTCGGTCGGCACGATCAGAGCCTTCGACTGGTGTACCGGGAACAGTTCCGCCGTCAGGTAGGTATGGTTGCCGTCATCCACCACGGCGATCGCGTCGTCGGGCATCGCCGCGCGCAGGGCGTTGAAAAACACCGCGGGATTGACCTTGCCCTTGCTGTCGTGGCGCAGCCATTCGTCCTTGTAGGCCTGCTTGTCGCGCTGAATGCCTGCATGCAGCGACGAATTCGCCGTGGCGCCAGCGCCGACTTTTCGCAGTTCGTCGAGCAGCGCCGTCAGCACGGTGGCCGCGTCACCCTCGAGGCTGACGGCGGCCGGGTAGTTGGCGCTGAACACCTGCGGGTTGATGTCGACATGGACCAGGTTCGGCGGCACCGTGACGCCGAAGCTGCCGGTGGCGATCTCGGCGAAGCGCGTGCCCACGGCCAGCAGGCAGTCGCAGTCGGCGAAGGCATTGCGCGCCGCGGGCACCGCCGCCGCGCCGAAGCCGAAGCCGACATGCAGCGGATGCGTTGCGGGGAAAACGGAAAGGCCCTGCAGCGTGGTCGCCACCGGCGCCTGCAGCAGGTCGGCGATGGCGCGGGTCTGCTCGACCGCGTCGCGCGCGCCCCAGCCGAGGAACAGCGCGGGATGCTTCGCCTCCCGCAGCATCTGCGCGGCGCGCTGAAAGTCGGCGCTGGCGGCACGGTGAGGACGCTGGATCACCGGCAGCGGCGGCAGCGGCGTCACCTCGCCGGGGAACATCTGCAGGTTCACCGGAATTTCGACGAAGACCGGGCCCGGTTCGCCGCTGTGGGCGGTCTCCCAGGCCTTGAACAGCATCGGCACGATCTCGTCATGGCGGGTGACGAGGAAGGTCGCCTTGGTCAGGGCCTTGACGAAGGCATGCTGATCCATTTCGTGCAACTGGTAGGTCTTGTCGAGGTCGTTGCGGATGCCGCCGCAGATCACCAGCATCGGGATGCCGTCGAGGAAGGCTTCGCCGATGCCGCTGGCGGCGTGGGTGGCGCCGGCGGCGGGGACGATGACCAGGGTGCCGGTGAGCTTCGAGGTGCGGCTCATGCCGTCGGCCATGAAGGACGCGCCGCCTTCGTGGGTCACCAGCACCGGCGTGATCTGTTCCGAACTGTTGAGCTCGTCGTACAGCTCGGTGTTATGCACGCCGGGAATGCCGAAGGTATAGCGGATGCCGAGGGCTTCGAGCGCGCGCACCGCGATCCAGGCGCCGGTTTTCTTCATGTGGGGTTCTCCTGTGAGGTCAAGCGGATGCGGCGGCCTGCCCGGCGAGCCGCCCGCTGAGGATGCAGCCGCCGAGGAAGCTGCCTTCCAGCGCGCGCAGGCCGTGCATGCCGCCGCCGCCGAAGCCGGCCGCCTCGCCCGCCGCGTAGAGGCCGGGGACAGGCTGGCCGCCGGCGTCGAGCACGCGGCATTGCAGGTCGGTTTGCATTCCGCCCAGGCTCTTGCGGCTGATGACGAACTCGCGGACTGCCAGCAGCGGCCCGGCCTTCGGGTCGAGGATCTTCTGGAACTTGCAGGTGCGCAGGCGGTCGCCCTTCCAGTGGCGCACGTAGGCGATGCGGCGCAGTTGCTCGTCGTTGTGGAAGGTCTGGCCGCGATCGATCTGGGCGTCGTAGCTTTCCGTCGCGGCGAGGATCTCGTCGAGGCTCACCGCATCGTCGCCCTGCAGTGCGTTCATCTTCGCCACCAGTTCGGGCAGGTCGCGGCCGACCACGAAGTCCTCGCAGCGGCTGGTCATCTCCTCGTAGAGCCACTTGTTGCCGAACAGCAGGTCGCGCAGGAAGGCGAGCTTCTTCATGTCGCGGATCGACGGGTTGTGCTCGGCGCCCGAGACGGCGAGTTCCTTGATGGCGATGGCCTTGTTCATCAGCTGCCAGGAGTACTGGCGCTCCGTGGCGCAGACCTGCGCCACCAGGTCGCGCGTGTCGAAGCCGGTCACCAGCGGCATCGGCCCGATGCGCCGGCCGCGCCAGTCCAGCCAAAGTGCCGAGCGCGGCGGCACGATGGAGAGGCCGTGTCCGGGCTTGCGCGGGTTCGGATGATGCACGCCGGCGGCGTAGTTCCACATCGCGTCGAGGTGGGTCAGATTGCCGCCGGCGGCGCTGACCGCGTCGTGCAGGCGGCCGTCGGCGTAGCGGTGCGAGCCGTTGAGGATCACCGGCGGCGGGGTCTTCCAGTCGCGGTGCCAGTGCCGGCGCACGCGCTCGATGTTGCCGTTGAAGCCGCCCGCGGCGACGATCACGCTGCCGGCGGTCAGTTCGAAAGGCTCACCGTCGTCCTCGCCGACGCCGCGGCAGCCGGTGACGGTGCCGCTGCCGGTCAGCAAGTCCTCGACGCGCTGGCCGAAGCGGATCTCCAGGTTGGCCCGGCGCGGATGGCCTTCCAGCTTGGCGATCAGGCGCAGCGCCAGTTGGCGCCCAGTGCCCCAGACGATGTGGAAGCGAGGTACCGAATTGCCGGGGGTGTACAGGCCGCGTTCGACCCAGTGCGGCGCCGGGACGAAACCGACGCCGCGCGCGCGCAGCCAGAGGCCGACGTCGTCGTGGCAGCGATGCGTGTAGGCCTCGGCCCAGGCATTGGGCCAGCGGTCGGCCGGATCGAGTTCGCCGAAGGCGCGCCAGTCGGCCAGCGCCAGTTGCGGTGTGTCGCGGATGCCGGCGCGACGCTGTTCTTGCGTGCCGACGAGGAAGATGCCGCCGAAACTCTCCCTGGCCAGGCCGCCGAAATTCTCGGCCTTGTCGCGGTCGAGCAGAAGCACCTTGCGCCCGGCGTCGAGCAGTTCCAGCGCGGCGCAGATGCCGGCGATGCCGCCGCCGATGATGATGACTTCGCTCACGTTGCTTTCCTCGAAGCTGGATAACGCAGCGACCGGTCATCGGTGGATCAGATGCCGGGCTCCTCATGTTTTCTTTTGAAGTTTAGCCCGAATCCACCGCCGTCCGGGCATGGCAAAGCGGTTGCGAACCGGCTAAGCTAAGTCCCATGATGCGGTCCAGACTTTTCATGGCAATGCCCCTGCTGCCGATGCTGCTGGCGCCTGCCGGCTTGCGGGCGCAGGCCGTTGCTCCGCCGCCGGCCATCACGGTGGAAAACGCCGCTGCCGAACGGGCGCGCGCCAAGGCGATCCGCGATGCCGCCGAACGTCGTTACCTCGAAGACAAGGCCGATTGCAGCACACGCATGGTGGCCATCGGTTGCATGACGGTGGCAAAGGAGCGCCGCGCCGCGGCGGGGCGCGAAGCGGAGGCGATTCGCAAGGAAAGCTATCGCGTCGAGCGCGAGGCGCGTCAGGCCAAGGTGGCGGACAGAGAGGCGCAGCGCGCCTCCACCGCGCCGGCGGAAGCTGCCGGCAACCAGGCCAGGGTGGAGCGCCATCGCGAAGAGGAAGCCGCGCGCACCGCCGAGCGCGAGCGCCGCCAGGCCGAGGCGCAGTCCAAGCTGGAAAGCCGGCGCGCCAAGGCGGCCGAAGAGCGAGATGCCCGGCAGCGCAAGACCGAGGAGCGTCGCCAGGAAGAAGCCCGGCGCGCCGCCGCGGGGCCGGAAAATGCGCGCAAGGCCGCCGAGCGCAAACGCAAGCATGCGGAGAAGGTGCAGAAGATCGAACAACGCGAGCGCGACTACGAAACGCAGCGCAAGTACCGCGAGGCGGAGAAGGCTGCGGAAGAGGCGCGTCGGGCGAAGGCGGCGGCGAAGTGATCTCGCGCAAATACCTCTACCTGATCGCCCTGGCGCGAGAGAAGCACTTCGGCCGCGCCGCTGCCGCCTGCCACGTTTCGCCCTCGACGCTCTCGGCGGCGATTCGCGACCTGGAAACCGAACTCGGCGTTGCCGTGGTCGAGCGCGGCAAGCAGTTCGCCGGCCTGACGCCGGAAGGCCGCAGCGTGGTCGAGTACGCGCAGCGCATGGCCGCCAGCGCGGAAGGCCTGAAGCAGGAACTGGCCAGCCTGCGCGACGGCCTCACCGGCCGCCTGCGCCTGGGCGTGATCCCCACGGCCTTGACCGTGGTGGCGGCGCTCACCTCTTCCTTTGCACGGCGCCATGCCCATGTCACGGCCGAGGTGCTGTCGCTGGCGACCGACGAAATCCTCGCCCGGCTGCGCCGCTTCGAGCTCGATGCCGGCATCGTCTATGTCGAGTCGGCGCAGACCGCCGGGCTGGACATCGTGCCGATCTGGCACGAACGCCATGTGCTGCTGACCGGCGCTGCGGGCCGCTTCGCCGGGCGCGACAGCGTGAGCTGGTCCGAGGCGGCCACGGTGCCGCTGGCCCTGCTGACCCCCGACATGCAGAACCGCAAGACCATCGACTCGGTTTTTTCAAAAGTCGGCGCTGAGGTTACGGCGAATCTGGAGACCAACTCCATCGTCAGCATCCTCGCCCACGTCGGTTCCGGCCACTGGTCGTCCATCGTGCCACGCGCGGTGCTGGAGCAGGTGGGCACGCCACCCGGCGTGATCGCCATCGAACTGGTCGAGCCGGCCGTCGATTGGGCCACCGGCCTTGTCACCCTGCCGCGCGAGCCGCAGGCGCCGATGGTGGTGGCGCTGGTGGCGGAAGCCCGCGCATTGGCCGAGACGTTCGAGAAACCTGCATAGGCCTTCGGCTTTTCCCGCTTTCCCTTTTGCCGGAGGCGCGGTACAAAGCGGGATGGAAATTCCCGCCATCCTTGCCCGCATCCTCGACGCGCATCGCGACCAGCCGGGCGCGCTGCTGCCCGTGCTGCATGAAGTCCAGGAGGTCTTCGGCTTCATCCCGCCAGAGACCGTGCCGGCGATCGCCACGGCGCTGAACCTGTCGCGCGCCGAAGTTCATGGCGTGATCAGCTATTACCATCACTTCCGCCAGGAGCCGCCGGGCCGCCACGTGGTGCGCGTTTGTTGCGCCGAGGCTTGCCAGGCCGTAGGCGGCGAGGCGCTGGCCGAGCATGCGAAAGCACGCCTGGCCGGCAGCGATGTGACGCTGGCACCCGTGTATTGCCTGGGCCTGTGCGCCTGCGGTCCGGCCGTGCAGGTCGACGAAACGCAATTGCACGCGGCGATGACGCCGACCAAGTTCGATGCCCTGATGGCGCGGCTGGAGTCGGAACCATGAGGACCACCGTCTTCGTCCCCGGCGACGCCGCCGCCCTGGCCTTGGGCGCCGATGCCGTGGCCGACGCGATCACCGCCACGGCCGCCGCGCGCGGCATCGAACTGCGCGTGTTGCGCAACGGATCGCGCGGCATGGTCTGGCTGGAGCCGCTGGTCGAGGTGGTCACGGCGCAGGGGCGCATCGCTTACGGTCCGGTAACCGTCGATCGGGTGGCGGAATTGTTCTCGGCCGGCTTTTTGACCGGCGGCGCGCATCCCTTGGCTCTCGGTCCGACCGAACAGATTCCCTGGCTCGCCCGCCAACAGCGCCTGGTTTCACGCCGCCTCGGCGTCGTCGATCCGCGCTCGCTGACCGATTACGTCGCGCGCGGCGGCGGCGAAGGCCTGCGCCGCGCGCGCGCCATGGCGCCGACCGCGATCGTGCAGGCGATTGCCGATTCCGGCCTGCGCGGGCGCGGCGGCGCGGCCTTTCCCGCCGGCATCAAGTGGCGCACCGTGCTCGACGCGTCGGCGGCGCAAAAATACGTGGTGTGCAATGCCGACGAAGGCGACTCCGGCACGTTCTCCGATCGCATGCTGATGGAAGGCGATCCCTTCTGCCTGCTCGAAGGCATGGCCATCGCCGGTCGAGCCGTGGGCGCCAATCGCGGCTACATCTATGTGCGTTCCGAATACCCGCATGCGATCGCCGCGCTGCAGGCGGCGCTCGCCGCCGCCGGTGATTTCCTCGGCGGCTTCCAGGTCGAAGTGCGCAAGGGCGCCGGTTCCTACGTCTGCGGCGAGGAAACCGCGCTGCTGGAGAGCCTCGAAGGCCGGCGCGGCATCGTCCGTTCCAAACCGCCGCTGCCGGCGGTCGAGGGCCTGTTCGGCCGGCCGACGCTGATCCACAACGTGATCACGCTGGCCAGCGTGCCGGACATCCTGGCGCAGGGCGCGGCGGCCTATCGCGATTTCGGCATCGGTCGCTCGCGCGGCACGCTGCCCTTCCAGCTCGCCGGCAACATCTGCCACGGTGGCCTGGTCGAAGTGCCTTTCGGCCTGACATTGCGCGAGCTGCTTTACGACTTCGGCGGTGGTTCGCGCTCCGGCCGGCCGCTGCGCGCGGTGCAGGTCGGCGGGCCGCTGGGCGCCTACCTGCCCGAAGCGCAATTCGACACGCCTCTCGACTACGAGGCCTTTGCCGCCATCGGCGCCGGCTTGGGCCACGGCGGCATCGTCGCCTTCGACGACACGGTGGACATGGCGAAGCAGGCACGTTACGCGATGAAGTTCTGCGCCATCGAATCCTGCGGCAAATGCACGCCCTGCCGCATCGGCTCGACGCGCGGCGTCGAGGTGATCGACCGCATCCGCGCCGGTGATCGCGCGCAGATCGAATTGCTGGAAGACCTGTGCGAGACCATGGTCCACGGTTCGGCCTGCGCCATGGGCAGCATGACGCCGATTCCGGTGATGTCGGCGCTGCATCACTTTCCGGAGGACTTCGCATGAACGCTCCGCAGGAACTCCAGCTCGGCGCCGCAA
>JACRIY010000052.1 GCA_016235805.1 Rhodocyclales bacterium
GCCATCACCACCGGCAAGAACCTGGCGCTGACCCTGTTCGAACTGCGGGGCTGGGACATCAAGGCCAACCCGAAAGACGGCTCGGAAAAGAAGGGGCAGCCGACCACCTACTACCTCTCGGCGGCGCCCGAGCCGATCCGCATCAACTGCGAATACACCTATGTCGATGTCGTGCTTTCGCCCGACCCGGCGGTGTTCGGCCACAGCAATCCGCTCTCGGGCCTGAAGAAGGGCGGCTTCTTCATCATCCAGTCGAATCTCGGCGCCGAGACCTGGGCCGGCTTCCCGCTCTGGGCGCAGAAGTTCATCGTCGATAACGAGATCCGCGTGTTCTACCTCGACGCCTTCCAGATCGCGCGAGAGGAAGCCGGCGCGGCCGAACTGCAACTTCGCATGCAGGGCATCGCCTTCCAGGGCGCCTTCTTCGCCGCCAGCCCGACCATGGCCAATGCGGGCCTGACCGAGGACGCGCTATTCACCGCGATCGAGGCCCAACTGCAGTCGAAGTTCGGCGGCAAGGGCGCGCGCGTGGTGGCCGACAACCTGCGCGTGGTGCGCCGCGGCTTCACCGAGCTGACCGAGATCACCGAGAAGGAAGTCGGCCTCACGCGCAAGGGCTTCGTCAAGAAGGATGCCGGCCTGCCGATCATGCTCAGGCAACTGCCGGTGGTCGGTGAGGCACAGTCGGGCAAGGTGGGCGACATCCACCGCTTCTGGGAACAGACCGGCCACTTCTACCTGACCGGCAAGGGCAATGACAACATCGTCGATCCCTTCATCGGCGCCTCGCTGGTGCCGGCCGCCACCGGCGTGTTCCGCGACATGACGGGCATCCGCTTCGCGCATCCGGACTGGATCGCGGAGAACTGCACGGCCTGCGGCAATTGCTATGTCGAATGCCCGGATTCGGCCATCCCCGGTTTGGTCAGTTCGGTCGGCGATGTATTCAACGCGGCGGTGAATCGCATCGAGACGAGCGGCACGCCGACGCGCTACCTGCGCCGCGCCGTGCGCGCTGTCGAGAAGAAGCTGCGCACGCTGGTCGACAATGAAGGCGGATATGTACGGCCATTGTTCGACCGCGCCATGGACGCCGTGCTGGCCGAGACGCCGGAAGCCGAGCGTGCCGGGCTGGCCGGCGAATTCACGCAATTGCAGATCCATCTCGGCGGCTTCCAGTTCGCCGCCACCAAGCCCTACTGGGGCAACCGCGAGAAGAAGGCCAAGGGCAGCGGCGGCCTGTTCTCGATCACGGTCAATCCCTACACCTGCAAGGGCTGCGCGCTGTGCGTCACGGTCTGCGAGGACAATGCACTGAAGATGGTGACCCAGACCGAGGACTCCGTCGAGCGCCTGCGCCGCGACTGGAACACCTGGCTGGAGTTGCCGACCACGCCGCCGGAATACAGCCGCATCGACAGCCTCGACGAGAAGATCGGCGCGCTGGAAACCCTGCTGCTGGACAAGAAGAACTACGGTTCGATGAACTGCGGCGACGGTGCCTGCCTCGGTTGCGGCGAAAAGACCGCGATCCACTTGTTCACCTCCACCGTTACCGCGCTGATGCAGCCGCGCGTGGCGGCCTTCGTCGAACGCATCGACGATCTCATCAAGCGCCTGGAGCAGCACATGCGCGTCAAGCTGGCCTCGGCGGTGGACCTGACCGATGCCAATGCCGTGATACGCGCCGTCGAATCGACCGGGCAGCACGACCTGACGCTGTCGAACCTGGCCAACAAGCTCAATGCCGACAAGCCCTCGCAACTGCTGGACCCGGCCTGGGTGAAGAACACGGCGCAACTGCTGGAAAAGCTCAAGGACCTGAAGTGGCGCTACGTCGAAGGCCCGAGCAAGCGTGGCCGCGCCGAGATGGGCATCGTCAATTCGACGGGTTGCACCTCGGTCTGGGGTTCGACCTATCCCTTCCACCCCTATCCCTTCCCCTGGACCTCGCACCTGTTCCAGGATTCGCCGTCGGTGGCGATGGGCATCTTCGAGGGCCACATGGCGAAGATGGCGGATGGCTTCAAGGCCGTGCGCATGGCGGAGAAGGAACTCGCCGGCGACTACCTGCCGGATCGCGACGACGATTTCTTCCGCCGCTTCAACTGGGGCCAGTTCTCCGCTGACGAGTGGCAGCTCTGCCCGCCGGTGGTATCGATCGGCGGCGACGGCGCGATGTATGACATCGGCTTCCAGAACCTCTCGCGCGCCCTGATGTCGGGGATGCCGATCAAGATCCTGGTGGTCGACACGCAGGTGTATTCGAACACCGGCGGCCAGGCCTGCACCTCGGGCTTCATCAGCCAGGTCTCCGACATGGCGCCCTTCGGTTCGGCCCAGCGCGGCAAGCAGGAGGTGCGCAAGGAGATCAGCCTGATCGGCATGGCGCATCGCACCTCCTATGTCATGTCGGGCACCATCGCCCACGTCAACCACCTGATCGAGAGCTACATCGACGGCATCA
>JACRIY010000009.1 GCA_016235805.1 Rhodocyclales bacterium
AAAACAGCGACGACCGAGGCAGCGGACCTTGGAGAACCGGCCCGCAGTGCGGGGTCGTACCGCGATGACGGTTGCAAGAGCGACTACGGTGACCGACGATCTTCACTGAACCATCTCTCCTTCTGCCGTCAGGCCCAACGTTTGAAATCACCGGCGCTGCGCAGCTTTATCGCGCAGCGTCCGGTGGAATGATGGGTTCGGCGCCTGGTCATCATGGCTCCTTGGTACGAGAATTCGATTCCCGAAGAACCTGCATGATCAGGTCGTTGTCGACCGTAATGATCACACCCATACCTTCGCCGAGCTTGGAAGGCGGGGGTATGTAAAAGCGATGATCGGAATTGGTCAATACCTCGGAAACAAGACTGCGATCTATGCCAAGGGCTAACAGATAGCCTTCTCGATCTCTCTCCCAGTGGTCTCGGTCAAAGGCAAACGAGAATATGGCGTTTTGATCCGCAAGTAACGGCTGAAGGCAATCCAGTTCTTCCTTTGAGTAGAACGCTTCAGGAGGTGAGTCCAGCTTTTGGTTGTTGCAGCGACTACATAGCGCGACAAGGTTTCCCGGAACAAGATGCCCCCCAAGGACAATTGGAATGTGGTGATCAATTTCCAGAGAATTTGTTGAGCCGCACTTGAAGCATCGATTTCCAAAAAGCCCAAAGAATTTCTTCTTGGCGAGATCGGCGATAACGGGATACATGAATACGCTGAATAGCTGACTCTTCTCTTGAGTCCGCTGTCGCTCAATGGCATCTACTTCTCGGAGTGCTGCAACATCAAAGCCAATGCCATATCCACGTTTTTTGCCGTCCGGCATCATGCCTCCGCCGGAAATGCGCGCTCTACATGTAGTAACCAAGAAACGCATTTTTCTTTGGCGCATTAGCTTTTGCAGCTTTGGGGACTCGGATAGGCTGCCAGATAAGGGTATGCCGTTGACCTGCAAGGAGAAGTTGTGCCCTCCGGTATCTGGAATCAGAGCAGCTAAACATTCAGCTTCGATCCAATTTTCGTTATTGGGCGCGAGCAATTGCTGTAATCGCTCATAGGGTTCTCGGGCTGCTGCATACCACTTCTTCTGCCCGTATCCATCCCATGGTTCCTCGATCCAGAAGCCACCATACTCTGGAAATTTCTGAGAACTTGGCCAGTGAAACGGTGTGTAGTCAAGGTTTAGTCGGGAGACCGTTTCGTTTGGCAGCACAAGCGCAAGTTGATCTGGGTGACGCATACTTATTGTGTCTCGGTGCGCTGTCTGATGTGAGCTGACATTGAAGGGGCCGAACGTTCAAGGTGACCGGCGCTGCGCGGCTTCATCGCGCAGCGTCCAGAGAGCGAAGCGAACGGGGTCGACCGCCGGGTTGGGCCTCTGACGGATGCAGCGATACCACTGCACGGCAACTGTTTGCCGACGACAGCCGGGACCGAGTGAGTTCGGCTCGCTGAGGGTTGCTTACTTGTTGGCAGCATCGCTACCTCGGGCGTCTACTTTGGATAACTTGGTGAGCGCAAGGCCAAGAAAGACAAGCCCCACGAGAATGATGAGAAACGCGGTTTCAGGTCGCACAAAAGACTTGAGCAGTTTTTCAATGAACCGTGTTGCGGCCAGTCCGGCAAGCCCCAGGGCGATATTGATTTTCTTGGCCGTCGGAGTTGCAGAAAATGTGGCTCCGCAATGTTTGCATGTGGACTTCCCTCCAAAGATAGCCATGAACGGAAGGAACAGCTTCGCACAGGATGGACAATGGAGCGCCATTTAAGAGGCCCAACGTCTGACATAACCGGCGCTGCGCGGCTTCACCGCGCAGCGTCCGTGTTGATGGATGGGTTGGGCAGCATGATGTTCGAAATGCAGTGTCAGGTTTGCTCGTTGTTTGACTTTGAAGTAGACGCCGAGATGGCTTTGACTGCTAGGGGCTTTAGCAATAGCCAAGCGAATGCCAAAAGTACAAGGGAGATGCCAAAACTTGTTAGACCAAGGACAGTTCCCTGCGCTTGGACTGGAAATAAGCGCAACAGATAAGAGCCCACTTCACACGATAACCGGTACTTCAATTGCGTTTCTTGTGCGCAGGAGGAGCCGAATGGCCCGTGAAGAGAAAAGAGTGGAACTGCTTGAAAGACAAACATCATCGCCATACCGATGAGCAATAGCGCACCCGCCACTCGGAAGCCTGACCGAACAGAGGTGTCATATAGCGGTGGCCGCTGAATTGGAAACATCATGAGTGAGACATATAGGCTTTTGCGGCCCAACGTCTGACATAACCGGCGCTGCGCGGCTTCATCGCGCAGCGTCCGGGTTGATGGATGGGTTGGGCATGGCCTTCACCATGAACTGGCAGCGCAGGCGATAGGGCGGAGACGTGGTTCCCATGGTCATTTTTCCGCAATGGGGTTAAGAACCTTTTCAACAAATACCTGAGCTTGCCGTTGCTGAGCTCTTGCGCCTTGGTGCCGAGAGAAATCAGGACATGCATTGTCCGCAGCAAATAACCATGGCGACCGACCACCACTTCGATTGCCTTGCCCCCGATCCATCATGTAGCCGATACGCTCAGCCATGACTTCGTTGGTTTGCAGGTCGATCACCTTGAGCGAACTGCCGGCGATCCAGTAGTCGCGTTCTTCGCGCGTCGAGATATCCTCGTAGGTGACGCCATAGCGTGGCATGGCGCCGGGAGCGGGGGCTTTGTCGAGCACGAATCGTTTATAGGTCTTTGAGTAGCTAGCGTCGTACCGCCAGGGTTCGTCAATACGTCCCGTGTAGCGATAGCGTTTTCCGTCCTTGGGGTCGAGGGCTTCGACGTAGCGATATCCCTGGTATGCCGGAGAGCCAGGATTCAATGGGCCGCGGTTGTTCGCTTGGAAGCTTCCCTTCAGGAAGCTCTCGACGTACCCATCGCCTCCCAAGTCTCTCCCATACGGATCATCCAGCTTGTACTGATCCCCGTAGTTGATGTCGTTGGGTCGAAGCTTCATCAGAAAAACGCCCTCGACGTTTTCCGCGGTACGGTGGATGAAAACCCCTGCCATTTTGCAGCGCTCGGCAAATACTGCCTCAGCCACAAGTAAGCGGCTTGGCTCTGCCGATTGCGAAGACCTAAGACCGCCGAGTAACGCTATCAACAACACGGCGAGAATTCGGATCATTTGCGATGCCCAACGTTAAGTGTGGATCACTAATGACGGAAAGCTTTCCGTCGTGACGGAATATATTCCATCAAATAGGCTGTATAAAATACCAGCTAGGTGTGCTATGCTGAATTCCATCAATGGGTTGTCCAAATTTAGTGGGGCCTAAAATGTCGTCTTTTCCGTCATCGCCGGATTCGGGGTCGGCACCCCGCCTGCTGGAACAAGTTCGTGGCCGAATACGGTTCTTGCATTACAGCCTGCGAACCGAGCAAGCCTATCTGGATTGGATTAAACGATTTATCCGGCATTTTGGCAAGCGTCACCCGCGTGACATGGGCGCGGCCGAGGTCAGCGAGTTCCTGACCCATCTGGCGGTGGCCGGGCAGGTTGCGGCATCGACACAGAACCAGGCCAAGAGCGCCCTGCTCTTCCTTTACCGCGAGGTGCTGAATGTCGAACTGCCCTGGCTCGACGACGTCGAGTCGGCAAAGGCGCCGCGCCGCTTGCCGGTGGTGCTGTCCCCCGCCGAGGTTGCTGCGCTCCTGGCGCGGCTCGACGGCACCAGCGCACTGGTCTGCCGGATGCTGTACGGCACCGGCTTGCGCATCATGGAATGCCTGCGCCTGCGGGTGAAGGATGTCGATTTCGAGCGCGGCGAGATCCTGGTGCGGGACGGCAAGGGCTTCAAGGACAGGGTGACGATGCTGCCAGCCAGCATCGCCCCGGCCTTGCGCGAACAGTTGGCGCGAGTGGCCGAATTGCACCGGCAGGACCTGGCAGCGGGGCACGGTGCGGTCTGGCTGCCTTACGCGCTGGAGCGCAAGTATCCGAACGCCGCCCGGGAGTGGGCCTGGCAATACGTATTCCCGTCGGCCAATCTGTCGGTCGATCCGCGCTCTGACACGGTACGCCGCCATCATGTCTCGGACCAGGCGGTGCAGCGCGCGCTCAAGCTCGCCGTTCGCGCGGCCGGGATCGCCAAACCGGCGACACCGCACACCCTGCGCCACAGCTTCGCCACCCACTTGCTGGAGGGCGGGTACGACATCCGTACGGTGCAGGAACTGCTGGGACACTCGGATGTGTCCACGACCATGATCTACACCCACGTGCTGAACAAGGGTGGCCGCGGCGTCCGGAGCCCGCTCGACGGACTGGACGGCGACGGCGTGCGCGAACCGGCGGCGGAATACCGCATCGCGGCCTGATCGGCCCGCGATTCGCCGTACCGCCAGCGCCGACTTTTCGCGTACCGAGTTTTCGCGCGACGGCTTCAGCGCACCTTGATCTCGGTCCACATGCGCGACAGCGCGCGGCGCAGTTTCGGGTCGAAGTCGCGCAGCATTTCCAGGCGCGCCAGGTCCTGCGCCGGCGGGAAGATGCCGGGGTTGGCGGCGATCCCGGGCAGGATGTGGGCCATGGCGGCGGCATTGGGATTGCCGGCGCCGATCAGGTTGGAAACGTCGGCGGCGTTCTTGCCGTCGAGCATGAAGTCGATGAAGGCGTGGGCGAGGTCGGGCCGGCGCCCGGATTGGTGCAGGACGAAGCTGTCTACGGCCAGCACCGCGCCCTCCTTCGGCGTGGCGAAGCCGATGATGAAGGGGCGCTTCGCGGCCAGCGCGTCCTGCTGCGCGCGGAACATGTCGTTGCTGTAGCCGTGGGCGACCCAGACGGTGCCGATGGCCAGGTCCTTGATGTAGGTGCTGTTGGAAAACGCCGCCCAGTAGGGCTTGGCGCGCAAGATCAGGCGCTTGGCCTCGTCCCAGCGCGCCTGGTCGCGCTCCTGCACGGAATGGCCGAGGTAGCGCATGGCGGCGGCCATCAGCTCGCGCTGGCTGTTGAGCACGGTGACGCGGCCCCTGATCCGTTCCAGGTACTTCGGCTCGAAGATCAGCGCCCAGCTGTCGGTGGGCAGGCCCAGCTCCTGCATCTTGTCGGCATTGAAGCCGAGCAGCGTCACCGAGGTGGCATAGGGCACGGAATGGCGGTTGCCGGGGTCGTACCAGGCGTCGAGGAATTCCGGCTTGAGGTTCTTCAGGTTGGGCAGCCGCGCCCGCTCGATGGGGCGCAGGGCGCGGCGGCGCACCAGCGATTCGACGGCGTTGCCGGTGGGCACCAGGATGTCGTAGCCGACGGCGCCGGCTTCGAGCTTGGCCAGCATTTCCTCGTTGTCGGAGTAGTAGTCCTGCTTGAGCCGGCAGTTGCAGTGCGCCTCGAAGCGCCGCACCGTTTCCTCGGAAATGTAGTTGTTCCAGTTGTAGAGGTAGAGCACGTCGGCGGCTCGCGCCGGCGCGATCGCCAGCAGCGCGGCCAGCAGCGGCAGCAGGCAGGTGAGGCGTGGCGGCGCGCGGAACATCGCGCCCTCAATGCGTGGTCAGGTAGCAGCGCGGCAGCCGCGCCCAGGAGGCATGGCCGGGGCGGTGTTCGGCGCGGCTGGCGAGCACGATGGTGACGCGTTCGGCATCGCCCTCCTTCGCCCCCGGCGCGAAATGCAGGCCGTGGCGCCAGGGCGGCAGCGCGTCCGGCGGCAACTCGATGCGGCCCGTGGCGGCGTCGACCTTGACCGCCTGCGGCGTGTCGCCATGCACCGAGATGCGGCCGCGATCGAGGTCGAACCAGGCCATCACGCTGTAAGCCGGCGGCTGGTAGCAGCGGTAGCGGCCGGACGGCGGGCTCTGCGCGGCGGCCGTGGTGGCCAGGCAGAAACCCAGGACGGCAGCCAACCCCGACAAGCGTCGGCCCCAATCCATGTCAGGTTCGGCAAATGAACACATTCAGGGAAGGTTATCGAGATCGTCGATGTCGCGTGGGCGTCCGCTTGCGCGCTTGTTCGCCTTGAGGTCTTCGAGGCCGATGAAATTGATCCGCAGGCCGTCGTGTTCCACCTGTTCCCGCCGAGCCCAGGCCGCCGCAAAATCGACGCCATCGATCGAGGTCAGCAGGTCGATGCGGAACGGTGGATAGCCGAGCTGAACCACCCGGTCCGGCGTGGTGAAGTCGTCCACCGCGAGTCCGAGCCCGCCGAAACCGAAATCATCGAGCGCGCGCATCAGCCGGCTCGCGTTGGCGCTGCCCGGTTCGATCCAGACATCGAGATCGCCCGTATGGCGCGGCCGGCCGTGCATGGCCATGGCGTAGCCACCGACCACCAGGTAATCAACCCCGTTGGCGTTTAAGGACGCGACAAACTCTTTGAAGTCCCTGGACAGCATCGGGATGTGATTCCAGCCATGCGAGGCGAAGTTGTTCCACGGCATCCAGGCGCTCGAAAACGGGGCGCGACAACCAATATTCGGTGTCGCGCGGCGCCTGCTTCAGGGGATGGCGGGATATGACACGTTCCATGGCTTCGATTCTACTCCGGCGGATCGTCAGCGCCGCGCTTTCAGCAGGTCGGGCGCGAAGCGGCTGGCGGCCAGGATCAGCGTCAGGGTCAGCGCCATCAGCAGCGTCGACACGGCGTTGACCTCGGGCGTCACGGCCACCTTGATCATGGAGTAGATCTGCAGCGGCAGGGTGTTCACGCCGACGCCGGCGACGAAGAAGGTGATGACGAAGTCGTCGATGGACAGCGTGAAGGCCATCAGGAAGCCGGCCAGCAGCGCCGGCAGGATCAGCGGCAGGGTGATGCGGCGGAAGGTGGCCCAGGGCGTGGCGCCGAGGTCGCGCGCCGCCTCGAAGATGCTTTCGTCCATGCCGGCCAGGCGCGCGCGCACGATGACGGCGACGAAGCCGATGCTGAAGGTGATGTGGGCGACCAGGATCGAAAGCAGCCCGAGCGACAGGTCGAGCACCTGGCGGAAGAACAGCAGCAGCGAGACGCCGAGCAGGATCTCCGGCATCGCCACCGGGGTCAGCACCAGAAAGGGCAGCCAGCGCGGCCGGTAGCGGTGCATGGCGAGCCCGGCCATGGCGCCCAGCAGCGTCGCCATCGATGCGGAGACCAGCGCGATCAGCAGCGAGTTGGCGGCGGCGCGCAGCATGTCGTCGTCGTGCATCAGCTTGCCGTACCAGCGCGTGGTGAAGCCAACCCATTCGGCATTGAGCGTGGAATCGTTGAAGGAGAAGATCACCACCACCGCCAGCGGGATGTAGAGGAAGGCGTAGACGAGCAGCGAGGCGGCCCACAACCAGAAATTTGACGACCTTCCCCCCGGCCCCCTTCCCACGGAAGGGGGTGACGCGGGTTCGCCGCGGCGCGGCTCCGGGGTCATGGCTGGCCCCGCCTTGGGGCTGCCCGGCGGCAGGGCGTTCACGACACGGCCTCCGTGCCGTGCAACCCCCGCCGCGCCGCCCAGGCCGCCAGCCCGGCAAGCGCCAGCACGCAGGCCGTCAGCAGGATCGACAGCGCCGAGCCCAGCGGCCAGTCGCGGTTGTCGAGGAACTGTTCCTTGATCAGGTTGCCGATCAGGATGTCGCCGGTGCCGCCCAGCAGTTCGGGCACGGCGAACATGCCCAGCACCGGGATGAAGACCAGCGCCGAGCCGGAAAAGATGCCGGGCAGCGACAGCGGGAAGGTGACGCGCCAGAAACGGGTCCAGGCCGAGGCGCCGAGGTCCTGCGCCGCTTCGAGCAGCGCAGGGTCGTGCTTTTCGAGGTTGGTGTAGAGCGGCAGCAGCATGAAGGGCAGGTGCGTATAGACCAGCCCGACGATCACGGCGAAGGGCGTGTAGAGCAGCCCGGCCGGGCCGAGGATCATGATCCAGGCATAGATGCGCACCAGGAAATTGCTGGCGAAGGGCAGGATCACCAGCAGCACCAGCAGGTCGCGGCGCTTCTTCGGGCTCTGCGCGATCAGCCAGGCCAGCGGATAGGCGAGCAGGATGCAGATCAGCGTGGTGAGCCCTGCGACGAAGAAGGAGCGCGCGAAGATTTCCAGGTAGATGACGTCGCCCAGCAGGAAGCGGTAGGCGTCCAGCGTCAGCCCGGACAGCGATTCGAGCGGCGCCAGGCCGCCGAACTCGCCGGTTTCGCGAAAGCCGGCCAGCACCACGATCAGCGCCGGCAGCAGGAAGAAGGCGACCAGGAACAGGCCGGGCGGCAGCGTCACCACCCATTTGGTGATGCCTGCCGGCTGGCTGCGGGTCTCAGCCACGGAGGAAGACTCCCGCGTCGTGGCGCCAGCAGATCCACACCGCATCGCCGGCCTCGTGGAACTTGGCGCGGCCGGGCGCGGCGTTGGGCATCAGCGCCTCGACCAGCACGCCGTTGGCCAGCTCGACCTTGTACAGCGTGACGTCGCCGAGATACAGCAGTTCGCGCACGCGGCCTTCGAAGCGGTTCTTGAGGTCGGCGGATTCCTTGTGGCCGTGCACGCGGATCAGTTCCGGGCGCAGCGCGAACAGGCCGCGCTCGCCCACCGCGATGGGCCGCGGGTCGGCCGCCGCGATCTCGCCCAGGCCCGGCGCGTGGAGGCCGAGCAGGACCTTGCTCGAGGCCGTGACTTCGACCTCGATCAGGTTGATCTTGCCGATGAAGTCGGCGACGAAGCGGTTGGCCGGCTGGGTGTAGAGCTTGTCCGGTTCGTCGAGCTGCTCGACGCGGCCGTCCTTCATCACGGCGATGCGGTGCGACAGCGCCAGCGCTTCCTGCTGCGAGTGCGTGACGAAGACGAAGGTGATGCCGACCTCGCGCTGCAGGGCGATCAGCTCGATCTGCATCTCGACCCGCAGCTTGGCGTCGAGCGCGCCCAGCGGCTCGTCCAGCAGCAGCAGGCGCGGCTTGTTTACCAGCCCGCGCGCCAGCGCCACGCGCTGCTTCTGGCCGCCGGAGAGTTCGTGCGGAAAGCTCGCGGCCTTGTCTTCGAGGTGCACCAGCGCCAGGGTTTCGGCGACGCGACGCCGTATCGCCGGCGCCGATTCTTTGGCCATTTCCAGCGGAAAGGCAATGTTGCCGGCCACCGTCATGTGCGGGAACAGCGCGTAGCTCTGGAACACCGTGTGCAGCGGCCGCCGCTCCGGCGGCACCCCGGACAGCGACACGCCGTCGAGCAGTATGTCGCCCTCGTCCGGCGCGTCGAAGCCGGCGATCATGCGCAGGATGGTGGTCTTGCCGCAGCCCGACGGCCCCAGCAGGGTAAAGAACTCCCCCGCCTCGATCGCCAGCGAAACATCCTTCACCGCCTCGAGCGCGCCGAAGCGGCGGGTTACGTTGCGAATTTCGAGCAGGGCCATTGCGGATATTGCGTCCCGGCCTATACGGCAGTCTCGGCTAGCGCGAACCTTGTGAAGAAATCGTCCCCCAAGGGGACTTCCTGCGGGGCGTCGCCGCGGCACCGCAGCGGGGTGCGGCCGGAGCGTATGTACTTATACGCGAGGATAGCCGGGGTTGCCAACTGAGCCGCCCAATCCCCGATCCGGCTCGCGCAGTAGATTTATCACAAGGTTTCAGCCGTCGGCGTTGATGGTGGTGATCAGCTCTTGCAGCACCGTCTCCGCCTTCTCGTTGGCGATCTGGCAGGTGCCGGCGCTTTCGTGGCCGCCGCCGCCGTAGAACAGCATCAATTCGCCAATGTTGGTGTTCGAGGTGCGGTTGAGGATGGACTTGCCGGTGGCGAACACGGTGTTCTGCTTCTGCACGCCCCACATGACGTGGATCGAGATGTTCACTTCGGGGTACAGCGCGTAGATCATGAAGCGGTTGACCGCGAAGATGATCGGCTCGCGGCGCAGGTCGAGCACGGCGAGGTTGCCATGGACCTTGGTGCAACGGCGGATCTGTTCCTTGGCGTTGGCCTGGTGCTCGAAATAGAGGTCGACCCGCTCCTTGACGTCGGGCAAGCCGAGGATGTCGTCGATGCCGTGGGTGCGGCAGTAGGCGATCAGGTCCATCATCAGCTGGTAGTTGCTGACGCGGAACTCGCGGAAACGGCCCAAGCCGGTGCGCGAATCCATCAGGTAGTTGAGCAGCACCCAGTCCTTCGGGTCGAGGATTTCCTGGCGCGTGAAATTGGCCGAATCGCTCTTGTCCACCGCGACCATCATGGCGTTGAGCGCGACCGGGAAGCGGCTCTTGCCGCCGAAGTGCTCGTAGACCACGCGCGCCGCCGAAGGCGCATCGGGATAGATGATGTGGTTGGGGCGCTCGCCGGGGTTGCGGAAGGTTTCCGAAAGGTGGTGGTCGAAAGCGAGATACACGCCCGGCACGTAGGGCAGGTTGGTGGTGATGTCGCGCTCGTTGATTTCGACCTTGCCGTCCTGCATGTCCTTGGGATGGACGAACTTGATCTCGTCGATCATGTCCAGCTCGTTGAGCAGGACGGCGCAGGCCAGTCCGTCGAAATCGCTGCGCGTCACCAGGCGGTATTTTTTGTCGGCCATGTCTTTCCCCAAATTGGCTGCGTTGGATGCCAGATTCTATTCCAGACTGATGAGCTTGCCATGCGCCGCGTAGAACACCGCCAGCCGCCGTGGCAGCGCCTCGCCGGCGAACAGGCGGGCATAGGATTCGAGCTGGGCGCGATAGCGTTCGGCATGGGCGGCCAGCCGCCCGGCATCGGCCTGCGGCCCGAGGTCGGCGGTCTTGTAATCGACGATCCAGCGCCGCCCGTCCTCGACGAAACTGCGGTCGACGACGCGGGTTTGCGCCGTACCGTCAGCGCCGACTCTTGCGATGGCCAGCTCCGCGCCGGAGTCGCCACGCGGGCGCAGCACCCACTGGCCGTCCGGGCTTTCCAGCGTGGTCGCGAGCAAATGCGCGGCGCGCTCGGCGCCACGGCGCGCTTCGGCCGCCGGCCAGCCGCGCGCGCCCAGCCAGCGCTCGAAGCCTGCCTGGCGCGCCGGGATCGCGGCGAGCGGCCAATCCCCGGGCGCACCGGCGACGAGTTCCAGCAGCGCGTGCAGCAGCGTGCCGATGTCGGCGGCCAGCGCGTCGAGGGTTTCCATGCGCGGCGCCACCGTGGGCGCCGGCGGCGCGCGCCAGGCGTCGGGAATCGCGGGCGACACCAGGCGCTGCAGTTGCGGCACGAAATGCGCCGCGTCATCGTCATCCTCAAGGGTCGGCGCCGGTGCCACGGCAACCGCAGCCTCTGCGAACTCGGCCTCAACCAGCGGCCACAGTCGCGCCAGCAGCGAGTCGGCCGGCGGCGCGGCGAGCGTGCCATCGTCCTTGCGCGTGGCCACCGCCACCAGGTGCAGGCGGCGCACGGCGCGCGTGACGGCGACATAAAGCACGCGCGTCGCCTCGTTGCCGGCGCGTTCGCGTTCCATGCCCTGCAGGAAATCATGCACCGTCGGCTCGCCCTTGATGCGCCGCCGCCGGTTGACCGGAGCGACCACGAGGCGCTCGCCTTTTTCCAGCGGAAAGCTGTCCCAGGCCAGCAGCGGCGCGTCGGACCCGCGCGGCGGGCGATGCAGGCCGGGCAGGATCACGGTATCGAATTCCAGCCCCTTGGCCTTGTGGATGGTCATCAGTTGCAGGCGGCCGTCGGCCTGCGCGTCGGGCGCGGCGTAGAGCCGCGCCATGTCGTCTTCGAGGCTGTCGAGCGCGAAGCGCCCCGCCGCGTCGAGTTCGTCGAGGCGCTTGAAGAAGGCCCGCGTGTCCGACAGTGCGGCATCGTCGGCACGGCCGGCGCCATCGACCAGGCAGGCCGGGCCGCCTAGCTTCTTCCAGGCGTCCTCCACCCAGCGCCGGCGCGAAGCCCGGCCCTGCCCTGCCAGCGCCTCGGCCATCACCTCGCGCAGGTGCAGCGCGCGCTGCCGGCCGTCGGCGGAAAGGCGCTCGAGTCGTTCGTCGTCGGCGAGCAGCGACCAGATCGTCGCGTCGTGGTCGTCGGCTGCCAGCGCGTGCAGGTCGGCAAGCCGCAGCCCGCACCAGGGCGCGCGCAGGATCGCCAGCCAGTGCAGGCGGTCGCCGCGGTGGTGCAGCGCGCGCGTCAGCGATATCAGGTCCTGCACGCCCTGGCGCCCAGCCAGCGCTTCGATCTCGACTGCCGTGTGACGCCAGCCCGCCGGATGGCGGCGGATGGCCGCCACCAGCGCCGCGAGGTGGTCGCGCGCGCGCACCAGGACGGCGATGCGGCGCTGCGGGTCGGCGCGCCATTCGGCCTCGATCACCGCCACCACCTGCTGCGCTTCGAGGCGTGCCGCCGCCGCGCTGTCGCCCTTGTCGGCCAGCAGCGCATGGACGGCCACGCCCGAGCCGGGCAGGTCGTCGCGCGTGGCGACGAAGGGCCGGTAGGCGATCTCGCCGCGCAGGGCTTCGTCGCGGGCCGGGAACAGCGCCGGGAAGCCGGCGTTGATCCAGTCCACCACCGGCGCGCAGGCGCGGTTGTTGCGCGACAGGCGCAGCGGGATCAGGCGCAGGCCACCGATGCCATGCGACTTGGCGCGCAGGAATAGGCCGACCTCGGCCTTGCGGAAGCGGTAGATCGACTGCATCGGATCGCCGACGCAGAACAACGTGCGGCCGTCGCCTTCGCCGTTGCCACCGCTCCAACCGGCGGTGAGGCGTTCGAGCAGTTCGACCTGCGTCGGGCTGGTGTCCTGGAACTCGTCGACCAGCAGGTGGCGGATGCGCCAGTCGAGGCGCAGCCCGAGCTCGGTCGGGTCCATCTCGTCGCCCAGGGCGGCGCTGGCGCGCGCCGCGAGTTCGCCGAAATCGACTTCGCCGGCCTCGCGGAACACCAGCCACAGCTCGGCGGCGGCGAGCTTCATCAGCCGTGCCAGGGCGCGCACGATGGTGTCATCATTGTGGTCCGCCACCGGCAATTGGCGCAGGCGCACCAGTGCAGCAACCTGGGCCGCGTCCAGCGTCGCCAGCGCGGCCAGCATGGCGTCCTTCTGCGCCTTGAATTCCTTGCCGGGCGGAAAGCCGTTCTTCACCGTCACGGTCTTGCGCACCGTGTCGTCCTGCGTCAGCAGGAAGGCGGCCAGCGCGCGCCAGCGCGGCAACGCCTCGACTCCGGGCGGCAGCGGCGCAGTCCAGTCGGCCAGCGGGGTATCCGCCTGCGCGCCCTGCGCGGCGGCGAAGCGCGCCAGCGGCATCCACGGCGCCTGCCAGCGGACGTCGAGGGTCGCCGCGACCTGCTGCATTTCCTCGCGCAGCATTTCCTCCAGCGCCTCGCCGATCGCCGATTCCGGATCGTCCAGGTCCGCGATCGCGCGCCACTGTTCGCGCCTGGCCAGCATCGCGGCCAGCAGTTCGATCAGCCGCGCCGCGTCGTTGTCCATCCAGGCCAGCGCGGCGCCGACGGCCGCGGCATGGCCCGATTCACCCGCTGCGTCGGCCTCGTCTTCGAGGTGGTCCAGCGCGCGCCGCGCCGCCTCGCGGTAGTGCCGCCCGGCGTCATCCACCGTCGCCGGCTGCGCGCCGAAGCGCGACAGCAGCGGCATCTGCCGCGCCAGCCCGGCGCACAGCGCGTCGATGGTGGTCAGGCGCAGGCGCCCCGGCTGCGCCTCGATATGCCATTCGCGCTCGGCCGAGCGCTGCAGGGCGGCGCGCGCCAGTTCGAAGGTGATGCGCTTGTGCGGGGCCTCCGGCAACACCCCGCCGCGCGCTCGCTCGAGGCTCTCCGCGATGCGCTGCCGCATCTCGCCCGCCGCCTTGTTGGTGAAGGTGATGGCGACGATTTCCTCGGGTTCCTCCGCGATCGCCAGCAGGCGCAGGTAGCGCTGCGTCAGCAACTCGGTCTTGCCGGCGCCGGCCGGCGCCTCGACGATGAAGGATTCCAGCTCCAGCGCGCGGCGGCGGCTGGCGTCGTCTTCGGAAAGCAGATCGCTGGTCATCCGCGCTCCTCGTCCAGCTGCAGCTTGCGTTCTGCAAGGCGCAACAGCGGCTTGACTTCGCAATATTGAAGGGCCTTTTCGTCCTCGAACACCACGGCGGCAATGCCGTCCTTGACCTCGCGCGCGATCTCGCGAATGCGCTCGGCCCAGCAGGCGCGCAGCGCCGGCCAGTCGGGAAAGTCGGCGCTGGCGTAACGGCGACGCTGACCGTCAAGCGCGTCAACACCGGGCAGCAAACCGGCTTCCTCGGCAACGCCGAGGAAGGCCGGGTCCTCGCGCGTGACGCGCGCCAGCGCGACGGCGGCCACGGCGCGGTCGGGAAAGGCCAGCGCGGCGTAGATCGGCAACTGCGGCTCGGTGATGCGCGCGTCGGCCCAGGTCTTGCTGCGGTCCGAACGGCCGCTCTTGTAGTCGATGATCGCCAGCCGCCCGTCGCCGAGCTGGTCCACGCGGTCGACCACGACGCGGATAGCGAGGCCCTCGATGTCCAGCCGCTGGCTTTCCTCGCAGGACAGCACGCGAAACTCGCCGCGCGTCGCCTCGACCTCCAGCCAGGTCGCCAGCAGCTCGGCCAGGCGCTGCGCTTCGAGCCCGCGCAGGCGCGGCGCCAGCGGCGCGACGGCCTCGCGGTCGTATTCATCCAGCGCCACGGCCACGACGCGGGTGATCTCGGCCTCGCGTGCATGGCCTTCCATGGCCCGCAGTTCGGCCAGCCCGCGCCCGCGCCAGAAGGCTTCTAGCGCCGCGTGCAGCAGCGAGCCACGCGCCATGGCGTCGAGCCCGAAAGTCGGCGCCGGCAACACGGCGGCGCCGAGCCGGTATTGGTGAAAAGCCCAGGCCGGACAAGTCGCCTGCGCCGCCAGCAGGCCGGTGCCGCCGCGCACCGATTCGCCGGGAGCGACGACGGGGGCACGGGCATCGATCAAGCGCTCAATGGCTGCGGCCGGGATGCGCTCACCGTCTCCGACTTCGAGCGCTTCCATGACTTCGACCGCAATGCCCGCCAGCAAGGGGCTGGGGCGCAAAGCCCGCTCGCCCTGCTGACGCGCCCAGGAGAACACCACCTCGGCAGCGCTGGCGCACCACAGCGCCTGCTGCTCGCGCGCGGCGGCGGCGAGGCTGTCGGCGCGCGCGGCGGGAATCCCGGCGCGGCGCTGCAGGTCGGCCGGCAGCAGCGGATTGGGGCGCGGCGCCGGCGGCCATTCGCCTTCGTTCACGCCCATCACCCAGAGGCCGTCCACCGCGCCGGCCAGCGCGTCATCCAGCCCGCACACCTCGACGCGCGGCGCATTGCGGCGCGGGGCGTGGAATGTGGTGTCGCGGCACTGCCGGCGCAACTGGCGCAGCGCCTCGGCGCGGTCGATGCGGCCGAGGACGGCATCGAGCGACTGGAGGTTCGCGATCAGTTCGCGCAAGGCGTCGACCGCCGCCGCTTCCGCCGCCAGCAGTGGGCGCTGGCCGGGCCAGCCGAGCGCATCGAGCACGGTCGCGAAGCTGGCGGCCCAGGCCGATGCGGGCTGGCGCCGCGTCGCCGCGCGCGCAGCGTCCTGCAGCGCATCGAGCTGTGCCGCCAGGTACGGAGCCTGCAAGCCCCGCTCGCCGGCCAGCAGGCGCCCGATGGCGAGGCGGTAGCGTTCGAGTCCGGCCTCGGGCGGCAGCAGTTCGCGCAGGCCGGCTTCGATGCGCGCGCGGGCATCGGCCTCGTCGATATCCGCCGACCAGCCCGGCGCGCAGAGCAAGGCGCCGAACTCCGCCTGGGCGATGCGCCGCGGACCGGCGTAGATCTGCAGCAGGCCCAGCGCCGTGGCGACCAGCGGCTGCGCCGCCAGTGGCGTGCCGGCGACGAAGGCGTAGTCGCTTTCCTGCGCCGCCCAGCCGGCGCCGACCGCATCGCCCTGCAGGACGGAAGCCAGCGCGGCCTCGAGCAGATGCCGGCGCGCCGGCAGGTCGGCCGCCGCGATGCGCAGGCGCGGCGCCCGCGCGCCCGCCGCCGCCAGGCGCGCCCGGGCCCAGGACGCCGCGGCAAGGCATTCGGCCTCGGCGTCGGGGCATTCGACGCCGCGCGCCGCCCCCGCCGCTGCATGGCTGAAATCGACGCGCACCAGTTCGACGCCGCAGCCTTCCAGCACCAGCAGCAGGCGCGAGACCAGCGGATCGGGCATGACGAAACCGGCCAGCCCGATGCGCGCCGGCAGGCCGCCCAGCCCACGCTCGATGCAGGCCACGCGCCAGGCGAGGACCTCGTCCCGGCCGCGCCAGCCGCCGTCGCGACAGGACGCGGCGAAGGCCTCGCCCCAGCGCAGGAAGGCCTCGTACTCGCTGGTGTGCAGGGCCTCCGGCACCTCGATGCGCCAGCTGCGCTGCAGGCTTGCCGCCTCCATCGCCGCCAGCGCCATGCCCTCGCGGTCGAAGAGTTCGGCGGCAGCGCCGGCGTCGATGGCGATGGCCTGCTCCCACAGGTTGCGTTCCTGCGCCCGGCCGAGGAAGCCGCCGGCCGCCGCATCAGGCGGCACTTCTCCGGAGAGCAGCGCGCGCGAAACCAGCATGTCGAGCCATTGCATCGGGGTCGAACATTGCAGCGCGCGCCAAGTCACTTCACCACGCGCCTGCTGCAGCTCGCCGTGCGCGCGCCGCAGGTCGACCGCGAGCCGCGCCGTGGCGCACAACACCACCGGATCCGGCCCGCCGGGCAGGTCGGCAAGGCTCACGACGGGAAGGTCGGGGCGGATCACTATGGAATCATCCGGCCAGCGGCAGCATCAGCGCACCGAGCGCGCACAGCGTGGTGGTGATGACGAAGACCGCAAGGTCGGCGCGATCGGCCGGAGTGGTCGGATGGGTGGGCTGCTGGACGAAGATCGGATCGGTGTACATGAGACTGCCTCCTTGGGAATGGAGCACAGTCTGCCGACGTCAAGGCTCATGGCGTGAGCCTGTCGCCCCCGGCCAGCAATTCCGGCGCCTGCACTTCGCGCGGCAGCGCTTCGACCGGGTTCAGGTCGCCGATTTCCTTGTCCTCGCCGGCCGCCTTGAGGTCGCGGAACTTGCGCGCGGAAACCAGCACGCGGGTTTCCATCGAGGCGACCGACTTGTTGTAGGCGCCGACCGCCTCGCCGAGGTTCTTGCCGACGCGGCCCCAGTGCTCGGTGACGGTGGCGATGCGCTCGTAGAGTTCGCGGCCGAGCTGGCTTATGCGCTCGGCGTTCTCGGTCAGCGCCTGCTGCGTCCAGCCGTAGGCCACGGCGCGCAGCAGCGCGATCAGCGTGGTCGGCGTGGCGAGGATCACGCGCGCATCGACGCCGGCTTCGATCAGTGACGGGTCGGCCTCCAGCGCGGCCGAGTAGAACATCTCGCCGGGCAGGAACAGGACCACGAAATCCGGCGAGGGCTGGAACTGCTCCCAGTAGGATTTCTGGCCGAGCTTCTTCAGGTGGTCGCGCACCTGCCGAGCGTGGTCGGCGAGCTTGCGCTTCTTGGCCTCCTCGTCGGTGGCTTCGAGCGCGTCGAGGTAGGCGGCGAGCGGGGCCTTGGCATCGACCACGATGTTCTTGCCGCCGGGCAGCCTGACCACCATGTCGGGACGCAGGCGGCCCTCCTCGGTGGTAGTGCTTTCCTGTTCGTAGAAATCGCAGTGGTCGAGCATGCCGGCCATCTCGACCACGCGCTTGAGTTGCAGTTCGCCCCAGCGCCCGCGCGTCTGCGGCGCGCGCAGGGCCTTGACCAGGTTGCCGGTCTCATGGCGCAGCTGCTCCTGCCCGCCGGCCAGCGCGCGCACCTGCTCGGAGAGCGTGGCATAGGCGTCGACGCGGGCCTTTTCCAGGCCGACGATCTGCTGCTCGAACTTCTCCAGCGAGGTCTTGACCGGGGCGACCAGCTCGCCGATCGCCACCTGGCGCTTGTCGAGGTCGCCGCGCGCCGCGGCCAGCGCCGCCGCCTGCTGCGCTTCCAGCGTGGCGCGGGCCAGTTCGAGGAAGCTCTGGTTGTTCTTTGCCAGCGCGTCGGCGGAGATGGCCTTGAAGGCGTCGGCGAAGCTGGCGCGGGCGGCTTCGAGCGTGGCCTGGCGCTCGGCGAACAGGGCGCGCTCGCCTTCGAGTTCGCTTTGCAGCGTGGCGCACCGTATCGCCAGCGCCGACTCTTTGTCGCGCAGCGCGGCAAGCTCGGCTTCACGCTGCGCCAGCGCCGCGCGCGCCTCGCGCAGCCGCGCGGTGAAGACGAAGGCGACCAGCCCGCCGCCGAGCAGCAGGCCAGCCAGAAGTGCAATGCTCATTTCCATGGTCTGAAGAGTATCACCCGCCGCAGGCTCGCCAGGTGAGCCATGGCCATCATTCGTTGAACCCGCGTATCAGGCGCCCCGCCTTTTTGGTCGGCCGGCCCCTGAGGCCCGCCCCGGGCATGGGCGCCAGGCGGCGGATTTCCTCCAGGCGCTGCCGGCGTGCGGCGCTCTCAAGGGTTTCCTCGTAGAGCAGGCGCGCCTCGGGCGCCGGCCGGCGCTGGTGGTTGAGTCCGCGCACGATCACCGTCCAGCGCAACTCGCCGGCGGAGATTTCCAGTTCGTCGCCCGGCCGGACCTCGCGCGCCGGCTTCACGGTCTGTGCGTTCCAGCGCACCTTGCCCCCGGCGATGGCGTCGGCGGCGAGGCTGCGCGTCTTGTAGAAGCGCGCCGCCCAGAGCCATTTGTCGAGGCGCTGGCGCCCACCCTCGTCGGCATCACTCATGGAAGGCGACGAACTCCTCCAGCGCGGCACGCTCGGTGGCCAGGGTGTTCTCGATCGCGTCAGGATCGGCGTAGCCGAGGCACATGCCGCACACCAGCATTTCCTGCGCGCCGAAGCCGAGCACCTCGGCGATGATGCGGTGGTAGTCGAGCCAGGCCACCTGCGGACAGGTGTCGAGGCCGCGGGCGCGCGCGGCGAGCATCACATTCTGCAGGAACATGCCGTAGTCGAGCCAGCCGCCGCGGCCCATGCGCCGGTCGATGCTGAAGATGAGGCCCACCGGGGCGTCGAAGAACTGGTAGTTGCGCCGCATCTGCACGCGCATTCTCGCGGTGTCACCCTTGGCGATGCCGAGCAGGCCGTAGAGCCCCCAGCCGATCTTGCGCCGCCGCGCCAGGTAAGGCTCGAAGAATTCGGCGGGGTAGTAGTCGTACTCGGCCGTGTGGCCGGGCGCCTCGGCGTCGTAGGCGGCGCACACGGCATCGACCAGTCGGCTTCGCGTCGCGCCGGTCAGGACATGTACGCGCCAGGGCTGAAGGTTGGTGCCCGACGGCGCCCGGCGCGCCACGGCGAGGATGTCCTCGACCACCTGGCGCGGCACCTCGCGCGGCAGGAATGCACGCACGCAATGGCGGCCGGCCATGACGGCATCGACCGGCGCCGGATCGGCGCCCGGAAAATCAGGCGCCACGCCTACTTGGCTGCGGCTTCGCGCTTGGCGCGCGAGGTGGTCATGACCATCGCCTCGCCGTCGATCACCACCTTGCCGCCGACGGTGCAGACGGTATCGAGCACCACGCGCGATTTCTCGGCGATGACTTCCTTGACCGTGACCTTGGCACGCACGGTCTCGCCGATGCGCACCGGCGCCTTGAAGCGCAGCGACTGGCTCATGTAGATCACCCCGGGGCCGGGCAGGCGCGTGCCGAGCACGGCCGAGATCAGGCTGGCCGACAGCATGCCGTGGGCGATGCGGCCGCCGAACATGGTGGTCTTGCCGAACTCCTCGTCGAGGTGCACGGCATTGGTGTCGGTCGATACGGCCGAGAACAACAGGATGTCGGCCTCGGTGATGGTCTTGGCGGTCTCCGCACTCATGCCGACGGAGATGTCTTCGATGTCGTATCCGTTCTGTGGGTTCATGTCAGGTCCTTGTCGTTGGTTGGAGGAGCAATGCGGGTCAATGGAATAGTTTAGCTGCGGCGCGGCAATGCACGCTGCCTAAGCACCCTGCCGCAGGTCGGCGTCGAGCCGCTTCAGCATGGCCTCGATACGGCCGGAAAGCTCCAGGTAGGCGACGATGGCCGGGTCTTCCATGTGGAGAATGTGGCCGCCGCGTATCTCGTCGGCGATGGCCTGCGACTGGCGATGAAACTCGACGTGCACCGGCAGCAACTCGCGTACCTCGGGAAAGCGCTCAAGCTCGCCGGCATTGGCCGCCAGCCACTGGCCGAGGCCGCAGGCGGAGGCGTCGCCAATGCCATGCGTATCGAAATCCCTGTTGTGCACGCTTCCCAGCGCCAGCTGGAACTTCATTTTCCAGGACCGGTGCATGGTCAGTGCCTGGTCCAGATCGAATGCCTGCATGATGGTCACGACTCCCTTCCGTCAAATTTAAACCGAATTCCGCGCCTTGTCCGCAGCGCGGTTCAGGCGCCGAACAGGCGCCAGCCTACGCCGCCCAGCCTCACCGCGCCCGCCACCAGCAGGGCCACGCCGACCGAAATCGCCACCGACATCAGCGCATCGCGCCGTCCTATGGTCTTCAGCATCACGGCGAAGGTCGATACGCAGGGCACGTAGAAGCTGATGAACAGCAGCAGAACGATCATCTGCACGGCATCGAGCCGGCTGCCGATCTCCTGCGTGCCCAGCGCCTGGTAGATCATCAGCAGCGACAGTTCCTTGCGCAACACGCCGAACAGCAGCGGCACGCCGAGCACCACCGGCAGGCCCAGCCACCAGGCCGTGACCGGCGTCAGCAGCGTGTTCACCACGTCGTCGGCGCCGATGTGGGAGAGCAGCGCCAGCAATACGCTGCCGCCGACCAGCAGGGGCGTGACGATGGTCAGGATGTCGCCGGTGCGTTCCCGCGTCTCTCCCAGCAGCTTGCGCCAGGTCGGCAGCGCATAGGGCGGGATTTCCTGCAGGCGTCCGGGACCGGGTGCGCCGCGTCCACGCGACAGCAGGCGCCCCATGACGGCGATCACCACCAGGGAGACGGCAAAGATGCCCAGCACGCCGCCGACGCCGAGGTACTTGCCGGCGATGGCGAGGATGATGGCCGAGCGCGCGGAACAGGGCACGAAGCTGATCAGCACCGAGGCGATCACCCGTTCGCGGCCGCGGGTCGCGCTGGCCGCGCCCGAAATGGCCGGCACGTTGCAGCCCAGGCCGAGCAGGAAAGGCAAGGCGACGCCGCCGTGGAGGCCGATCTGGTGGAAGCCGCGGTCGACGACGAAGGCGATGCGCTGCATCAGCCCGGCTTCCTCCAGCGTGACCAGCAGCATCACCAGCGGAATCATGTAGGGCACCACGATGCCGACCAGTCCGATCAGGCCGTCGAGCACGGCGCGGCCAACCACTCCCCCGAGCGACTGCGGCTGCCAGTCGGCGAACGCGGCGGCGATCTTCACCGTGGTCATCGAATCGATCCAGCCGCTGATCTCGAAGACGACGAACAGCACCGCGGCGAACACGGCCACGCTGCCGATCAGGCCCCATTGCGGATGCAGGAACAGTTCGTCGAGCCAGTAGCGCCAGCCATGGGAATGGGCCGGCGAGCCGATGCGCAGGGCCGCCTCGACCAGGGTCGCGGCGCGATGATGGCAGTCGGCGTGCAGTTCCTCGGCCAGCGGTCGCGGCAGGCCGGCGCCGGCTTCGTCGCGCAGGCGGCGCAGCATCGGCAGCAATTGCCGGAAATGCTGGTTCAATTCCTCCTCGATGAAACCGTCGGCGCCGGCGAACTGCGCCAGGAGGAATGCCTGCGGCAGGCGAAACGCCTCGTGCAGGCCCGGACGGTTGAGTTCCACATCGAGCGGCCGCAAGCGATTCGCGATGTGGGCACTGGGCGCCTGCGGCAGCGGACAGCTGTCGTCGCGCGCCGCATCAGCGGCGGCCCGGAACAGATCGGCAATGCCCTGCCCCATCAGCGCCACGGTCGGCACCACCGGCATGCCGAGTAGCTGCCCGAGCGCCTTGACGTTGATGTAGAGGCCCTTTTCCAGCGCCTCGTCCATGCGGTTGACCGCCAACACCATGGGGCGCCCGAGCTGGCTCAGTTCGAGGGTCAGTTCGAGGTGGCTTTGCAGGTTGCCGGCATCGACCACCTGCACGATCACGTCAGGTGGCGCGAACGGCACCGGCGGGCCCGCCTTCTCGTGCATCGAGACGGCTGGGCGCTGGTCGCCCCAGAGCAGGTACTTGAGCGCCGACAGGTCGTCGCCTTCGAGATGGCGCAGCGAATGGATGCTGGGCAGGTCGACGACACTGGCTTCGTCGAGGCCGATCTGCACGCTGCACTCGCTCCAGTTGCGCTGGCTGCCGCGCAGTTCCCCCTGCGCCGGCGCCGTGCTCGATACCGCGTCGAACAGCGTCGTCTTGCCGCCGCCGGGAAGGCCGACCAGCGCGATGCGCAGGCGCCGCGCGCCGCGCAGCAGTGGGGTGCGCAAGGGCACCCGGGCGATCGAGACCGGCGCCGGGGATGTCATGTCCGGCGCATCTCTCGCGCCGGCGCGGCGGCGTCAGGTTTCAAGAGGCTCCCGCGTCACAGGCGGTACTCCAGTTGCAACCGCGATTGCAGCCGCTTGGATTGCTTGAAGGCTTCCTTGAGGACCTGGCGGTCGAGCTCGTTGAGCTTGTCCGGATTGACACGGTTCTCGGCCCCCGGCAGCGTACCGGCGCGCTGGTTGGCCAGGCGCAGTTGCTGGATGAAGAAGAAGCCCTCGATCATGGCTTCGATGTCGTCGTTGCCGAGCAGATTCTTTTCATCCGCGGCACGCAGGCGTTCGACGGTGCTGCTGTGCGGGATGCCGTGGGACAGCGCGATGATCCGCGCCGCATCGACGAAGGGGCGCGCGCCGAAGGCCTTGAGGTCGAGCGTGTGCGGAAATTCGGCGTTGTTGTCGAACACGAAATCGCGGATCATGCCCAGCGGCGGCGCCGCCTTCACGGCGTTTTCGGCCATGAAGCGCAGGAACAGCTTGGCGCCGGCGGTCATGTCCAGCAGCCAGCTGCGCAGTTCGCGCGCCAGCGCCTCGTCGCCGTAGAGCGTGCGGAAATCGAAGAAGATCGTCGCGTTGAGCAGCGCCTCGGGCTCGGGCACTCGGATCCACTGTGTGAAGCGCTCCTGCCATTCGTCCGCGCTGAGGCACCAGAGCGGATTGCTGGCCATGATGTTGCCCTTGCACAGGGGAAACCCGCAGCGCGCCAGGCCCTCGTTCACTTCGCGCGCGAAATCGAGGAAGCGCAGGCGCAGGGCTTCGCGGTCGGCATCGGACACGCAGGCGAAGATGATGCCATTGTCTTGGTCCGTGCTGAAGGTCTGCTCGTCGCGCCCCTCGGAACCGAAGGCCAACCAGGCCCAGTTGATGTCGCGCAGGTCGTGTCGCTCCAGGCAGATCTCGATCACGCGCCGCGTCAGGCTGTCGTTGAGGCCGGAAATGAACTGCGTCAGCTTTTCGGCATTGACGCCCTGCCCCAGCATGTTGAGGCACAGGCGGCGCACGTCGCCGGCGGCCCGCGCCAACGCCTCGATGTCGGCGGCCCCCTCGATCACCTTGCGCACGTTGCGCAGGCCAATGCGCTGCATCGCGAACAGGTCGCGCTCGGAGACCACGCCGGCGATCCGCTCCTCGGCATCGACGATCACCAGGTGGCGGATGCGCTGCATGGCCATCGCCAGCATCGCATCGTAGGCCGTGGCATGGGTGGAAATGGTCGCCGGAGGCGCCGTCATGACTTCGGCAATGGGCGCGGTAACCGGATGTCCGGGCACCACCACGCGACGCAGCGCGTCGCTCTGGGTGAAGATGCCGACCGGCTTGCCCGCGTCATCGGCCACCACCACCGACCCGACCTTGGCCTTGACCATGGTTTCCATCGCTTCGCGTATCGCCGTCGTCGGCGCGACACGAACCACGTTGGAGCGCAGGAAGGCGGTGAGCTGGGAGTTGAGCGTCTGCTGGTCGGCATTGCGCTGGCCGAACTGCACCTCGATCTGGTTGCGCGCCTCGTGCAGCAGGCCGGCGACATGGTCGAGCACGAAGCGGTTGAACTCGCAGCTGGAAAGCAGCAGCGCGGAAAAGTCGGCGCTGGCCAGACGCCAGACCTTGACGTCGTCCACCGCGCTGTAGACGTTGATCGCCGGACGCCGCGCCGCCACGGCCGCCAGCGGGAAGCTCTGCCCGGGCAGCAGGTCGTAGAGCGGCTGATCGGTCAGCGTAACGTCGCCGGCCAGGCGCGCCTGCACTTTTCCCGATTCGATGATGAACAAGTCGGGCGGCATGTCGCTCGGCGTCAGGATGAAATGGCCGCCGGCGACCTCGACCGGCGCCAGGCTGGACACCAGCGCGTCGAGCGCGAAGGCGCCCATGTCCCTGTAGGGCGCGTGCTGGCGCAGGAATGCGAGCAGCGGCTCGCGGGATTCGGCATTCATTGAAGTTCCTTGGATTCGGATTGGAGTAGAGGGTTTTCTTTATCGGACGGAAGGGAGGTGCGGACGCGACCGCCCCCGGTCGTCACGGGTTCGAGGCTGCGAAGAAATCGTTGCGAGCGGGCCGCAGCGGGGTGCGGCCGGAGCGCAGCTACCGGAACATATGTTGTTATATGTGAGGATAGCGAGCACCGCCCAATCCCCGATCCGGCACGCGCAGTAGATTTATTCACAGCCTCTCAGTATTTGATGCGGGCGAAATAGGTCTGCTGCGCCGCGTCCAGCGCCTGGCGCAGGGTGAGGATGCCCATGTCGGCCAGCAAAGGCACCATCTTGAGGAACACCTCGCCGGTGACGAAGGCATCGCCGAGAGCCGTGTGGCGGCCGATGACGTTGATCCCGAGGCGCTCGGCGATGGTTTCCAGCCGGTGCGACTCCTGATTGGGATGGATCACCGCCGACAGCAGCAGCGTATCGAGCACGGGCTGGGTGAAGCGCAGGCCGAGGCTTTCCTCCTTCAACTGGAAGAAGCGCATGTCGAACGCGGCGTTGTGCGCGACCAGCACGGTTTCGGCGCAGAACTCGTGGAAGGCCGGCAGCACCACGTCGATCTTCGGCTGGCCATGGACCATGTCCTCCGTGATGCCGTGGATCGGGATGCCCGCGGGCTTCAGCGGAATGCCCGGATCCACCAGCTGGTCGAACACTTCCTGGCGCAGCAGGCGGTTGTTCACGACGCGCACGGCGCCCATCTGGATGATCTCGTCGCCGTTGGACGGCTCCAGTCCCGTGGTCTCGGTGTCGAACACGGAATAGGTGAGCTCGCTGAGCTTGCGGTCGAGGTCGATGCCGGAACCCGCGGCATCGCGCGCGGCGAACAGGTCGAAATCGTAGTACTCGGGCCGGCTGTCGCTGTGCAGGTGCTGTACCTGGTCGTTGGCCGGCGCGTCCGGGGTGGTCGCCGCCGGCAGCACCATGCGAAAGAAGGCACGGTGCGCGGCCTTGTCGCGCTGGTACCAGATCTCGCCGCCGTGGCGATCGATCACGTCGCGCAGGGTGAGCGGGCTGGTCTCGGCGCCAACCGTCATCGGCTCCAGCTCCCAGGTGTAGAGGGTCTCCGAGGAGACGGGCGTGCCCGACCAGATCAGGTCGACGAAAACCATCTTGCCCTCGGTCGCCAGGCGCAGACGCAGTTCGCGGATGGCATAGTGGTCCTGCAGGCGCGAGGCGAGGAAGGTGATGGCCTGGATCAGCGAGAAGCTGTCGACCCGCATCCAGAGGCTGGCGTCCTGCTCCTCGTGCTTGATCGGCAGCTTCAGCCGGTCCTCGATGCGGCGCGCGGCGGCGGCCAGGATGTCGATGGCCAGCACGTCCTCCAGCGGCCAGCGCGTCTTCAGCGAATCGGCGAAGCGGCTCATGGTGGCGTCGAGCCGCTGGCTCATCGCGGCGGCCTCGTCGGCGATCACGCGGGTAAAGCGCTCGCGGTAGTCGGCCTCCATGTCCGGCGTGTCGATCAGCGTTTCCACCGCCGCGCGGATGTTGCCCAGCGCCGCCCGGTTGCCGTCGGTCAGCGCCTGCAGCGCCTGGTCCCGCTCCGCCTCGCGCTCAAAGTTGCGCGTGATGTTTTCGATAGTCAGAACGTAGCCGGTGACCTGAAGCTCGGCGCCGAGTGCGCTTTCCAGGTCTTTCGCTTGGGCAGGCGCAGCCTGGCCACTAACGTTATCGCCCCCCTCCCCGGGAGGGGGGGTGGGGGGGAGGTTGTGAACAGTGGCAGTTGCTGGGTCAGTGGCGCCGGTGCGCAGCACAGGCGCCATCTGCGCCCTAAGCAACTGCCCGCCGCGCGTCGCCGTAATGAAATTGGCGGTCGGCGCGGCACTGCCCTTGCGCAGCCGCTGCTGGATGTTCTCCAGCGAATGGGTGATCTGCCCGCGCTCGAGGATGGAGAAAATTGAACGGCCGAGGCCGATCAGGGCGCCGCCGCTGCTCGAGGTCGGCCCCTGGGCCAGTGCCTTGAACTGCAGCCGGGCTCGGCTGTTGTAGAGCAGGATGCGCCCGTCGAGGTTGCAGACGACGACGCCCATGGCCAGTTCCGACATCAGCGCGGCGAGCCGGTTCTTTTCCTCCTCGACGGTCGCCTTGGCCTGACGGATCTGGGCATCCACATCGGTCAACAGGTCGTCGCGCTGCTGCGCCAGGTCGTTGGCAGCACGCGCCAGTTCGCGGACCTCCGGCGGCCCATCGGGCGTTACCCGGAAATTGCGGTTGGCGCCCAGCATCAGGCGCAAGGTCTCGGCCATGCGCAGGAGGCCCTGCACGTACTGCTGGAACAGGCCGCGCAACAGGATCATGCCGGCGACAAAACCAAAGAAGGTGATCAGCCCCCCCAGCGGCAGCCGCGGCAGGAGGAACTCGGCGAAAGCGGCGCGCTCGGCATCCTTCGAATCTGCGAAAAGCAGCAGGGCCGTCAGCGCGAACGGTCCAGTCATGAGCAGCCCGAGCACGCAGGCGGCAATGATGAAGCGAAACTTTGCTTTCAATACGCAACCCTTTTCATGGCAAGTTTGAAAGTCGGCATGCCGGAAAGACAGCCCGATGCGCCATACCTGACGGCCCGCGCGTCACCCCAGCAGGGTCTTGACGCGCGCCACCAGGTCCTTGGTCGAGAAGGGCTTGGTGATGTAGGCGTCCGCGCCCAGCGCCAGGCCCTTGGTGACTTCCGTCTCGCGGCCGCGCGCAGTGAGCATGACGATTTTCACTCCGGCGAGGGCAGGGTTGGCGCGCAGGGTTTCACAAACTTCGAAGCCGGACTTCTTCGGCATCATTACGTCGAGCAGGACAAGGTCGGGCAGGAACTGCTCCGCCTGTTGCAGCGCGGCTTCGCCATCGCCCGCGACGGCGACGGTGTAGCCCTCCTTCTTCAGGAGATATTCAAGAGAAATGACGATGTTAGGCTCATCGTCGACCACCAGAACGCGATGACTCACTGACTTCCTCCCATGGCACCGTTGTTGTTCCTGCCGCCGTCGGCTGCTGCAGCGCCGGCCACCGTGCCGCAGCCTTGCGCTTCGCCATCCGCCGTGGCAAGCCCATCATTATCACCCGCCTGCCGCGGCAGTGTGAACACAAAGCAGGCACCGGCGCCGGGTGTGCTCTCGACCCACAGCCGGCCGTTGAAATACTCGATGATCTGGCGACTGATCGGCAGCCCGAGGCCGGTGCCCTGCGGCTTGTCGGTGAGCACGTCGGTGGTGCCCGACCCCTGGCGAAACTTGTCGAAGATGACTTCCTGGTCCTCGACGTGTATGCCGGGCCCGTTGTCGCTGACGCTGACCCGCAACTCCTGCGGCGTGCCGCAGGCGCCGACCTGCACCCTGCCGCTGTCGGCCGGCACGAACTTGAGCGCGTTGGACAGCAGGTTGACCATGACCTGCATCAGGCGGTCGCGATCGGCGAGCACGGTGAGCCCGGGTTCGATCGCATCCAGTTCCAGCATCACGCGCTTTTCCGCAAACAGTGCGGTCAGGGATTCGGCCGCTTCGCGGATGACTTCGGCCACATCGACGGCGGCCACGGTCCATTCCGCGCGCCCGGATTCGAGCTTGGCCAGGTCGAGGATCTGGTTGATCAGGCGCGACAGGCGCACGGTCTCGCTGACGATGATGCCGAGGAAGCGCGAGCGCTGCGCCAGGTCGATCTTCGGGTCCTCGTGCAGCATCTCTGAAAAGGCCCGGATCGAGGTCAATGGCGTGCGCAACTCGTGGGTCACGGTCGAGATGAAGTCGTCCTTCATGCGATCCAGTTCGCGCAGTCGCGCGTTCGCCTCGCGCAGTTCGGCCGTGGCGCGCGTCAATTCGAGGGATTTCTGCTCCAGTTCCTTGGTGTAGGCACGCACCTGAGAAGCCTCGTCGAGGATGTTCATCACCTCGTCGATGCCCAGCGGCTCCTCGGTCACCACCGAAGCCACCATGGCACGTGCCGAGGCCGAGCCGATGGCGCCGGCCAGCAAAGTTTCCGAGAAACTCACCAGGCGCGCGTCGGCCGGCAGCTCCTGGATCGAGCGCAAGCCGCGCTGGCGCGCGTGGCGCGAGAATGCGGCCTCGGCCTTGTCGCGCCCGAGGAAGCGACCTGCCAGCGGCAGCAGTTCCGTAACGCCGGCGCTGCCGCGCCAGCCGGAGCTGACCGCAGCCTCGGTGCCGCCGACGAACAGGCTGGCCTGGCGCGCCTCGCGCACGTTCGGCACGCGCTGCAGCGAAACGCCGATGTAGGCGCCGAGGTTCAACAACAGGCTCCAGATTAGGCAATGGGTGATCTCGTCGAGCCCGCTGAGCCCGAACAAGCGCTGTGGACGCAGCAGTTCGATGCCAAACAGGCCGTGGGCGATGAAGCCGTCCGGCAGCCAGCCGGACTTGGCGAAGGACGGCAGCAGCAGCGTATAGGCCCAGACCACGAAGCCGGCGGCGAGGCCGGCCAGTGCACCATTGCGGGTGCCGCCCTTCCAGAACAGGCCGCCGATCACCACCGGCGCGAATTGCGCCACGGCGGCAAAGGAAATGAGGCCGATCGACACCAGCGCATAGGCTTCGCCGGCGACGCGAAAGTATATATAGCCGAGGCCGAGGATGATGACGATGGCCCAGCGCCGGATCTCCAGCAACAATCCGGAAAGATCGGCGCGCGCCGCCAACCCCAGTATCGGCAGACGCAGCAGCAGAGGCATGACTAGATCATTGCAGACCATGGTCGACAGGGCGATGGTCTCGACGATCACCATGCCGGTCGCCGCCGACAGGCCGCCGATGTACACGAACAGCGCCAGCCCCTCCTGCTGGCGTGCCATCGGCAGGGTCAGGACGAAGGTATCGGCATCGACCGCGCCACCGGGAAAATGCAGCAGTCCGGCGAGCGCCACGGGCAGCACGAACAGGTTGATCAGGAACAGGTAGAGCGGAAACATCCATACCGCGCGGCGCAGGTGGGCCGCATCCACGTTCTCCACCACGGCGATCTGGAACTGGCGCGGCAGCAACAAGGCGGCGAACATCGAAAGGAAGACCAGCGTGCCCCAACTGCCGTAGGCCGACGGAGAGTCGGCGCTGGCGAGACGGCGCGCCACCTCGGGTACTGTCGCCGCGCGCGCGAAAATGTCGCCGATACCTTCGTACATGCCCCAGACGACGAAGATGCCGACGGCGAGGAAGGCGACCAGCTTGACCACCGACTCCACGGCGATGGCGGCCACCATGCCCTCGTGGCGCTCGGTGGCGTCGAGGTGGCGGGTGCCGAACAGGATGGTGAACAGCGCCAGGATCATCGCCACGTAAAGCGCGCTGTCCTGCATCAGCGGCACGGCGCCGGCCTTGGCCGGCATCACGATCTCGGGATAATTGGTGAGGATGGTGAAGCCGTTGGACACCGCCTTGAGTTGCAGGGCGATGTAGGGGATCACGCCGACCACCGCGATCACCGTCACCAGGCCGCCCAGCAACTGGCTCTTGCCGTAGCGCGAGGCGACGAAGTCGGCGATCGAGGTGATGCGATTGGTCTTGGCCACCCGGATCATCTTGTGCAGGATGAATCCGGCGAGCGCGAACAGCAGGGTAGGCCCAAGGTAGATCGGCAGGAAGCCGATGCCGCTCGCCGCCGCGCGCCCGACGCTGCCGTAGAAGGTCCAGGTGGTGCAATACACGCCCAGCGACAGGGCATACACCACCGGATTGGCGATCAGCGAACGCCCGGCATCGGAGCGCCGATCCGCATACCAGGCAATGGCGAACAGGATGCCCAGGTAGAACAGCGACGCGAGGACGATGACCCAGCCTTGCAGCACCTCAGTCGCTCCGTTCCGCGACCCAGGCCATCAGCGCGATCAGCGCCAGCCAGGAACCCATCAACCAGACATAAAGCGGCGGCAGGCCGAAAGAATCGCCACCGCGATTGAACACCGAGAGCAGCGGATAGTTGAAGAAGAAGCAGCCCAGCAGAAAGATGAATGCGAGACGCGGTGCGACGAGCCGGGATCGATTCATTTCGTCATCTCCTCAAAATATCCGATGCAGGGGGAATGGTACCCAAGCCCGGCGGCGGCGGTGAACAAATCACGAGAAACCCAGCCGATTGGCGCGAATCCGATCCTCCAGGACCCAGCACACAATGCCGGACAGTGCTCCGGGTACCACCTCCCCCTGCAGGTCGGACATTCCTTCTGGATACCGTCCGTCCTTACAGGTTCGGCCATTCCTCTGGATACCGTCCGTCCCTGCGGGACTGGCCATTCCTCTGGATACCGTCCGCCCCTCCGAGGCGGACATAAAAAAGAGCGCCCGTCTTGCGAGGGGCGCCCTTTTCGAACCGGCTTGCGTCAGGCGTTCTGCTTGAGTTGATCCAGGATCTGAGGATTCTCAAGCGTGGACACGTCCTGGGTGATCTCCTCGTTCTTGGCGAGGCTGCGCAGCAGGCGGCGCATGATCTTGCCGGAACGTGTCTTGGGCAGGTTCTCGCCGAAACGGATGTCCTTGGGCTTGGCGATCGGACCGATCTCCTTGCCGACCCAGTTGCGCAGTTCGGCGGCGATCTTCTTGGCTTCCTCGGCGCTCGGACGGGCTTGCTTGAGCACCACGAAGGCACAGATGGCCTCGCCGGTCAGATCGTCGGGGCGGCCCACAACGGCGGCTTCCGCCACCAGCGGGTTCGACACCAGAGCGGACTCGATTTCCATCGTGCCCATGCGGTGGCCGGAAACGTTCAGCACGTCATCGATGCGGCCCATGATGGTGAAGTAGCCGGTCTTGGCATCGCGCATCGCGCCGTCGCCGGCGAGGTACAGGTTGCCGCCGAAATCGACCGGGAAGTAGGACTTCTTGTAGCGCTCGGGATCGCCGTAAATGGTGCGGATCATCGACGGCCAAGGCTTCTTGACCACCAGGAAGCCACCCTTGCCCCATTCGACATCGTTGCCGGTCTCATCGACGATCGCCGCCTGGATACCCGGGAAGGGCAACGTGCAGGAACCGGGGACGAGCGGCGTAACGCCGGGCAGCGGGGTGATCATGTGGCCGCCGGTTTCGGTCTGCCAGAAGGTATCGACGATCGGGCAGCGCGCGCCGCCGATGTTGTTGTAGTACCACATCCAGGCTTCCGGATTGATCGGCTCGCCGACCGAACCGAGAATGCGCAGCGAAGACAGGTCGTAGTTCTTCGGATGCGTTGCCGGGGTGGTCTCGCTAGACTTGATCAGCGAACGGATGGCCGTCGGCGCCGTGTAGAAGATATTGACCTTGTGCGCCTGGATGGTCTTCCAGAAGCGGCCGGCATCCGGGTAGGTGGGCACGCCTTCGAAGACGATCTCGGTGGCGCCGCAGGCCAGGGGGCCGTAGGTGATGTAGGTGTGGCCGGTGACCCAGCCGATATCAGCCGTGCACCAGAAGACATCGTCGGGCTTGATGTCGAAGGTCCACTTCATGGTCAGGATGGCGTGCAGCAGGTAGCCGCCGGAGCTGTGCTGCACGCCCTTCGGCTTGCCCGTGGAACCGGAGGTGTAGAGCAGGAACAGGGGATGCTCGGCATCGACCCACTCGGGTTCGCAGACGTCGGACTGGCCGGCGGTGGCGTCGTCCCACCAGATGTCGCGGCCGGCGACCATGTTGCAGGGGCCGCCGGTGCGCTTGAAGACGATGACGGTCTTGATCGACTCGCAGCCGCCCATGGCGATGCCGTCGTCGACGGCGGGCTTCAGCGGGATGTTCTTGCCGCCGCGGCACTGCTCGTCAGAGGTGATGACGGCTACGGCGCCGGCGTCCTGGATGCGCTCCTGCACAGACTTGGCGGAAAAGCCGCCGAACACGACGGAGTGGATGGCGCCGATGCGGGCACAAGCCTGCATCGCGATCACGCCTTCGACCGACATCGGCATGTAGATCAGGACGCGATCACCCTTCTTGATGCCCTGCGCCTTGAGCGCATTGGCAAAGCGGGCAACGCGGGACAGCAGCTCCTTGTAGGTGACCTTGGTAACCTGGCCGCCGTCGGCTTCGAAAATGATCGCGACCTTGTCGCCCAGGCCGGCTTCGATGTTGCGATCGAGGCAGTTGTAGGAGACGTTGAGCTTGCCGTCGGCAAACCACTTGTAGAAAGGTGCATCGGAGTCGTCCAGCGACTTGGTGAACGGCTGCTTCCAACTGACGTGTTCACGGGCAAGACGTGCCCAATAGCCGGCATAGTCGGTGTCTGCTTCCTTGCAGAGCGCCTCGTAGGCGGCCATCCCGGAAATGGTGGCCTTCTTGACCACTGCCTCCGCTGGGGGGAATACACGACTTTCCGTGACATTTGATTCGATGCTGGACATTGACACCTCTCCTATCGCATGAGACCGGATGAAACCGGATGACTGAAAAGCGGCTACCGCTCAGGCGCCAAAGGCAGCCGGGCAGGTATTGTTTTCGCTGGAAGAATCGCGACTGGCAACGTTTGGAACTGCCGTCGCGGATTCGAATTCTAAGTGCTTCCATATTAAAGTAAAAGAGTCTTACATTGGACTTACGCTGGGTTAGCTTGATCGCGCACAGCCTGGGGTAAGATTGCTGCCCCGCACCAAGCACACCCCGACACCATGAACCAGATCATCAAGCCAATGGAATTCTTCATTTTCTGGAGCCGCTGGCTGCAGGCGCCGCTGTACCTGGGCTTGATCATCGCCCAGGGCGTCTATGTCTACCAGTTCATGCACGAACTGGCGATCCTGGTGACCAAGGCCGGCAGCCTCAGCGAGAACGAGGTGATGCTGATCGTGCTTGGCCTGATCGACGTGGTCATGATCGCCAACCTGCTGATCATGGTCATCATCGGCGGCTACGAGACCTTCGTTTCGCGGCTCGACCTGGAAGGCCATCCCGACCAGCCGGAATGGCTGTCACACGTCAATGCCGGCGTGCTCAAGGTCAAGCTGGCGGTCGCCCTGATCAGCATTTCGTCGATCCACCTGCTGCGCACCTTCATCAACGCAGGACATACCGAAGACCGCGTCATCATCGCCCAGATCGCCATCCACGTTTCCTTCCTGCTTTCGGCGATCGCCATAGCCTATACCGACAAGATCATGATGCAGACCCTGTCGGCCGGAAAACACTGAACACAGCCCACGGAGCCGCCATGACCACCATCCGCCAGGAAGATTTCATCCAGTCCGTCGCCGACGCCTTCCAGTTCATCAGCTACTACCATCCGCTCGACTACATCACGGCGCTGGGCGCCGCGTACGAACGCGAGGAGTCGCCCGCGGCGAAGGATGCGATCGCCCAGATCCTGACCAACAGCCGCATGTCGGCCGAAGGCCACCGCCCGATCTGCCAGGACACCGGCATCGCCCTGGTCTTCCTCAAGGTCGGCATGCAGGTGCAGTGGGATGCCACGCTGTCGGTTCAGGAGATGGTCAATGAAGGCGTGCGCCGCGCTTACGGCAATGTCGACAACCCGTTGCGTGCCTCGGTGCTGGCCGATCCGGCCGGCACGCGCAAGAACACCAAGGACAACACCCCGGCCGTGGTGCACTACGAAATCGTGCCAGGCGACCACGTCGAGGTGATCTGTGCTGCCAAGGGCGGCGGTTCGGAGGCCAAGGCCAAGTTCGCCATGCTCAACCCCTCCGACGACCTGGTCGACTGGATCCTGAAGACGGTGCCTACCATGGGCGCCGGATGGTGCCCGCCCGGCATCCTCGGCGTCGGCATCGGCGGTACGCCGGAAAAGGCCATGATGCTGGCCAAGGAAGCCATCATGGCCCCGGTCGACATCCATGAGTTGAAGGCACGCGGGGCGAAGACACGCGCCGAAGAACTCCGACTCGAACTGCACGAGAAGATCAATGCGCTGGGCATTGGCGCGCAGGGCCTCGGCGGCCTCACCACGGTGCTTGACGTCAAGGTGCTCGACTACCCGACCCACGCCGCCAACCTGCCCGTGGCGCTGATCCCCAACTGCGCCGCGACCCGCCATTGCCATTTTCACCTCGACGGTTCCGGCCCGGCCAGACTGACGCCGCCCAGCCTGGAAGACTGGCCGAAGGTGACCTGGCAGGCCGACGCCGCCACCGCCACCCGCGTCGACCTCAACAGCCTGACCAAAGCCCAGGTCGCCGCCTGGAAGCCCGGCCAGAAGCTCCTGCTCAACGGCAAGATGCTGACCGGCCGCGACGCCGCGCACAAGCGCATCGCCGACATGCTGGCCAAGGGCGAGAAGCTGCCGGTGGACTTCACCAACCGCGTCATCTACTACGTCGGGCCGGTCGATCCGGTTCGGGACGAAGTGGTCGGCCCGGCGGGCCCCACCACCGCGACGCGGATGGACAAATTCACCCGCATGATGCTGGAGAAGACCGGACTGATCTCGATGATCGGCAAGTCCGAACGCGGCCCGGCGGCGATCGAGGCGATCAAGGACAACAGGTCGGCCTACCTGATGGCTGTCGGCGGCGCCGCCTACCTGGTGGCCAAGGCGATCCAGTCGGCGAAAGTCGTCGGCTTCGCCGACCTGGGAATGGAAGCTATCTACGAGTTCGATGTCAAGGACATGCCGGTCACCGTCGCCGTAGACTCGCTGGGAACCTCGGTGCACATCACCGGCCCGAAGGAGTGGCAGGCGAAAATCGGCAAGATTCCGGTCAAGGTCGGCTGACCGTCCGCCAAATGGCGCGAATACTCATCCTGTATTCGTCCACCGATGGCCACACGATACGGATTTGCGATCGCCTTAAGCAGGCGATCGGCCAGCAGGCGCACGAGGTGACGATCGCCCCGGTCGCCGGCTTCCCCGGCAAGAACCTGTCGGCATTCGACACGGTGGTCATCGGCGCCAGCATTCGATACGGGAAGCACAGCCGGCATGTCCTCGATTTCATCGCCGAGAACCGGAAGGTACTCGACGGCATGCCCAGCGCATTCTTCTCGGTGAATATCGTGGCCAGAAAGCCGGAAAAAAACCTGCCGCACACCAACCCCTACATGCGGAAGTTCCTCGGCAAGATCGCCTGGCGCCCACGCCTGCTGGCTGTCTTCGCGGGAAAGCTGGACTATCCGAGATACGGCAGCTTCGATCGATTGATGATCCGATTGATAATGCTGATCACCAAGGGCCCGACGGATCCCTCGTCGGTTGTCGAGTTCACCGACTGGCAACAGGTCGCGGAATTTGGCCGACAGATCGGCCAGATTCGGGCCGAACGAATCTTCGTTCCGGCTGATTGAGATCAAATGAGACGCCCTCGCATGGGGTAAAGTTTGACGCCAGCATTGCGGGAAATTGGGAGTCGCCGCGGTGTCCTGAGAATAATGCAAAGGAGATCAGAAAATGAACATTCCGAAGCTGCGTCGCAGCACTTCCTGTCGCCTGTCGCTGCTGGCGCTGGCCCTGTCGTCGATGCTGCATTTCCAGTCCGCGCTGGCAGAACCGGCGCAAGCCCGCACCGGCAAGCAGGTCGTGGAGACGGTCTGCGCCGGTTGCCACGAGTCGGGCAAGGACGGCGCACCGAAAATTGGTGATCGTGCCGAGTGGTCCAAACGCGCCTCGGTGGGTCTCGGCATCCTGACCGAACACGCCATTACCGGCGTTCGCAAAATGCCCGCCCACGGAAGCCGCGCAGAGCTTTCCGACCTCGAGATGAGCCGTGCGGTAGCCTTCATGGTCAGCGGTGGCAAGGCGACCGACCCGACCAAGCCCTACAGTTCGCCGAGCCAGGTACCCGGCGGAGATCTCGTGAAGGCACGCTGCAGCGAATGCCATACGACGGGCAAGAACGGCGCGCCCAGGATCGGACACATGGAAGACTGGAAGCCTCGCCTGCAGTCTGGCGTCGAGAACCTGGTCATGTCGGCCGTGCGCGGCCACAAGGCGATGCCGGCCCGCGCGGGAATGGCCAACCTGAGCGATGCCGACTTGCGTGCCGCGGTCGTCTTCATGCTGGTGCAGCCCAAGCCCCTCTAACACTGATGACATTCCTGTCGCGGGCAAGGAATTCGTTTCCCACGCTAGATCCGTGATCGGCGTTTTCGATTCCGGCCTCGGCGGCCTTTCCGTGCTCGCCGCCTTGGCGCAGGCCCTGCCCGCTGCGGATTTCACCTACTACGCGGACACGGCGCATGTCCCGTACGGCAACAAGGAAGACGGATTCATCCAGGGCCGGGTACTGGAGGTCGGTGCGGATCTCGTCGCCAGCGGCTGCAGCCTGCTGGTGGTGGCATGCAATACGGCTACGGTAGCGGCCGTACAAGCCTTGCGTGCAATGCATCCCGGCATCCCGGTGGTTGGCGTCGAACCCGGCATCAAGCCCGCGGCGCAAAGCAGCCGCAGCGGTCGCATCGCGGTGCTGGTAACAGAAGCGACCGCGCGCAGTTCGCGCCTGAAACGCCTTATTGACGAGCACGCAGGCATGGTCGACGTCTTCGTCGAGCCCTGCCCTGGCTGGGCGACGCACGTCGAAACGCTGCATCTCGACGATCCGGTGCTCGCCGCCGATGTGCGTCGGCGCATCGAGCCGCTGCTGGATCGCGGCGTCGACCGCATCGTCTTGGGATGCACCCACTACAGCTTCCTGGCTCCGCTGCTGCATGCGGTCGCCGGCGAGCGCGCCGAATTGGTCGATGTCGCCGATGCCGTGGCACGCCAGGCGCAGCGCCTGGCCGGCCACCTGGCGCAGGGCGACGGCAGGCTGCACCTGCGAGCATCCGCCCACCCGGAACGCTTGCGTGCCGCCCTGCCCAGACTGCACCTGGGCCACCTTGAGGCACGATTGATCGGCGGCATCACCTGAGAGTCGTTGCCGGAACCGGCATGACCGAGTTCAGCAGGCTAAGGGAAACCGTCGCGGCGTTCGTCGCATCGGTCGCCGGCCCTAGTCGCCCGGCGCCGCTTCGCCGAACGCCACGGCGCGGTTGCGCCCGCGCGATTTGGCATGGTAAAGCGCCTGGTCGGCGCAGCGGATCAGGCCTTCGGCCGTGGTGGAGTGGTCCGGCGTCGCCGAGATGCCGATCGAGGTGGTGACCGGAATGCGCAGGTTCTCGAAGGGAACGGTGGTCCGCCGGAACAGTTCCAGCAGCTGCGTGGCACGCTCGCGCCCGATGGAAAGCGGCATTTTCGGTAGCACGAGGAGAAATTCCTCGCCGCCGTAGCGACAAACGATGTCTTCTGCTCGCGAGCATTCCTGGAGCGCCTGGCCAAAGACGCGCAAAACCTCGTCACCCGCCTGGTGGCCATAGGTGTCGTTGACCAGCTTGAAGTAGTCGATGTCGAGCAGCAGCATAGTCAGAGGGCCGCCTTCGCGCCGGCATCGGGCCAGTTCGCGCTCCAGCGTACCTTCGAGATAACGACGATTGAAGAGGCCGGTGAGCGAATCGCGATTGGCCTGTTCGCGAAGCTTTTCCTGCAGATCGTGAATCTGGAAAATCTGCTCGTGCAATGCCGCGTTGGCCTCCTCCAGGGTGTTCTTCTGGTGGTCGACCGCGCTCTGCACCTCGTGCAGGCGACGAATGTAGGTGAAGAACTCGATGCCCATCAGCGAAAGGTATACCGCAAGGCCGATGATGGACGACAGGGTCACCAGCCCGTCGGTATCGGTCGATACGTGAAAAGCGATCACCGTGGTCGAGGCCAGGGCTCCGGCGGACACCGCCAGCGGGCAGATCACGACCCCGGTCATGCCGCGCGTGATGGCGTGGTTCAGCAGCGTGGCAAGGAACAACGCGACGCTGATCCAGAGTGGAAATCCGAGACCCGCGGCCCAGGCACCGGACAACACGGAATCGATCACCAGATTGTGCATTTCCGCCCGTTCGCGATCGGCTACGCGCGCAGTGTGCAATTGCGCCAGGTGCGGATAGACGAGAAACTGCAGGACGAACAGCGCCCACAGCACCGGGCCGTGGTTCTGCGGCAGCATGTGCAGGCAGACCGGGACGCCGATCAGGGCGAACGCGGCGACTCGAACGCGGTAGCTATTGACCGCGATCCAGTGATGCGTCCGGCCGCGATCGGTGGCGATTGAACTCAGACTAGCTTCCTCCCAATATGCCGGATCCAGTCCGCGTGGACCAAGTCAGGACCTGCGCGCACGCATCACGCCGGGAACCTCATGCAGCAAGGATAGCACTCTCGCGAGGGCTTCCGCTCCGGAAAGTTCGATGACGAAGTTCATGTGGGCGACGCCAGCTTTCGACTGCGTATTGACCGCGGTGACATTGATCTTTTCCCGGGAGAGGATATCGGAGATATCGCGCAGCAGGCCCTGGCGATCCCCGGCATCGACCGTGAGTCCTGCCGAATAGACCATCCCGGCCTGCTCTCCCCAGGTGGCATCGATCACCCGCTCGGGATTGCGCGCCGCCATGTTGCGGAAATTGCTGCATTCGATGCGATGGATGGAGATCCCCTTGCCGCGAGTAACGAACCCGGTAATCGCGTCCGGCGGCATGGGCTTGCAGCAGGTGCCGACCCGGGTCAGCAGCTTGTCCACCCCCACGATCAGGATCTGGCTGTCTCCGGCGCGGCTCTTGCGCGTCTGGATTTCCGGCTCCGGCGGCAGCGGCTCGGCTCCGCCGCGCAAGGCGACGTCGATGGCGCGCAGGCCGACCTCGCCGCGCGCTGCGGCCAGGAACAGCGCTTCGGCGCTCTTCAGTCCGAGCTTGTCGGCCAGTTCATCGAGGTTGGCCTGGGTTTGCCCTTCGCGCTGCAACTCGCGCGTAACCAGGCTGCGTCCCTGCGCAAGCATCTCGGCCTCGTCCTGGGCGGCAAACCACTGCTTGACCTTCGAACGCGCGCGCGGCGTTGCCAGGTAGCCTTGCGTCGGGTTCAGCCAGTCGCGCGACGGCCCACCGCTCTTCACGGTGACCACCTCCACCCGCTGCCCGTTCTGCAAGGCCGTGTTGAGCGGCACCATGTGGCCATCGACACGCGCGCCACGGCACCGATGCCCGAGGTCGGTGTGCAGGCGATAGGCGAAATCCAGCGCCGTCGCGCCGCGCGGCAGGTCGATCACCTTGTCCTGCGGCGTCAGGACATAGACCGTGTCGTCCAGCGCGGCCTGCTTGAACTGTTGCACCCATTCTGCGGAATCCGCGATTTCGTCACGCCACGAGAGCAACTGGCGCAGCCAGGAGATCTTGTCCTCGTAGGCGCCGGCGGCCTTTACCGACTTGCCCGATTCCTTGTAGCGCCAGTGGGCAGCGACACCCAGTTCGGCGTGCTCGTGCATCTCCGGGGTGCGGATCTGTACTTCCAGCGAACGTCCGTCCTCGACCTCGACGGCTGTGTGCAGCGACCGGTAGTAGTTGCCCTTGGGATGCGAGATGTAGTCGTCGAACTCGCCGTGAATCGGTTGCCACAGGTGGTGCACGATGCCGAGCACGGTGTAGCAATCCTTGACCTCCGGAACGATGATGCGCACCGCCCGCACGTCGTACACACGATCGAAGTCGATGTCCTTGCCGCGCATCTTGTTCCAGATGCTGTAGATGTGCTTGGGCCGGCCATGGATCTCGGCGCTGACGCCGACGGCTGCGAGTTCCCGTTTCAGCCGTTCGACCGCCGCGGCGATGAAGCCCTCGCGCTCGGAGCGCTTTTCGTCGAGCATGGTCGCGATGCGCTTGTAGGTCTCGGGCTCCAGGTAGCGGAACGAAAGGTCCTCCAGTTCCCACTTGACATGCCAGATGCCGAGCCGGTTGGCCAGCGGAGCGTAGATCAGCTGGCTTTCGCGCGCCATCTCGTCGCGCAGCGGACCGGGCCGGCCGTTGAGGAAGCGCAGGGTCTGCACCCGGCTCGCCAGTCGCAGCATGACCACGCGGATGTCGTCCACCATCGCCAGCAGCCTCTTGCGCAGAATCTCGGTCTGCGTCCGCATTTCGCCGGCACCGGCGCCCGAACCGGCACCGGCCGCCGCCCGCGTCAGGGGCCGCAGGCTACCGAGGCGATGCAGCCCGTCTACCAGCCCCGCCACCGTATCGCCAAAGCCGACTTTCAGCCGCTCGTCGCAATCCGGGACATGGTCGCTGGCGGCAAACAGCAGCGCGGCGATGCGAGCGTCGGCATCGAGGTCGAGCGAAGCGACGATCAGGGCCATGCCCAGGGCGTGTTGCAGAACGGCCTCGCCGGTGCCGAGCTGCTTATCGCCGTATGCGTCGCGGGCCAGCGCCAGGGCCGCCGCAGCGCGCGTCGCGGCCGTATCCGGCAGTCCGGCGCACAGGCGCTCCAGCGCCTCGGCTTCGCCACTCGACGGTTTGAGGGAATGCACAACTGAGACCATGCGGCAATTATCCCATGCCGTGCATAATTGCCCTTCCATGGAGACGCCGAGTGCCCCATCCTGCCTGCCATCCCCACCGCCAGCGGTGATCCTCGCCGGCGGCCGCAGCGAGCCGCGGCGCGCCGGCTGACCATGGGAATATCCGACTGGTGGCGGCGACGCCAGGCCGAGCGCCTGGACATATCCGACGCGCTATGGGACCAGGTCGAATCCGAACTTGAATTCCTCGCCCACCTGGCACCCGAAGAGCGTGCGCAACTGCGCCTGCTGGCCCGGCAATTCGTGGCGGAAAAGCAGTGGAGCGGAGCACAGGGCCTGCAACTGACGCCACGCATCCAGCTCACCATCGCGCTGCAGGCCTGCCTCCCCATCCTCAAGCTCGGCCTCGACTGGTACGACGGCTGGGTCGGCATCGTGGTGTATCCGGGCGACTTCCTGATTCCGCGCCGCATGGTCGACGAGGATGGCGTGGTGCACGAGTACGACGACGAGGTCATGGGCGAGGCCTGGTACGGGGGCCCGGTACTGCTGTCCTGGTTCGACGATGCGGCGGATGCCCATGGCATCAACGTCGTGATCCATGAATTCGCCCACAAGCTGGACATGTGCAGCGGCGATGCCGACGGAGTGCCGCCGCTGCACGAAGGCATGTCGCGCCGGCGCTGGATAGAGGTCATGAGCCGGGCCTTCGATGACTTCCAGGAACGCGTCGACCTAGGCGAGGAAACCCTGCTGGACCCTTACGGGGCCGAATGGCCCGCCGAGTTCTTCGCCGTCGCCAGCGAAGCGTTTTTCGAGAATCCCGCCCTGCTGCGCGGCGAGTACCCGGACGTCTATGAACAGTTCCGCTTGTTCTACCGGCAGGACCCCGGCGTTCAGCGCGCCGTTCCGCGGTAACGCGGCGCGGCGTAGGGGTGGGTGTTGCGGAAGGCTTCGAACAGCTTCCAGCGCACTACCGGAATCCTTTCCACCAGTGCCAGCGGCACCGAATAGATCTCGCAACTGTCGAGTGCGACCAGCGGTATCTCCGGCGCAGGCGCAGGGGGCGGAGCATCCGCACCGTTAGGCACCGTCGCGAACAGGCCGTCGGCACCCCAGAATTCGCCCTTGCCGAGTACCGGCGCCTTCTCGTCCTTGCCCCGCGCCAGCCGCCCCTTGCCGATGAGGTGCATTTGTCCCGGCACGCCGACGAAGGGTTTGCCGGCATGCAGCCTCGTGATTTCGCAGCTCTTGGCGAGGCTGAACAGGGTGGTGTTGGTAACCGCATCGCTGAAAAGGAAGGTGCGCCGCAGGCGCTCCTCGACCGTGCGCACCATGAGCAGTTCCTCGCTGGAAAAGAAGCGCTCGACAAAACTGCGGTAGAGGTCGGCCGGCAGGCGCAAGGCCTGCACGAAGCCGACGGAACGGTAGGTATCCTCGCTTTCGCGGTTGTGGATGGCCGCCGACTCGGCGAGCAGTGATCCGCTGAACAGGAAATGCGCGCTGTTCGGATCCTGGGTCAGGATCTCCACTTTGCCGGCGAGCAGCAGGTAGATTTCCTCCGGCACCGAGCCGGCGGACATGATGATGGTCTCCGGGTTGAAGGTGACGATGCGATTGTTGAGCAGCATGTGCAGGCGCTCCACCGGCACCGTCGGGAAATAGCTCTTGAGGAATTCGCTGGCATCGCGCAGCAGGAAGTTCTGCTCGCCCGGAATCATCACGTCGAGGGTGCCGAACGGCGCACCGGAGCCGATGCGACGCTCGGCCTGGGTCAGGTCCCGCGCGGTATGGGCGAGCAGCAGCCGTTTCGATCCGTCTTCGGAAAAGTCCTCGGCGCAGCCATGAATCATGCCGCCGCCGATGTCGATCTTCTTCAGGTCCACCGGCTCCAGGTAGGACGCCTTGACCGCGTCGGCACGTGCAGCGCTCAGCCCCGGCGCACTGGCGTCGGGGCTCACCATGGCGTCGATCACCGCGAAGGAGGCGATGTCGGCAAGATGCGCGTAGGTGCGATAGCCGCCTTCCCACAGCACACGGAAGTTGAACACCGTGGTTTCCACCGGGTGCGGCGATACGGTCGGCATCACTTCCAGGCCCATGATGTCGTTCCACTCCCCCGCCGCTAGGTCGCAGATGTCAAAGTACTTGGCGAACTCGCTCTCCGGAATCGACAACAGCGCGCAGAACTTGCGCGTCACCGAAGCGCGCACCAGCGGCGTGGCGAAGTATTGCAGCGGCCGGTCGCACTGGAGGAGAGTCGTCAGGCCGGCAAAGTGGTCGTCGTGGCAATGGGTATGAAAAATGCCGGCGACCTCCTTCTTGCCTATGCCCAGTGCATCGAGGCTGTAGTGGATGTTGGGACCGGCATCGATCAGGTAGACACGGCCCTGATGGATCAGCACGCTGCCCATCGCCGGACGGTTGAAATCCCAGCCGTCGCCGTCGCCGGCATGCACCACCGCGAAGTAGTGGCGATCCACGGCGACGTGGCTCAGCGGATAGGGACAGGGGTAGATCTGGTGCTGGCCCAGGTTGAGATCCACTTCGACCATGTCCTCGCCATGGCGTATCTCGAATACATTGTTCGCGATGCGCTCGATGCTGACTCCATCACCGATTTCCGTGCTTCCGGTGGTCAGCGGATGGCACTCGACGAAGGCCTCCGGCCGCGCTATCTGACCGAAGGCGAATTTGAGCTTGACCCGCATCAGTTCGTCGGCCTCCGCCTCGGAAACCCCGGCCTTCATCATCTCCTCGGCGGAGATCAGGCCGTAGTTGCCGCGGTGGATGTAGCGCAACTGCGCCGCGAGTTGCTCGGGGGTCCCGATCAACCGGGGTTTGCGGCCGGTATTGTTCGGATGGTTCGGGATCAGCATGCCCTGGCGGTAGAGCATCTGCAGGATGGGAAACTCGGCCAGGTTGCACAGGTGCCCGTTCTGCACCATCACGTCCGACAACAGGATGGCATTGGGCCCGTTCTCGAAGGACACGCCGTTGCGTTCGGTGGTCTGGATGATTCCCCGCCGCAGCAGGTGCTTTACGGCATCGGCAGGAGAACCACAAAGCAGGTAAACGCCGGCCGCCGGAATCTCGACGAAACAGATTCCGTTGGCAACGACGAGTTTTCGCATCGACATTAGGTCGTTTCCTTTTATTCTTTGCTCCGGGGCGCGGCAGGCGGCGTTCGCCGGGTTTGCGCCATGGCTCCTCCTTGGTCATTCTATGCCTCGTTAGTGGAACATTCCAAGGATGGAAGCGGCCGGCTCTGAGGCTGCCTTCGGGCCGCATGCCATTGCAGGGTTTCGACCACATCCTGGTCCCGGGCGCCCGCGTCGTTGCTGCGACCGGTTGCCGGGATGCCTTTGCGTCCGCGGCGCGGACAAAAAAAAGGAGCCCGAGGCTCCGTTTGATTAACCGCACAACCCGGGGAAAACGCCCGGTGACCTACCTGAGGAAGAACTAGGGTGGGGTGGCTGATGGGACTCGAACCCACGACAACTGGAATCACAATCCAGGACTCTACCAACTGAGCTACAGCCACCACCGGAACATCTGCTGTCGGGAATACCCCCCGCCGGCAGGGGGAGGATTATCGGAGATCGTCGACAAAGAATCAAGCATCGCACCGATTTGCGCAACGATCACCGTCAAGAATGCGCTCCCGCCGAGATTGAGTCGCCGGTACCGTAGGAAATTCATCGAAGTGCCGCCGACCGGCAGCGGATGGCTTGTCACGTCACGCCAACTCGCGTACCATACTTTCGGAACGATGTTCTGCATTGCGGACCACCATCGAAACCCACATCTGAGGACCGACACGCCATGGATTTGAATTTCACGCCGGAGGAACAGGCTTTCCGCGCAGAAGTATGTGCCTTCCTGCGAGAGCAACTTCCTCCCGAAATCGCCCGCAAGGTCCACGACGGCAAACGCCTGGCCAAGGATGATTTCGTCCGCTGGCAGAAAATCCTCCACGCCAAGGGCTGGGGCGCGAGCAGTTGGCCCGTCGCCCACGGTGGCACCGGCTGGAGCGCGGTGCAGCAACACATCTTCGACGAGGAATGCGCCGACGCCGGCGCACCGATGCAACTGCCCTTCGGCCTCAAGATGGTCGCCCCGGTGATCATGGCCTTCGGCAATCCGGCACAGCAGGCGCGCTTCCTGCCGCGCATCGTCGATGGCACGGACTGGTGGTGCCAGGGCTATTCCGAACCGGGTTCGGGCTCCGACCTGGCGTCCTTGAAAACCCGCGCCGTGCGGGACGGCGACCACTATGTAATCAATGGCCAGAAGACCTGGAACACGCTCGGCCAATACGCCGACTGGATTTTCTGCCTGGTGCGAACCAGTACCGAAGGCCGCCAGCAGGAGGGCATCTCGTTCCTCCTGATCGACATGAAAACGCCGGGCATCACCGTGCGCCCGATCATCATGATGGACGGCGAGCACGAGATCAACGAGGTCTGGTTCGAGGACGTCAGGGTCCCGATCGAGAACCGGGTCGGCGAAGAGAACAAGGGCTGGACCTACGCCAAGTTCCTGCTCGGCCACGAGCGCACCGGCATCGCCGGCGTCGGTCGCTCCAAGCGAGAGCTGAAGAAGCTCAAGACCATCGCCTGCCGCGAAAGCAGCGCCGGCCGCCCGTTGATCGAGGACCCGCGCTTCCGCGACCGCATCGCCCAGGTCGAGATGGAACTCATGGCACTGGAAATCACCAACCTGCGCGTCATCTCCGCCGAGGGCGAAAAGAAGCGCGCTCCGGGGCCCGAAGCCTCGATCCTCAAGATCAAGGGATCCGAAATCCAGCAGATCCTGACCGAGCTGCAGATGCAGGCGCTGGGTCACTATGCCCTGCCCTACCTGCACGAGTCGCTCGATCCCGACTGGTCGGGGGACGCGGCGATGCCTGCGTATGAAGGCGACGCCGGACCGCTTTCCGGCCACTACTTCAACGTGCGCAAGACCACTATCTACGGCGGCTCCAACGAAATCCAGAAGAACATCATTTCGCAAATGATCCTTGGTCTCTGAAGAGCAGAGACCAATGCAGAAAAGCCCGCCCCCACCCGTCCGCCCACTGCCGGCTATGCACAGCCGGCCGGCTGCGGCGGCGCAAAGCGGTGCTTTGCGAAACCCCGCCTTCGCCCCCCTCGCAGGGGAGGCGACTGGCTGGCTCGCAACGCTCGATATGGACACCGACATCCGCTAACTTTTCAGGCCGATCACGACATGAACTTCGACTACACGGAAGAACAAATCGCCCTGCAGGACACCCTGCGCCGCTTCTATGCCCGCGACTACGGCTTTGAGCACCGTCGCGCCATGAGCAAGTCGGCGGACGGCTTCGACCGCGCCGCCTGGGCCACCTTCGCCGATTTCGGCATCCTGGCCCTGCCCTTCCCCGAAGACTTCGGCGGCCTCAATGGCAACGCCGTCGATACCATGCTGGTCATGGAAATGCTCGGCCGCGGCCTGGCCCTCGAACCCTACTTGTCGAGCGTCGTGCTCTGTGGCGGCCTGATCCGCGATGCCGGCAGCGCTGCGCAAAAAGAGGCGCTGCTGCCCGCCATCGCCGGCGGCGAACTGATGTTCGCCTTCGCCCATAACGAGGCCGGCAGCCGCTATGCCCTCGACCACGTCGCCACCAGAGCCACGCCGGCGGGCGGCGGCTGGACGCTCGACGGTGCCAAGGCGGTCGTGCTCGCCGCGCCCTCGGCCGGCAAGTTCATCGTCTCGGCGCGCGAAGGGCTCGGCCTCTCGCTGTTCCTGGTCGACGCGGGAGCGCCCGGCCTCAGCCTGCGCAGCTACCCGACCCAGGACGGCGCCCGCGCCGGCGACCTCCGCCTCGACGGCGTGCAGGTCGCTGCCGACGCCCTGATCGGCGGCGCCTGCGGCGCCCTGCCGCTGATCGAGCGCGCCGTCGATTACGCCAACGCCGCGCTTTGCGCCGAGGCCGTCGGCATCATGGCCGCGCTCAACGAAGTCACGCTCGAGTACCTCAAGACGCGCAAACAGTTCGGCACGCCCATCGGCAAGTTCCAGGCCCTGCAGCACCGCATGGCCGACATGGTGATCGCCACCGAACAGGCCCGCTCCATGGCCACGCTGGCCGCCGTGCGTGCCGACTCGACTGATGCCGCCGAGCGCAGCCGCAGCGTCGCCGCCGCCAAAGCCTACGTGTTGCAGTCGGCGCGCCTGGTCGGTCAGCAGGCCGTGCAGTTGCATGGCGGCATGGGTGTCACCGACGAGCTCAACGTCGGCCATTACTTCAAGCGCCTGACGATGATCGGCCTCACGTTCGGTGATGTCGATTACCACCTCGGCCGCTTCAGCGATACGCTGCTGGCGGCATAGCCGTGGCGGGAATCATCACCAGAAGGGACCTCGACTTCCAGCTCTTCGAAGTCCTCGATGCCGAAGCGCTGACGCAGCGTCCGCGCTACGCCGAGCACAGCCGCGAGACCTTCGCCGCCGTGCTCGACACGGCAAGCGCCATCGCCGAAGAGAAGTTCGCGCCGCACAACCGCAAGGCCGACGAGCACGAGCCGACCTTCGACGGGCAGCGCGTGAGCATGATCCCCGAGGTCGCCGAAGCGCTGAAGGCCTTCTGCGAGGCCGGCTTCATCGCCGCCGCCCACGATTTCGAACGTGGCGGCATGCAGTTGCCGGTGCTGCTGACCCAGGCCGCGTTTTCCCTGTTCAAGGGCGCCAACGTCGGCACCGCCGCCTACCCCTTCCTCACCATCGCCAACGCCAACGTCATCCACCGCTTCGGCAGCGATGCGCAACGGACAAAGTATCTCGGCCCGCTGCTGGCCGGCCGCTTCTTCGGCACCATGGCGCTCACCGAGCCGCAGGCCGGCTCCAGCCTGTCCGACATCACCACGAGCGCGACGCCCAATCCGGACGGCACGTATTCGATTGTCGGCAACAAGATCTTC
>JACRIY010000005.1 GCA_016235805.1 Rhodocyclales bacterium
AGAGCGCTTGCATGGCATGCAAGAGGTCCGCGGTTCGATCCCGCGTACCTCCACCAAACGATAAGTCCCTATCGTCTAGAGGCCTAGGACAATACCCTTTCACGGTATGAACCGGGGTTCGAATCCCCGTGGGGACGCCAGCATCAGGAACAACGCCCGATTCCGCAAGGAGTCGGGCGTTTTTCTTTGCGTGCCCGATCCGCAGGATGGACGGCCTCCGCAGGACGGCTAGAATCGCCACACCTCCTGCATTCGACATACCGTCATGGCCCGCATCAAGCTCCAGTTTCCCGACGACCAGTTCTGCTATTCCACCGAGCTTACGGTGCGCATCACCGACATCAACGGCGCCAACCATCTCGGCAACGACTCGATGATCTCGATGATCTCCGAGGCGCGGGCGCGTTTCCTGTTCGACTTCGGCGTCGAGGAAAGCGCCGACGACCAGATCATCGTCACCGACCTGGCCACGACCTACCTGGCCGAGGCCTATGCGCGCGACGAACTGCGCTTCGAGATCGGCGTCATGGATTTCAACCGCTATGGCGGCGACATCATCTTTCGCGTCACGCGGCCGGCCGACGCGACGCTGATCGCGATGGCCAAGTCGGGTTTCGTCTTCTTCGACTATGCGGCCAAGAAAGTCGTGCCGATGCCGGAGTTCTTCGTCGCGCGCTTTCCCAAGGTGAACCGGTTGTAGCGATGCTGCCCGACCTCGTCTCGCTTTCCCTGTTCCTGCGCGCGGTCGACGCGCGCAGCCTGTCGAAGGCGGCGGCGCAGTCGCACCTGGCGCTGGCAGCGGCCAGCCGGCGCATCGCCCAGCTCGAACACTGCTACGGCGTGCAACTGCTCTACCGTTCGGCGCAGGGCGTCGAGCCGACGCCGGCAGGCAATTCGTTGGCCTTCCATGCGCGGCAGTTGTTGCAACAGGAAGAACGGCTGCGTGCCGAGCTTTCGGATTTTGCGAAGGGCATCCGCGGCCACATCCGCATCCAGGCCAATACCTCGGCCATCACGCAGTTCCTGCCCGACGACCTGGCCGCCTTCGTCGCCCAGTATCCTGATGTGAAAGTCGAGCTGGAAGAGAATCGCAGCAGCGCGATTGCACAGGCCTTGCGCGAGGCTCGCACCGACATCGGCATCGTGCTTGAAAGCACCGACCTGCAGGGGCTGCAAAGTTTCGACTACCGCGCCGACCGGCTGGTTGCCGTGGTGCCGCGCGGTCACGCGCTGCGCGCGCGCAAGGCCGGTTTTGCCGAGCTGCTGAAGCACGACTTCGTCGGCCTCGACAGCCAGGCGGCGATGATGAAACTGCTCGCCGCGGCCGCCGCCGAACTCGGCGAACCATTGCGCCTGCGGGTGCAGGTCAGCAGCTTCGAAGCGGTGTGCAAGCTGGTGCAGGCCGGCCTGGGCATCGGTGTGCTTCCCGAGGGCGCGGCGCGTGACTTCACCCGGCTGATCGGACTGCGTGTGATTGAGATCACCGACGCGTGGGCGCGGCGACAGATGCTTGTTGCGGTGCGGGATGGAAACAGCCTATCGCCCGTCGCGCGCAAGCTGCTGCAACGCCTTCGGGATGCTGCGCTGCAGCCATAATTAGCCTTCGCATTTTGCGAAGCCCCGTTTGGCAAAAAAGCGATTCCAGTTGTCCGACAAGTTCTCCTAGACTCGCGCCGCGTTGTGCAAACGGCTTCATTTCAGGCCGGCAAACTTTCTAGGAGGAAGGACTTATGAAGGGCATTTCCCGCAGGAACTGGATCTCCCGCGTTGGCGCCATCGCCGCCGGCGTGTCACTGCTGTTTTCCGTATCTGCGTTTGCGCAGGGCGCCAAGCCGGCCGAACTGAAGATCGGGATCACCACCTTTACCTCCGGCCCGGCCTCGGTGTTCGGCGTGCCGGCCAAGGCCGCGGCCGAGCAGTGGATCGAGGAGACCAACGCCGCCGGCGGCATCAATGGCGTCAAGATCACGCCGGTGTTCATCGACGAAGGCCTGGGTGGCGACAAGCTGCTCACCGAGTACCGTCGCGTGGTGCAGGAGCAGGGCGTCAAGCTGATGCTCTCGGCCATCTCCAGCGGCAACTGCAACATCATCGCGCCGGTGGCCGAAGACCTGAAGGTGCTCAACGTGATGTGGGACTGCGGCACCGAGAAGGTGCTGGAAGACCGCCGCTTCAAGTACGTGGTGCGCACCCAGGCCAATGCGGTGACCGAGATGGTCGCCACCGTGGTCTACCTGTTGAAGACCAAGCCCGATTTCAAGACCATCGCCGTGGTGAACCAGGACTACGCCTGGGGCCGCGATTCCTGGGAAATCTTCCGCAACACGCTGCTGGCGCTGAAGCCCGACGTCAAGGTCGTGGCCGAACTGTTCCCCAAGTTCGGCGCGCCTGACTTCTCCACCGAGATCAGCCGTCTGCAGGCATTGAAGCCCGATGTCATCCTGTCCACCTCCTGGGGTGGCGACCTCGACACCTTCGTGCGCCAGGCCGGCCAGCGCGGGTTGTTCAAGACCTCGCAGTTCGTTCTGCCGCTGGCCGAGAGCTCGGCCGAGCGACTCGGTTCGGCATTGCCCGAAGGCGTGATCATCGGCGGTCGCGGCGACCACTACTTCCTGCATCCGGAGTACAAGAACGACGCCAAGCACAAGGCCTTCGTCGAGAAGTTCCGCGCCAAGACCAAGTCCTATCCGATTTATCCGGTGTACCACATGGTCGCCGCGCTGCAGGCGGTGTCCGATGCCCACGGCAAGGCGATCAAGGCCAACAAGGGCCAGTGGCCGACGACGGAGCAACTGGCCGATGCCATGCATGGGCTGGACTTCAAGGGACTGACCCGTCCGGTGCATATCCGCGAGGATGGCCAGGGCCTCGAAGACCAGTTGCTGGGCATGACCAAGAACCAGCCGGGCTATGCCTTCCCCGTGATGGAAAACATGATGCTGATTCCCGCCGACCTGGTTACCACGCCGGTAGGTCTCAAGTCGCCCGAGTGGGTCAAGACGGTGAAGCCGGAACTGCTCAAGAACGACCGCATCAAGGTCTTCAAGTAAGTCGGCGATCCTGACAGTGGCAGGGCCGGGGAGCCGTGAGGCTCTCCGTTCCTGACGGCTTGCCTGAAATCCTCGAACGGAGTTTTCTCTCATGACCTTGGACCTGCTGATCCTGGCTGCCGCAGACGGGTTCTCCTATGCGGGACTGCTGTTCCTGGTGTCGCTGGGCCTGACGCTGATTTTCGGCGTGCAGGGCATCCTCAATGTTGCCCACGGCAGCCTCTATGCCTTCGGTGGCTACACCGCCGCGACGCTGGCGATCTGGGCAACCGAGAAGCAGGCGCCGACCTGGGTGCTGCTGGCGGCACTGGTGGCGGCCGCGTTGCTGGTCGGCGTCGTGCTGGGAGGCATACTCGAAATCGGCCTGCTGCGGCGCGTGCAGGACAAGGATCCGGTGCTGCAACTGCTGGTCACCTTCGCCGCCTTCCTGATTTTCGAAGACCTGCAGCGCCTGATCTGGGGTGTCTCGCCGTATTCCTCGACCGAAGTCGTGAGCCGGATGGGCAACCTCGACCTTTTCGGCATCACCTACACGGTCTACCAGCTGCTGCTGATACCCGCCGTCGCCCTCGCGGTGTATCTGGGGCTGCTGTATGCGCTGCGCCGCACCCGCCTGGGCAAGCAGATCGTCGCCGTCACGCATAACCGTGAGGTGGCCACCGCCCTGGGCATCAATGCGAAGAAAATCGGCCTCATCACCTTCATCGCCGGCGCTTTCCTCGGTGCCCTCGGTGGCGCCATGGCGGCACCGACCACTTCGCTGGTGCCCGGCGTCGGCACTGACATGATCGTGCTCTCCTTCTCCGTGGTCGCCACCGCCGGCCTCGGCCAGATCACCGGTGCCTTCATCACAGCGCTGCTGATCGGCATGGCTCGCTCCCTCGCGGTCTATACCGCACCGGAGCTCGAAGTAGCCGTGCCCTACCTGATTATGGTGGCCGTGCTGCTGGTGCGGCCGAATGGCCTCTTCACCGTGGCTCAGGCAAGGAGGATCTGATGGCCCGCCTGTACGACATCCGCGTCATGACCGTTCTGGGCAGCCTGCTGTGCCTGATCCTGGGTCTCGCCTTTCCCTGGAGCAAGACGCCGATCATCGTCGGCCTGTGCTTCGGCATCGCCACCTTGGGCGTCGCCGCCATGGTGCGCGCCGGCCAGGTCTCCTTCGGACACGCCATGTATGCCTGCATCGCCGGCTACACGGTGGCCTTTCTCGCCCGCGCCTGGCCGCAACTGGATGGCCTCCTCCTCATCCTGGCCGGTGTCGGTGCGAGCCTTCTTGCCGGGGCAATCGTCGGCGTCTTCGTGGTGCGCTATCGCGGCATCTTCTTCGGCATGCTCAACCTCGCGATCAGCATGGTGCTGTTCTCGGTGATCGGCAAGTTCTACACCCTCACCGGCGGCACCGACGGCCTGCGCATCAACCGGCCGACCCTGCTCGGCTTCGAGTTCGAGCGGGCCGGTTTCGAGACCGTGCTGCTGATCGGCACCCTCGCCGCCGCGATCGGTCTTGGCTTCCTGGTGCAGCGCTATTTCCAGTCGGCCAGCGGCGAAGCCCTGGCCGGGATCAAGACCAATGAAACCCGCCTGGAATACCTGGGCCTGTCGGCGCGCCGCGTGCTGTGGAACGGCTATTTCTTCTCGGCCGGGCTGGTCGGTCTTTCCGGCGCCCTGTTCGCCATGGTCCAGGGCCTGGTGACGCCGGACATGGGCTCCTGGCTGCGCTCGGGGGAGTTCGTCTTCATCGCCATCCTGGGCGGTTCCGGCCATGCCATCGGCGCCTTCCTCGGCGCAGCGGTATTCGAACTGGTCAAGCTGTTCGCGGCGGCCTACATGACCGGCGTCTGGCAACTGCTGCTTGGCGTCACGCTGATCTTTGTCATCCTGGTGGCGCCTGAGGGCATCATCGGCCTGCTGATGAAGAAGTCGGCGCTGGCGACACGGCGGGGAGGGTGACATGGGCGTCCTGATCCGTACCGAAAGGCTCAGCCTCAACTTCGGCGGCGTCATCGCCGCCGACAACATCGACTTCAGCCTGGAAGAGGGCGAGCGCCTGGCTGTGATCGGCCAGAACGGCGCCGGCAAGACCACCTTCATCAATATCTGCACCGGCTTTCTCAAGCCCACCGGCGGTCGCGTCTGGTTCGACGGCAAGGATGTCACGGGCATGGAACCGCGCCACATCGTGCGCCTCGGCCTGGGCCGCTCCTTCCAGTTGCCGCAGCTGTTCCTCGACCACACCGTGCGCCAGTGCCTGGAAATCTCGGCGGCGGCACGCAGCGGCAAGCTGTCCTTTCTGCTGCCGCTGGCGCGCTCGGTCGACGCCCGCGAGATCGACCATACGCTGGAACTGGTGGGCCTCAGGGATCGCTCCCATGAACTGGCGTCCTCGCTGCCCGAAGGCCAGCGCAAGCTGCTCGACGTGGCCATGGCGCTGATGCTGAATCCGAAACTCCTGATCATGGACGAACCGACCAGCGGCGTGGCCTCGGAGGACAAGCACGACCTGATGGCGACGCTGATGCGCGCGCTGGACGAGCGCAAGGTCACCAGCTGGTTCGTCGAGCACGATGTCGACATCGTCAGCCGCTATGCCACCCGCGTGGCGGCCTGGATCGCCGGCAAGGTGGCGGCCGACGGACCGCCGGCCGAAGTGCTGGCCAGCGAAGCCGTGCGCCGCGAAATTCTCGGCACGGCATGAGCGGGAGAACGACGACATGCTGAAACTTCAAGATCTCACCGTCGATCTCGCCGGTACCAGCGTTCTGCGCGGCGTGACCGCCATCGCCCACGTTGCCAGCACGGTTGCCGTGGTCGGCCGCAACGGCGCCGGCAAGACCACGCTGCTGCGGACCATCATGGGTCTGGCCAAGGCGAAGCAGGGGCGCGTGCTTTTCGATGACGAGGACCTGCTGCATCGCCCCGGCCACCATCGCGCCGAACTTGGGATCGGCTACGCGCCGGAGGACCGCGTGATTTTCCCGACCTTGAGCGTGGAAGAGAACCTGCGCCTGCCCTGCGAGGTACAGGCCCTGGATACGGCGGATATCGACGATCGCCTGGAGTCGGTGCTCACCGTGGTGCCGCAACTCAAGGGCATGCTGGATCGTTCCGGCTCGGCGCTGTCGGGTGGGCAGGGCAAGATGGTGGCGCTGGGCCGCGCGCTGATGATCGGTACGCGCCTGGTGCTGCTCGATGAGCCCTTCCAGGGCCTTGCCCCGGCGCTGGCCCGCCAGTACGGCGAAGCGCTGGTGCGGCTGCGCGACGTGCGCCCCGACCTCTGCGTGATCATCACCGAATCCAATGCCAGCCTGCTGATGGACATTCCGAGCCAGACCCTGACCCTGGAGCGCGGCGCGCTGGAAGCCGGCGCCCCGGCTCACTGAATACCACGAAGGAGAGACGCACATGCACAAGATGTTCATCGGCGGCAATTGGCTTGACGCACGCGACGGTGCCACGCTGCCCGTCATCAACCCGGCCGACGGCCAGGAATTCGCCCGCATCCCGCGCGGTACCGCGCACGAAGTCGACCTCGCAGTGAAGGCCGCCCGCGAGGCGCTGTCGGGCCCCTGGGGCAAACTCAGCGCCACCGAGCGCGGCCGCATCCTGATGAAAATCGGCCAGCAGGTAATGGACCACGCCGAGGAGCTCGCCCAGCTCGAGGCCCGCGATACCGGCAAACCGCTGACCACGGCGCGCAATGACATCCAGGTGCTGGCCCGCTACTTCGAGTTCTACGGTTCGGCGGCGGACAAGGTGCATGGCGAAGTCATCCCCTTCGTCAATGGCCATACCGTGACCCTGGTTCGCGAGCGGTTGGGCGTCACCGCCCACATCATTCCCTGGAACTACCCGGCCCAGATGTTCGGCCGCTCGGTGGGGCCGGCGCTGGCCATGGGCAATGCCGCCGTGGTCAAGCCGGCCGAGGACACCAGTCTGTCGACGCTGCGCATCGCCGAGCTGGCGACGGCGGCGGGGTTGCCACCCGGCGCGCTCAACATCGTGACCGGCCTTGGCGAGGAGGCCGGTGCGGCGCTGACCGCCCACCCCGGCATCAACTACATCAGCTTTACCGGCTCCAACGAAGTCGGCGCCATGGTGCAGGCCGCCGCGGCGAAGAACGCCGTCAAGTGTACGCTGGAGCTGGGCGGCAAGTCGCCGCAGATCGTGTTCGACGACGTGGACATGGAGCGCGCGGTGCCCATCATCGTCCGCGCCATCGTCCAGAACGCCGGCCAGACCTGCACCGCCGGCAGCCGCCTGCTGGTGCAGGAGTCGATCTACGACGAATTCCTCAAACGGGTCGCCGAGCGTTTCGCCCAGGTCAAGGTCGGTACGCCGGAGATGGATTTCGACTGCGGTCCGGTGATGAACCCGGCGCAACTGAAACGCGTCAATCGTTACATCGACGAGGCCAGGGCCGCGGGCATACCGGTGCTGGCCGAAGGCAGCATCGCGGCCGATGCGCCGAAGGGCGGCTACTTCGTCAAGCCGACCCTGTTCGGCCCGGTGCCGCGCACCGCCAAGCTGGCCTGCGAGGAAGTCTTCGGCCCGGTGATGGCGGCCTTTCCGTTCAAGGACGAGGCCGACGCCATTGCCCTGGCCAACGGCACCGACTACGGCCTGTTGGCCGCCGTGTGGACCGAGAACGGCGGACGCCAGCAGCGCGTCGCCAAGGCGGTTCAGGCCGGTCAGGTTTTTATCAACGGATACGGCGCCGGCGGCGGGGTCGAACTGCCCTTCGGCGGCACCAAGCGCAGCGGCCACGGCCGCGAGAAAGGCTTCCTCGCCCTAGAGGATGTCTCCACCACCAAAACCATCGTTCTTTACCACGGGGAGTAATTACCATGCGTCTGCAAAATAAAGTTGCCATCGTCACCGGCGCCGCCTCAGGCTTCGGTGCCGCCATCGCCCGCACCTACGTCGCCCACGGTGCCAAAGTGGCCATCGCCGACATCAATGAAGCCGGTGCTCAGGCCCTGGCCACGGAGCTTGGCGCGAGTGCCATCGCCGTGCGCTGCGACGTGACGAAGAAGGCCGACATCGAGGCGCTGGTTGCCGCCACCGTCAAGGCTTTCGGCACGCTCGACATCGTGGTCAACAACGCCGGCACCACGCACAAGAACCAGCCGCTGCTGGAGGTCGACGAGGCCACTTTCGATCGTGTCTATGCCGTGAACGTGAAGTCGATCTACTACATGACCTTCGCCACGCTACCTATCCTGCGCGCCAAGAAGTCGGGCGTGATCCTCAACGTCGGTTCCGTCGCCGGCATCCGTCCGCGCCCTGGCCTGACCTGGTACAACAGTTCGAAGGGTGCGGTGAACATCATGTCGAAATCGCTGGCCGCCGAACTCGGCCCGGACAACATCCGCGTCAATGCGATTTGCCCGGTGATGGGCGCGACCGGGCTGCTGGAAGCCTTCATGGGCATGCCCGACACGCCGGAGAACCGCAAGAAGTTCATCGCCACCGTGCCCATGGGCAGGCTCTCCGAGCCGGAGGATATTGCCAACGCGGCGCTGTTCCTGGCTTCCGACGAGGCGGCCTTCATTTCCGGGGTCGAGTTCCCGGTCGACGGCGCGCGCACGGTTTGATCCTTCGGTGCTAGATTGAGCTTTCCCAAAAAAACCGTAGGAGGAGACATGAAAAAGATCAACAGCCTGGTGGCCGGGATCGTCGGCCTTGTCGGCATCGCTTTGATGCCGACCGCCGGTGCCCAGCAGGCACCCATCATCATCAAGTTCAGCCACGTCACCACGTCCGAAACCCCCAAGGGCAAGGGCGCCGATCAGTTCAAGAAGCTGGCCGAGGAGCGCACCAACGGCCGGGTCAAGGTCGAGGTCTATCCGAACAGCTCGCTTTACAAGGACAAGGAGGAACTCGAAGCGCTGCAACTTGGCGCGGTACAGATGCTGGCGCCCTCGGTGTCGAAGTTCGGCCCGCTCGGCGTGCGCGAATTCGAGGTGTTCGACCTGCCCTACATCTTTGACAGCATCGAGGAAATGCACCGCATCACCCAGGGACCGCTGGGCCAGGCGCTGCTGAACAAGCTCGATGTCCGCGGCATCCTCGGTCTGGCCTATTGGGACAACGGCTTCAAGCAGATGTCGGCCAACAAGCCGCTGAAGAAGCCGGACGACATTCGCGGCCTCAAGCTGCGCATCCAGTCCTCCAAGGTGCTCGAGGCGCAGATGCGCTCCGTCAATGCGTTGCCGCAGGTGATGGCCTTTTCCGAGGTGTACCAGGCGATGCAGACCGGAGTGGTCGATGGTTCGGAGAACACCCTGTCCAACATCTACACCCAGAAGCACCACGAGGTGCAGAAGTTCCTCACCCTGTCCGACCACGGCTACATCGGCTATGCGGTGATCACCAACAAGAAGTTCTGGGACGGTTTGCCGGCCGACATCCGCGGCATCCTCGAAGGCGCCATGAAGGACGCCACCAAGCACGCCAACGACATCGCCAAGAAGGAAAACGACGACGCCCTTGAAGGCATCCGCAAGTCGGGCAAGACGCAGATCCTGACCCTGACGCCGGCGGAAAAGGCCGAATGGAAAAGGGCCATGGTCAAGTCGCACCGGCAGATGGAGGAGCGGGTCGGCGCGGACCTGATCAAGGCCTTCTACAAGGAAACCGGCTTCGACCCGAACAAGTGAAGAAGGTGGAGAGTTCCCATGATTGACCTCGATCACCTGCGCGCTTGGGTCGGACGTACCGAGACGGTGGACGATTTCGTCACCCCGTCGAAGGTGGCGGCGCTCGCCGCCACGCTCGATCGCGACGATGGATTTCCGGCGGCGGGCGATCCGCTACCGCCGCCCTGGCACTGGACGCTGTGCGTGCCGGCGGCGCGCCAGTCGGCGATCGGTCCGGACGGGCATCCGGCACGCGGCGGTTTCCTGCCGCCGGTGCCGCTGCCGCGTCGCATGTGGGCCGGCGGTCGGTTGACCTTCCCGCAGCCGCTGCGGGTCGGCGAGGCTGTGAAGCGCCGCTCGCGGGTGGTGTCGGTCGATCACAAGAGCGGGCGTACCGGGGAACTGGTGTTCGTCCTAGTGCGCCACGAGTTCCACGGTGCGGCGGGCCTTTGCATCACGGAAGAACATGACATCGTCTACCGAGACATGCCGGCCGCCGATGCGTCGCCGCCCGCCTACAAGGCAGCCCCCGCCGAAGCAGCCTGGGAACGCCGCATCGTGCCCGACGACGTGCTGCTGTTCCGTTATTCCGCGCTGACCTTCAACGGCCATCGGATCCACTACGACCGCCGCTATGTCACCGAAGTCGAGGGCTATCCCGGCCTGATCGTCCATGGCCCGCTGATCGCGACAATGCTGGTCGACCTGCTGCGGCGCAACTTGCCGGACGCGACCATCGCCGCCATCGAATTCCGTGCCGTCAAGCCCGTGTTCGACATCGCTCCCTTCCACGTCTGCGGCCTGCCTCAGCGCGACGGCAGGGTGGTCAAGCTGTGGACGCGCGACGCCGAAGGGCACCTCACCATGGATATGCAGGTGACGCTCGCCTGATTCATCACCCCCGACCCCAAAGAGAACCCTCATGCAAAAGGCCAACGACGCCTACCAGGACATCCGCGATGCGGTGCGCGACCTCTGCGCCCAGTTTCCGGCCGAATACTTTCGCAAGGTCGACGAAGAGCGCGGCTACCCAGAGGCCTTCGTCGATGCATTGACCCGCGCCGGCTGGATGGCCGCCCTGATCCCTCAGGAATACGGCGGCTCGGGCCTCGGCCTGACTGAAGCCTCGGTGATCATGGAAGAGATCAACCGCTGCGGCGGCAATTCCGGCGCCTGCCACGGCCAGATGTACAACATGGGTACCCTGCTGCGCCACGGCTCCGAGGCGCAGAAGCAGCGCTACCTGCCGCAGATCGCCGCCGGCGAATTGCGCCTGCAATCGATGGGCGTGACCGAACCGACCACCGGCACCGACACCACCAAGATCAAGACCACGGCGGTAAAGCAGGGCGACCGCTACGTGGTCAACGGCCAGAAGGTGTGGATCTCGCGCATCCAGCATTCCGACCTGATGATCCTGCTGGCGCGCACCACGCCGCTGGCCGAGGTGAAAAAGAAGTCCGAAGGCATGTCGGTCTTCATCGTCGACCTGCGCGACGCCATCGGCCATGGCATGACGGTGCGGCCCATCCTCAACATGGTCAATCACGAGACCAACGAGCTGTTCTTCGACAACCTCGAAATCCCCGCCGAGAACCTGATCGGCGAAGAAGGCAAGGGCTTCAAGTACATCCTCGACGGGCTCAACGCCGAACGCACCCTGATTGCCGCCGAATGCATCGGCGACGGCTACTGGTTCATCGACAAGGTCAGCGCCTACGTCAAGGAACGCATCGTGTTCGGCCGCCCCATCGGCCAGAACCAGGGCGTGCAGTTCCCCATCGCCGAGTCCTACATCGAGGTCGAGGCCGCCAACCTGATGCGCTACGAAGCCTGCCGCCTGTACGACGCGCACCAGCCCTGCGGCGCCCAGGCCAACATGGCCAAGTACCTCGCCGCCAAGGCTTCGTGGGAAGCGGCCAATGCCTGCATCCAGTTCCACGGCGGCTTCGGCTTCGCCTGCGAATACGACGTCGAACGCAAGTTCCGCGAGACGCGGCTGTACCAGGTGGCGCCGATCTCGACCAACCTGATCCTGTCTCACGTGGCAGAACACGTCCTGGGCTTGCCCCGGTCGTTTTAACGTTCATGATTCAGCAAGAAGCTCCCCGAATCATTAACGTCAGGCGCAATCAAAACGCCCGCCCCCCTTCGCCCCCCTCGCGGGGGGGGCCTAGTTGGCTCGCTTCGCTCGTAATCACACGTCGCTCCGATTGCTGTATTTCACGTCAAGGAGAGGCCTAATGGCCCGCGCACAACGTCCCCTCGATGGCATCACCGTGGTATCGCTGGAACATGCGATCGCCGCGCCTTTCTGTACGCGCCAGCTGGCCGACCTCGGCGCCCGCGTGATCAAGGTCGAACGGCCCGGTGTCGGCGACTTCGCCCGCGGTTATGACGATCGTGTTCATGGCCTCGCTTCGCACTTCGTGTGGACCAATCGCTCCAAGGAAAGCCTGTCGCTGGACGTCAAGCATCCGGAGGCGGAAAAGATATTCGACGGCCTGTTGACCGAAGCCGACGTTCTGGTGCAGAACCTTGCACCCGGCGCGGCGGCGCGGCTCGGCTTGTCCTTCGAGGCGCTGCATGAAAAATATCCGCGCCTTATCGTCTGCGACATCTCGGGTTACGGCGATTCCGGCCCCTATCGCGACAAGAAGGCCTACGACCTGTTGATCCAGAGCGAGTCGGGCTTCCTCTCGATCACCGGCAGCGAGGACGAACCGGCCAAGGCGGGTTGCTCCATCGCCGACATCTCCGCCGGCATGTATGCCTACAGCAACATCCTGGCCGCCCTGATCCAGCGTGCCAAGACCGGCAAGGGCTCGCGCGTCGAGGTCTCGATGCTGGAGACCATGGCCGAGTGGATGAGTTACCCGCTTTACTACGCCATAGACGGCGCATCGCCGCCGCCACGTTCCGGCGCCGCCCATGCGACGATCTACCCCTACGGCCCCTTCACCGCCGGTGACGGCAAAGTGGTGATGCTCGGCCTGCAAAACGAACGTGAATGGGCCATCTTCTGCGACAAGGTGCTGCTCCAGCCGGAGCTTGCCAGCGATGCACGCTATGCCTCGAACAAGAAGCGCACGGCGGCCCGCGACGAGGTCAAGGCGCTGGTCGAGCAGGCCTTCGCCGGGCTCGACGCGGCGCAGGTCGAGGCGCGTCTCGAAGCCGCCGGCATCGCCAATGCGCGCGTGAATGACATGCACGACCTCTGGCAGCACGAGCAGTTGAAGGCGCGTGGCCGCTGGGTCGAGATCGACAGCCCGGCGGGGAAGGTGCCGGCGTTGCTGCCGCCGGGATTGCCGAGCGACGTCGACGCGCGCATGGATGCGGTGCCGGCATTGGGCCAGCACACGGCGGATATCCTCGCCGGCCTCGGCTATTCTTCCGCCGACATCGAACGCTTGCAGGGCGAGCGCGCCATCTAGGAGATTCCCGCATGACCGACCACCCGAGTCGCACGCTCGCCACGTTTGCCGCCGGTCTGCAGGCCGGGCAGATTCCGGCCAGCGTCCTGCGCCGCACCGAAGACCTGTTCCTCGACTGGGCGGCCTCGGCGCTGGCCGGCAAGGGCGCCGAGCCGGTAGAAATCATCGAGCGCTATGCGCGCGCGATGGGCCCGAATATGGACGCAAATGAGGGCAAGGCCGAAGTGCTGATCTCGCGCCGCCATACCTCGCCTCTGTTTGCCGCCATGGTCAATGCCGCCGCTTCGCACGTGGTCGAGCAGGACGATGTGCATAATGGTTCGGTGTTCCACCCGGCCACCGTCGTCTTCCCGCCGGCGCTCGCCGTGGCCCAGGCGCTGGGCAAGTCGGGGCGCGACCTGCTGGTGGCTTGCGTCGCCGGCTACGAGGTCGGCATTCGCGTCGGCGAATACCTCGGCCGCTCGCATTACCGCGTCTTCCACACCACCGGCACGGCAGGCACGCTGGCCGCCGCCGCCGCCGTCGGCCGGCTGTTGGAACTGACGCCGGAGCAGATGCTGCATGCCTTCGGTTCGGCCGGCACACAGTCGGCCGGCCTCTGGGAATTCCTGCGCGACGCGGCGCATTCCAAGCAACTGCACACGGCCCACGCCGCCGCCGCCGGCCTCACGGCGGCCTGGCTGGCGAAGGAGGGTTTCACCGGCGCGCAGCACATCCTCGAAGGTCCGCAGGGCCTCGCCGCTGGCACCTCGACCGACGCCGATCCGGCGCGACTGGTCGATGGCCTCGGCACGCGCTGGACGGTAGCCGAAACCTCGTTCAAATTCCACGCCTCCTGCCGCCACAACCATCCGGCGGCGGACGCCCTGCAGAAGGCCATGCAGGATCACCGTATCAGCAGCGCCGACATTCAGGATGTCACGGCACACGTGCATCAGGCGGCGATCGACGTGCTCGGTCCCGTCATCGATCCGCAGACCGTGCATCAGGCCAAGTTCTCCATGGGCACCGTGTTGGGCCTGATTGCGACCAAGGGCAGGGCGGGGCTGGCGGAATTCGACGCCTGCCTCGGCGATGCCGTGGTGCGCGACCTTGCCGGCCGCGTGCGCATGGAACTCGATGCCGAGGTCGACGGCGCCTATCCGGCGCGCTGGATAGGCAAGGTCACGTTGACGACACGCGATGGCCGCAGGATTGCGGCGCGCGTCGATGAACCCAAGGGCGACCCCGGCAACACGCTGACGCGCGCCGAACTCGAAGACAAGGCGCTGCGCCTCGGTGCCTATCGCTCGGCCGCCAGCCATGCCGAGATGCGACGCATCATCGACACGGTCTGGGGCATGGAAAATCTCATCCTCGTCGGCGATCTGCTGCCCGCAGCCGGCACGATGCGGGCGGCGGCATGAAACCGCTGAATTCCCTGCTCTTCGTTCCCGCCAGCCGTCCCGAGCGCATCGCCAAGGCGCTGGATGCCGGTGCCGACGCCGTGATCGTCGACCTCGAAGATGCCGTCGCGCCGGCCGACAAGGACAGCGCGAGGGCGGCGCTGGCGGCGGAGCTGGATCCGTCGCGGCCGGTGATGCTGCGCGTCAATGCCGCCGATACCGCCTGGTTTCCGGCCGATATCGAACTGCTGGCGCATCCGGGCATCGCCGCCGTGGTGCTGCCCAAGGCGGAGCACGCCGAGGATATTGCGGTAGTCCATCATGCGGCCGGCGGAAAGCCGGTATTCCCTCTGATCGAATCCGCGCTGGGCTTCGAACAGCGCCTGTCCCTGGCCCATGGGGAGGGCGTCTCGCGCCTGGTTTTCGGCCAGATCGATTTCCAGGCCGACATGGGCATGCGCGCGATCGAAGACGACCTGCTGCCCTTCCGTGTCGCCCTGGTGCTGGCCTCGCGCCTGGCCGACATCGCGCCGCCGATCGACGGGCCGACTACAGCCATCGACGACGAGGTTGTGCTGCGTGCCGATGCACGGCGCGCACGCCGCCTCGGCTTCGGTGGCAAGCTGTGCATCCATCCGCGCCAGGTGGCCGTTGTGAATCAATGCTTCACGCCCGATGCCGACGAGATCGCCTGGGCGCAGCGGATCATAGCCGCCGATGCCGCCGCAGGCGGTGCCGCCGTGGCGGTCGACGGCAAGATGGTCGACCGGCCGGTGGTGTTGCGCGCGCAGGCCATCCTTGCCGAGGCGGCGGCGAGAACGCTGTGACCAGTCCCGCCGGCAAGCTCGCCGACTTCTGGAACCAGCGCTACGGCAAGGAGGAGTTTGCCTACGGCGTCGAGCCCAACGATTTTTTGGTCGAGCACGCGCGCCAAATCAAGCCGGGCGGCCGCGTGCTCTGCCTCGCCGACGGCGAGGGCCGCAATGGCGTCTGGCTGGCCACGCAGGGCCATGCCGTGACCTCGGTCGATATCGCGGCGGAAGGCATGGCCAAGGCGCGCCGCCTGGCTGCCGAACAGGGCGTCGCCCTGAGCACTGAGGTAGCCGACCTTGCCGGCTACGACCTCGGCCGGGAAACCTGGGACGGCATCGTCTCGATCTTCATGCACCTGCCGACCCGGCTGCGCCGCGAGGTCTTCGCGCGTGCGGTCGCGGCGCTGCGTCCCGGTGGCGTGGTCCTGTTCGAGGCCTATGCCAAGGGGCAGCTCGGGCGGGGCACCGGCGGCCCGCCGGAGATCGACCTGCTGGTGGCGCTGGCGGATGTCGAGCAGGAGTTTCCCGGCTGTCGTATCCTGCACGCCTTTTGCGGCCTGCGTGAGGTCAACGAGGGCCGCCATCACAAGGGAACCGGCGAGGTGGCGCAACTCGTCGTGCAAAAACCATGAAAATCGACAGTCTCGACCACCTCGTCCTCACTGTGCGCGACATCGACGCCAGCATCGCGTTCTATGTCGATGTGCTCGGCATGGAAGCGGTGACATTCGGCGCCGGCCGCCGTGCGCTGGCTTTCGGCCGGCAGAAGATCAACCTGCATCCGGCATCCGCGCCGCTCAAGCCGCACGCGGCGACGCCGATGCCCGGCTCGGCCGACCTCTGTCTGCTGACATCGACGCCGGTCGCGGAGGTCATCGCGCATCTTGGCCGACAAGGCGTGACGGTCGAGGAAGGCCCGGTGCCGCGCACCGGCGCCACCGGTCCCATCCTTTCGGTGTACTTTCGCGACCCGGACGGCAACTTGATCGAAGTCTCGAATCCGGCCTGAGCATGTCCGAGCAAAATCGCCGTAGCGCCAGCGCCGACTTTTCGGGCGAAGCGGAGGACTTTCCCCTGCCGCCGCCGAACTTTCACAATCCATTCCTCGACCTGGTCGGTGTCGAGGCCGACGGCATCGGCCCGGGATGGGCGCGCATCGTACTTGAACCGCGCGCCGAACTTTCCAACATGCACGGCGCGGTTCACGGCGGCGTGATCATGACCCTGCTCGATACCACCATGGCGCGCGCAGCTATGGCGCAGCAGGGCTTTCGTCTCTCGGTGGTGTCGACCGGCGTGACCACCAACTTTCTGCGACCTGCCGCGGGACGCCTGACTGTCGAAGCCCGCGCGATCGGCGGCGGTCGCTCCACCTGCTTTTGCGAGGCGGAAGTGAAGGATGGGGCCGGCCAGGTCGTGGCCAAGGGCCTCGGCACCTTCAAGTACCAGAAGCCGCCGCGGGAGGCTTCAGCGGCCGAGGCCATCGAATGACGACTTCTGCTGCCGTGGGTGGCGACATCAAGCGCAACGTCGCGCTGCTGGCCGGCTGCCAGGCGCTGCTGCTGTGCAATGCCGTGACCCTGATCGCGGTCAACGGTCTGGCCGGCGCCAAGCTGGCGCCGACGCCGGCGCTGGCGACGCTGACCGTCACCGGCTACGTGATCGGCACCGCGCTGACGACGCTGCCGGCTTCCGCCTTCATGAAGCGCTACGGGCGTCGCGCCGGCTTCATGCTCGGCGGCCTGCTCGGCATCCTCGGCGGCATCACCTGCGCCACGGCGGTCACCATCGGCAGCTTCTGGCTGCTGTGCTTCGGCACCCTGTGCGCCGGCACCTACAACGCCTTCGGCCTGCAATACCGCTTCGCCGCCGCCGACATGGCGCCCGCCGACTGGAAGCCGAAGGCGATTTCGCTGACCCTGGCCGGCGGCATCGCCGGCGGCTTCATCGGCCCCTGGGCCGGCAAGATCACGCGCGACCTTTGGGCCGTCGAGTTCGCCGCCACCTATGCCACGCTGTCGGTGTTCGCGGTCGTCGCGATGCTGATCGCCAGCCGTTTGCGCGTGCCCGACATGGCGGGCGGGGCGCAGGCCGGCGCGGGGCGTCCGTTGCCGGTGATCGCCCGCCAGCCCGCCTTCGTCGTCGCGGTGCTGGCGGCAGCGCTGGGCTACGGCACCATGAACCTTTTGATGGCGGCGACGCCGCTGGCGATGGACATCTGCGGCCTGCCTTTCGGCGACGCCGCCTTCGTCCTGCAATGGCACGTGCTCGGCATGTACGGGCCGTCATTCTTCACCGGCGGCCTGATCAAGCGCTTCGGCGTGCTCAACATCCTGATGGCCGGCGTGGCGTTGATGGTGGCCTGCATAGGCTTCGCGCTGTCCGGCGTCACGCTGTTGCATTTCTGGTGGGCCCTGTTCCTGCTCGGCATCGGCTGGAACTTCCTCTACATCGGCGGCACCACGCTGCTCACCGAGACCTACCGCCCCGAGGAACGGGCCAAGGTGCAGGGCAGCAACGACTTCATGGTGTTCGGTGTGCAGGCCGTGTCCTCGGTCTCCGCCGGCGCCCTGGTCCTCGGCGGCGGGTGGACCCTGCTCAACCTTTACGCGATTCCCGCCGTGTTCGTCATCGCGGTCGCCGTCGTCGCGCTGATCCTGCACCGTCGCCGGCTTGCCGCCGGTGCCGCCTGATTCGGAGCATCCCATGTCGCAGCTTTTTTCGCCCCATGCCATCGGCCGCCTGAAACTGTCCAACCGCATCGTCATCGCGCCGATGTGCCAGTACTCCGCCGTCGATGGCAATGCCAACGACTGGCACCTCATGCACCTGGGCAAGCTCGCGCTGTCCGGCGCCGGCCTGCTGATCATCGAGGCCACCGCCGTCGAACCCGAGGGCCGCATCACGCCCGGCGGCCTCGGGCTGTGGAACGATGCCAACGAAGCGGCGCTGCGCCGGGTGCTGACTTCGGTAAGGGAATACAGTCGCATGCCGATCGCGATCCAGTTGGCCCATGCCGGGCGCAAGGCCTCGAGCCACAAGCCCTGGGACGGCGGCCAACAGGTGGCGCTGGACCAGGGTGGCTGGATCGCCAGCGCACCCTCGGCGATTCCGCATGCCGCGCACGAACTGCCACCGGCGGCGCTCGACGAGGCGGGCCTGGAGCGCGTGCTGAAGGCCTTCGTCGCCGCCGCCGAACGCGCGGTACGCCTCGGCGTCGATGCCATCGAACTGCATGCCGCCCATGGCTACCTGTTGCACCAGTTCCTCTCTCCGCTGGCCAACCAGCGCGGCGACGAGTACGGCGGCACGCTGGAAAATCGCATGCGCTTTCCGCTGGCGGTATTCGACGCCGTGCACCGGGCGGTCGGCGACCGCATCGAGGTCGGCGTGCGAATTTCCGCTACCGACTGGGTCGAGGGCGGCTGGGACATCGAGCAGAGCGTGGTCTTCGCCAACGCGCTGCGCGAGCGCGGCCTGGCCTTCATCCACGTCTCGAGCGGCGGCGTCTCGCCATTGCAGAAGATCGCGCTCGGACCGGGCTACCAGGTGCACCTGGCGGAACGCATCAGGCGTGAAACCGGCCTGCCGACCATGGCCGTGGGACTGATTACGGAACCGAAGCAGGCCGAGGACATCATCGCGTCGGGTCAGGCGGATTTCGTCGCCCTGGCGCGCGGCATCCTCTACGACCCGCACTGGCCCTGGCACGCGGCGGCCGAACTTGGCGCCACGGTGGTGGCGCCGCCTCAATACTGGCGCTGCCCGCCGCGCGAGCACGCGAACCTGTTCGGCGACATCCGCACCGCGCAGCGCTGAACGCGGCGCGGCTGTCGCGCGCAACTCAGCTCGACATCAGCACCGGCACGGTCATGTGCTGCATGATGTAGCGCGAACCAGCGCCACGGCTGACGAAGGGGAAGCCGATCTGGCCGTGGGCACCCATCACCAGCAGGTCGGCGCTGCGGTCGCTGATGCGGTTGAGCAGCAGGTCCATGATGCCGAAATCCTCCACCACCAGCACTTCCGGCTTGGCCGTGACGCCATGGTCGGCGAGGTGGCGCACCGCGCTGGCGCAGGAGGCATCGGCATCCTCGCGACGGGTGGCGAAGGAAAGCACCCAGGCGTCCTCGCAGCCTTCCAGCAGCGGCAGTGCGTCGTTCAAGGCGTGCGCCGCTTCGCGCGCGTCGTTCCAGGCGATCATCGGCCGCTTGCCGACCGCGGTGAAATCGCCGGCGTAGGGAATCACCAGTACCGGCCGGCCGCAGTCGAGCACCACGTCCATGACAAAGTCCTCGGGCAGCAGGTTGTTGCCGCCGCGCTCGCGTTGGCCGAGGATGACCAGGTCGGCATGGCGCGCCTGGTTGGTGACGTGGCGCAACACTTCGGTTTCGCTGCCGCGATTGATGTCGATCCATTCGGCGCGCGCCAGTCCGTTGGCGGCCTTTTCGAAGGCGGACTTGCTCGCGTCGCGCGCCGCGACATAGTCGGCACTGGGCCAGGTGGCAACCACACCGACGTGCTGCGCCTGCGCAAGCTGGCCGAAGACGCCGATCAGCCGTGCGCCGTGCTGGCGTGCAAGGTTGACGGCAAGGGCAAGACGGACGCCGGCGCGTTCGCCGGCATCGAGATGGACCATCAGGTTCTTGAGCGACATGGTAGGCAACACCCTGCAAAGTTGAATGAATAAAGCCGACCCCAGTGACTGGGGAACCAGACGAAGTATAGAACCAGTCCCCCGTCCGGTGGCTCGAGATGCGGCGCCCCTCAGCGCGGGCCCTTGTCTGCGCCGGACTTCCCCAGCCATTGCCGCATCAGTGCGGTTTCCCGCACGGTGACGACGGCGAGGAATTCGTCGGCGCCGTTCATGAAGCTGAAAGCGTCGAATCCGCGCTGCAGGAAAGAATGCAGCTCGCCGAGGCCGGCGAGGTGGGCCGGGCCGTGCATCAGCCGCAGCGAAACGCGGATCAGCGGCATGCGTGTCAGGCGATCGAGCGTCTTGCCGATCTTGTCGATCAACGCGATCTGCTGTTCCCGATCCGCGCGCCGGCCGCAGGCCCGATAGGCGGCGACGTAGGCGGGCAGGTCGATGTCGCCTTCCCTGTGCGCCTTGCGCAGGGCCAGCACCATGTCGGTGTCGAGCGACTCGGACAGCGTATCCATCTTCACCGCCTCGAGCAGCGTCAGCAATGCTCGCGCCGGCAAAACACGCACCATGACCGGCACCACCCGCGCCAGTTCTTCGTCCCGGCTGCGAAAGTCCTTGGGCCCGTAGAGGTCGCTGAGGAAGAACTCCGCGGCCGGGCGATAGCGCTCGCTGGCGAGCAAATCCGCATAGGTGGCCGCCAATCGTGCGGCCTGCCATTCCTTGAGTGCCGGATAGTCCGCCGCGGCGGGATCGGCGGCACGCGAGGCGCGCAAATCGCGCGCGGCCGCGATGCAGGCGGCCAGTTCGTGGCCTATCGCGTCCTTGTCCAGTTTGTCTTCCATTTGGAGCGATTATCCGTCGCGGCGCTGCGGCATCGTTAGAGTCCCATGCCTAATCAGGCCAACTGCACACGCATAGACTATAAAGATAGGCTGTCCAACGGAGGAGGAACCCCGCAATGAACGCCATCGAATCGGCAACACCCGCCGCGATGCCGCCCGTGCCCGACGCGGCCGCATTCAGGAGCGTCTTCGCCGCGATGCATGCCGCGACGCGACGCAACCCGGAGGTCGACCGCGGTCGCCGCCAGGCGCGGCTCGACGCGCTGCTGGCGCTGGTACATGACAACGGCGAGCGATTCGTCGACGCGATCGCGGCCGACTTCGGCCACCGTTCGGCCCACGAAACACGCCTGCTCGAACTCTTTCCCAGCCTCGAAGCGGTACGCCACACTCGCTCGCATTTCGGTGCCTGGATGAAGCCGCAGAAGAAGTCGGCCTCGATCTGGTTCCGTCCCGGCCGGGCGCGCATCATCAACCAGCCGCTCGGCGTGGTGGGCATCATCGTGCCCTGGAACTATCCTTTGTTCCTCGCCATTTCGCCAATGGCGGCGGCGCTGGCGGCGGGCAACCGGGTCATGGTCAAGATGTCGGAATTCACGCCGCGCACCGGCGAACTGCTGGCGGAACTGGCCGCCAGGTACTTCGCCGCCGAGGATGTCTCGGTGGTGCTGGGCGACGCGACGGTGGGCGCCGATTTCGCCCGCCTGCCCTTCGACCACCTGCTGTTCACCGGCTCGACAAAGGTCGGCCACGACATCATGCGCATGGCGGCGGACAACCTGACGCCGGTGACGCTGGAACTCGGCGGCAAGTCGCCGGCCATCATCGGCGCCGGCTACCCGCTGGCCAAGGCGGCCGAGCGCATCATGGTCGGCAAGCTGCTCAATGCCGGCCAGACCTGCATTGCACCAGACTACGTGCTGGTGCCGGCCGGTCGCGAACAGGCCTTCGTCGAGGCGGCGCGCGCCGTGGTGGCGAAGTTGTTTCCGGACATGGCGGCCACGCCGGACTACACGTCGATCGTCAATGATCGCCACTACCAGCGCCTGCAGGGCTACCTTACGGACGCACGGGAACGCGGTGCGACCATCGAGCCGTTGTCGACCGCGCAGGCCGACGACTCCCGTCGCCTCCTGCCGCCGCTGGCCCTGCTCAAGGTTGACGACGGCATGCGCGTGATGCAGGACGAGATTTTCGGCCCTCTGTTGCCTGTGCTGCCGTACAAGGATCTCGACGCTGCGATCTTCCATGTGAACCAGCATCCGCGTCCGCTGGCGCTCTACTATTTCGGCAACGACGGCGCGCAGCGCGACCGCGTGCTGAACGAAACCGTGGCCGGCGGCGTCACCATCAACGACACCCTCCTGCACATCGCGCAGGAAGAGCTGCCATTCGGCGGCGTCGGACCGAGCGGCATGGGCCATTACCATGGCATCGAAGGCTTCAGGACCTTCAGCAAGCAGAAGGCCGTCTTCTACCAGTCCGGGCTCAACGGCATGTCCCTGTTCAATCCACCCTACGGCGCCCTGTTCGAGCGCCTGACCAAGTTCCTGATTCGCTGAAAGTCGGCGATGGCGGCACGGCAACTGCGCTGGCTACTGTTCGGCGAACTGCTGATCTACGGCGTGCTCGGCATCTGGCTGATGGCGCGCGGCCAGACACCGCTCGAGGCGGCGGGATTCGGAGTGGCGGTTTTTCTCGCCGTTCGCCTGTGCCTGGTCCTGGCGACCTTTGGTTTGATGCTGCGGGGGGCGAGCCCGGTTCCCGAGAAGTTGCGCATCGGCCCGCTACAGGCGCTGCGCATGGTGTTCGAGGAATATGCCGCTCTGGTCGTCCTGTTCACCGTGATCCAGCCCTTCGAGAAATTCTGGCTGGGCCCCGACCGGCTCGGCCATTGCGCGACGCGCCGGCTGCCACTGCTGCTGATCCACGGCTACCAGTGCAATCGCGGCTTCTGGATCTGGATGCGTTGGCGCCTCGAAACGGCGGGCTGGACCGTGGCGACCCACAGCATGGAGCCGGTGTGGACCGAGATCGACAATTACGCCGACGGGATCGAACGACGCATCGACGAAGTGCTGGCGGCCACGGGTGCGCCGCAGGTGATCCTGGTCTGCCACAGCATGGGTGGCCTGGCTGCGCGTGCCTACCTGCGACGCCATGGCAAGGGCAAGGTGGCACGCATGATCACGCTCGGCTCCGTGCATCACGGCACCATGCTGGCGGAGCTGGGTATCGGCCCGAACGCGCGGCAGATGCGCATCGGCAACCCCTGGCTGGTCGCGCTCGGCGCCCCCGGCGCGGTGCCATTGCCGGAAGGCTCGGTATCCATTTTCAGCCACCACGACAACTACGTGTTTCCGCAGGAGACTGCCTCGCGGCTGGAAGGCGCCACCAACATTGCCATCAGCGGCGTCAGCCATCTGGGCATGGCCTTTTCGCCACGGTTGCTGGGCAGCCTGTCGGCAGCGCTCGAAGCATAGTTTTGACTCTGAATGATCGGGAACGTCATGAATGAATTCGATTACGTCGTAGTTGGCGGAGGTGCCGGAGGCTGTGCCGTGGCCGGTCGCCTTTCGGAAGATCCGGCCGTCAGCGTGTGCCTGCTGGAAGCGGGCAAGGGCGACGACCAACTGCTGATCAAGGTGCCCTTCTGCACTGCGCTGATGCTGCCGACCTCGATCAATAACTGGGCCTTCGAAACCGTGCCGCAGCCGGGCCTTAATGGCCGGCGCGGTTACATGCCGCGCGGCAAGGCATTGGGCGGTTCGACCTCGATCAACGCGATGGTATATACGCGCGGCCATCCTTGGGATTACGACCATTGGGCGGCGTTGGGCAATGAGGGCTGGTCCTGGCGGGATGTGTTGCCCTATTTCAGGAAATCTGAGCACAACGAGAACTTCGGCGGTGAGTACCACGGACAGGACGGACCGCTCAACGTTGCAAATCTGCGTTCGATGAATCCCTTCCAGGAAATCTATCTCGAAGCGGCACGCCAGAGCGGGTTCAAGCTGGTCGACGACTTCAACGGCGCCGACCAAGAAGGCATCGGCATCTACCAGGTCATGCAGAAGAATGGCGAGCGCTGGAACGCCGCCCGCGCCTATCTGGCACCGCATATGGCAAGCCGCCCCAACCTGACGGTGATCACGCAGGCGCGGGCGCGGCGAATAGTGTTTGCGGGCAAGCGGGCCAGCGGCGTGGAGTTTCAGCAGGGCGGCGAAGCCAGGACCTTCCGGGCGAAACGCGAAGTTATCCTGGCAGCAGGCGCGATCCAGTCGCCGCAGTTGCTGATGCTGTCGGGCGTCGGCGCCGGCGAGGAGTTGCAGCGGTTCGGCATCCCCGTGATCCACGACCTTCCCGGCGTCGGCAAGAACCTGCAGGACCATCCCGACTATGTCTTCAACTACCGCGCCAAGTCGCTGGACCTGCTCGGCATCTCGCTTGGCGGCTCGTTGCAGATGATGAAGGAGATCGGTCGTTACCGGCGCGAGCGCACCGGCATGATGAGCTCGAACGGCGCCGAAGGCGGCGGCTTCCTGCGCCGCTTTCCGGATTCGCCGGCGCCGGAATACCAACTGCACTTCGTGGTCGGCATGATCGACAGTCATGCGCGCAAACTGCATCTGGGACACGGCTATTCCTGCCATATCTGCCTGCTGCGGCCGAAGAGCGTCGGCATGCTGGCACTGGCCAGCGCCGATGCATTTGCAGCACCCCGCATCGATCCGAATTTTTTCGGACATGCCGACGATCTCGAAGCCATGGTCGACGGCTTCAAGCTGACCCGCAAGCTGATGGATGCGCCGATCCTCGCGGGTATCCGCACCGGCGAGGTCTATACGGAAGGAATCCATTCCGACGATGCGATACGCGACGAGCTCCGGCAGCGCTCCGACACCATCTATCACCCGATCGGAACCTGCAAGATGGGCAACGATGCGATGGCCGTGGTCGATTCGCGGCTGCGCGTGCGCGGCCTCCAAGGCCTGCGCGTGGTCGATGCATCCATCATGCCGACGCTGATCGGCGGCAATACCACCGCGCCGACGCTGATGATCGGCGAAAAGGCCGCCGAGATGATACGCAGCGACGCCGCGGGCGCGGTTTGATTCGGCATCCGGCCTGGAATCCAGGCTCGCCAGGCGGCATGCCTTGATCTGGCGGGGGTTACAGGTCGAGCGCGGGCCGATGTTGGATGATAGAGTTCAAGATTCAGGAAGGATGATGCCCGGCTCAAACACGGGGAAAAGCCCGGCGGGCGGTTGTTTTGGAGGAGAGTTCCCTTGATATCGGATTTCATCAGCGATTCGCTTCGCACCACGGCCCTGGGGGCCGCCATGAAAGGCGCCGGCCTGGCCGTGCGTTTCCTGCCCATACCGCAACCCACGATTCTGGTCGGTCCGGGCGCCAGCGGCCGGCTGGGTCAAACCATCGCCGGCTTCGGCCACAGCAAGATACTCATCGTTACCGACAGCATCATCTCCAAGCTGGGCCTGCTCGATGACCTGACCTCGGCCCTGACGGCGGGGGGGGCGGAGTACGTGGTCTTCGATTCGATCACGCCCGACGCGCCGATTCCGCTGATCGAGGAGGGCATCGACTTCTATGAGGCAAACGACTGCGATGCCATCGTGGCATTCGGCGGCGGGTCTTCGATGGATGCCTCCAAGGCCATCGCCGCAGCGGTATCGAACCCCGGCAAGTCGCTGCGCGAGCTGGCCGGCTATTTCAAGGGCCTGCATACGCCGGTCAAGATCTACGCCGTGCCCACCACTGCGGGCACAGGCTCGGAAGTTACGGTTGCCGCGGTGATCTCCGACCCGGAACGACATGCCAAGCTGGTGATCGTCGACACGCGCCTGGTGCCGAAAATGGCGGCGCTCGATCCCTGCCTGATGACCGGGCTGCCTCCGCACATCACGGCGGCGACCGGCATCGACGCCCTGACGCACGCCATCGAATCCTTCATCGGCAAGTGGGCCAATCCCTATACGGATGACATGGCGCTGTCTGCGGTCGGGCTGATCTTCGACAACCTGCGGGTGGCCTACAGCGACGGCAAGAACCTTGCCGCGAGGGAGAAGATGGCCCTGGCCGCGACCTATGCGGGACTCGCCTTCACGCGTGCCAATGTCGGTTACGTGCATGCCATCGCCCACCAGTTCGGCGGCCGGTATCACACCCCGCACGGGCTGGCCAATGCCATCATGCTGCCGCTGGTGCTGGAATATTCGCTGCCGGCCGTCACCGACCGGCTGGCCTTGCTGGCGGTGCGCGCCAAGCTGGGCAAGGAAAGCGAAGGGGAAGATGCGCTTGCGCAGAAGTTCCTCGATGCGGTCGAGCAACTCAATCGCGACCTCGGCATATCGACCTTCCTTGCCGCGCTGAAGGAGTCCGACATTCCAAAGCTGGCGCAGGCCGCCTGCCACGAGGCCCGCACCGGCTACCCGGTGCCGCGCTACATGACGCAGGAGGTTTGCGAGGGGCTCATCCGGAAGGTGCTGCCGCCGCCGGCACCGGCCGCGGCGAAGAAGCCGGCCAGGAGCCGCAAGAAGGCGGAGTAGCGAAGTCGTCCCGCTGCAAACACGAAGCTTGGTCGAACAAAAAGACGAGGAATGATCTGATGAAAAAAGTAGTTACCGTGACCCTGGGGTCGTCGAAAAAGGATTTCGAATTCAAGACAAAGTTCTTGGGGCAGGAGTTCTCGGTGCGCCGCTTCGGCGCCGACAAGGACAGCAGCAAGGCCTGGGAGCTGATGCGGCGCCAGCAGGCCAATGCGGACGCCATCGCGCTGAGCGACATGCCCGACCATTACCACGTCGGCCTGCGCACGGTGATCAACAAGAAGTCGCAGCATCTGATGCAAGTCGTCACGCGGGTGCCGGTGACCACGGGCGCCAGCCTGCGCCGCTTGCTGCAGGTGCGTGCCGTCCGCTACGTGCAAAAGGAACTGGGTCGCTACTTCGACAACAACCTGGTCTTGTTCCTTTCCGGAATGCGCAATTACGACATGGCGGTGGCCCTGTCCGATTACACCCGGAACCTGAGCTTTGCCGATCCCGTGTTCCACGCGGCATCTCCGGTGCTGCTGAGTTCGCTGGATCAACTCGAGCTCTTCGCCAAGGGCAAGGAACTCCTTCCTGACGGCGTTCCCGGAGACTTCCTGAAGTCCGTGCTCGGCACCCTGAAGAACAAGATCGTGGCCAACGCCGTGGCCAAGTCGCATGTCATCGTCGGCACCTTCCGCGAAATTCAGGCGGTTGCCGCTGGCGGCAACCTGGAAGGCAAGACCCTGATCACCTCGGCCGTCGATGACGAGGCGTTCGCCTTCTTCGCCAAACACAAGGTCAACCTGGCGGTAGATGTCTCGCCCAAGCTCTTCGAGCAGGTGGTCGGCATCAGCACCATCACCGCCATGATTCTTGCGGCCACCGGAAAGTCTGAAGCGGAACTCGCGGACCACGATTTCGAGGAAATCCTGCACGAGTTGGACATCAAGCCCCGCCTGCTTCATCCGACCGGGCGTTTCCGCAACATCCGCCGTTTCGCATTCGTCGTCCATCCGCTGAGCCAGGAGTACATCAAGAAAGGCTTCCCGCTGCCCAAGGGCACGCCCAAGTTCATCATGGACAAGGTGGAGACGCTCGCCGCCTACATGCCGCCGATGGTGTATTGCAAGATGAGCAACATCGTTTCGCCCACCGGTGCAGAGGCCGAGGGCTGGCTGATATCGGTGGGTGGCACACCCAAGGAGATGCTCTCGCACAGCCCCGAGTTCACCTACCGGCGCCTGCTGCACGCGGCGAAGATCGCCGAGGGCCTGGGCGCCCAGATCATGGGCCTCGGCGCCTTCACGAAGGTGGTCGGCGATGCCGGCATCACCGTGGCGCGGCGCGCGAGCATACCGATCACGACCGGCAACAGCTACTCCGCATCCGGCGCGTTGTGGGCGGCAGCCGACGCCATGCGCCGCATGGGCCTGATCAAGCCGACCACGGATTCGAAACGGGTGCCGGCGAAGACCATGGTGATCGGCGCCACCGGCTCCATCGGCTCGGTCAGTGCCCGCCTGCTGGCCATGGCCTTCGACGAAGTCGTGATCGCCGGCCGCGACATGAAGAAGCTCAACGAACTGCGCGATTCGATCCTGCAGGACACGCCCGATGCGAAAGTCATTTCGTCGACAGATTACGACAGCCTGCTGGGCGACATGGACATGATCGTCACCTCGACCTCGGGCGCCGGCAAGAAGATCCTCGACATCACCAAGGTCAAGCCGGGTTGCGTGATCACCGACGTCGCGCGCCCGCTCGACCTGCCACCCTCGGAGGTGGCCAAGCGTCCCGATGTGCTGGTGATCGAATCGGGCGAGATCGAACTGCCGACCCCGGTCAAGGGCATGAAGTCCATCGGCCTGCCGAAGAACGTCATCTACGCCTGCCTTGCGGAGACCATCGTACTGGCGCTGGAAGGTCGTTTCGAGGTATTCACCATCGGTCGCGACACCGAGTGGGAGAAGGTCAAGGAGATCTACAAGCTCGGCATCAAGCACGGCATGAAACTGGCAGCCATTTCCGGCGTCAAGGGCGTGTACTCCGATGAGGACATTGCCAAGGTTGTTGCCCTGGCGAAGAAGGCACGATTGACCTGGAAGGGATCCAGCGGCGCCTCGTCTGCGAAGGTGCCAGCCAGGAAAGCCGTGACAAAGAAATCCACGGAAGCGAAAGCCACGGCGGCGAAAGCTCCGGTGAAGAAGGCCGCCGCAAAGAAGGCCGCGGAAGCGAAAGTCGTGGCGACAAAGGCTCCCGCCAGGATCGCGGTTGCGCCGAAGAAGCCGGGTTCAGCAGAGGCGCCGGCAAAAAAGCCGGCAGGCAAGGCGAGCGCCAGGAAGAAGACAGTGGCATAGAGCTTGCGCCTTGCCGCGAGTGGCTTGCGCGGCAGCCGCCGGGCGTGCTCGAGCGCCCGGCCGGCGCGGCTCAGCCGCGAACTGAACGATGGCCTTCGCCATCACGCGCCGGGTATCGTGCAGTTCGACGCGGCAGGGGAATTCCCCCGGGGTCATTAGTGTGACCTCTCTAATCGGAGTCGCTAGACTCTGCTCCTTGAGAGACAGGCTGTCCGCCGATGCCATATGAGCGAAGCGGCAGGAATCAATTCAATCAGGAGATCGTCATGGTAAAGAAACTCGTGGCAAAGAAACTGAAGGCCATCAGCGAAGACAGTCAGCTTTCCGCCACCATTCGCGAGTCGGCCCAGCAGATTTGGCTGGCCGGACTGGGCGCCTTCGCCAAGGCACAGCAGGAAGGCAACAAGGTTTACGACGCGCTGATCCGCGAGGGCGAGGCAATTCAGAAGAAGACCCGCAAGGTCACCGAGGACAAGGTCACCGAAATGGCGGCCAAGGCAACCGGAACCTGGGACAAGCTCGAGCAGGTTTTCGAGAATCGCGTTGCCCGTTCGCTGAACAGCCTCGGCGTGCCGACCAAGGCCGATGTCGAACAGTTGGCCAAGCGAGTGGCTGAACTCAAGGCCGAGGTCGAGAAGCTCAACGGCGGCGCTCCGAAAGCCGCGAAGGCCAAGGCCGCTGCAGCGAAGCCGGTTCGTCGCGCCGCGCCGAAAGCAGCCCCCAAGGCCGCCCCGAAGGCCGCTCCCAAGGTCGCCGCAGCCTGACGCCCGTGCGGGCAGCAATTGCCCGTTCGCCTAGCCACCCCCTTCCCGGGCGCGGCGGCGGATGGTGGACAGATTCGCGATGACTGCCGTGAATGACCCACCGCGCATGGCCCTGGCTCTCGCGGGGGGCGGCCCGCTCGGTGCCATCTACGAGATAGGTGCGCTGATGGCCTTGTCCGAAGCGCTCGACGGGTTCGACTTCACCGACCTCGACGCCTATGTGGGCGTGAGCGCGGGCGGTTTCATTGCCGCCGGACTGGCCAACGGATTGAGTCCTGCCTATCTCTACCGGATGTTCATCGACAGCGATTCGGCCGAAGTTCCCTTCGAGCCCGAAGTGCTGCTGCGGCCGGCCTTGGGCGAGTTCGCGAGGCGGGTGTCAACGATCCCGGCGCTGCTCTCCGAATCGCTTCTGGAGTACCTGCGCAGCCCGTTGCGCCGCGATTTCCTGGCTTCGTTCCAGCGCTTGTCGAAGGCGATCCCGACCGGGCTGTTCAACAATGCCGGCGTCGACGATTTCCTGATCCGGTTGTTTTCGCTACCCGGCATGACCAACGATTTCCGGCGCTTGCGCCACCGCCTTTACCTGGTGGCGACCGACCTCGATTCGGGTACGGCGATCGCATTCGGCGCCGAGGGCCACGACCATGTCCCGATCGCGACCGCGATACGCGCCAGCGCGGCGCTGCCCGGCCTCTTTCCGCCGGTGGAGATCGACGGTCGCTGGTATGTCGACGGCGCGCTGAAGAAAACCCTGCACGCCTCCGTGGCGCTGAAGGAAGGTGCGCGCCTGGTGTTGTGCATCAATCCGCTGGTTCCCTTCGACGCCACCCATGCCTCGCACGAGAAGCACGTCCGCCAGCGCAGGCTGGTCGATGGCGGCCTGCCGGTGGTGCTGGCGCAAACCTTTCGCGCCATCATCCATTCGCGGATGAAGACCGGCCTGGCGAAGTACGACATCGAGTACAAAGACGCCGATGTCATCCTTTTCGAGCCCGATCGCGACGACGCCGACATGTTCTTCACCAACATGTTCAGCTACGCCGACCGCAAGCGGCTTTCCGAAAAGGCCTACCGCAAGACGCGGGAGGAACTGCTGCGGCGGGCCGACGAACTCGCGCCGAAGCTGGCGCGACACGGCGTGTCGATCAACCGCGCGGTGCTGGCCGATCCGCATCGATCGCTGGCGCGCCGCATGGGTCAGCTCAAGCGGCGCCGCGCCCGGAACATGGGCCTTACGGCGCTGCGCCTGTCCGACACGCTGGACGACCTGGCGCGCGCGCTCAAGCGTCTGCGGCACAGGCGCGTCGCTGCCTGAGGCGCCGGCAATGACGGGAGGATTTTGCGATTCTGCTATCCTCGCGACCATGGTCGAGAGGGGTGGGTGAGTGATGGAAAAGAAACCTAAGCGCCGCACGCGGGAGCGCATCCTGGAGACGTCGCTGGCGTTGTTCAACGACTTCGGCGAGCCGAACGTCACCACGCAGCTCATTTCCGACGAGATGGGCATCAGTCCCGGCAACCTCTACTACCATTTCCACAACAAGGACGAGATCATCGAGTCGCTGTTCGTGGATTTCGAACGCGGCATAGAGGAAACGCTGGGCGCGCCTTCGCGACGGCCGCCGAACGTCGAGGACATCTGGCTGTTCCTGCACCTGATCTTCGAGGGCATCTGGAAATACCGCTTCCTCTATCGCGACATCAACGAACTGCTTTCGCGCAACAGGCTGCTGGAAACGCATTTCAAGCGCATCGTCGCGCACAAGGTGAACACGGCGCGCCTGATCTGCAAGGGCCTGGTCGCGACCGGCGACATGAAGGCGACCCCGCCCGAGATCCAGGCGCTGGCGGTGAACATGACGGTGGTCGCAACCTACTGGCTCTCCTACGAGTTCGTCAGCGATCCGCGGAAGAAGATCGACGGAGAGAGCTTGTCGCGCGGCGCGTTTCAGGTCATGGCGCTCGCTGCGCCCTACCTCGTGGGGCGCTCGCGCGAATTGTTCGAGGAAGTATCGAAGAACTACCTGCCTGACTGAGGACGCGATGAGATCAGCAACTGCAAAGCCGGCCTGGGCCAAGTTTCCGCATGCGGACAAGGCTTTCGTCTACGCCAGTGCCTCTTTGAAGAAGAACTGGGAGCGCCTGCATCGCGGGGATCAGGAACCCTTTCCTGCCGACCCGGCCATTCAGGAGGCATGGCGGCTCTATCATCAGGGCCAGTTCCAGGCCGCTTGCGAGGCGGGCCTTGCCGCAGGGATCGATGGTTACAACGCCGCCAACAAGGCCGCCATGATCTACGCCACCTACCTTGAAGGCGATGAGCGGCGCAAGCTGGAATTGTTCCAGGCCATCGCCGCGCGCTGCGCGGAATTGCAGCAGGCGCAGCCGAAGAACATCAACGGGCATTACTTCCAGGCCTACGCGCTGGGTCGTTACAGCCAGGGCATCTCGGTGCTGAAGGCACTGACGGACGGGTTGGGTGGCAAGATCAAGGCCGCGCTGGAAGCAAGCCTGCGGCTTGATCCGAAGCACGCCGAGGCGCATAGCGCGCTGGGCGCCTACCATGCCGAAGTGGTGGACAAGATGGGGGCCATGGTCGCCAAGCTCACCTACGGCGCGAGCAAGGAACTCGCGGTCAAGCACTTCGAAACGGCACTGAAGCTGACGCCGGATTCGGCGATCGCCCGCATCGAGTATGCCAACGCGCTGGTCATGCTTTACGGCGACAAGCGCATGGATGACGCAGTCGATCTTTACGAAAAGGCGGCCGCGGCAACGCCGGTCGAGGCCATGGAAAAGCTCGACGTCGAGTTGGCGAAGTCGGAGTTGGAAGAGGAGTAGGCCCTACTTCCGGAAGCCCTTTGGTATCCGCCGGGCGGTAGCGGGTTCGGAAGTCGGCGCTGGCGACACGGCGGTTGCGGCTGAGGACCTTGGCGCGGCCCTGCGCCGCGGCGGTTTTTGCGGTGCGACTGCCGCCACCCCGGTGACGCGGCGGCCGAACAGACTTTCTTCGGCCTTGGCCGGATCGACCGGCTGATCCCATTCCAGCATCAGCAGTGCCAGCAGCATCTTTTCGAACTCGGCGGCGAACAGCGGCGTGACGGTCTCCGGGTCGGGGATGAAATGGCGGTCGCTGATCAGGCTGAACTGCACGGAATCGTTGTAGCTGAGGATCGATACGCCGACGCCGATGTCGCCCGACTGCGGGACCCAGAACATGCACTGATCCAGCCGGTTTCCGGCAAGGTAGAGCGGCTGCTTGGGGCCGGGCACGTTGGTCATCACCGCACTGGCCTTGGCCGCCAGCATGTCGAGGAACTGCTGTTGTACCAGCTTCGGCGCCAGGCCAACGACGGCGAGCACGCCCAGCGTCAGAGGCGGCTGGAAGGAGTGCTTCAATTCGTTCATGCGTTCGCGCACCAGGAACAGCCGCGCGAAGGGATTGGCCTCCCAGATCGGCAGCGACAGCGTGACCAGGCCGAAGCGGTTACCCAGCGTGCCTTCGTCCCGCGCCGAGCGCAAATTGACCGGCACCATCGCGCGCACTTCGACGCCGTCGACGGTTTCGCCCTTTTGCTGAAGATAGGCACGGAAGGCGCCGGCCACGGCCGAGAGCAGGACGTCATTGACGGAGCAACCGAGCGCCTTGCACAGCGCCTTGACTTCGCCTAGGGGTATCGGCTCGGCCCAGGCCACGCGCTTCACGGTGCCGGTGTGGCCCTTGAGGCTGGTCGGCGAATCGGGTGGCATCGCCAGCAGCTTGGCAAGCTCGGCCAGCAGGCCGATGCCATATTGACCGTAGGTTTGCAGGCGGTCGGGGTCCTGCGCCAGCGACATGGCCTTGCTGCCCAGGTCGCTGCCGGCATGGACGGCCGAGCCCAGGGTTTCGGCCAGAGTTTCGAGCAGCCCGCGCGAGGGTTCGTCAAATTCCCCTTCCTCGACGCCAACGGGTGGTGGTGCCTTCTGCGGCGGAGCGTCGGCCGACTCGTCGGTGAGCGAGAGCACCACGCCGACCAGCGCGATGCCGTCGGCGATGCTGTGGTGGATGCGGACCACCATTGCCGAGCCGCCTTCGTAGTCCTCGATCAGGTCGAATCGCCACAGCGGCTTGCCCGGGTTCAGCGGCTGCACCGCGAGTTCGCCGGCAAGCGCTTGCAGGGCAAGCTTGCCCGAGCCCTTGGGCAGGGCGCGGCGACGCAGGTGGGCATCGATGTCGAAGTCGGGATCGTCTTCCCAGAACGCGCCGCCGACTTCCTGCACCGCGCACTGGCGGAAGCGCCGGTAGCGTCCGACAAGGCGGGCCGCGACGGTATTGCGCAGTCGCGCGAAATCCATGCGCCGGGCGAAGACCATGACACCGACGATCATCATCAGGTTCGTCGGCCGGTCCATGCGCAGCCAGGCGGTATCAACGGCGGACATCTTTTCGCGGCGGGGCATCGTGGTCTTCCTCAAATATACGAGCATATCCCGCAGAGGGATACCGTCTCCGGCGCATAGCCCGGAGACATATCTCACAAAGGGATACCGTCTCCGATGCGGTTGCCCGGAGACATATAATATTCGAAGCCCAATCCGGGCGGCCATTCCTTGACGGTGACGACGACATGAGCAAACTGAAGAAGCAGTTCGAGGCGGCGGTGGCTGATTCCAAGAAGCTTCCGGCGAAGCCTTCCAACGATGTGCTGTTGCAGCTTTACGCGCTGTACAAGCAGGGCAATGAAGGCGATGTCGAAGGCAAACGCCCCGGCTTCACCGACATGGTCGGGCGCGCCAAGTACGACGCCTGGGCCGCGATCAAGGGCACCTCGACCGACGATGCGATGAAGCGCTACGTCGAACTGGTGGAATCGCTCAAGGGCTGAATTCCGGGCGGGCGGTGGTAGTCACCGTCCCGCCAGCGCCGACTTTTGCCGGTGACCGGATCGTCTATTCGACCGGCCCGAAATTCTCGTCGCAGAAGCGGTTGATTTCGTTCTCGATGCGCGGGCCTAGGGCCATCAGCAGGAAGCCGAGCTTGACGTAAATCTCGACTTCCTTTTTGCCCACCTCGATATGCCCGGCGACACCCATGCGCTGGAAGCGCAGGGTGTCGCCCTCCCACTCGTGGTCGAGGCCGAATTCCTCGCCGAGTTCCTCGGCGATGCGCTCGGCGCCCTTGCGCGCCTTCTTGAGCGTGGTGTGGTGCGGACGGCAAACCCGGATTTCACTCATTGCAGGCCGTCTCCTAGGCTTTTTCGTCGCGCAGTTCGCGACGCAGTATCTTGCCGACGTTGGTCTTCGGCAGCTCGTTGCGGAAGGCGATGTGGCGTGGCACCTTGTAGGCGGTCAGGTTGGCGCGACAGTGTTCGAGCAGCGCCGTCTCGGTCAGGGTCGGGTCCTTCTTCACGACGTAGATCTTCACCGCTTCTCCGGTCTTCGTGTCCGGCACGCCCACCGCCGCCGATTCCAGCACGCCCGGATGCATCGCCAGCACGTCCTCGATCTCGTTCGGATAGACGTTGAAGCCGGAGACCAGGATCATGTCCTTCTTGCGGTCGACGATCCTGACGAAGCCGCTTGCCTCGATCACTGCCACGTCGCCGGTGCGCAGGAAGCCGTCGGGCATGATGACCTTGGCGGTTTCCTCGGGACGGTTCCAGTAGCCCATCATCACCTGAGGCCCGCGCACGCAGAGTTCGCCGGCCTCGCCCAGGGGCAGGTCTTTGCCTTCGTCGTCGCGGATCACCACTTCGGTCGACGAGATCGGCATGCCGATGCTGCCGTTGTATTGTTCGAGGTCGACCGGGTTGATGGTTGCGGCGGGCGAGGTTTCGGTCAGGCCGTAGGCTTCGAGCAGCGTGGTGCCGGTGATCTCCTTCCAGCGCTCGGCCACGGCGCGCTGCACCGCCATGCCGCCGCCCAGCGTCAGGCGCAACTGGGAAAGGTCGATATTGGCGAAATCAGGATTGTTCACCATGGCATTGAACAGCGTATTGACGCCGGTGATGGTGGTGAACGGGTACTTGCCGATCTCCTTGATGAAGCCTGGAATGTCGCGCGGATTGGTGATCAGGACGTTGGTGGCGCCGATCTTGAAAAAGGTCAGGCAGTTCGCCGTCAGCGCGAAGATGTGGTACAGCGGCAGCGCGGTGATGATGATTTCATGGTCGCGCAGGAAGGGCTTGATCCAGGCATGGGCCTGCTGCAGGTTGGCGATGATGTTGCGGTGGGTCAGCATCGCGCCCTTGGATACGCCGGTGGTGCCGCCGGTGTATTGCAGGAAAGCGAGGTCCTCGTGCCCCACGTCGACCGGCTTGAGCGGATAGCGGCCGCCCTCGATCAGCGCATCGCGCAGTTCGATGGCATTGGCGATGCTCCAGGCTGGCACCATCTTTTTGACGTGCTTCACCACCAGGTTGACGATCATGCGCTTGGGGAAATCGAGCATGTCGCCCAGCTGGGTGACGATCACGTGCTTCACCGGCGTGCGCGTGACCACGTTCTCCAGCACCTTGGCAAAGTTCTCGACGATGACGATCGCCTCGGCGCCGGAATCCTTCAGCTGGTGCTCGAGTTCGCGCTCGGTATACAGCGGGTTGCAGTTCACCACCGTGTAGCCGGCGCGCAGCGCGCCGTAGAGGCAGATCGGGTACTGCAGCAGGTTGGGCATCATCAGCGCGATGCGCGCGCCCCTGGGCAGCTTGAGCACGGACTGGCAATAAGAGCCGAACGCCGCAGAGAGCTTTTCCAGCTCGGCGTAGGTGATCGCCTTGTCCATGTTGATGTAGGCCTTGCGCGGCCCATAGAGCTTGACGCTCTTTTCGAACAGGTCGCCGATCGAGCGGAATTCGTTGAGGTCGATTTCGGCCGGCACGCCGGCCGGATAGTGCTTGAGCCAGATCTTTTCCATGGTGGATGCCTCCTTGAGTTTTTCTTATTCTAATCACATTGGAGCGGGCCGAATCTCCTCCTGCGCGGCCCCGGAGTCAGCAAAGCCAGCGGCGCAATTGCTCCGCCACGGCCGGGTTGCCGAGCAGGTCCATGTGGTTCATGCCGTAGCCGATCCAGCGTCGCGATTCCGGAAAATCGAGGCGGCCGCGCTTGACGGTTCCTTCGCCGAGGGCGCTTTTCAGCGGCACCAGGCCGTCACCCAGCAGCGGCTCCGCGACATGGCCCGCAGCCTTGGCGAGGGCCATTCCCATCGCATGGCATTGCACGCCGGCGGGCAAGGGGACCAGGCGCGGCGCGCGGCCACGGGCGAAGCGGTCGCCGTGTTGCCAGTCTGCGTCGAGGATGCTGCCGTGGCGCAGGTCGGTGATCCCGGCGCTGCGTATCTTGCCAAGGCGGGTCAGGGCGGCGGTATAGGGACTGATGCCGAGAATCACGTCGATCCAGTTGCCGCCGCGCTCCAGCGGCGCGCCGAGGTGTGGCGTGCCGAGGAAAACGATCTGGCGCAGGTAGCCGAGCCAGACCTGACCGGATTCTTCGGCATGGTGGCAGGCGCTGCGGGCGACCAGTCCACCCATGCTGTGGCCGACGATGACCAGCTTTTCGATCGGGACGGGCCAGGACTTGACCAGGTCCTCGAGCAGCACCGAGAGCGCCCGGCCATTGGTCGAAACATGCTGGCCGCTGTTGTAGTGCAGGTAGATCGGCGTATAGCCGCCGGCCGCGGCCAGCTCCGCGCCGTGGTCGTAGCCGTCGCGTCGCCACTGGCGGTCGTTCATGCACAGGCCATGCGCCAGCAGCAGGATCTTTCCGGTTGCGGCCGGAAGGGCCGCCGCCAGTTCCTTGCGTTCGAGTGGCAGGGGCTTGCCGTCGCGGCGCAGGCGCATTCCGATGGCCAGCGGATTGTTGCTGGCGGCCAGGTGGTCGCCCAGCACGCCGTTGAGCGCGGCGAGCACCGCCTCGCGCAGGGCGGAGGATTCCGTCGGAGCGCCGTCGATCAGAGGCAGCAGCTGCCCGAGCAGGGCGTCGATGCCGTTCCCGACCAGGCGCGTGCAGCCCTGGATGCTGCGATAGACCAGGCCGGTGATGCCGCGTGGCGGCTCCGCGGAGAACTGCCCGAGCGGCCCGGGTATGCGGGCGATGTTGTGGTGCATGCTCGCCACCAGCCGTGTCAGGCCGAGCGTTGCGTCCACCGCGAGGCGGCTGGCGCCACGGACATCGCCGGGGCGGATATGCGTCTTGCGCGACGGCGCCGCATCCGGCCTGCGGGCTTCGGGTCTGGCCATCGCTAGAATGCGAAGTCTTTCATCGATCGATTATCCCATGGCTACTGTCGTGTTCCGGACTTCCTTGCAGGCAGCGTTGGCCGCTGGCGCGGCGTGCCGGCGGGAATGCGGCCGATGATGCGCCTGTGCCTGTTGTTGTTGGCGTTTTGCTGCCTGCCGGCACGCGGCGAGGTCGTGCTCACCGACGTGGGCGGCGCACGCATCCGGCTCGCCGCGCCGGCGCAGCGCATCGTCAGCCTGTCACCCCACATCACGGAACTTCTTTTCGCCGCCGGCGCCGGCAGCCGCGTGGTGGGCAATGTCGAGTACGGCGACCATCCGCCCGAGGCCAGGGCCATCCCCAAGGTGGGCGCCTACTCCCGGCTCGACCTCGAAGCCATCGTCGCGTTGCGTCCGGACCTGGTGCTCGGTTGGCAAAGCGGCACCTCGCAGGCGGCGGTGAACCGCTTGCGCGCCATGGGCTTGTCGGTGTTCATGATCGAAACCCACCGCATCGCCGACATTGCCGTCGAACTGGAGCGGCTCGGCAGGCTGGCCGGCACCGAGGCGGCGGCGGGTGCGGCGGCGGCGGCATTCCGCCAGCGCCATGCCCGGCTGGCGGAACGCTACAGCCAGCGGCCGCCGGTCACGGTGTTCTACCAGATATGGAAGCAACCGCTGATGACGGTCAATCGCGAGCAGATGATCAGCGACGCGATACTCCTCTGCGGCGGCAGCAACGTGTTCGCGCAACTGGCGACGCTGGCGCCCACCGTGAGTGTCGAAGCGGTGATCGCCGCCAACCCGGAAGCCATCGTTGCCAGCGGCATGGACGCGGCCCGGCCGGAATGGCTGGACGACTGGCGTCGCTGGCACACCTTGCAGGCCGTGACGAAGGACAACCTGTATTTCGTGCCGCCGGAGCTGATCCAGCGCCATACGCCACGCATCCTCGATGGCGCCGAACGGCTCTGCGAGCAGCTTGAATTGGCGCGCGGCAAGCGTGCCGCGCCGCCGCGCCCGGCAGCCGGCAGGTAATATACGCAGCGCATTGCCGAAGGAACTGCCTGGGGAGCCAACGATGTCCGCTTTTCACTATGCGTTTGCGATCACCGACATCGCGCGGGCGCGTGAATTCTATGTCGGTCGGCTGGGTTGCACCGAGGGCCGCAGCACCTCGCACTGGATCGACTTCGAGCTGTTCGGACACCAGCTTTCGGCGCACCTCGGCCTGCCGGCGTGTGCCGGCGGCGAGGGCATGGTCGACGGGCACGCGGTGCCGATTCCGCATTTCGGCGTGATCCTGCCGCTGGACGAGTTCTGGGCCTTCGCCGAGCGCCTGCGTGCCGCAGGCATCCGCTTCGTGATGGAACCTTCGATGCGCTTCGCCGGCAAGCCGGGGGAACAGGCCACCATGTTCTTCCTCGATCCGGACGGCAATGCGCTGGAGTTCAAGGCCTTCGTGCGGCCCGACGAGGTCTTCGCCCAGCATTGAAAGTTTTGTCCCCGGCAATGCCGGAGACGGTATCCCTTGCGGGCGGCGCCGGCGACACGGCGGCCGGGCGCTATTCCGTCGCGGTTCGGGCGCGTTTCGGCGCGCGCTGCGCTTCGCGTCCACGAAATGCCATGGCCATTTCGAAGGCGGCGCGGGTGAAGGTCAGGACCTCGGCAAACTCGGCATCGCTCAACTTGCGCGCCTCGTCGTCGCCGCGGTAGATGTTGGCGAATTCGCGTTCGCGCGCCGACTGGATCAGCAGCTTGCCGACGCCGAGGTTCTCCAGGCTGCGCCACAGGTCGGGATTGGAGGCGCGGGTGAACTTCATGACGAAGTCGATCGGATCGTTGCGCCCGAGGACCGCGGCCAGGCGCAGGACCAGCTCGAAGGGCACGGCGATGCGGCCGTTCTCCCAGGCTTCAATCAGCGACGGGTCCTTGAGGTTGATCGCGGCGCCGACTTCGGTGATGGTCAGTCCGGCGGCCTTGCGCATGCGCTTGAGCGCGGCGCCGGTACGGGTCCAGACACCGGGTTCGGACAGGCCGGGCAGCATCGCCTTGAGCACGTCGGCGGCAGCCTCCATCGGTTTGCCGCGGCCCAGCGCGCGCGCCACGTCGGCCGCGGTCTTCAGCGTCGAAGCGGCGCCCACCGTCGCGGCGCCGGCGTCGAGCACCTTGCCGGCCATGCTGCGCATCTGCTCGACCAGGCCGGATTCGCTCGGCAGGGCGGTCATTGCGCCCTGTGTCGGCGCCTTCTTCGCCGTTGCCCTGCGCCGCGGCGTGGCGGCGGTGCTGGCCTTTCCCTTCACGGCCTGGCCCGCTTACTTGCCCTGGATGCGCTGCCGCGATTCATGGCGCTCCTGCGCCTCGATCGAATACACGGTGGTCGGACGCGCCAGCAGGCGGCGCAGGCCGATCGGGTCCCCGGTTTCCTCGCAGAAGCCGTAGGAGCCGTCATCGATGCGACGCAGGGCGGCCTCGACGCGCGGCAACATCTTGCGTTCGCGGTCGCGAATGCGCAGTTCGATGGAATTTTCCTCTTCGATCGTGGCGCGATCGTTGGGGTCGGCCTCGGCTTCGCCATCGCGCAGGTGGTCGATGGTCATCGAGGCGTTGTCGATCAGGTCCTGGCGCTGCTTGCGCAGCAGGTCGCGAAAGAAGTCGAGTTGCTCCGCGTTCATGTAGGCCTTGGCGGGCATGGCCAGCAGGGCCTTTTCGGTCATTGGTTTGAGTGTGGTTGGCATCGCAAGTATCCCTGTTTCTCCGTACGGTCCAGAGTGGCCGATGCCGCTACTCTATCGAAAGACTCGCCGGCCGTCAGGGGAATCTTGGTTGCCTCGACTTTATGCCGGAAAGGCGGCGGATGGCCAAGCTCGCGGCGGTTGCCGGCGATGTCAGGCGGGAACGAACCAGCGCTGGCCATCGACACCGATTTCGCGCAACGGATGCCCGTAAAGCCGGGTCAGGTTGGTCGTGGTGATTACCGTGTCGGCGGGTCCGGCCAGCCACTCGCCATCGCCGAACAGCAGCAGCACCCTGCTGCAGTAGCGAGCCGCGAAGCCCGGATCGTGCAGTACGGCGACCACGGCGGCGCCGGCCCGCGCACGGCGCGCGAACAGCTCCATGACGGCGACCTGGTGCGACAGGTCGAGGTGTGTCAGCGGCTCGTCGAGCAGGAACAGTGCCGGCTGCTGGGCCAGCAGTTGCGCCACTGCCAGCCGCTGGCGCTCGCCGCCGGACAACGTCTGCACGTCGCGCTCGGCACAGTCGGCCAGGTCGACCTCACCCAGCGCGGCGGCAGCGATGTCGCGGTCGGCAAGGGATTCCCAGTCCCAGCGCCCGAGGTGCGGATGGCGGCCGACCAGCGCGGTTTCCATCACGGTGGACGCGAAGGGATCGAGCTGGTGCTGCGCCAGGTAGCCGCGTACCCGCGCCAGGGCCCGTGCGTGGCGTCCTGCGGCGGCATCGGGCAGGGCATGGCCGCCAAGCTGCAGGATGCCGTGATCCTGCCGGTGCAGGCCGGCAAGGGTGTTGAGCAGCGTCGACTTGCCGGCGCCGTTGCGGCCGAGGATCGCCCATGTTTCGCCGGCATCGACAGCCCATGTCAGGTCACGACAGACGGCATGGCCGGCGATGCTGACCGACAGGGCCTCCGCGCGCAGCAATGGCGGGCTCATTGGCCGCTCCCGCGCTGGCGTCCGAGCAGGAACAGGAACAGGGGCACGCCGAGGATCGCGGTCAGCGCGCCGACCGGCAACTGCAGCGGTGCGACGATGGTGCGCGCCAGGGTATCGGCCAGCACCAGCAGGCTGCCGCCGGTCAGCGCCGAGGCGGGCAGCAGCAGGCGCTGGTCGTTGCCCCAGCCCAGCTTGAGCATGCCCAGCCGCACCAGGTGCGGCACCACGAGGCCGATGAAGCCGATGCTGCCCGCCGTGGTCACCGCCACCGCGGTAAACGTCGCGGCGAGGAAATACACGCCGAGCCGCACGCGCTGCACCGATACGCCGAGGGTCTGCGCCAGGGTGTCGCCGCGCGAAAGCAGGTTGAGTTCGCGCGCGAAGGGCATGCTGGCTGCGACGCCGGCGGCCAGCACGGCGAGCGCCGGCCAGGGATTGCTGGCATGGCTGGCGTCGCCCATCAGCCAGAACAGCATGCCGCGCAGGTGGGTCTCTGGTGCGACCGACATGATCAAGGCGACCACCGCGCCGCAGCCGGAGGCGACGATGACGCCGGTCAGCAGCAGGCGGGTTCGGGTCCAGCTGCTGTCGCCGTGGGCCAGGCCGAATACCAGCAGCATGGCGGCGAAGGCGCCGGCGAAGGCGAACAGGTTGACCAGCGCCAGGGCCAGTCCGGCCAGCATCGCTGACAGCGCGCCTACCGCTGCGCCGCCGGATATGCCCAGCACGTAAGGGTCGGCCAGCGGATTGCGCAGCAGCACCTGCATCAGCGCGCCGGCCAGCGCCAGCAGGCCTCCACAGGCGAAGGCGGCGATCGCGCGGGGCAGGCGCAGGCCCTGGATCACTTCGGCGGCGAGGCCTTCGCCGCCCGCCAGTGCCAGCAGCACGTCGCCTGGCGTCACCGGCATGCTGCCCGCCGCCAGCGCCACCAGCAGGCTGGCCAGCGCCAGCCCGCAGAGGGCGACGATGACCAGCAGGGCGCGGCGGCGGGTCGGCATGGATCAGCTACCCGGCTGGCTTCCGTTGATCGGCAGGATGCGACTCATCGCCTGATCATAGCCTGAGCTCGGCCGAGACCATCAGGCGCCGTCCCAGTTCGGGATAGGCGCTGAAGCTGGTCGGCGCGACGGCACTATTGGTGATGGCATACGAGTAATGGCGCTTGTCGAACAGGTTGTCCACGGCCAGCGCCCAGGTCCAGCTTCCCACGGCATGGCTGTACTTGACGTCCATCCGGCCATAGGCGGGCATCTTGCGAAATGCATTGATCTGGTCGTTGTCGTGGCGCTGTTCGCCGACATGGCGCCAGTTCCCCGTCAACTGCCGTCCCGAGGCGATGCGCCAGGTGGCATTCAGGCTCAGCATCCGCTCCGGCACGAGCGGAACGTCCTTGCCGGTGACGTCGATGCCGCCATAGGTTCCGGAGCGGAATGTGGCGCGCATCTGGCGCAAGCTGGCCGCCAGGTCGAGGGCCGGCAACGCCCGCCAATGGCCTTCCAACTCGATCCCGGTGCGCCGTGTCGGCGACAGGTTGGTGTTGGCGCCACCGAAGAAGGGAGGCGTGCCGAATGCCGGGAAGGGGATGAAATGGATCTCGTTGTCGAGACTGGACAGGAACCACGCCGCCCGCAGTCGATTCACGCCGCCGCCGACTTCCATGCCGATCTCGCTGTCGCGCGATTCCTGCGGCAGTAGCGGCGCCGCCAGGCCGACGTTCTCATCCACTGTCGCCAGGCGGAAGCTCGATCCGGTGCGGCCGTAGGCGCTGATTTGCGCGGTAAGTTGCTGGCGCAGGCCGAGTTCCCAGGCGTCCAGCTTGCTGGTGCGCTTCACCGCCGCCGTTCCGTCCAGCGAACGTTGCCAGCGCATGCCGCCGGTGAGCAGGGTCCCGGGCAGCACTCGCAGGCGCTCCTGCGCATACAGCGCATCGCTGTCCTGGCTGGCGATGGTCAGGCCGCCGAAGTTGTTGGTTTGCCTGTAGTTCCAGCGCGCGGTGTCCCAGCCCACCACCAGTTCGCTGGCGCCGCCGGGTCCGGCGTGGGGCAGGCGCAGGCGCGGCGTGAAACTGACGCGCTGCGTCGCGGTTTCAGAGAGAAAGGCGAAGGCGACGAAGTCCGAACGGACCTGGCGATTGCGCACATCGAGTTCTGCCGAAAACTCCTTGTCGTCGAAATTGATGCGGCCACCGATGCCGGCATGCCAGGTATCGGTTTCGGCGTGGTCGTTGGGGTTGGTCGCGGCGCGCGGCGCACTGGCGAGTTGTGCCTCGGTGCGCGCGCCGGGCAGGCCAAGCGCCTGACGCCCGGTGCCGAACTTGAGGCTCAGCTCGCCGCCGGCACCGCGATAGCGCAGTGCACCCTCGACGTTCTTTTCATTGACGTGATTGTTCTGGCGGTAGTTGTCGGATGCATGGCGGTTGGCACTGAGCATCACACCGACCGGCCCGGCATTGAATTCGATTCCGGCACGCAGGTCGGCCGTGTCATAGGTGCCATAACTGGCACCGAGCGTGAATGCCTTTCCCTCGGCACCCGGCGCGCGGGTGACGATGTTGATGGTGCCCCCGGTGGCACCGCTGCCATAGAGGACGGCGCCGGTACCACGCAGGATCTCGATGCGTTCGATGGCATTGAGGGGGATGGCGGTCAGGCGCGCCGTAGAGAGTTCATTCTCGTTGATGCGCTGGCCGTCGAGCAGGATCAGCGTGTTCTGGTCGCCGGTGACACCGAATCCGCGCAGGTCGATCTGCCAGTTCGGGTCGCCGGCGTTGTTGCGGGCATGCACGCCACCGAGCTTGACCAGCACTTCCGGAATCGTGGTAGCCGAGGAGCGGGCGATATCCGCGGCGGTGATGATCGAAACCCCGGCCGCCATCTGTTCGGTCCCGGCACCGAACCGGTTGCCCGAGACGACAACCGCCGCTTCATCGGCGGCCAGGGCCGGCAGTGCCGCGAGGATTGCGGCGGCCGGCAGGAACGAACGGACAGCGCGATTCGTCGCGCGATTTTTCTGGAAAGACATGAGGACTCCCTTCGTGGCCAGCGTCCCCGCAGGCCAAAGCATTGCATGGCAAGAGCGAAAGCGCGATGGGGGAGCGGAACGGAGCGGCCGAATGGGGACGGCGGCTGACGCACACTGCTTCCCCGCAGCGCTTTCAACGAATGTCCCTGGCCGGTCTCCGGGCTTGGAAGTCTTGGTTCATCGCCTTCCCGGGGTGACCCAGTGGCGTCTTGATGAACCCGCACTTCCTTACCGTTGCGGGGGCAGCGCCGGAATCGAGCCTGTTTAGGGCTCCCACCGGCTTCCCGTTTCACCCGGCATGCAAAGCCATGCGCGGGCACCACGAACAAGCCGAATTATATCAAGGCAAGGCAGGACGGCGGAATTGTTCCGCCATGGGTCGGGTTGCCCGGACTCGGCTGCGGTATCGGGAAACGACTTGATTCCGGTCAAGGTTGCGGCAAATCGATGCGCGCATCCTTATGACCATAGTCTTCAAAGGGTTGCCAATGCAGCCACATCTTGTTTTTGGGGGTTCACTCACAAGGAGAGAAGTATGAAAGGGAAGCTATTTGGATTTTTTGCCATGTCGATCATGGCCGGCGCGATGGGAACGGCGTTTGCTCAGGAGGCGGCGCCGACATTGACGGCAGCGGAAAAGGAAACGGCCAAGAAAATCTACTTCGAGCGTTGCGCGGGTTGCCATGGCGTGCTGCGCAAGGGCGCCACCGGCAAGAACCTTGAGCCACACTGGACCAAGACGGCGAAGGACGGCAGCAAGTCGGAAGGCGGTACGCTCAAGCTCGGCCAGTCGCGCCTCGAAAAGATCATCGGCTACGGCACCGACGGCGGCATGGTGAACTTCGACGACATCCTGACCAAGGACGAAATCGCGCTGATGGCCAAGTACATCCAGATGACGCCGGATGTGCCGCCCGAGTACAGCTTCAAGGACACCATGGATTCATGGAAGGTCATCGTGCCGGTCAAGGATAGACCGACCAAGCAGATGAACAAGTACAACCTGAAGAACATGTTCTCGGTCACTCTGCGCGACACCGGCGAAGTGGCCCTGATCGACGGCGACACCAAGGAAATCCGCAGCATCGTCAAGACCGGCTACGCCGTGCATATCTCGCGTCTGTCGAAGTCCGGTCGCTATGTCTACGTGATCGGCCGCGACGGCCGCCTGTCGCTGATCGACCTCTGGATGGAGAAGCCCGCCGTGGTCGCGGAACTGAAGATCGGTTTCGACGCGCGCTCGGTCGATACCTCGAAGTTCAAGGGCTACGACGACAAGTACGCGATTGCCGGTTCC
>JACRIY010000048.1 GCA_016235805.1 Rhodocyclales bacterium
AGCAGCGGCTGCAGTTGCTTGGGATGCTTCTCGCGCGAGACAGGCCAAAGGCGCGTGCCCGAGCCGCCGCTGAGGACAACGGGAACAAGTTGCGAATCAGGCATTCATGTAGCTCCGGTACCAATCGACAAAACGCCGCACGCCATCGACCAGTTCGGTACGCGGCTTGAAGCCCGTGGCGGTGGCGAGATCCGTGACGTCTGCGTACGTCGCCTGGACATCGCCATTCTGCATCGGCAGAAAGTTCTTCTCCGCCTTCTTTCCCAGGGCCTGTTCCAGAGCCTCTATGAATGCCATCAGTTCCACCGGCTGGTTATTGCCGATGTTGAAGATGCGGTAGGGAGCCCAACTGGTGGCCGGGTCGGGCGACGCCCGGTCAAAAGCGGGATCGGCCAGCGGCACGCGGTCCAGCGCGCGGATCACGCCTTCGGCGATGTCGTCGATGTAGGTGAAGTCGCGGCGCATCTTGCCGTGGTTGAAAACGTCGATCGGGCGATCTTCAAGGATCGCCCTGGCAAACAGGATCGGGGCCATGTCCGGACGGCCCCAGGGGCCATACACGGTGAAGAAGCGCAGTCCGGTAGTCGGCAACGCGAACAGATGGCTGTAGGTATGCGCCATCAGCTCGTTGGCCTTCTTGGTCGCGGCGTAGAGGCTGACCGGGTGATCGACGTTGTCATGCTCCGAGAAGGGCATGCGCTCGTTGCCGCCGTAGATGCTGGAACTGCTGGCATACAGGAAATGCTCGACGCCATTGTGGCGGCAGCCTTCGAGAACATTGACGAAACCGACCACGTTGCTGTCGACGTAGGCATGCGGATTTTTCAGTGAGTAGCGCACGCCGGCCTGGGCAGCGAGATTGATCACGCGCTGCGGGCGCTCGGCGGCGAACAGGTCGGCGATGCCGGACCGGTCGGCGATGTCGAGTCGCAGGATCTTGAAGCCTGGGCTGGGCGTCAGCCGCGCCAACCGGGCTTCCTTGAGCGCGACGTCGTAGTAGTCGTTGAAGTTGTCTACGCCGATCACCTCGTCGCCGCGCGCCAGCAAGAGCTGGCAGACATGCATGCCGATAAACCCGGCGGCGCCGGTGACCAGGACTTTCATGGGGAGTTTCGCTGAAAAGCCAGCATTTTCGCATACTTGGCGAAGCTGGCGCCGCAGCCGACAAGGATATGCACCAGCCCGGGAAGCCCGTCGAGCAGCCCCAGGCGGAAGACATAGAACTTGGCGAAACGCAGCGAGGGCGACAGCAGGAGGTGCGCCAACGTCGCCCGCCGTCCTTGCGCCAGCGCCGCCTCGGCCGCAATCGTGCTGTAGCGATTCTGCTTGGCCAGGTAGGCGTCCAGCGACTCCGCCGATTCGTGCAACAGATCGCCCGAGAGGTTGCCGACCTCGCCGTTCGCAATCACTTTCTCGTGTACCGGATCGTCCGACCAGCGCGCGTGGCGGCGGTCGAACAGGCGCAGGCACCAGTCGGGATAACCTTCGCCGTGTTTCAGGTAGCGCCCCATGAATTTGTTGCAGCGGGAAAGGCGATAGGCCACAAGAGTCGGCTCTGGCGACACGGCACGAATACTCTCGCGCAGGCGTTCGCTCACTCGCTCGTCGGCGTCGATGCACAGCACCCAGTCGTGGCTGGCCTGCTCGACGGCGAACTGCTTCTGCGGGCCGAAGCCGCGCCAACCCGAACGGATCACCCGCGCGCCGTGACGCTCAGCAATTGCCACGGTCGCATCGACGCTGCCGGAGTCGACCACGATGATCTCGTCGCAGAAAGCCACGCTGGCGAGGCAGCCTTCAAGGCAATCGGCGGCGTTGAGGGTGATCAGGACGGCGGTAAGCGGCTGGCGATGGTCTGGAGTCATGGGCGGCTATAATTGCAGGCGGGATGCATTTTACGGCGCAAGACATCATCCCGCCCCTACCAATGCGCATTCTCCTGATCAAGACATCCTCGCTTGGCGATGTGGTCCACAATCTGCCGGTGGTCACGGATTTGCGCGCGAATTTTCCCGACGCCGCGATCGACTGGGTATTGGAGGAAGCCTATACCGACATCGTGGAGCTCCATCCGGGCGTGCGGCGCGCCATCCCGGTGGCACTGCGGCGCTGGCGCAAATCGCTGCTGGACGGAAATACATGGCATGAACTGCGCGCATTTCGCGCCAGCCTGCAGATGGAAACCTACGATCGGGTGATCGACACGCAGGGCCTGCTGAAAAGCGCGCTGATAGCCCGCATGGCGCGCGGCCGACGCTGCGGTTACGCGGCATCCTCGGCGCGCGAACCGCTCGCCGCACGCTTCTACGATGCATGCTTTCAAGTGCCGAGAAATCTCCACGCCGTCGAGCGCAATCGACAACTGACGGCGCTCGCCGCCGGTTATGCCGTCGCGCCGGCCCCGGCCTATGGAATCGCCGTGCCGCCAGCGCCGACTCTTGATGGACCCTATGCCGTCCTACTGACCGCGACCTCCCGCGACGACAAGCTTTGGCCTGAAGCTTCCTGGATCGCACTGGGGCACGCCTTGCACGGAAAGGGCTTGGCATCCCTCCTGCCGTCCGGGAGTGGCGCCGAGCGCGAACGCGCAAAGCGCCTCGCGCAGGCGATTCCCGATGCCGTCGCGTTGCCGCCGATGGGCTTGCGCGACCTTGCCGGGCAGCTCGCTGTGGCACGCATCGTGGTGGGCGTCGACACCGGTCTGGTGCATCTGGCGGCCGCCCTCGGCCGCCCGACGCTCGCCTTGTTTGCGGCCTCGGACCCGACGCTAACCGGCGTCCTCGCCGCCACGCCGGCGATCAATCTGGGCAGCCGCGGCCAGCCGCCGTCGGTCGATGCCGTGCTTGCCGCGGCCATGCCGCTGATCTGATGGCGCGCCTTCTTTACAGCCTGGCGATACTGGCGCTGCTGCCCTGGGCGGTAGTGCACCTTCTCTGGCGCGCGCGCCGGCAACCGGAATACCTGCGCCACTGGGGCGAGCGCTTCGCCCGTTACGGCGCTGCGCCCAAGGCCGTCAAGCCGACGATCTGGCTGCACGCCGTATCGGTGGGCGAAACCCGTGCGGCACAGCCGCTGGTCGCCACACTGCGTGAACACTATCCGGACCACCTCATCCTGTTCACCCACATGACGCCGACCGGACGCGCGACCTCCGAAGCCCTGTTCGGCGATGGCGTCGAGCGCATCTACCTGCCCTACGACACGCCCTGGGCCATGCGCCGCTTCCTGCACCAGTTCCGTCCGCGCTTCGGGCTGATCATGGAAACCGAGCTGTGGCCGAACCTGGTCGCCGCCTGCCGCGGGGAATCGGTACCGCTGCTGCTGGTCAATGCCCGCCTGTCGGAACGATCCGCGCGCCGCTATGAGAAATTCGCGGCCCTGACGCGCGAAGCCCTGGCTTCACTGACGGCCATCGGCGCCCAATCGAATGACGATGCCGGACGACTGGAAGGCCTGGGCGCTCGGCAGATCACGGTCACTGGAAACCTCAAGTTCGATATCGCGGTACCGGCCCAACAGCTCGAACTTGGCGCCGAGCTTCGCCAACTCCATGGCAAGCGCAAGACCTGGCTCGCCGCCAGCACCCGCGAGGGCGAGGAAGCACTGATCCTCGATGCCTGGCGCAAGCTTGCGCCCGTCGGTATTCATGCGGATGACGCCAAGGCGCTGCTGGTGATCGTGCCGCGCCATCCGCAACGCTTCGGCGACGTGGCGCTGCTCGCCCGTGAACGCGGCTTTCGCGTCCAGCTGCGCAGCGAGAACGTGATGGTGGCGGGCGACACCGATGTGCTCATCGGCGACAGCATGGGCGAGATGTTCGCCTACTACGCGTCGGCGGACCTCGCCTTCATCGGCGGCAGCCTGCTCGATTTCGGTAGCCAGAACCTGATCGAGGCCGCGGCCTGCGGCACGCCCATCCTGATCGGGCCGTCAACCCGCAACTTCGCCGACGCGGCGCGCGCGGCCGTGTCCTGTGGAGCGGCGCGGACCATCGCCGATGCCGGCGACCTGGTGCGCCAGGTTCAGGAACTGCTGGCGGATGACGCGTTGCTGCAAACGATGGGCAGCGCAGGACGCCGCTTCGCCGAGCGCCATCGCGGCGCCACGGCGCGGACCATGGAGTTGCTCAGTCGAGCAACGCGTTGATCGCGGCGACGTCGTCCTCTGAAAGGCTGCCGGCGGAGGCCTTGAGCTTCAGCAGGGCGCCCAGGGTATCCAGCCTGGCCTTGGCAAGTTTCTGGCGCGTGTCGAACAGCTGGCTTTGCGCGTTCAGCACGTCGATGTTGATGCGCACGCCGACTTCGTAACCGAGCTTGTTCGAATCGAGGGCCGACTGCGACGAGGTCAGCGCCGCTTCGTAGGCCTTGACCTGCGCCAGCCCGGAGCTCACGCCGAGGTAAGCCTGACGTGCATTGAGCGCGGCGGTACGGCGCGCATTGTCGAGGTCGGCCGCGGCCTTTTCCTTCAGGGCGACGGCTTCGCGGTCGCGCGACGCGGTGACGCCGCCAGCGTAGATCGGGATCGACAACTGCAGTCCGACGGTGCTCGACTTGCTGTCGAAGCCGCCCGTGGTGCCGCCACCCGCGCCGCTGCGGCCATTGGTGGCCACGAGGTCCAGGGTCGGGTAGTGTCCGGCGCGCTGCTTCTCGATTTCGCGCACGGCGATTTCGTACAGGGCCTGGTAGATCTGCACCGATGCGCTCGCCGTTTCCGCCATCTCGACCCACTTGGCGATGTCGGCCGGCTGCGGACCCGCAAGTTGCACGCCCGGCTTCAGATTCTTGAGGCCTTCGGGCTCCTTGCCGATCACGGAGCGCAACACCTGGCGCTTGACGTTAAGGTCGTTCAGGGCGGCGATTTCCTGTGCGCTCGTGAGGTCGTAGCGGGCCTGCGCTTCGTGGGTGTCGGTAATGGTGCTGGTGCCGACCTCGAAATTGCGCTTGGCGGATTCCAGTTGTTCGGCAATCGCCACCTTCTGCGCCTGCGCCGTGGCGAGCACGTCCTGCGCCAGCAGCACGTCAAAGTACGCCTGGGCGGTGCGCACGATCAGGTCCTGCCGCGCCAGTCCGAACTGGGCCTCCGCCTGGGCCACGGCAAGTTCCGACTGGTTGTAGGCGACCCAGTTCTGCCAGCGGAACAGGGGCTGCGTCAGCTTCACTTCCCAGCCGTTGCTGTTGTAGTCGCGATTGGTGGTTGCGGCACCGGTAACTCGAGGTGTGACTTCGCTGTCGGTCCAGGTCGTGCTGGCACCGAATCCAATGGTTGGCAGCAAACCCGAGCGGCCCTGCGGCAGCTTTTCGCGTCCGGCATCCACCGTGGCCTTTGCCGCTGCGAACTGCGCGTCGTAGGCCAGCGCGTCGCGATAAACCGCCATGAGGTCAGCGCCATGGGCGGCCGGACCAAGCGCCATACCCAGGAAACAGCCGGCAAGCAGGAAAGTTAGGGATTTTTTGGCGCCGCCAGGCTTGGTTTTCATCGCGATCTCCGCGTTCTCATTCGGTGTCAGTACGTCGGCATGGCCGGATCAACATCCCGTGCCCAGGCGGCGACACCGCCCTGCAGGTTGATGATGCTGCCGAAGCCCAGTTGTTCCAGATACATGCCGGCCTGAAAGCTACGCGCACCGTGATGGCAGATCATGACGATCTCGGCGTCGCGCTTCAGCTCCGGGTGGCGTGCCGGAATGCCGCGCATGGGCATCGAGAGCGAGCCATCGATGCGGCAGGTGGCAAACTCCCACGGCTCGCGCACGTCGAGCAATACCGGCTTGCTGCGATGCGGATCGGCCAGCCATTGACTGAGCTGGGCGGCGGAAACCTGGCGCATGGATCAGAAAACGAAGGACGGCGCCGGCTCGGCGTCCGTCAGAGGCGCGACCACGGTTTCGAACACGGCAACGCGGCTGAATCCGTCTGCATTGCGCCGATAAAGAACAGCCTGCATGGCGGGCGCCGCGCCTTCGAAGGCAAACAGCCGGCCACCGGGCTTGAGCTGGTCGAGCAGCAATTGGGGCACCTTGGCCACCGACCCGGAGACCATGATCGCGTCGTAGGGTGCATGGGCCGCCAGGCCGGACAGGCCGTTGCCGGTCTCCACCACCACGTTGGTCACCCCGGCGCGACGCAGGTTCGCTGCCGCCGTTTCCGCCAGTTGCGGATCGATCTCCAGCGACCAGACATGGTCCGCATGGGCCCCCAGCAGGGCCGCCATGTAACCGGAACCGGTGCCGATCTCCAGCACGTTCTCATGCTTCTCCATGGCCAGCGCCTGCAGCGCCAGGGCTTCGACGATCGGCGCGCACATGCGCGCACCCTCCGCGCCGCCGAGCGGCACTTCGGTATCGGCAAACGCCAGCCGACGCAGCGCGGGCGGCACGAACTCTTCGCGCTTGACCACATGCAGCACCTCGAGCACGCCCGGATTCAGCACCTTCCCCGGACGCAGTTGCTGCTCGATCATGTTGAAACGGGCTTGTTCGAAATTCATTGATGTCTCCTAAAATCTATATTAGCATACTCTAATGCACGTCTGATGCCGACAAGGGCAGGATTCTACGCTGCCGCCGACTCGGCGACAGGTTCCTTGACCCGGAACCATGCCGCGTACAGCGCCGGCAGGAACAGGCAGGTGAGCACCGTGGCGACGATCAGGCCGCCCATGATGGCCACCGCCATCGGCCCCCAGAACACCTGCCGCGTCAGCGGGATCATCGCCAGGATCGCCGCGCCGGCAGTCAGCACGATGGGCCGGAAGCGGCGCACCGTGGAGCCGACGATCGCCTCCCACTCGCTTTTGCCGGCCTGCTCGTCCTGCTCGATCTGATCCACCAGGATCACCGAGTTGCGCAGGATCATGCCCATCAGCGCGATCACACCGAGGTTGGCAACGAAGCCGTAGGGCACCTGGAAGATCAGGAGCGCCAGGGTGACGCCGATCAGGCCCAGCGGTGCGGTCAGCAACACCAGGAAAGTCCGGCTGATGCTCTGCAGCTGGATCATCAGCAGGGTGATGACGCCGACGATCATCAGCGGCACCACGGCCTTGATCGAGTTCTCGCCCTTGGCCGATTCCTCGGTCGAGCCGCCCAGTTCGATGCGGAAACCGGGTGGCAGCATGG
>JACRIY010000049.1 GCA_016235805.1 Rhodocyclales bacterium
CGGAGAGTTCCAGTTGATGCAGGGCAAGCTGGCTGACATGTATTCGACCTGGCAGGCTACGCGCGCCTACGTCTATGCGCTGGGCTAGGCCTGCGACCGCGGCGACCATGCGAGCACGCTGCGCAAGGACGCCGCCGGCGCCATCCTCTACTCGGCGGAAAAGGCCACCTGGATGGCCGGCGAAACCATCCAGGCACTCGGCGGCGTCGGCTACACCAACGAATACCCGGCGGGCCGCCTGTGGCGCGACGCCAAGCTCTACGAGATCGGTGCGGGTACCAGCGAGATCCGCCGCATGCTGATCGGGCGCGAGCTCTACAACGAGACCATGTGAGCGCCATGAGCGGCAACCTACAGAACTGGCAGGAACAAGAGGCCGCCGTACGTGCCAGTGCCGGCACCATCGGCACGCTGGCGCTGGAAACCCTGCGCGAGTACTCAGGGCTGGAGATCTTCCGCAAGATGATCGCCGGCGAGCTGCCCTACCCGCCGATCGCCGATACCCTGGGCTTCATGCTGATCAGCGCCGACAAGGGCCACGTGGTGTTCCAGGGCACGCCCGAGCATCGCCACTACAATCCGATCGGTTCGGTGCATGGCGGCTTTCACGCCACGCTGCTCGACTCCTGCGTCGGCTGCGCGGTGCACACGACGCTCGAAGCCGGGCAGGGATACACCACGCTGGAGCTCAAGGTGAATTACGTGCGCGCCCTGACCGACCGCGTCGGACCGGTGCGCGCCGAAGGCAAGGTCATCCATGCCGGCAAACAGGTGGCGACCGCCGAAGGGCGCATCGTCGACGTGCAGGGCCGCCTCTACGCCCACGCCTCCACCACCTGCCTCGTCTTCCCGCTCTAAGCAGCCATGCCCCTGCTCGACACCTATCGCGGCACGGTCTATCCCTGGCACTGCGACCACATGCATCACATGAACGTGATGTGGTACGTGGGCAAGTTCGACGAGGCGACCTGGAACCTGATGTCGCACATCGGCATGAACGCCGCCTTCCTGCGCAAGCACCATCGCGGCATGGCGGCGGTGGACCAGCGCATCAGTTACCAGCGCGAACTGCATGCCGGGAACACGGTGGCGATACGCACCGGCGTCGTCTCCGTCGGCGAGAAAAAGATCATCTTCTTCCACGAAATGCGCGATGCCGACAAGGACGAGATATCGGCCATCACTCTGCTGACGGGCGTGCATCTCGACACCCAGAGCCGCAAGTCCTGCCCCTTGCCCGAGGACGTGCGAGAACGGGCGCGCGAACTCATGGTCGACTACGTCCTGCCGTGGTCCTGACTCGGCGCCCGGCCTGAGCGAAAGAACCCCATGAGTACACAAACCTTGAAAGTCGGCGCTGGCCGTACGGCGATCCAGATCCTCGGTGCCGAAAATGTCGCCGAGATCGAGCAGGTGCGGCAGTTCTTCCGCAACTACGCGGCCTGGCTCGGTGTCGATTTGTGCTTCCAGAACTTCGACGAGGAAATGGCCAGCCTCCCGGGGCGCTACTCGGCGCCGGACGGACGGCTTTTCTATGCCACGGTCGACGGCAAGGGCGCCGGCTGCGTCGGCATCCGGCCGCTGGCGGAGGGCGTCTGCGAACTCAAGCGCCTGTATGTCGATCCGGCATTCCGCGGCCTCGGCGTCGGACGCGACCTCGCGCTGGCGGCCATCCGTGCCGCGCGCCAGATCGGCTATCGCAAGATCCTGCTCGATACGCTGCCGGCCATGCGCATCGCGGTCAAGCTCTACCGCGAACTGGGCTTCGACGAGGCTCCGGCCTATTACCAGACGGCGGTGGAGGGCACGCAGTTTCTCGCCCTCGACCTCGAGAACTGGTCCGAGGACGCGATCAACAACCGAACCCTGCACCACCTGTTCGACTTCAATCGCGCCTGGTCGAACAAGATGCGCGAGGTCGATCCGGGCTATTTCGAAAAGCTCTCCCACCTGCAGACGCCCGAGTTGCTGTGGATCGGCGGCTCCGACTCGCGGGTGCCGGCCAACGAAATCGTCGGCCTGCTGCCGGGCGAGGTCTTCGTCCATCGCAATGTCGCCAATGTCGTGGTGCACACCGACCTCAACTGCCTGTCGGTGATCCAGTTCGCCGTCGACGTGCTCAAGGTCAAGCACATCATGGTCGTCGGCCATTACGGCTGCGGCGGCGTCAAGGCCGCGCTCGACGGCGCGCGCGTCGGCCTGGTGGACATCTGGCTGCGCCACGTGCGCGACGTGCGCGCCAAGCACCTGCAGAAAATCGACACCCTGCAGCCGGAGGCAAGGCACGACCGTCTGTGCGAACTCAACGTGCTGGAACAGGTCGCCAACGTCTGCCAGACCTACGTCGTGCAGGATGCCTGGCAGCGCGGTCAGCCCCTGACCATCCACGGCTGGATCTACGGTCTCAAGGATGGCCTGATGCGCGATCTCGACATCACCGTCAATGCCGCCGACCAGCTTCCCGGCCGCTACGCCCTTGCGCTTTCAACTTTGCTCTGAAGGAACCACCATGTCCGACCCCATCGTCATCGTTTCCGCCACCCGCACGCCCATGGGCGGCTTCATGGGCGACTTCGCCTCGCTGACCTGCGCCCAACTCGGCAGCGTTGCCATCAAGACCGCCGTCGAGCGCGCCGGCCTCAAACCCGAGCAGGTCGATGAAGTCATCATGGGCTGCGTGCTGCCCGCCGGCCAGGGCCAGGCCCCGGCGCGCCAGGCATCGCTCGGCGCGGGCCTGCCGCTGGCGGCCGGTTGCACCACTGTTAACAAGATGTGCGGTTCCGGCATGCGCGCGGCGATGTACGCCCACGACATGCTGCTGGCCGGCAGCGTTGACGTGATGGTCGCCGGCGGCATGGAGTCGATGACCAATGCGCCCTACCTCTTGCCCAAGGCGCGCGGCGGTTTCCGCCTCGGTCATGGCGAGGTCAAGGACCACATGTTCCTCGACGGCCTCGAGGATGCGTACGACAAGGGCCGCCTGATGGGCACCTTCGCCGAGGATTGCGCCGGTACCTACAATTTCACCCGCGAGGCGCAGGATGCCTATGCCATCGCCTCCACCACCCGCGCCAAGCAGGCGAATACGGACGGCAGCTTCGCCTGGGAGATCGCGCCGGTCACCGTGTCGGGCCGCAAGGGCGACACGGTCATCGACAAGGACGAGCAGCCCTTCAAGGCCCAGCTCGAAAAAATCCCCGGCCTCAAGCCGGCCTTCCGCAAGGACGGCACGGTGACGGCCGCCAATTCCTCGTCGATCTCCGACGGCGCTGCGGCCCTCGTGATGATGCGCGCCTCGACCGCGACGAAGCTGGGGCTCAAGCCGGTTGCCACCGTCGTCGGCCACTCCACCTTCGCCCAGGAGCCGGGCCTGTTCACCACCGCCCCGGTCGGCGCCATGAAGAAGCTGCTGGCGAAGAACGGCTGGACCACGGAGAGCGTCGACCTCTGGGAAATCAATGAAGCCTTCGCCGTCGTCACCATGGCAGCGATGCACGACCTCGAACTGCCGCACGACAAGGTCAATGTGCATGGCGGCGCCTGCGCCCTGGGCCATCCGATCGGCGCCTCCGGCGCGCGCGTAATCGTCACCCTGATCGGCGCGCTGAAGAAGCATGGCAAGAAGCGCGGCGTCGCCAGCCTCTGCATCGGCGGCGGCGAGGCGACCGCCGTCGGCATCGAGCTGATCTGAGCCCGCCATGACCCTGCAGACCCTCACCTACAGCACCGAGGGACGCATCGCGCGCATCACGCTGAACCGGCCCGAGCGGCTCAATGCCATCGTGCCGGCGATGCCGCGCGAGATCCGGATTGCAGTCGATCGCGCCAACGCCGACGACGAGATCCACGTCATCATCCTGCAGGGTGCGGGTCGCGCTTTCTGCTCCGGCTACGACCTGAAGGATTTTGCCGAAGCCGACGTCGACACGCCCTGCACGCAATCCATGCCCTGGGACCCGATGGTCGATTACCGCGCCATGAAGGGTTTCACCGACGACTTCTTCAGCCTCTGGCGCAGCCACAAGCCGACGATCTGCAAGGTGCAGGGCTTCGCCGTGGCAGGCGGCAGCGACATCGCGCTGTGCTGCGACCTGGTCGTGATGGCCGAGGATGCGCAGATCGGCTACATGCCGGCGCGCGTCTGGGGCTGCCCGACCACGGCGATGTGGGTCTATCGCCTCGGCGCCGAAAAGGCCAAGCGCATGCTTTTGACCGGCGACACGATCGACGGCAGGACCGCCAAGGAGTGGGGCCTGGTGATCGACGCCGTGCCCGAAGCGGAACTCGAAGCCGCGGTGATGAAACTGGCGAACCGCATGGCCGGTGTGCCGAAGAACCAGCTCATGATGCAGAAGCTGATGATCAACCAGGCCTACGACAACATGGGCCTGGCCAACACCCAGATGATCGCCACCCTGTTCGACGGCATCACGCGCCACTCGCCCGAAGGCCAGTGGTTCAAGCATTACGCCGAGGAGAAGGGCTACAAGGAGGCCGTGCGCCTGCGCGATTCCGGCGAGCCGATTCCCGGCAGCAAGTCATACAAGGATTACTGAAATGGTACTGAGCCCGGAACAGGAACAGATCCGCGACATGCTGCGCGACTTCGCGCGCGAACAGCTCGCGCCCAAGTCCGCCGAGTGGGACCGCACTTGCCACTTTCCGCGCGAGGAGTTGCGCGCGCTGGGCGAACTCGGCTGCTGCGGCATGGTGGTGCCCGAAGAATGGGGCGGCGCGGGGCTGGACTATGTTTCGCTGGCGTTGGCGCTGGAGGAAATCGCCGCCGGTGACGGCGCCGTGTCGACCATCGTCAGCGTGCAGAACTCGGTGGTCTGCGGCCCGATCAACGCCTACGGCAGCGACGCGCAAAAGGAGAAATATCTCAGGAAGCTTGCCAGCGGCGAATGGCTGGGCTGCTTCTGCCTGACCGAGCCGCATGTCGGTTCCGATGCCGCGGCGATACGGACAAAAGCCGTGCGCGACGGCGACCACTGGGTCTTGAACGGCGTCAAGCAGTTCATCACCACCGGCAAGAATGCCAATGTCGCCGTGGTCTTTGCCGTGACCGATCCGGGCGCCGGCAAGAAAGGAATCTCGGCCTTCATCGTGCCGGCCGACGCGCCGGGCTACATCGTCGCCCGCGTCGAGGAAAAGCTCGGTCAGCATGCGTCGGACACGGCGCAGATCCTGTTCGAGGACTGCCGCATACCCGCCGGCAACCTGCTCGGCGGCGAAGGGCAGGGCTATCGCATCGCCCTGTCGAATCTCGAAGGTGGACGCATCGGTATTTCGGCGCAGGCGGTGGGCATGGCCCGCGCCGCGTTCGAGGCGGCGCTGCACTACGCGCACGAACGCGAAAGCTTCGGCAAGCCTATCTTCGAGCACCAGGCGGTGAACTTCCGCCTCGCCGACATGGCGACCCAGATCGAAGTGGCGCGGCAGATGGTGCATCACGCCGCGAGCTTGCGCGACGCCGGCCGGCCCTGTTTGAAAGAGGCCTCGATGGCCAAGCTGTTCGCTTCGGAAATGGCGGAGAAGGTTTGTTCCGACGCGATCCAGATCCACGGCGGCTACGGCTACGTAAGCGATTTCCCGGTCGAACGCATCTACCGCGACGTCCGCGTCTGCCAGATCTACGAGGGCGCGTCCGACATACAGCGCTTGGTCATCGGCAGGTCGCTGGGCGATGCATCATGATCGGCATCATTTGGTGCTATATTTGATGCACACATAACGCCCTGGAGAATCCGATGAGAACCACCGTCACCCTGGATGAAGATCTTCTGGCCGATGTCGAACAGTTGAGTGGCATTCGCGACCGCTCCCAATTGCTGCGCGAAGCCTTGCTGGAAATGCGCCATCGCCTCGCCTCACAGCGGCTCGCATTGCTCGTCGGTACGGAGCCTGATGCTGTCGCATCGCCACGTCGCCGACCGCCTCATTTCGTATCGGAACCAGCGGCAACACCCTATCGGACCAGGAAGCGCACCAAGGCAAACCCATGAGAATCCTTGCCGATACTTCGGTCTGGGTGGATTTTCTGCGCCACAAGAATGCGCCCATCCTCGAGCCCCTGAACCTGGGCGACGTCGTGATGCACGACTACGTGATCGGGGAAATCGTGCTGGGTGGAGTCAGCCGGACCAAGCTCGCCATTTTCGAACAGTTGCGTCGTTGCCACTGCGCCAGCCACGAAGAGGTAATGCATCTGATCGCCGAGCGCAATCTGGCCGGCCGCGGCCTCGGCTACGTCGACAGCCATCTGCTTGCTTCCGCGCTGATCGACCGCCTGCAGTTGTGGACATTGGACAAGGCGCTGCAACAGGTGGCGAACGAGTTCGGTTGCGGGCTGGCGGTGCATTGATCCATCGACAAAACGGGAAAAGCGCATGGCCGAGTTCACTCTTCACTGCTTCGCCCAGTCCGGCAACGCCTACAAGGCGGCGCTGATGCTGGCCGTGTCGGGCGCCGACTGGGAGCCGCGCTTCGTGGATTTTTTCAAGGGCGCGACGAAGACGCCGGAGTACCGCGCGCTCAATGTCATGGGCGAAGTGCCGCTGCTCGAGCATCGCGGCCGCATCCTGTCGCAGTCGGGCGTGATCCTCGATTACCTGGCCGAAACGCTCGGCAAGTTCGGCCCGCAGGACAACGACGAACGGCGCGAGATCCTGCGCTGGACGCTGTTCGACAACCACAAGTTCACCAGCTATACGGCGACCCTGCGCTACCTGCGCAATTTCGTGCCCGCCACCGACCCCGCCATACTCGCCATGTTCCGCACGCGCGCCGAGGCTGGCTGGAAAGTGCTCGACGCCCACCTCGCCGGCCGCGAATGGGTGGTCGGCCGCCGTGCCACCATCGCCGACTTTTCATTGGCCGGCTATGTGTTCTGGCCCGACGAGATCGGTGTGGACTGGAACGACTACCCGAATGTCCGCGACTGGTCGGCGCGCATCGCGGCGCTGCCGCGCTGGCAGCATCCCTACCAGTTGATGCCCGGCCATCCCCTCGAAGGATGGGGAAGCGGAGCAAAACCATGAACGAGCCGATCACCTTCTGGTTCGATTTTTCCTCGCCCTATTCCTACCTCGCCAGCGAACGCATCGACGAACTCGCGGCGAAGCACGGACGCAAGGTGAAGTGGCGGCCGATGATGCTCGGCGCCGCCTTCAAGGCCTCGGGCATGCCGCTCCTAGTCAGCATCCCGCTCAAGGGCGACTACAGCAAGCGCGACTTCGACCGCTCGGCGCGCTTCATGGGCATCCCCTACAAGTTTCCGCCGAAGTTTCCGATTGCCACGCTGGCCGCGGCGCGGGGCTACTACTGGCTGCATGGCCAGGATTGCGCCAAGGCGCGCGAGTTCGCCCATGCCGTGTTCCGCGCCTACTGGGTCGACAGCCGCGACATCAGCGAAACCCCGGTGGTGCTCGATATCGTCGACCAGCTCGGCATCGACCGTGACGCCTTTGCGGCGGCCATCGCCACGCCGGAGATCAAGGAGCGCGTCAAGCAGGAGACCGATGCCGCGATTGCCCAGGGCATGTTCGGTGCACCCTATTTCATGGTGGACGGCGAGCCCTTCTGGGGCGCCGACCGCCTGCCGCAGATCGACAAGTGGCTGGAAACCGGCGGCTTCTGAGGCCGCAACCGGAGGATTTCGTCATGCTCGAACTCAGGCCGAACTGCGAACACTGCAACAAGCCGCTGCCGCCGGCGGCGCTTGACGCGCGCATTTGTTCCTACGAATGCACCTTCTGCGCGAGCTGCGTGGACACGGTCCTCGGCAATGTCTGCCCCAACTGCGGCGGCGGTTTCGCACCGCGCCCGGTGAGGCCGGCGCACAACTGGAAGAACGACAATTTTCTGGGCAAGGATCCGGCGGGCACCACGGTCAGGCACCGGCCGGTGGATCCGCAGGCACATGCGCGCTTTGCGGCGGCAATCCGGTCGATTGCGCCGGAAGCACGATAGGTTCGAAGACAGGGAGGGGCCCGAAGGCCCCTCGCAACGGCGATGCGATCGCGCATCGCGCTGGTTGAAAACGGAGGATTCCGAGTGAGTGTCATCAAATCGAAGCTCAACACGCGCAGCGAAGAGTACAAGGCCAACGCCGCGGCGATGAGCGCGCTGGTCGACGACCTGCGCGACAAGACCGTCGCCGTTTCGGGCGGCGGTTCGCCGGAGACGGCGGCCAAGCACAAGGCGCGCGGCAAGCTGCTGCCGCGTGAGCGCATCAACGCACTGGTGGATCCGGGCGCGCCCTTCCTGGAATTCTCGGCGCTGGCCGCTTACGGCATGTACAGCGGCGACGTCGCCTCGGCCGGCGTGGTCACCGGCATCGGCCGCGTCCAGGGCGTCGAGTGCATGATCGTCGCCAATGACGCGACGGTGAAGGGCGGCTCCTATTTTCCGCTGACCGTGAAGAAGCATTTGCGCGCGCAGGAAATTGCGCTGCAGAACCGCCTGCCCTGCATCTACCTGGTCGATTCGGGCGGCGCCAACCTGCCGACGCAGGACGAAGTGTTTCCCGATCGCGACCACTTCGGCCGCATCTTCTACAACCAGGCCAACATGTCGGCGCTGGGCATCCCGCAGATCGGCATCGTCATGGGCTCCTGCACGGCGGGCGGCGCCTACATGCCGGCCATGTCGGATGAGTCGGTCATCGTCAAGAACCAGGGCACCATCTTTCTCGGCGGCCCGCCGCTGGTGAAGGCGGCCACCGGCGAAGTGGTGAGCGCCGAAGACCTCGGCGGCGGCGACGTGCATACTCGCATCTCGGGCGTCTGCGACCACCTCGCGGAAAACGACCACCACGCCTTGTCCATCGCGCGCCGCATCGTCGGCAATCTCAACTGGCAGAAGCCGGTATCACTCGACATCGCCACGCCGGAAGAGCCGCTCTACGATCCGGCCGAACTCTGGGGCGTTATCCCCTTCGACACCAAGAAGCCCTACGACGTGCGCGAAGTCATCGCCCGCATCGTCGATGGCTCGCGCTTCGACGAATTCAAGTCGCGCTACGGCACCACGCTGGTCACCGGTTTCGCCCGCCTGCACGGCTATCCGCTGGGCATCGTCGCCAACAACGGTATCCTCTTCGGCGAATCGGCGCAGAAGGGCGCGCACTTCATCGAACTCTGCTCGCAGCGCGGCATCCCGCTCCTGTTCCTGCAGAACATCACAGGCTTCATGGTCGGCCGCAAGTACGAGAACGGCGGCATCGCCAAGGACGGCGCGAAGATGGTGACCGCGGTGGCGACCACCCAGGTACCGAAGTTCACCATGATCATCGGCGGCAGCTTCGGCGCCGGCAACTACGGCATGTGCGGCCGCGCCTACAGCCCGCGCATGCTCTGGATGTGGCCCAACGCGCGCATCAGCGTGATGGGCGGCGAGCAGGCCGCCTCGGTCTTGTCCACCATCAAGCGCGACGGCATGGAACTGGCCGGCAAGGAATGGAGCAAGGAAGACGAGGAGTCCTTCCGCGCGCCGATCCGCGCCCAGTACGAAACCCAGGGCCATCCCTACTACGCCACGGCGCGCATCTGGGACGACGGCATCCTCGATCCGGCGCAGACGCGGCGCACGCTGGGCCTGGGGATTTCCGCCTCGTTGAACGCACCGATCCTGCCGACCAAGTTCGGCGTGTTCAGAATGTAGAAAGCAATTAGCCACAGAGGACACAGAGTCCACAGAGGACAAACCTCTGCATCTGCATTTCTCTGTGTTCTCTGTGCCCTCTGTGGCAAAAAGTGAGGTTTCCATGTACAACAACATCGTTACCGAAATCGATCTCGGCGTCGGCATCATCACCCTCAACCGGCCCGAGCGGCACAACGCCTTCGACGACGGCCTGATCGCGGAGCTTTCCGACGCCATCGACCGCATGGCCGCCGATCCGGTGGTGCGCGTGCTGGTCATCTCCAGCACCGGCAAGAGCTTCTGCGCCGGCGCCGACCTCAACTGGATGAAGCGTGCCGCCGGCTACAGCAGCGAAGAGAACCTGCGCGATTCGCGCGCGCTGGCCGACATGCTGCGGCGCCTGGCGCAATGCCCGAAGCCGACCATCGCCCGCATCCAGGGCCCGGCCTACGGCGGCGGCGTCGGGCTGGTGGCCTGCTGCGACATCGCCATCGCCACCTTCGACGTCCAGTTCTCGCTGACCGAGGTCAAGCTCGGCATCATCCCCGCCGTGATCAGCCCACACGTGATCGCGGCCATCGGCGAGCGTTACGCGCGACGCTACATGCTTACCGCGGAACGCTTCTCCGCCGCGGAGGCCTATCGCATCGGCCTCCTGCACGAGATGGTCGCCGACGACGAATCGCTCGACGAGGCGTTGGGCGAGATCATCGACGCCCTGCTGAAGAACGGGCCGCGCGCGATCGCCGAATGCAAGCAGCTGATTTCCGCCGTGGCGTGGAAGCCGCTGACCGACGAGGTCGTCGAAGACACCGCGCAGCGCATCACGCGCCTGCGTGCCAGCGAGGAAGGCCGCGAAGGCATGAGCGCGTTTCTGGAGAAGCGCAAACCCAACTGGATCGCCCAGGGCTGACACCATGTTCACGAAAATACTGATTGCAAACCGCGGGGAGATCGCCTGTAGGGTCATCAAGACCGCGCGGCGCATGGGCATCCGCACCGTCGCCGTGTATTCCGAGGCCGATGCCGGCGCGCGCCACGTGCGCCTGGCCGACGAGGCCGTCTGCATCGGCGCGCCGCCGCCGCGCGAGTCCTACCTGGTGATCGACAAGATCATCGGCGCGGCGCTCGCCACCGGCGCCCAGGCCATCCATCCGGGCTACGGCTTCCTCTCCGAGAACGAGGAATTCGCCGAGGCCTGCGCGAAGAACGGCGTGGTCTTCATCGGCCCGCCGGTGTCGGCGATCCGCGCCATGGGCCTCAAGTCGGAAAGCAAGAAGCTGATGGAATAGGCCGGCGTGCCGCTAACGCCCGGCTACCACGGCGACAACCAGGAAGCGGGCTTCCTGCGGCAGCAGGCCGACGCCATCGGCTACCCGGTGCTGATCAAGGCCTC
>JACRIY010000051.1 GCA_016235805.1 Rhodocyclales bacterium
ATCGAGCGCGAGCTGCAGCGCCTTGCCGGCGAACGCCAACTGGCGGTGAGCGTGCTCGGCAAGGCCAGCGGTCATATCCAACTGGCCGGCGAGAACAGCATCGCCGCGACGACGCAGGCGCTCGCCGGCTTCTTCGGCCTGCCCGCGCCGTCCGCCGACACTGCGACCGCGCCGGCCACGACAGCCGAGGCACCCGCACTGCCCGCGCGCCCGCCCGTGCTGTGCGCGGGCTGTTCGCATCGCGCTTCGTTCCTGGCGGTGAAGCGGGCCATGCGCAAGCGGCGGGCGGTCTTCAGCGGCGACATCGGCTGCTACACGCTCGGCAACGCCGAGCCGCTCGACATGGTCGACACCTGTTTGTGCATGGGCGCCGGCATTTCGGTGGCGCAGGGCCTGCACGTGGTCGAACCCGACGCCGTGCATTTCGCCTTCATCGGCGACTCGACCTTCTTCCATGCGGGCATCACGGGCGTCATCAACGCCGTCTACAACCGCACGCCGATCGTCGTCGTCGTCCTCGACAACGCCACGACGGCGATGACCGGCCTGCAGCCGCACCCCGGCACCGGCGAAACCATGATGGGGGCAGTGTCGCAGAAGGTCGACATCGCGACGGTGCTGCGCGCGATCGGCGTCGGGCACGTCGAGAAATGCGATCCGCTCAAGTTCGACGAAGCGATGGCAGCCGTCGACCGCGCGGCCGCGGCCACCGCCGCCGGCGTGGCGGCGCTGGTCTTCGAGTCGCCGTGCATCCACGTCGCCGCACCGGGAGCCAACTACGTCGTCGACGCCGCGGCGTGCGAGTGCAAGGAGTGCATCGTCAAGCTCGGCTGTCCGGCCATACTCAGCGTCGACGGCAAGGCGTGGATCGACAACTCGCTGTGCACCGGCTGCGATCTCTGCGCCCAGATCTGCAGGTTCGATGCCATCCATGCGGTGGCGCCGGAGGCCGCGCAATGAAGGCCAACCTCGTCATCGCCGGTGTCGGCGGCCAGGGCACCGTGCTCGCCGCCAAGCTGGTCGCGCGCGCCGCCATGGACGCGGGCCTCGCCGTGCGCACCTCCGAGACCATCGGCATGGCGCAGCGCGGCGGTTCCGTCGTCAGCCACGTGCGCATCGCCGACGCGCCCATCGCCTCGCCGCTGATGCCGCCGGGGGCGGCGGATACGCTCGTCGGCTTCGAACCGGGAGAGGTCGTGCGTTGCCTGCCGTTTCTGCGGCCGGGCGGCACGGTCGTCGTGAGCCCGCATACCGTGGCGCCGGTGGCGGCGGCGCTGAAGAGCACCGAATACAGCGCGGCGGCGATGATCGCGTATCTGCGCCTATGCGGCTGCCGGCTCGTCGTCGTCGACGGCGACGCCATCTGCGCCGAGGTCGGCTCGCCCAAGGTGCTCAACGTCGCGCTGATCGGCGCCGCGGCCGCCGCCGGCGCGCTCGGCCTCACGCTCGATCAGATCGAGGCGGCATTGCGCAAGTCGCTGCGCCCGAAACTGGTCGACATGAACATCAAGGCGCTGCACGCCGGCGCACGTGCAGCAGTCGCCGCCTTATAAGTGCTTGCTTGTTGCGGTCGTGCAAACGCAATCGATCGCCGTTGGCGACTTGCGGCAATCCGGCAAGTTTGCCGCCGTCTTTGCGATCTTGCCCTGCGTCCGATAGGCTTGGAAGGGTAGCGTTTCGTAGGCGCCGGTGGCGACGTAGCGGCCGAGCGCGGCGAGGTCGGCCGCGGCTTTGAATGCACCTTGATGGCGGGTCAGCAGAGCGCCTTTGCCGTCGTAAAAGGCGAAGGCGGGCGTCCCGGCCAGACGCAGACGCGCTGCGAGCGCTGCAGCCGTTGTGGTCGTGCCGTCGGGAGCGATCAAGGCGGCGTCGCTATCGACGGCGACGGCCACGGTGCGAAAGCGCGCACCGAAGTCGCTCACTACGGAGCGGACCGGAAATACCTGGCGCTTCATTTGCGCGCAGAACGTGCAGTCGCTGCTCTCGAACAAAACGGCGAGCGCCTTGCCTTCGGCCTGAGCCAGCGCCGCTTCGTGCGCCAGATCGTCGGCGTGGCGATCGAACAGGGGCGAGGCGGCGTGGACCGAGGCGGCGGCGCACAGCAGCAGGGTCGTCAGCAATCTGATCATGCGCGCCATCAGCGCACCCAGAACAGCACGCGGCGGCGCAGCGCTTCCAGTACGGTCATGGCGGTGAAGGTGACGAGACCGGTGTAGAGGATGCCGGCGACCATGCGCGGATAGTCGGCGAAGTCGGCGTAGTACTGCACGAAGCGGCCGAGGCCGGCGTTGGCGCCGAAGAGCTCGGCCACCGTCAGCAGGATGAAGGAGAAGCCGAGCCCGACCGCCATGCCGGCGAAAATGTGCGGCAGCGCGGCCGGGAAAACGACGCGACGCTGGTACTCGAAGCCCGCAAGGCCGAGGATGCGCGCGTTGTCGCGATGGCGCGCCTCCAGCGCATGGGCGCCGGCGACGGTGTTCTGAAAAATGGGCCAGAAGGCGCCGACGAACACCAGGAAGATCGCCGACAGTTGGAAGCTCGGCAGAATGGCAATCGCATAAGGGCAATACACCGACGGCGGAATCGGCGCCGCGACGCGGGCAAACGGAAACACCGCGTTGCCGACGCGCGGCGAACTGCCGGCCCAGAGTCCGGCGACGACGCCGAGGACCGTCGCGGACAGAAAGCCGGGCACCAGAATCAGCAGCGAGGAAATCGTGCCGCGCCACAGCTCGGGCAGCGAGTCCAAGAGCGCGGCGAAGGTGCGTGCCGGCGTCGGCAGCAGCGGGTTCTGGCCGAGCGGCAGCCATTGCGACGCCAGCATCCAGGCGAGAAAGAGCGCCGCGAAGAACAGCACCGGATCGCGCCAGCCGAGAATCCTGTCGAGCAGGGCCGGCCGCGTTGCCGGCGCGTTGTCTGCGGGGGGCAGAGTCAAGGCGTCTCCTGCGATGGCGGCGTTGTCGTTCATGCGGAACTCCTCACGCCGTCGCCAGATGTTCGAGCATGTCGGCCGCCAGCGTCTCGGCGATCGCTTCGCGCTTGTGCTGGAAGGCGGCGCTGCAAAACAGGCTGCGGCGTTCGCGATGGCGCGCGAAGGGCACGTCGCTATCGGCGATGATGCGGCCCGGCGCCGAGCCGAGAATGACGACGCGGTCGCCGAGGTAGAGTGCCTCGTCGACGTCGTGGGTGACGAAGACGATGGTCTTGCGCGTTTTGCCGTCGCCGTCCTCCCAGATCTCGAGCAGCAGATCCTGCAGCCGCGCGCGGTTGACCGGATCGAGGGCGCCGAACGGTTCGTCCATCAACAAAAGCGGTGAGCCCAGCGCCAGCGCGCGGGCGATGGCGCCGCGCTGCTGCATGCCGCCGGACACTTCGAACGGATACTTGCCGATGGCGGCTTCGAGGCCGACCTTGCGCAGGTAGTCCTGGGCTTCTTCCCGGCGTTCGTGCTTGCCGCTGTGCGGCTTTGCCTTGCCGACCGCGAGCGCGATGTTGTCGACCATGGAAAGCCAGGGGAACAGCGCATAGTCCTGAAAGACGACGCCGCGCTCGATGCCGGGACCGGCGATCTGCGCTCCGTTCCATGCCAGGCGGCCGCGGCGCGGGCTTTGCAGACCGGCGATCAGCCGCAGCAGCGTCGACTTGCCCGAACCGCTGGCCCCGAGCAGGCTGACGAACTGGCCCGGCGGCACGGACAACGCGATCCGTTCCAGGATCGCGTTGTCGCCGTAGGCGAAGCCGACGTCGTCGAGGATCAGTCCGGACATCAGGCGTCCTTGCGCTGGAATTCTTTCTGGAGCTTCTGCCAGAACGGATCCTTGGGGTTTTCCTTCGCCAGGCCGTCGAGCGCCTTCTGGTAGAGCTTGACGTCGAAGTAGGGCGAGAGGTCGCTGCTCTTGGGCTGGATGAATTCGGAGGCCACCATCACGTCCCAGAAATGCTTGACGCCCTTGATGTTGGGGTCGGACGACTGGTCGAGGTAGGGCGAGTAATAGCCTTTCTCCAGCAGTGCGCGGTCGAGCTTCACATACTTGCCGATGGCGTCGATGGTCTCCTTGCGGTTCTCGGCGGCGAACTTCTCGGCGCGCAGGATGGCGCGCAGGAATTTTTCCTGCCAGGCGGCACCGTCCTTGTAGCGGTCGGCGGCGACGACCAGACGGCAGCAGGGATGGCCGGGCTGGAGGGCATTCGAATGGATGACGATCTTCAGGCCCTGTTCCTCGGCGCGCAGGTCGTGCGGGCCCCAGACGACGCCGGCATCGACCTGGCCGGACTTCACCGCCTCGATTACGGCCGGCGGGTTTTTCAGCTCGAAAATCTGGACGTCGCTCTTCCAGTTGATGCCGGCATCCTTGAGCGCGCCGCGCAGCACCGCATCGCCCGAGGCCATGCGCACGGTGGCGATCTTCTTGCCCTTGAGGTCGGCTACGCTCTTCACCGCCGCGGCGTTCGGCGCGGTGGTGATGATGGCCGCGTCCTCGCCCATGATGCCGCCGATGATCTTGAGTTCGGTGCCCTTGGCGATGTGGGCCAGCGGCGCCGTAGTGCCGAAGGCGCCGATGTCGAGCTTGCCGGCGACGACGGCGTTGAGGCCGTCCGCCGAGTTCTGGAACTCGATCAGTTCGACGTCGAGGCCTTCCTTGGCGAACAGGCCTTGCTCTTTGGCAACGAAGAACTTGGCGTGGCCGGTGACCGGCAGATAGCCGACCTTGATCGGTTCGGCGGCGGCGCCCGTGATGAGCAGCGCTGCGGCGGCGAGCGAATACAGGATGCGGGAAGTTTTCATCGTGTGACCCCTGGAAATATCGGATATGGAATTGCCGCAAGGCAGCATGCGGAGGATTGTCGCAATCGCCCGATACAGACGGAACGAAGCATTTCGCATTTGCTTATGCCGTGCCGACGATGCGCGGTTCCCATATAGCCGTTCGGAATTTGATGTGCACTAACGATTCGTTGGACTTGCCGCAACCCGCGCGTAGAGTCTCAGCCATCCACCGCCAGACGAGGTGCCAGCATGAGCCGCAAATCCGCACGCAGTCTCCCGCCCTTTGCCGCGGCCGACATCCTGGTCGTGCCGGGACGCGGAGGCAGTGACGCCGACCATTGGCAAACACACTTCGAACATAGCCACTGCAATGCTCGCCGCGTCGAGCAGAACAATTGGGACGTGCCTGACCTCGACCTCTGGGCGCAGCGCATCGCCGCCGCCTGCCGGGAACACAACGGTTCCGTACTGGCCGTTGCGCACAGCTTCGGCTGTCTGGCCCTGGTGCGTGCGGTGCAGGCGTTCGGCACCAAAATCACAGGTGCGTTATTGGTCGCGCCGGCCGATCCCGAGCGTTTCGCCATTCCCGCTGCCCTGATTCGCGGCCGACTCCCATGCCCGTCGCTGCTGATCGCCAGCGACAACGACCCTTGGCTGCGCGCCTGGCAGGCGCGGGAACTGGCGACGAACTGGGGCAGCCGCTATTTGAACCTGGGGCTGGCCGGCCATATCAACGTTGCCTCCGGCTTCGGCAAATGGCCGGTAGTCGACCGGTTTGCCGAGATGGTCTGGCGCGAGGCGACGGGCGATCGCGGCGACGCGATGCCGCAAGACTTCTTTTTGCCAAAACCGGCCTGGGCGCCGAATGCCCAGGAGGCATAGTCAGCGGCGGCATGAGGGGGCTGCGGCAAGCCGCGAGATTTCCGCGGCAGTTCGGCAAATTTCAGTAATACGTCGTGAACGCCGCCTGAGCGGCGAACGACCGCGATGGCAGCGCGCCATTGCACGACGCTAACGTCGCGGCGGCCTGGGTGCGAAAATCCCGCACCAGCGGTTCGATACGCGCCGCATCGATAAGAAATCCGTCGTGGCCGTGCGTCGACTCGAGTTCGGCGTATTGCGCATTCGGCAGCATGCGCGCCAGCTTGCGCTGATCCTCGGGCACATAGAGCCCGTCGTTGGCGATTGAAATCACGCGTGTCGGCTGCGTGATGGCGGAGAGCGTGTCGACGAGCGTGCCGCGTCCGCGGCTGAGGTCGTGGGTGTCCATCGCGTCGAGAAGCACGCGGTAGCAGTTGGCGTCGAAGCGTTCGGTCAGCGCCGCGCCGTGATGGCGCAGCCAGCCATGAACGGCAAAATCCTCGGGGTGTCGCGCGCGCTCGCCAAAGACTTCCGCGCCAGATGCGCGGTCGAAACGCTGCGCCAGAGAACCGGGGCTGCGATAGGTGATCATGGCGATGCCGCGCGCCGCGGCGAGGCCGGCCAGCGGCGGGTCGGCGTGGTCGTAGTCGCCGTCGCGGAATTTCGGATCGGCGGCGAGGGCCAGCCGCTGCGCCTCGCTCCAGGCCATGCACCACGGCGAGTGACGCGCCGAGGCGGCGATGGTCGCCACCGTCTGTACGCGCTGCGGATCGAGCAGCGCCCATTCCAGCGCCTGCAACCCGCCCATCGAGCCGCCGATCACCAGGCGGATGCTGCGAATGCCGATCGCATCGGCAAGCGTCATCTGCGCTCGCACCTGGTCGCGCACGGTGACGCGCGGAAAGCGCGCGCCCCAGCGGCGGCCATCGACTGCTATGCTCGCCGGACCGGTGCTGCCGTAGCAACCGCCAAGCACGTTGCTACAGACGATGAAGTCGCGCGTCGGGTCGAGTGCGCGGCCGGCGCCGAACAACGGCGCCCACCAGTCGTCGGCGTCCGCCGTGCCGGTCAATGGATGGCAGACGATGACCGCATTATCGGCGGCGGCGTTAAGCGTGCCCCAACTGCGATAGGCGAGTTCGAGGCCGGGCAGCGCCGCGCCGGACTCCAGCACGAACGGCTGCCCGGAGGCCCACCGCAGCGTATGCGGCGAGAGCGGGAAAAGGCTCACGCGCTTAGGCTGCGGCTTCGAGTCCCGCGCGCTTCAAGGCGTGATCGAAGTCTTCCTTGATGTCTTCGATGTGCTCGATACCGACCGAGACGCGCACCAGGTCGGGCTTGACGCCGGCCGAGAGCTGCTCGGCGGCGGACAACTGCTGATGCGTGGTCGAGGCCGAATGAATCACCAGGGTCTTGGCGTCGCCGACGTTGGCGAGGTGACTGGCCAGCGTCACGTTATCGATGAACTTCTGCGCCGCGTTGGAGCCGCCCTTGATGCCGAAGTTGAGCACCGCGCCGAAGCCATGCTTGAGATATTTCTTGGCGTTGGCATGAGCGGGGTGGTCTTCGAGACCCGGATACTCGACCCAGGCCACTTGCGGATGGCCCTTGAGCCACTTGGCCAGTTCGAGCGCGTTGTCGGCATGGCGCTGTACGCGTAGCGACAGCGTCTCCAGGCCTTGCAGCAGCAAGAAGGAATTGAAGGGCGAGAGCGCGGCGCCGATGTCGCGCAGACCCTCGACGCGGGCGCGGATGGCAAAGGCGATGTTGCCGAAGGGTCCGCCGGTGCCGAACACGTCCCAGAACTTGAGGCCGTGATAGCCGGGCGCCGGCTCAGTGAACAACGGAAACTTGCCGTTGCCCCAATTGAATTTTCCGGAGTCGACGATGACACCGCCGATGGACGTGCCATGGCCGCCGATCCACTTGGTCGCCGAGGCGACAACGACATCGGCGCCGTGATCGATCGGGCGCGCCAGGAAACCGGCGGCGCCAAAGGTGTTGTCCACCACCAGCGGAATGCCGTTGTCGTGCGCGAGCTTGGCCAGCGCCTCGAAGTCGGGCACGTTGAAGCGCGGGTTGCCGATGGTCTCGACGTAGAGGGCTTTGGTGTTGGCGTCGATGGCCTTGCGGAAGTCATCGACCTTGTCGCCTTCGACGAACTTGACCTTGATGCCGAGACGCGGCAGCGTCACCTTGAATTGGTTGAAGGTACCGCCGTACACGTTGGTCGTGGACACGATGTTGTCGCCGGCCTGCGCCAGGTTGGTGATGGCGAGGAACTGCGCCGCCTGGCCGGAACTGGTGGCCACGGCCGCGACGCCGCCTTCGAGCGCGGCGATGCGCTGTTCGAAGACGTCGGTGGTCGGGTTCATGATGCGCGTGTAGATGTTGCCGAACTCCTTCAGCGCAAACAGGCGCGCGCCGTGGTCGGCGTCGTTGAAGGTGTAGGACGTGGTTTGGTAGATCGGCACGGCACGGGCATTGGTGCCGGGCGCCGGGCTCTGGCCGGCATGGACTTGCAGGGTCTCGTAGCGGTAATTGGGTTTGTGGCTCATGGTCTTGCTCCTTGATCGGCGTATTCGGTTAACGCCAGATCAGGCTAGCAGCGGGTTTGCCGTTCTCAAACGAAGCAATGTTTCTTTCGATATGACGAAACGCGATCAGGCGGTCCACACGCCGGTGCGCCGGTCTTCGACGCGCTTGGCCTTGTGCGTGGCGCGCGGTAGCGTGTCCGGCGCAAGGATATTGACCGCTGCCGTCACGCCCGTCACCGACTTGAGCCGACGCGCGAAATGGTGCTGCAAATCCGCATCGGCGCCTTGGAAACCCGCCGCCTTCTCGACTTCGACGGTGAGTTGATCGAGGTGGTTGATGCGCTCAACCACCAATCGATACTCGCCTGTGAGGTTCGGTTCCTTGCGCGCGATGGCCTCGACGTCGCTGGGAAAGATGTTCACGCCCTTGATGATCAGCATGTCGTCGAGTCGTCCATGCACGCCGAGCAGGCGCTCGGAGGTGCGTCCGCAGGCGCAACGCTCGGAGGTGAAAGAAACGATGTCGCCGGTGCGGAAGCGCACCATCGGGCGCGCCGACTTCTTCAGCGTCGTCAGCACCAGTTCGCCGCGTCCGCCTTCGGCCACCTGCTCGCCGGTATCGGGGTCGATGACTTCGGTGAGGATGTGATCCTCGGCCCAGTGCAGGCCGTTCTTCTCCTCGCACATGCCGGCGCAGGCGCCGAAGATGTCCGAGAGACCGTAGTAGTCGTACACCGACGCGCCCCACAGCGCTTCGATGCGGTTGCGGGTTTCGGGTATCGAGCCGCCGGGTTCGCCGGCGACGAAAATGCGTTTGATCGACAAATCGCGGCGCGGGTCGATGCCTTCCTTCTGCGCCGTTTCGCCGAGGTACCAGGCGTAGGACGGCGTGGTCCAGATCGCCGTCGCCTGGAACTGCCGGATGATCGCCAGCAGGCGTTCCGACGGCACGGTGCCGGCGTGGATGCACAGCGCGCCAAGCTTCTGCGCGCCGAGCACGCAGGGGCCGCCGACGAAGAGCGAAAAATTCAGCGAGTGGCAGTAACGATCATCAGGACGCAGGCCGGAAGACCAGAATTGGCGGGCTTCATAATCGATCCAGTCGTCGAAGTCGCGCGCCGTGAAAGGCGATGCGGTAGGCACGCCGGTCGAGCCGCTGGAAGCCGAAATATAGACGACGTCGCGTTCCGGCACCGCCAGCAGATCGCCCAGCGGCGGCACCGCCAGCTGGCGTTCGCGCAGGATGCTTTTGTCGATGAAGGGAAAGCGGCGGATGTCGTCGAGCGTGCGTACCTGACCCGGATGCACGCCCGCAGCGTCCCAAACGGTGCGGTAGTACGGTGAGCCCTGGTAGGCGTGTTGCAGATGGCGTTGCAGAAGTTCAAGCTTCAGCCGCGCCCAGTCGTCGCGGCTCCGGGTTTCCAGTTCCGCATCCCAATAGGCCCGTTCGCCTGCCGTCGAAGTGTCGCGTCCGCTCATGTAGTTCTCCTCGAAAGAGCGGGAAATGTAACGCCGCGTTGGCGCCGGCTTTAGACGAGATGGTTAGATGCTTATGCGGTGTTGGGGGGCGGCGCCGAAGCTAGCGAGTGATCCTGACGCAAGGAGCGTCACCGCCCGATGAACACCACCCCGCGGCTTTTCCCGGAGTCCGTGTCGGTGGTGTTCATGGCGCCCAGCAGATCGGCGAGCGAGATCCACACCGGCGGATATTTGAACTTTGCGACGTCGAGCAGCAGCACGGAATCGCTGGCTTCGTCGTAGGCCGCGAGCGGCGACAGATGGCCTTCGCCGGCCTGGCCGAGCGGCTTGCGGCTGTAGTTGACGATGATGCGGTGCTTGGGATCGGCCAGCGCCGAGCGCACCAGGTCGCGCAGCCAGTCGAGGTCCATCTGATCCGCGTAGTAGGCGCTCGCCCGCACGCCCAGCGTGTTGAGGTAGGCCGCGAGCTCGGCCAGCGTCATGCCGTTCTTCGCGATCTGGTCGCGCGACTTGATGCGTTGCGTGCCGGCCGTGAAGATGTTGTCCTGGGTGAAGAAGCCGTAGGGCTGCAGGGTGCCGACAGCCGGCCGCGGCAGGTCGAGGCTGTTCAGCACCGCCGCGATGCTTGCCGGCCCGCAGAAGGCCAGATTCTGCTGGCTCTCGACATAGGGCTGGACGAGGAAGAACTGCTGCTTGTACTTGGCCGCGACCAGGCGTTCGGCGCCGAGCGGGGTGTTGAGATAGACGAGGTCCGCCGCCCACGCCGGTAGCGTCAGCAGCAGTGCGCAGCAGAGGGCGGTGAGGAGGCGTTTCGTCATGGCGGGGGTCTTGCGCGAATGGCTATCTTACGCTCGGAGTGACAGTCGAGGCACTCGTCGAGCGTCATAGCGGAGATCGTCTGTCATCGATGGCATTCCTCGCAGCCGTGACCTTGTACGCCGCTGCTCACCCGTTGCAGCGATGTCTTGCTAAAACAACCAGATGGTTCATCTCCGGTGGCGGCGCAGCAGAGCGGGCACACAACTTGTATTGCGTCCGGTAGCCCCCATCTGGAAGGAATCATGAACAAATCGAACAAGCGCGAGAACGACGTACCCAAGACCCGGTACACGGTCTTTCTCGCCGAACACCATAAAGACCAGATCGCGAAACTCGCGAAGACCTATCGCATCACGCGCGGTGAAGTGGTCGAGGTCATGCTCGATCAGGCGAACCTCGGTCACTTCGCTCCCCACTTCGAGACCAAGCGTAAATCGAAGGAAGTTGTGCGCGTCACCCAGTCCTCGGTCATCAAGAAATTCAAAGGCGCCACGCCGGAACAACTGGCGGAAATCGCCAAGATTCTCGACCGCGGCAAGCCCAATCATCTAAGCATCGCGCAAGCGCCGAGACGCGCTGCAGTTTAGTCCGACATCGTCGACCGCTTCGCGCCGGACGGCCTCGGCGGATCGAGAAATGTCATGGGCATGGGTGATGCGAAAGCGTCAGGACGCTTCTCCGAGCGGGAAATCGAACGTATATCCATAGAAATATTTATTCGTTCTTGAGCGTCAGCAAACCCGCTAGTCTTCCGTCATCCGCCGGTTGGATGACGTCTGTCCTTACTTGAAGCGAGCATGCCGCCATGAGCCATCTTTCCAGCTTGAAACTACTGACCCTGCCGAATGCGGGAGAGCAGTCACTGTCGATCCGGGCAAAGGCAATGACTTTCAGCGCGCAGCGGTCGCTGGCGCTGCTGGCCTATCTTGAACGCGTCGCGCCGACTGAGGCGACCGTACTCATCGTCGGCGAAACCGGTACCGGCAAGGAACTCGTGGCGCGCTTCATTCACGAGCACAGCGGACGTAGCGGTCCCTTCGTTGCCGTGAATTGCGGGGCCTTCAGCGAGAACCTGATCGAGGCCGAACTCTTCGGCCACGAGGCGGGCGCCTACACCGGCGCCCAGCAGGCGCGGCAAGGCTGGTTCGAGGCGGCCAACGGCGGCACTCTGTTTCTCGACGAGGTCGGCGACATGCCGCTGCCATTGCAGGGCAAGCTGTTGCGCGTCCTGCAGGAGCGCTGCGTCGTGCGCCTCGGTTCGCGCAAGTCGACGCCCATCGACGTGCGGCTGGTCGCCGCTACGAACGTCGATTTGGTGCGTGCCGTCGACAATGAGCACTTCCGGCGCGATCTCTACTACCGCATAAATGTTGCCCCGGTCGACCTGCCGCCCCTGCGCGACAGGCGCGAGGAAATCATGCCCCTGGCTGAGCACTTCGTCGCCGTGTATGCCAGGAAGCTCGGGATTGCCGGCGACGTCGGCATCACGTCGGCGGCTGAACGGCGGCTGCTGACCTACGACTGGCCGGGCAATATCCGTGAACTCGAGAACGTGATCCACTTTGCCGTCATCATGTCGCGCGACAATCAGGTCGACGCCGGAGATTTGCGGCTGCCTGCTGCTTCGGTCGACGGCGGCCCTTGCTTCGGCAGCGGCTGCGAGGATCAGTTGGCCGCGGTGTTGCGCAAGATGCTGGCGGCGGAAATCGACGTCCTTTACGAGAGCGTCGAACGCGTCCTGGTGACGACCGCCTTCGAGCATTGCCGTGGCAACCAGGTACGCACCGCCAAGCAGCTCGGTATTTCGCGCAACATCCTGCGTGCCCAACTGAAGCGGTTCGGCCTACTCGGCGGGAGCGGCGAGACGTTGGAGGACGCAACCGAAGTCGGCGACGTCTCGGTGCTGTCGGTCTAGAGGAGCTGATCGCCGCCGGCGACGCCGATCTTGGTCAAGCCGCGGCGCTGTACTTCAGCAAGCACATAAGCCACCGCCTTGTAGGCGACGCTCTTGTTGGGGCGCACATGCAGTTCCGGCTGCACCGGCTGGGCCGCTGCCGCCTGAAGCCGAGACCCCAGCTCGGTTTGGCTCGCCACGGCTTCACCGTTCCAGCGGATGCTGCCGCCGGCGTCGATGTCGATTCTCACCACTTCAGGTTTGACCAAGGGCGGCGGCGGGTTGCCGGCCGGCATGTTGAGATTGACCGAATGCAGTTGGATCGGGATGGTGATGATCAGCATGATCAGCAACACCAGCATGACGTCGATCAGCGGCGTCGTGTTGATCTCCGCCATCACTTCCGGCTCGCCTCCGGCGTTGCCGCTCCCTATGTGCATACCCATGTCGTGTCCTTCTAGCCGCGCGGCGGCGGTTCGGTGATGAAGCCGATCTTGACGATGCCGGCGCGCTGGCAGGCCAGGATTACGCGCCCGACGTGCTCGTAAGGCGCCGCGCCGTCGCCGCGGATATGAATCTCGGGCTGGGGGGCGACGACCGCGATCTTCTTCAAGCGTAGGACGAGTTGCTCGTTACCGCCGATGCGCTGCTCGTTCCAGTAAACCCCGCCGTCTTTGGTCACCGAGAGTTCGATGTTTTCCGGTTTGGTCTGGCGCGGTTGATTGCTTTCTTTGGGCAGGTCGACGGGAACCGTGTGCGTGACCACCGGAATGGTGATCAGGAAAATAATCAGCAGCACCAGCATGACGTCGACCAGCGGTGTCGTATTGATGGCGGAGACGACTTCGTCCTCGTCGCCGTCTTGTCCGATTGCGAAGGCCATGGCTCAACTGGCGAAGGCGGAGGCGACGATCTTCACCGGCGACTTCCTGATCTGGGCGGAAGCCGCCGCGTTCGCCGCGTCGCCGAGAATGACGCCGTGAAGGTCGATGCCGAAGGCGCGCACAGTTTCCAGCGCCGCCTTGTTGCGGCGGACCAGCCAGTTGTAGCCGAGCACGGCCGGCACCGCGACGGCGAGGCCGATGGCGGTCATGATCAGCGCCTCGCCGACGGGGCCGGCGACCTTGTCGATGGAAGCCTGGCCGGCGATGCCGATGGCCGTCAGCGCATGGTAGATGCCCCACACCGTGCCGAACAGCCCGACGAAGGGTGCCGTCGAGCCGACGGTGGCAAGGAAGGCCAAGCCGTCCTGGAGACGGCTCTGGATGTTCTCGATGGAGCGCTGGATCGACTGGGTGATCCAGGTGTTGAAGTCGATGTGGCCGAGCAGGCCGCGGTGGTTGGTGGTCGCGTCCTCGGCCGACTTGGCGATGAAATGGAAAGGACTGTCCTGCTCCAAAGTCTCGATGGCCTGGCGCACGCCGCCGGCGGTCCAGAAGCTGTCGTTGGCGGCCTTGGCCTGGCGTCCGAGTTTCAACTGCTCGTAGAGCTTGGTGAAAATGATGTACCAACTACCGATGGACATCGCCAGCAGGATGCCGAGGGTGCCCTTGGCGACGAAGTCGCCGCCTTGCCACAGGGCTTCGAGTCCGTAGGGATTGTCCACGGTTTGCGCCGCGACGGGAGCGGCGGCGGCAGCCAGCAAGACGGCGAGAATGGTTCTGGTACGAGGGGTGACGATCATCATGTTCTCCGGGGGGAATGGGGGTGTTCGAAAGCCTAGTTTTCGAGCCTGAAGACGAAGGGAACGTGCACCTTCACCGCACGGCCTTGCCCGACGCAGCGGAACTGGGTCACGGCACTGCTTGCCGCGTTGTTGAATATCTTGTTGCTCGACCTGAGCACCGCGACGTCGGCAACCTCGCCGCTGGGCGTGACGGTGAACTCGATCAGCACTTCGCCGGAAAGTCCCATCCGGTTCGCCTGAGGCGGGTAAGGCGTCCTGCTGCGGACTTCCTGGTGATTAGGGCAGGCCACGCCGACGTTAACCACCGTCGGGCGCGGCGCTTCGACGACCGCGGGCGCTGGCGGCGCCGGCGGCGGCGCTTGTGTCGTCGCGGTGACGGCGGCGAGCGGCGGCGGCGTTGCGACGACGATTTCCGGCGGCGGCGCGAAGGTCGGCGGTGGTGTCGCCGCTTTCGGCGGCGGCAGCGACTTCGGCGGTGGTGGCGGCAACACTTTGACTTCCTCGATGATGCTGACTTCAAGTGGCTTCTTGAAGACCTCGACCACCTTGCGCGCGAGTCCGTTGACCAAGGCGTACACGACGACGACATGGATCAGAATCACCGAGCCGATGCCGACGAAGTGGCGGCGTGGGTCTCTTTGCTGCTGGGCGTAATTCATCGGCGACAAATCCGTTCGGCGAGTTTCCGGGTCAGTCGGCTATCACAGCCGGCTTTGAATCTTCTCGATTCCCGCCAGCGCGCAGGCCTCGTCCTTCTCGCTGCCGCGCGCGCCGCCGACGCCGATGGCGCCGATCACTTCGTTATTGACCTTGAGCAGGACACCGCCGGCACGGGCGTTGTAGTTCGTGTTGGCCGCCAGCTTGTCGGCGAGTTCCTTGTCGGTCTTGGCCTGTTCGCCGAGCTGGCTGGACGCGGTCTTGAACGTCAGCGCCGTCACCGCCTTGTTGGTGCTCGACTGCACGCCGCGCGGCGAAGCGCCGTCGGTTGCCAGCAGCACCTTCAGCACGCCGGCCGAGTCGACGACGCTGACGCCGATTTTCTGTTCCAGCCCCTTGCAGGTGTCGACGGCGACGCGCGCCGCCTCAAGCGCCAGTTCCAGCGCGGGGCCGCGGGCGGCCGGCACCGGAGTGCGCGCGGCAGGCGCGGCGTCGACGGAAGTCTGCGCCGCGGCGATCTGGGGTAGGGAAATGGCGGAGAGAGCGAGCGTGGCGGTGAGTACGATCTGCTTCATGGGGATTCCTTGATGATGTTCAGCGGTTGAGGGGAACGGCGGTTCACAGCTTGGCAATCGAAACCTCGGTCGACTTCACCAGAGCCAGCACTTCCGTTCCGACCTGGAGATCGAGATCTTTCACCGAACGGGTGGTGATGACGGAAGTGACGATGCCGAACGGCGTTTCGACATCGACCTCGGAGACGACCGGCCCGAGGATGATTTCCTTGATGGTTCCCTGGAACTGGTTGCGGGCATTGATTGCGACGACGGACATATGGACTCCTGAAATGATTGCGAAGCGCCGGCCGGCGCGATAGCCAAATCTATCGCGCCATCGCTTCACCGCCAACGAAGATGTCGTTACATGGGTATACGCAAAATGCGTATGTGCTATGGCGGTGCGACCTACCGCTTTAGCAGCTTCCGTACCAAATGCCGCGAACAAGCAAGGTGCTTGCGAAACGGACGTCGATGCCGGATTGACCGGGAGGAAGTTGACTGCCTGGCAACACTTCCACGCCGCGAGTTGTTGCTGCGGCAGCAACCCGGGGTCGTTGCACGAGCGACGTGAGACTGTGCGTGAGCCGGCCGCTTTTTCTTTTACTTCCCTGAGTTACGGTCACTCGCGCGCATCGAGAACCGGCGCCAGCCTGCTTGGCATGATCGGTGCGTAGACCGCCCCATCATCGCTTGCCAACATTGCCTCTCACCTTTCAGGAAGGAATCTTCATGTCCGCAATCCTCGAACTTGCCCAAGGAATCCAGAATTCCGAAATCGGTACGGCGCTTGCCGAATCGACTATTGCATTCCCGATTATCGAAGGCATCCACTTGCTTGGCCTTTCCATTTCGGTCGGGCTGATATTTCTCACCGACCTGCGCCTGATCGGTGTGCTGTTGCGCCGTGTGCCGATCATCGATGTGCTGCATCATCTGCGTCCCTGGGTGCTCAGCGGCTTTGCCGTCACCTTCATCTCCGGCTTCCTGCTGTTCTGGTCGGAGGCTGCCACGGTCATCGTCAGCCCGGCGTTTTCGGTGAAGTTTCTGTTCATTCTCCTGGGCGGACTCAATGCGCTGTATTTCGAATTCAAGCTGGCGCGCCTGACCGCCGTCGTCGAAAACCACGAGGTGGTGCCGGTGGGGGTCAAGTACGCGGGGATCGCGTCCATCGGCCTGTGGACTCTGGTCATCATCGCCGGCCGTCTGATTCCCTACCTGCCCTGAAACGCGGCATCCATCGCCCCGACACTATTTGAGGAACCATCATGTCAGCAACGCTAGAAGTATTGAATACGCTCCAGAACAGCTTCATCGGCCAGAGCGTCGCCAAGTCGAACCACCTGGTCGGCGCCACCTTCCAGGTGTTTCACGTCCTCGGTTTCATTGTCCTCCTGGCCTCCGTCGTACTCGTCAATCTGCGCCTGCTCGGTTACGGACTGCGCGGCCAGACGGCGCCGCAGATCGCCGCGGAAACGAACCGGCTGATCTGGCTCGGCTTCGGCTTCGCCGTGGTCAGCGGTACCGCCATGTTCTTCTCGGCGGTCGAGTTGTACTACTTCAATCCGGCATTCAAGCTCAAGATCGCAGTGCTGCTTGCCGCGGCGGTGTTGCAACTCACCTTGTTCCGCAAGGTGACGGCGACCGACACGCCCAATCCGGCGCTGGTCAAGGTGTCGGTCCTGCTCTCTATTGTTCTTTGGTTCGGCGTTGGCCTCGCCGGTCGTGCCATCGGCTACGTTTGAACAGATACCGTTACGTTATGCGGTATCTTCTTCTTGCGATCATCGTACTGGGCCTCGCCGGTTGCGGCCAACCTTCCGGGCAAGCCTTCTCGTCCTTCAAGCCGACGACTACATTCCAAGACATCATGGTCGCCGTGGTGGACCCGGCGGCCGACCAGATTTGGAATTCAGTGTCAACGGAAATCACCAAGGCGGGAGTGAATGAAAAGCAGCCGCGTACCGACGCGGAATGGCTGGCCGTCAGGCATCAGGCTGTGACGCTGATCGAGGCCGCGAATCTATTGCTGATTGACGGCCGTCAACTGGTGGCTCTCGGCAAGACGCTGGACAACAAGGCCGGCTACCTGAATCCGGAAGACATCCGCAAGTCCATCGACGGCACGCGGCCGGCCTACGTCTTGCGTGTGCATGAGTTTCACGATGCCGCGGCCCTGGCGCTGGCCGCCATCGACGCCAGGAAGCCGGAAGCGCTGATCGAGGCCGGCGCCCGCATCCAGCAAGCCTGCGAGCATTGCCATCTCCAATACTGGTATCCCAACGGCGGCCCGCCGCCGGTGGCTGACTTGAAGGGCAAGTCCGGCGCGGTCGGCAAGGTTCGCTGAAGGCGATGCCGATAGTTTTGTCGCGGCGGTGGAGCGCCGTTGCGTTCATCGCCATTGCGCTGACGGCTTGCCGGGACAACGGCCCCGTGGTGCCGGCGGCGACCATCAAGCATGTAATGACGACGGTGACCGATCCCGCGGCGAAGCAGATATTCGAGGCTGCCGCCGAACCGCCGCGGAACGAAGCCGGCTGGAAGAATGTTCACGACAATGCCGAGGCGACAGCGGAATCCGCCCGGCGTTTGGTCCGCGCCGTGCGCGGCGGAAATAGGGTCGTCTGGGCAGAATTCTCCAACGCCTTGGCGGATGCCGCGAGCAATGCCTCCGCGGCGGCATCCGCCAAGGATGCCAAGGCGCTCGCCGTGGCGAGCGACGCAATCTTCACGACTTGCGAAGGCTGCCACAAGGTGTTTCAGACCCCGCGGGTCAATTAGATTTTGTTGTTGTGGTTTCGTGGGTCGAACTTCCGTTTGGCATCGCAAGTGTGCTGCACAAAAAGCAGCAGGCAGATGCGAACCGTGTTCTTGCCACAGCAGGTCGCAATCCACCGACCGCAACAAGTAATGCCACGGGGATATGGTGGGGATGCGCGCCGGGAAGTATTTAACGCGCCAAATCAATCGAATAGCCACCAATGAGCAATAACGAGCCCCATTCTTCCGTCCCTGGCACAAACGTTGCGAAAGCGTGAAGACACGTAATTATTCGTAACCATTTCAGGGAGAATTTGATGGTCTTGTCAGTATCGTCGGGCGACGTGGAGCGCGCGCCCAATTGGAAGCTGCGCGCCAGCACCGCCGCCGTCTTGGCGGGTATCGCCTTACTTGCATCCGGGCAGGCGCTGGCGGCGGATTCCACCGCCTCGGTTGCAGACTTGCAAATCGAAAATGCGCGCTTGCGTGCCGAGATCGAGGCGCTGAAGAAGAAGGCCAACGCCGCGCCGGCAGCCCAAGCATCGCCTGCCGCGGCGATCAGCGACGCAACTGCTTCGACGGGAGCGGGAACGTACGATCCAAGCTCCGGCGTCACGGCGCTGGACAAGATCGTCGTGACTTCGCGCAACCGCGAGGAAATCGCGCAGGACGTGCCGCTGCCCGTGGTGGTACTCGGCGGTGAGCGGTTGGATCGTGAAGACATCAAGTCACTATGGGATCTGCCCTCCAAGGTGCCCAATCTTCAACTCAACAATCCCGGCGAGAACGCGCGCAAAGTCAGCCCCTCGATCCGCGGCCTCGGTCGCGGCGGTGCCAACGACTCGATGGAACAAAGCGTCGGCGTCATCGTCGACGGCGTTACGCTCTACTACTCGGGGCAAGCCTGGTCGGACTATGTCGACCTCGACCGCATCGAGGTTTTGAACGGACCCCAGGGCACCTTGCAAGGCAAGAACACTTCGCTCGGCGCCATCAACATCGTCACCAAGGCGCCGAGTTTCACCAAGGCGTCGAGCTACGAAATTTCGACCGGCGATCTGAACTCCCTCAACGGCAAGTTCTCATCGACGGGACCGCTGGTGGACGGCAAGCTCGCTTATCGCGGCACCTTCGTGGTGGATCGCAGCGACGGCATCTACACCAACACCTACCAGTCCTTCGGCCACGCCAAGGAGACCTGGCGCGAGAACGCCAAACTCGCCGGGCGCTTCCAGTTGCTGTGGACGCCGAACGACGACCTCAGCGGGCGCTTCATCTTCGACAAGCTGCGCTCCGACGAGCGCGTCAATACCGGCAATACCCTGGTGGACAACGGCCCTGCGACGTGGCGCAATTCCGTCACCGGCGCCATCAGCAATCGCGACGTCGGCGCGGTGATCGGCGGCTATGTGCCGACCGGAAGCTATGTGAATTATGGCTACTTGGGCAAATGGGCGAAACGCTCGGCCTGGTTCCACAATGCCGATGGCTCGGTCTATCAGCCCAAGTTCAACACGACAGACATCGAGAACTCTGAGGCGCGGCCGCAAATCACAAATCAGTACGGCGGTTCCGGCCAGTTCGACTGGCGTGTCAAGGACCACACGCTGACCTCAATCACGGCCTATCGCTATCAGGATTTCGACATCAAGAACGGTGGACAGAACGGGCAGTTCTTCATCAGCAGCGGCGGTCAACAACTGTGGAATTCCCAGTTCTCGCAGGAATTTCGCCTGACGTCGACGCCGGCTCCCGACAAGGCCGTCGACTACCAGGTCGGGGCCTATTACCTGAATGCCCATGTCTATAGCGACGACCCAACCTGGTATGGTCCCGACGCCGGAGCCTGGAACGCCACCGACGCGCAATTCACCACCCTGATCGGGAATGCCGGCGCCGGCAGTACGGCCCTGAATGCGGCGGGCCGTTCGCTTCTACGTGCATCGCTCGATGGCGTCTATCAATCGCGCGTCACCGATGCGCGTGTCCAAAGTCTCGCCGCTTATGGACAGGCCGACTGGCACTTGACCGAGAAGACGACGTTGTCGTTCGGTTTGCGGCGCACCCAGGAACGCAAACAGAATCGTGTTTCCCACCAACTGGACCGTGCCGGTGAAAATCTCGATACGCTGGGCGCCGCGGTCGGCGCGAGTGCCGCGCAGATTCAGGCAGCCAAGGACATTCGGACGTGGAGCGCCGCAAATACGAAGGGCTTGGTGCTGCCGGCATTCGACTTTCGCGACGGCGACCCCATCAAGGCTAGCCTGACCGCGTGGAACTTCGGTCCCAGCTACAAGCTCAACGACGACGTGCTGCTGTACGCGTCTCTCGGACAGGGCATCAAGTCCGGTTTCATCTTCTTCGACACGGGTGCTGCGGCAACGCAAACCACCATCAAGCCGGAAAAGACGCTCGATCTCGAACTCGGCTTCAAGAGCCTGTTGGCGGATCGCAAGCTGCAACTCAACGCCAACCTGTATGTCACCAAGATCAAGGACTATCAGGCCTCGTGGCGGCGTGACGATGGCACCGGTGCGGGCACCTCGATCAGCGGCTGGGGCAACGTCGAGAAGATCTCGGCCAAGGGTCTGGAACTTCAATCGGCCTATCAGTACAGCGGCCAACTCAGTTTCGACGCCAACGCCGCGTTCAACAAGTCCATCTATGAAACCGAGTGGCTGGTGCAAGTGCCGGAGGTTTCCAACACTGCCTATTTCGACGCCAAGGGCCAGCAGCTCGCCAACGTGCCGAAAGCCACGGTCAACTACGGCGCGAATTACCAGGCGCCGGTGGGCGGCTTCCTCGGTCGCGTCAGCCTGAGCAACAGCTATCGTTCGGATGCCTACCTGAACGACAACCATGCGGACATCACGCACCAGTCGGCCTACACCATCACCAACCTGGGGTTGGGTATCGGCGCGTTGAATCGCAGTTGGGAAGTCTCTTTGCTTGGGAAGAACATTCTCAACAAGCAGTACTACACCAGCGCCGGCACCTGGACCTCGACCGCCGCAGGCAACGTGACCTGGGGTGCGCCACGCAACTGGCAACTCGTGTTCAAGGCCAAGCTGTAATACATAGCCCCCGGCTGCGGTCGGGGTTTGCCACCACGGGCGGCGGGCCGGAGCAGCATCTCCGGCCTTGCCGCTTTCTCGCGTTCAAGGCAAGTCCGTCTTTTTCATTTCTTCTATCCGGGGTTTCCCATGAAACGACTGCTCTTTGAAATCCACCGCTGGCTGGGCATCCTGATCGCCCTGTTCATGGTCCTGTGGTTCTTCTCGGGACTGGTGATCGTCTATGCCGGTTCCCTCAATCAGACCCGTCTTCAGCAACGGGCGCACGGTGAAATCCTTGCGCCAGCGATGGGCTGGCTCAGCGTCGGCGAGGCGTGGGAACGTAGCGCGCCCCAGCGCAGGGAGGCGGCGCGAACTCCGCGCGAGAGCCGGGGCGAGAGCAAGGGCGAGGCATCCGTCGCCCAGGCACGCATGGTGCGCCATGCCGGCGTGCCGCTCTGGTTGGTAGATGACAGTCGCGGCCGGCGCCATGCCCTCTCTGCCATCGATGGTTCGCTGCACCAGGCCGATGCCGACGAGGCACTGGCCATCGCTGCCGCCTGGGTCGGCGCGGACAAGGCGGCGAGTTTGCGTTTCGTCGAAACCGCCGACAGCTTTGCGACCTTGCGCAACACGGATGCGCTGCGCCCCATACACCGGATCGCGCTGGAAGACGGCAGCAGCAGCGAGCTGCTGATTTCCGCGCACACCGGCGAGGTGCTGCAAGCCTCCACTCGCGTCGACCGGGGACTGTACTGGGCCGGCAACTGGCTGCATGTCTTCCGGCCGCTCGACCTGATGGGCTGGGGCGACATCCGCCATGACGTTCTCGCCTGGGTGTCCGGCATCGCCCTGATCGCCACCCTGACCGGACTTATTGTCGGCTGGCTGCGCTGGCGGCCGGGCTGGTTCGGCAAACGCCCCTATGCCGAAGGCCGCAGCCAGCCGTATCGCGCCTTCTGGTTCCGCTGGCATTTCTGGAGCGGTCTCATCGGCGGCACGGCGGCGCTGCTCTGGGTGTTCAGCGGCTTTCTCAACAACAATCCCTGGCAGATTTTTTCCCAGGCCAACGCGGGCCGCGACGAAGCTGCCCGTTACCAGGGCGCCGAAAAGTCGCCCGCGATGCTGAACTGGCGACCGTCGCCGCTCGGCGCCGACATCGTCGCGGATACCGTCGAACTCAGTTGGCATCGCCTCGGCGCCGAGTCGGTGCTGCTGGCCCACAACCGTGCCGGACAACGCCAGGCGCTGGATGCCGGTCGGCCACAATTCAGCGAAGTGGCGGTGGCAAGTGCCGTCAAGCGCCTCGCCGGCGAAGCGCCGGTCGCGGGGCAAGTCGTCCAGAACGAGTACGACAGCTACTACTATCCGCGGCACAACCGCGGCATCGGCGACCGTCCGCTGCCGATCATCCGCGCTGAACTGGCCGATGCCGCCGGCACCCGTCTTTACATCGATCCTCAAGACGGCCGCCTGCTCCTGAAACAAGACAGCAGCCGGCGGACTTTCCGCTGGCTGTTCTCCGCGCTGCATCATTGGGATTTTGGCTGGTTCTACAGTCGTCCGCTATGGGACGTCTGGATGGTGAGTTGGTGCCTGTTCGGCCTGGTGCTCAGCATATCCGCGACTGTTGTTGGCTGGCGCCGGCTGGTGCGCAGTCTGCCCTTGCGCAAGAGCAGCGCGCGAGCGACGGAGGCGCAAGTCCAGCTTGCTACGGAAACGCAAAATCAGTGAGTGAAAGAAAGGCCCGCAACCCCAGAGGGGATGCGGGCCTTTGACCAGGCGGGGTGCTTCGCGCAGCTACTTCGTCGCAGTCACCGCCACGTTGCCGAAGCCGATGTTGTTCTCGAAGCAGATCTGTTCGTGGCGCTCGATGACGGGCGTCTTGCCGGTGTCGTTCCAGTAGACGATGAAGTTCCAGTCGTCCGGCTTGTCCTTCTCCGTATAGCGGCGCACTGGGATGGTGGCGGTCCAGGGCCGTGTATAGACCGTCGGATCGGTGAAGGTCGCCTCGACGTTGAAGCGCGAACCGTCGTTGGCGAAAACGATGCGCTCGGCGACATGCACGTTTTCGCTGGCGAATTCTCCGGTGCGGCCGAACAGCGACTTGGAGGCGTTGTTGGTCACGTCCACCACCAGCGTGTTGCCTTCCCAGTGGCCGCGCGAATCGGCGTTCCACAGCTTGACGTTTTGCGGCAGATGCGGCTTGCCGTCGAGATGGACGATGCGGGTGCCGTTGTCGAAAAGGAACAGGACATAGCCCGGATACTGGCGAATCTCGTAGCCGTGCCAGTAGAAGGACTTCGGAATTCCGCCGGGAGCGCAACGCGCGTTAGGCTCGATGTACTGCGGCTTGACCGGGTTGTGGAAGTTCTGCTGGAACTCCTTTACCTTCGCCGCCGCCCAGGGCTGGAAGGGAATCTGGCCGTCGGCCGGATCGGTGACGCGACTGACCGCACGATCCTCCCGCTTGCTGGTGGCCGCGCGCGGCTGACCCTTGTTGTCGTAGGGAAGGCCGCCGCCGGGGTCGGTGAAGTTGTTGTGGTTGGAGATCGTGTTGGACCAATGGCCCTGCACGTCGGGTTGTCCGTCGGGCAGGCGCGGCCCGGTCCATTTTCCCGACTCGATCTTGGGAATGGTCTTCTCGCGCGGCATTCTGCCGCCGCCGTTATTGGCCGCGCCGCGCCCCTGTCTCGCCCCGGCTTGATATTGATCCGGTTGCGCCTGCTTTGCCGTCTCCGTGGCGGGGGCAGTCTCCGCTTGCTGTGCGAAGGCCAGGACCGGCCCCAGCGTCAGGAGGCTGACCGCTACTCCGGGCCAATACAGCTTGGCCAGATTGGTATGCATCTTCATGGTGTCCTCGTTTGCTTGTCGATAACGGTCATCAGGGTTTCGGCGGGTAATAGGATTCCCAGTCCACCGTATAGCGGTAGTCCTCGATCAACTGGAAGTTCTTTTCCCGGTGACGGTGCAGGATGACGCTGATGTTCCAGGGCTTGCTGAACACCTTCGGGTCTTCGAGCGTGGCCTTGTATTCGATGGTGTTGGCATCGAGGAACTTCCAGCGCTCGACGACATGCAGCGCATCGCTATGGAAGTTGCCGGCGCTGTCCAGCCAGGTTTCATCGTTGAAGTCCACGACATCGACAACCAGCGTGTCGCCTTCAAAATGGCCGCGCGAATCGCCGAGCCAGAACTCGCGGGTGTCGCCCTTGGGATGCTGGGTGCCGTTGGTATGGATGGTGCGCACGGGGTGACCGAACTGATGGACGATGGTCAGGTCGCGCGCGCGCTGGAATATCTGGAACGGCTCGGGGTAGTAGATCGCCCGCGGCACGCCCAGCGTCCAGCCCTTGAGGCGGGGATCGGCAGTGTTCCTGTTTTCGAAGTTCTTCTTTCTTTGCTCAAGCGCCTTGGGCAGATAGGGAATGACGTTGCCCTCGACGATGCCGGGGCCTGGCGGCGCATCCTTGCGCGCCGCATGGGGCTCCAGATCGTAGTCGGCGGCACTGGTGGTTTGCCAAATGCCGGAAAAATCCGGCTTGCCGTTCAGCCGGGGAATCTTCTCGCCCGGCGCGGCCGCCGCGCTACCGGAACACAGGGATGCCAGCGCGAAGCTGGCGGCCAGCAACAAGCTGGCACCGAGGTTGCGGAAGCGGGACGGCCGATACATCGTAGTTGAGTTCAAGAAACTAGTCCTCCAGTACTGCCGGGAAACGTTGCGTTGTATGGATCAATTCTTGGCGGCGGCTTCGGCTGCGATGGCCTGCTCCGTTGCGGTTTTGGCGGCGATGGCACCGGGTGCGTCCTGCGCGCCGCCGGTCTGGAAGACGCGGCCGTCGGCCAGGGCGACGATCACCGAATAGCCGAAAGGCCCGCCGTTCTTGGAGCGGTAGCCTTTCACATTGACTTCGTCGCCGACCTTCAACGTGTTCTTGTCGAGGCCGCGTGCCGCCAGGGCATTGGGGGCGCCGAACTCGACCGACCAGTTGGTGACCGAGCCGTCGGCGTTCTTGGCGTCAAACCAGAGCCAGCTATGCGGATTCACCCACTTGGCCTTGGTGACGGTTCCCTTGACGTCGATGGGCTGCGTCGCGTCGAACTCGGCGGCAAAGGCGTGGTGGGCGACGGCCTTTTCCGCGCCCGCGAACACGCCGACCGCGCCGACGATGGCTAACAGGGCGACCAAGAGACCTTTCGATTGCTTCTTCATGACTTTCTCCTTAGGCGAGAGTTGAGACGATCAATGTGTTGTTGCGGGAGCCTGTCCCGCCGCAGCTTGCTTGGGTGCAGGGGGAGCGATCTTGGCCAGCGTGCCGCCTTCGGCCTCGTAGTCTTGCGCGCCGACGGCGCCGGCGACCTTGAAGCCCTTGGCGGCGAGCAGGTCGGCGGCGCGGCCGGCACGGCCGGCGTGGTTCGACACGGTGACGACAGCGCGGTCCTTCGGAATGAAAGCGGTGCTCTTTTCCAGCTCCTTGGACTGGATGCTGAGATAGACGGGGAAGCCGCCGATGGCGGTCAGCTCGTCGGGGCGGCGCACGTCGATGATGACCACTTCGTCGGGCTTGGCCAGCAGGGCGTCGAGTTGTGCGCGGTCGAGTTTCGGCGACTTGGCCTTGTAGGCCGGGGCCGCCGGCGTGCTAGTGGCGCTTCCCGGCTGTTGCGCGCAGGCGAAGGTCGTTGCCAGGGTCAAGGCCACCAATGCCATCAAATTCTTCAGATTGTTCATGTCTATTCCACTTTCATGGTTGAGTGATTCGATTACCGGTTCGCAAGCCCGGCCGTGTATCGCTAATAGCAGTCATCGTGCCAATGACGAACGATTGCCATATGAGGCATCGAACGGATGTTGAAGAGACGGCCAATTCGTTGATGTAGAGGGAATATCCGGAACGCTGCTGTCGGTTGCATGCGCCGCGCTGCGGTGCCGGAGTGCAGTTGCACTGCTGATGTCGCAGCAGCGGCAAGGCGACCGTGTTGCGCTGCCAGCAGCCTCAATCCTTGATCTTGAAATCGTCGTGGCAGGCCTTGCAACTCTTGCCGAGCTTGCCGAACTGCTCTTTCACCGCGGCGGCATCGCCGGCCACAGCGACCTTGGCCAGTTCGTTGGCCTCTTTGTTGAAGTTGCCGGCGAGTTCGCCAACGCGGTGGGCATCCTTGAAGAATTCCGGCTTCGTGCTGGTGTCGTGCCAGCCCTTGCCCTGCTCGGTGCCGGCGGCGAACAGCGCGCCCAACCCGGAGTTCGCAATGGCGGCGATGGTGTTGGCGGCCTTGACCACTTCGTCTTTGTTGTACTGGCCGTCGACGTTGGCCTTGAGGCGGCCGCTATTCCAGGCCAGTACTTGATAGGCCGACTGGCGCCACTTGATGAGGTTTTCCGGTTTCGGTTGGCCTTGTTGGGCGAGGGCGCCGGCCGAGGCGACGACGATCATGGCGGCGAGAATGGATTTGACGGACTTGTTCATCTGGTTTCCTTGAGTGGTGAATGCGGCCTCAGGCGCGCAGGTGGGTGTTGAAGAAAGCGATGCTGCGACCCCAGGCCAGCTTGGCCGCGGCCTCGTCGAAGCGGGGCGTGGTGTCGTTGTTGAAGCCGTGCTGCACGCCGGGGTAGACGTAGGCTTCGTGCTTGACGCCGGCGGCCTTGAGCGCGGCCTCGTATTTGGGCCAGCCGGCGGTGATGCGCTCGTCCTTTTCGGCGTAGTGGAGCAGGAGCGGCGCCTTGATCTTCGCCGCGTCTTCCGCCGTCGGCTGATTGCCGTAGAAAGGCACGGCGGCGCCGAGATCGGGCAGGCGCGTGGCGAGAAAGTTGGCGATGCCGCCGCCCCAGCAGAAGCCGACCACACCGACCTTGCCGTTGCCCGCGGGCAGATTCTTCAAGGCGCTGACCGCGGCGATGAAGTCTTCGCGCAGCTTGGCCTGGTCGAGCTTGGGAAACAGCTCGCGCGCTTTGTCCTCGTTGCCGGGATAGCCGCCGAGCGGAAACAGGCCGTCGGGGGCGAAGGCGATGAAGTCGTCGAGGGCGAGGCGGCGCGCGATGTCTTCGATATGCGGGTTAAGCCCGCGGTTTTCATGCACCACCACCACCGTCGGCAGTCTGCCCTTGGCCGTGGCCGGCTTTACCAGGTAGCCGCGCACTGTACCGTGGCCTTGGGGCGAAGGAAATTCGGCATAGCTCGCTTCGATGCGCGGATCGTTGCCGGCCACTTGTTGCGCTTCGGCGAAACGCGGGCTCAGCGCGTTGAGCAGTCCTTCGGCGGTGATTGCGCCGACGGCGAACTTGGCGGCGGATTTGAGAAACTCGCGGCGCGGAATGATGCCATGAACATACTTGTCGAAAAGATTGAGAACTTCCTGGTCGAAATCGTCGGCGGTCTGGCGCGGCATGAATGAATCTCCTGGTGATGCGGCGGAATGGGTCGGCGAGCCTTCGCAGCAATCGTGCCGATGACGTGTGTTTTCGCGTAGCCGCGGGCGACAACCGCACAAGCGGTTGATTGCAGGCAGCAAGTTGCGCATCTATGCCATCGCCGCAGTGCCGCACGGCAGACCCGCACTGTTGCCGGCGCAGCAGCCTGCCGCGCGGTTTTGCTGCATCTGAAACAGTCGATTTCCAGGGTCCGCGAATGTCATAAGCAATGCAGAAATTCTTCGTTTTGTCGTCGCCGACATTTCCGTAGGCTTTGCGCTTTCCACCAACCATCGGAGACTGCTTCATGAAGAATGTCCGTCGCACCCTCATCGCCGCCACTCTGGCGCTTGGCCTCGCCGGCAGCGCTCTGGCCGACACCACGCTGCTCAACGTTTCCTACGATCCGACGCGCGAGCTCTACCAGGAATTCAACGCTGCTTTCGTCAAACACTGGAAGGCCAAGACCGGTGAAGCCTTGGACATCAAGGCTTCCCACGGCGGCTCCGGCAAGCAGGCCCGCGCCGTGATCGACGGTCTCGATGCCGATGTCGTCACGCTGGCACTGGCTGGCGACATCGACGCCATCGCCGCGAAGGGCAGCATCGCCCCAGACTGGCAAAAGAAGCTGCCACTCAATGCTTCGCCCTACACCTCCACCATCGTGCTGTTGGTGCGCAAGGGCAATCCCAAGGGCATCAAGGATTGGGGCGACCTGGTGAAGCCGGGTGTGGAGGTGGTTACGCCCAATCCGAAGACCTCCGGTGGCGCGCGTTGGAACTATCTGGCCGCTTACGGCTACGCGCTCAAGCTGCCGGGCGGCAACGACGCCAAGGCCCAGGAATTCATCAAGAAGCTCTACGGCAACGTCAAGGTACTGGATTCCGGCGCGCGCGGTTCCCTGACCACGTTCGCGGAGCGCGGTATCGGCGATGTATTCATCTCGTGGGAAAACGAAGCCTATCTGGCCGGCCGAGAGTTCGGTCCGGACAAGTTTGAAATCGTCGTGCCGTCGATTTCCGTCCTTGCCGAACCGCCAGTCGCCGTGGTCGACAAAGTGGTCGACAAGAAGGGCACGCGCAAGGTCGCGACCGAATACCTGAACTACCTGTACACGCCGGAAGGCCAGGAGATAGCGGCCAAGAACTACTATCGCCCGACCGACAAGAAGGTGGCGGCGAAGTACGCCAAGCAGTTCGCCAACGTGAAACTGTTCGGCATCGACGAGGTGTTCGGCGGTTGGACCAAGACGCAGAAGACCCACTTCGCCGACGGCGGCGTTTTCGACCAGATCTACGCCAAGTAGTCACCGACGCCGTAGGGACCGCCTTGCCGTCGCATTTTCGGCGGCGGCAAGGCGAGGGCCATGATCGCCAGCGCGGTTGCTTGCAGTAGAGGACTGGCCTACAATCTACCGTACTTCTTCCGTACCGAGTTCATGCCCATTATGTCTGCCGTTGCCCAAGCCAACGAACGTATCGATCTGCGCACGTCGCCGGAGATCAAGGAATTGATCGTTCGGGCAGCTTCCACCGCCGGGATGTCGGTGAGTGCTTTCCTGTTGGGCACCGCGCAGGAACGCGCGAAACAAATCCTGGCGGAGAGCGAAATGGTCACGCTCACCTCCCGCGACTGGACTGCTTTTGCCAAGGCGCTGGACAATGCCGACAAGCTCCGACCGAAGCTGTCCGCCGCCATGAAGCGTCATCACGATTGGCAGCGAAAGCAGAGTTGACCTCCCGTTCTTCGGTACGCATCGAAGCGCTGGCATCGCATCATGAGCGCCGCGCATTCGCCTGTGGCGTTGAAGCGCTGGATGAGTATCTCAAGCGCTTCGCTCGCCAGCATGCCGATGCCAATGTGAGTCGTAGCTACGTGGCGGCCGACGGCGCGACGGTTCGAGGTTTTTACAGCCTGTCCATGTCGGGGATACGCAGGAACAATCTGCCGGCGAAGTTGCACAACCGATTTCCCAACTTTCCGCTACCGGTTGCCCGTCTGGCGCGTCTGGCCGTCGATCTTCGCCATCAGCGACAGGGGCTTGGCGACTTGCTGTTGGCCGACGCCTTGCAACGTTGCCTGCGGCTTTCCGAAGAGATCGGCATGATCGGCGTCATCGTCGATGCCAAGGACGAGCATGCGCGCGGATGGTACGAACGCTACGAGTTCGAACGCTTGCCTGACTTGCCTTTGACCTTGTGGCTACCGACGACGGCACTGGTTCGCTTGTAGGTGTCGATTACCCTTTGCTGTTGTCGCTTGGCGTCTTTCCGTTCGCCGCCTGCCATCCTCCCCCCAGCGCGCGCATCAGCGTCACCGCTGCCGCCAGACGCCGGTTGTGCAGATCGAGGGAAGCGCGCTCGGCGTTGAGCAGCGCGCTGTTGGTGACGATCACCTGCAGGCTGCCGATGGTGCCGGCGCGGTATTGGGCCAGGGTCAGTTCGGCGCCGACGCGGGCGGCCTGGACGGCCTTGTCCTGGATGCGCGCCTCGTCGGCGAGTACGCGCAGCGTCGCCAATTGATCCTCGACTTCCTGGAAGGCGGTGAGCACGGTTTGGCGGTAGGTGGCGGCGCTTTGTTCCCAGGCGCCGACCGCCTGCGCTTTCTGCGCGCTGCGCAGGCCGCCGTCGAACAGCGATAGTGCGAGTGCCGGGCCGAGCGACCAGAGACGGGCCGGGGCGGTCGACAGTTCGCTCCAGCTCGCGCCGCGCCGGCCGGCGGAACCCGACAGGCTCAGCACCGGGAAGAAAGCCGCCTGGGCGACGCCGATCTGGGCGTTGGCCGCAGCCACGCGGCGTTCGGCGGCGGCGATGTCGGGACGGCGTTCCAGCAGCGTCGACGGCGCGGCAAGCGGCACGGCGGGCAGCGCCGGCACCTGGCTGAAAATGCCGGCATGAGTGGTGCCCGAGCCGGGCTCGACTGCCGCCGCGTCGCGCAGGGGCGCGCGCAGGGCAAGGTCGGCGTCCGGGCGCGGCGGCAAGTTGAAGTTGGCGGGCGCCGCGCCGACCATTACGGCAATCGCGTGTTCGAGCTGGGCGCGCTGCACGCCGGTCTCGACGGCTTGGGCGGCGGCGCTGTGCAACTGCGATTCGGCCTGCGCCAGTTCGCTGCGACCGGCGACGCCGAAGCGCACCCGAGCCGCAGTGAGTTGCACATAGCGTTCGTAATCGGCCACGGTGGCGTCGAGCAGGCGGCGCTGCGCTTCGACGATGCGCAGCGAGAGCAGCGCCTGCACCAGTTGCGCTTGCAGCGAGAGCCGCACGCCGGCAAGGTCGGCGGCGCTGGCGTTGGCGCTGGCGGTATCGGCCGCCACGGCGTCGCCGACGCGGCCCCAGAGGTCGACCTCCCAGCTTGCCGCCAGGCCGATGCTTTCCGTCGTCGTGGGCGCCGCGGTGCCGCTGCGGCTGCGCGTGTTGGCGGCATTGCCGCTAATGCTCGGCAGCCGGCCGGCGCCAGCCTGGTCGATCAGGGCTGCCGCCTGGACGTGGCGCGCGCGCGCCACCGCCAGACTGGCGTTTGCCGCTTCCAGCCGCGCCAGCAGACCGGAAAGTTCGGGCAGGTCGAACACTTCCCACGCCGCTTGCGGCGCGGCGTCGCCCGCGGCGGGTTTCCAGGGCAGGCCGGCGGCCTGCGGCGGTATCGCCTCGCGATAGGCGTTCGGCGTGGCGATTTCCGGCACCTGGTAAGGCGGCGCCAGCGAGCAGCCGGCGAGCAGGACAACGATGCCGATGGCAAATGGGTAGAGCGGGTGGCGATGGGGCATCAGGCAACCTCGGAGGAAAACGCCGGCGCGCGGCGCAGGCGCCGCAGCGTGGCATGGCGCGCGCGGTCGAGCACCAGATAGACGACCGGCGTCGTGTAGAGCGTCAGCACCTGGCTGACCAGGAGGCCGCCGACGACGGCGATGCCGAGCGGCTGGCGCAGTTCGGCGCCGTCGCCCGTGCCCAGCGCCAGTGGCACGGCGCCGAGCATGGCGGCGAGCGTGGTCATCATGATCGGGCGGAAGCGCAGCAGGCAGGCGTGGCGAATGGCGTCGCGCGGCGCCAGCCCCTGTTCGCGTTCGGCGGCGAGGGCGACGTCGACCATCATGATGGCGTTCTTCTTGACGATGCCGATCAACAGAATGATGCCGATCAGGGCGATGACGGAGAATTCGAGGCCGCAGGCCATCAGCGCCAGCAGCGCGCCGACGCCCGCCGAGGGCAGCGTCGACAGGATGGTGAGCGGATGCAGCGTGCTCTCGTAAAGCATGCCCAGCACCAAGTAGATGGCGACCAGCGCGGCAAGAATCAGCAACGGTTGCGAGGCCAGCGAGGACTGGAAGGCGCGCGCCGTGCCCTGGAATCCGCCGCGCACGCTATCGGGCATGCCGATCTTCGCGAACATGGCGTCGACGGCGTCGGTGGCCGCGCCCAGCGTCACGCCGGGCGCAAGATCGAAGGAGACGGTGGAGGCCGCGAAGCCCGACTGATGACTGACCCGGAGCGGCGTCGCGCCGGGCGCCCACTTGGCGATGGCGGGGAAGGGAACGCGGCGGCCGTCTGCGGCGACGATCCATATCTGGTCCAGGCTCTGCGGATGCTGCCAGTAGTCGGGGGCGCCTTCCATCACCACCTTGTACTGGTTGAGCGGCTGGTAGATGGTGGACACTTGGCGCTGGCCGAAGGCGTCGTTGAGCGTGGCGGTGAGCAAACGCACGGGAATGCCGAGCTTGGCGGCGGCTTCGCGGTCGATGGTCACCGTGGTCTGCACGGCCTTGTCGTCCATGTCGGTATTCACGTCGCTGACCTGCGGCAGGGCGGCGAGCGCGTGGCGGACCTTGGGTTCCCATTTGCGCAAGTCGTCCAACTCGTCGGCCGTCAGCGTGAACTGCCATTCCGACGAACTTTCGCGGCCGCCGATGCGAATGTCCTGGGCCGGGTTCAGCGACAGGGTCGCTCCGGCGACGTGACTGGTGAGCGGGCGCAGGCGCGCGATGACGTCGAAGATCGAAGACGGCTGGGCCAGCTTGCGGCGCTCGGCCAGCGGCTTCAAGGTGATCCAGACATTGGCGTGGTTGCGGCGCGAACCCGTGATCGAGGCGCCGACGTTTTCCACCGCCGCATCGGCGCGAATGATGTCGACCAGTTGCTTGATCTTGCCGTCCATGGCCTGAAAGGAAACCGACTGGTCGCCGTTGATGTTGCCGACGATGAAGCCGATGTCCTGGCGCGGCAGAAAGCCCTTGGGGATGACCGTGTAAAGCCAGACGTTGAGGCCGATGGTGGCGGCAAGAATGGCGAGAATCCGGGCCGGGTGGCGCAACGACCAGTCGAGCGAGCGGCCGTAACCGGCCAGCAGCGTGGCTTGCCAGCGCGCCGCCGCTGCCTTGAGGTTGGCGAAGCGTGACGCGCTCTCGTTCTCCTCCCGCCGCGGCGCTTTCAGCAGGCGCGCGCACATCATCGGCGTGACGATCAGGGACACCGCCAGCGAGACAAGGATCGCCGCCGTCAGCGTCACCGCGAACTCGCGGAACAGGCGGCCGACGATGCCGCCCATCGCCAGCACCGGAATGAACACGGCGACCAGTGAGACGCTCATCGACAATACCGTGAAGGCGACTTCGCGGCTGCCGGTCAGCGCCGCCTGGAACGGTTGCTCCCCTGCCTCGATGCGGCGCACGATGTTCTCCAGCACCACCACGGCGTCGTCGACGACGAAGCCGGTGGCGACGGTAAGCGCCATCAGCGACAGGTTGTTGAGCGAGAAGCCGCAGGCCCACATCACCGCCAGCGTGCCGGCCAGCGACACCGGCACCGCCACCGCCGGGATCAGCGTGGCGCGCGTGCTGCGCAGAAAGACGAAGACGACGGCCACGACCAGCAGGACCGAGAAGGCCAGCGCCCGTTCCACCTCGTGCAGGGAACTGCGGATCGACGCCGTGCGTTCCATCATCACGCCGAGGTCGATGGACGCCGGGATGGAGGTGCGCAAAGCCGGCAGGAGCTTCTTGACGCGGTCGACGGCTTCGAGAATGTTGGCGCCGGGCTGGCGGTTGAGCGTGAGCAGAATCGCCGGCTTGCCGTTGACGGCGCCGGCATTGCGGACGTCCTGCACCGAGTCCTCGACGCTGGCGACATCGCCGAGCCGAATGGCGGCCTTGTTGCGGTAGCTGACGATCAGTGCGCGGTAATCGGCCGCGTTCTTGGCCTGGTCGTTGGCGAGGACTTGCCACTGCTTCCCTTCGTCTTCGACGAAACCCTTGGGCCGATTCGGGTTGGCGTTGACCAGCGCCTGACGCACTTCTTCCAGGCCGAGGTTGAGTTGCGCCAGTTGCGGCAGGCGCAGTTCGACGCGTACGGCAGGCAGGGCGCCGCCGCCGATGCTGACCTGGCCGACGCCCTCGACCTGCGCCAGGCGCTGCGCCAATACCGTCGCCGCGGCGTCGTACATCTGACCCTGGGTCAGCGTGTCCGAGGTCAGGCTGAGTATCATGATCGGCGTGTCGGCCGGATTCACCTTGCGATAGGTCGGGTTGCCGGGCAGCGAGGTGGGCAGCATCGCGCGCGAGGCGTTGATGGCGGCCTGGACTTCGCGCGCGGCCTCGTCGATGTTCTTGTCCAGGTTGAACTGGAGGGTGACGCGGCTGCTGCCGAGCGAGCTGTCCGAGGTGATTTCCGTGACGCCGTCGATGCGTCCGAGCGCGCGTTCGAGCGGTGTCGATACGGTGGCGGCCATGGTTTCCGGGCTGGCGCCGGGCAGGTTGGCAGACACCGAGATGGTCGGGAAATCCACTTGCGGCAGCGGCGCCACCGGCAGCAGGCCCATGGCCAGCGCGCCGGAAAGGAAGATGCCGACCGTCAGCAGCGAGGTGGCGACCGGGCGGTGGATGAAGAGCGCGGAAATGTTCATGCGCCGCCTTCTTCACCGGCCACCGTCGCCGTGCGCGGCCGCCATTGCTTCAGGCGGCGGCCGAGATCGTCGAAGGCAAGATAGATCACCGGCGTGGTGAATAGCGTCAGCACTTGGCTCACCAGCAGGCCGCCGACCATGGTGACGCCGAGCGGGCTGCGCAATTCCGCGCCGATGCCGGACGAGAGCATCAGCGGCAGGGCGCCGAGCAGGGCCGCCATGGTCGTCATCAGAATGGGTCGGAAGCGCAGCAGGCAGGCCTGGTGGATGGCATCGAAGGGCGCGAGGCCCCGTTCGCGCTCGGCCTCCAGCGCGAAGTCGATCATCATGATGGCGTTCTTCTTGACGATGCCGATCAAGAGGATGATGCCGATGATCGAGATGACGTTGAGTTCGCCGCCGGTGAGGAGCAGCGCCAGCAGGGCGCCGATGCCCGCCGAGGGCAGTGTCGACAGGATGGTCACCGGATGGATGGTGCTCTCGTAGAGCATGCCGAGCACGATGTACATGGTGACGATGGCGGCGACGATCAGCCATATCTCGTTCGCCACCTGGCCGCGAAAGGCCAGCGCCGCGCCCTGGTAGGCGGTCTGCATCGTCACCGGCAATTTCAGTTCGGCGACGACGCCGTCGATGGCCTCCGTCGCCGCGCCGAGCGAGGCGCCGGCGGCGAGGTCGAAGGAGATCGTCGCGGCCGGGAATTGTTCGAGGTGGGCGATGGAAAGGAAGCCGTTCTTCTCGGTGATCTTGGCAATTGACCCCAGCGGCACTTGCTGGCCGCCGCTGCCGGGCACCCAGAGGCTGTTGAAGGCGGCGAGGCCGGTGGCGATTTCCGGCTTCATTTCCAGCACGACGCGATATTGGCTGCTCTGGGTGAAGATGGTGGAAATCATGCGCTGGCCGAAGGCGTTGTAGAGCGCGTTGTCGACAGCGGCGACGCTGACGCCGAGACGTGCCGCCGCGTCGCGGTCGATGGCGACGTAGGCGACGAGGCCGCGATCCTGCAAGTCGCTGGCGACGTGGGTGAGCTGCGGCAGGGCGGCAAAGCGCTCGACCAGGCGTGGCACCCATTCCGACAGGCGCTCCTGGTCGGCGTCCTGCACCGTGAACTGGTACTGGGTGCGGGCGACGCGGTCGTTGATGCTGAGATCCTGCATCGGCTGCAGCCAGAGGCGGATGCCCGGCACGGCGTCGGCGCGGGCTTGCAGGCGCGCGACGATGGCGGCGAGGTCGCCGCCGCGCGCTTGCTTTGACTTCAGGCCGACTTGCAGGCGTCCGCTGTTCAAGGTGGCGTTGTTGCCGTCGACGCCGACGAATGCGGCAACCGAGTCCACCGCCGGGTCGGCCAGCAGGGCGTCGGCCAGTTCGCGCTGGCGCCGCGCCATCTCGGCGTAGGAGACCGACTGCGGCCCTTCGGTGATGCCCTGCAACGAGCCGGTGTCCTGGAGCGGAAAGAAGCCCTTGGGCACCCCGGTGTAGAGCAGCACGGTGACGCCGACGGTGGCGACGGCGACGATCAGGGTTTCGCGTCGATGGCGCAGCACCCACAGCAACTGGCGGTCGTAGGCGACGATGATGCGGTCGAACATGCGGCCCGTGGTGCGGAAGAAGGGGCCGTGCTGTTCTTCCGGCACATGGTGCAGCAGGCGCGCACAGAGCATGGGCGTGAAGGTCAGCGACACCACGGCCGAGATCAGGATGGACACGGCCAGCGTGATGGAGAACTCGCGGAACAGCCGGCCGACCATGTCGCCCATGAACAGCAGCGGAATCAACACGGCGATCAGCGAGAAGGTCAGCGAGAGGATGGTGAAGCCAATCTGGCGCGCGCCTTCGTAGGCGGCGGCCAGCGGTTCCATGCCTTCCTCGATGTAGCGGGAAATGTTCTCGATCATCACAATCGCGTCGTCGACGACGAAGCCGGTGGCGATGGTCAGCGCCATCAGCGTCAGGTTGTTGATCGAGAAGCCGGCCAGCTTCATCACGGCGAAGGTGCCGATCAGCGACAGCGGCACGGCCAGGCTCGGGATCAGCGTCGCCGGCACGTTGCGCAGGAAAACGAAAATTACCGCCACTACCAACGCCACGGCCAGCAGCAGGTCTTCGCGCACCGCGTCGATGGAGGCGCGAATGGTCACGGTGCGGTCTGCGAGTACCGCCATGTCGACGGCGGCGGGCAAGTTGGCGCGCAGTTTCGGCAGCAGCGCGTGAATGCGGTCGACGGTTTCGATGACATTGGCGCCGGGCTGGCGCTGGATGTTCAGAATCACGCCGGGCAGCACGGCGGCCGGCGCAACGTCCTCCACCTGGCGCCCCGCCCAGGCGCCGAGCTTGTCGTTCTCGGCGTCCTCAATCACTTCGGCGACGTCGGCGAGGCGTACCGGCGCACCCGCACGGTAGGCGATGGCCAGGCGCCGGTAGTCGTCAATGCCGCGCATCTGGTCGTTGGCGTCGATGGTGGAAGCGCGGCTGGGGCCGTCGAAGCTGCCTTTCGGCGAACTGACGTTGGCCGCCGCGATGGCGTTGCGCACGTCGTCGAGTCCCAGGTTCGCGGCCGAGAGGGCGCGCGGATTGACGCGCACACGCACGGCGGGCCGCTGGCCGCCGGCCAGCGTCACCAGGCCGACGCCGGGCACTTGCGAAATCTTCTGCGCCAGGCGTGTGTCGGCCATGTCCTGTAGGCGCGTCAGCGGCAGCGAGGTCGAGGTCAGCGCCAGGGTCATGATCGGCGCGTCGGCGGGATTGACCTTGTTGTACACGGGCGGCGCCGGCAGGTCGGCCGGCAGCAGGCTGGACGCGGCGTTGATGGCGGCCTGCACCTGCTGTTCGGCAACGTCGAGCGGCAGGCCGAGCGAAAAGCGCAGCGTGATGATCGAGGCGCCGCCGGAATTGACCGAGTACATCTGGTCCAGCCCCGGCATCTGGCCGAACTGGCGCTCCAGCGGCGCCGTGACGCTCGACGTCATCACGTCCGGGCTGGCGCCGGGATAGAGCGTGGATACCTGGATCGTCGGGTAATCGACCTGCGGCAACGCCGCCTGCGGCAGCAGCCGATAGGCGACCAGCCCGACCAGCAGGATCGCCAGCATGAACAGCGAAGTGGCGACCGGGCGGTCGATGAACGGGCGCGAAAGGTTCATGGCTGCGGCTTCGGACCGGCGTTGCCGCGCGAGCCGCGTTCGCCCTGCGGGCCGCCTTCGCCACCGCGCCGGCCGCCGCGAGCTCCGCGCTTGCCCGTGCCTTCCTTGACGGCGCGCGACTCCCGCGTCACGACTTCGACCTTGGCGCCTTCGCGCAGACGGTCGAAGCCGTCCACCGCCACTTGCTCGCCGTCCTTCAGCCCATCGAGGACGGGCACGAGCTCGCCGTCGACGCTGCCGAGGCTGACCTGGCGCATGGCAACCGTCTTTTCCTCGGGGTTCAGCAGCCAGACAAAGTTCCCTCGGCTGCCGCGCTGCACGGCAGCCGAGGGAATCACCGTCGCGTCCTTGAGTTCGGCGACCACCAGCCGCACATTGACGAACTGGTTCGGGAATAGTGCACCGTCGGCGTTCGGGAAAACCGCCTTGACCTTGACCGTGCCGGTGGTGGCGTCGATCTGGTTATCCACGGTCAGCAGCTTGCCGGTCGCCAGCAAGAGCTTGCCGTCGCGATCCCAGGCTTCGACCTCGATGCCGCCCCGCTCGCGGGGCGCGTCACCGCGTGCGCGTGGCACCTGCAAGCCCAGGCGCGCCAGCAGCTTGCCGAGTTCCGCCTCGGGGATAGGGAACACCACCGTCACCGGCTGCACTTGCGTGATGACGACGATGCCGTTGGCGTCGGAGGCGCGCACCACGTTGCCCGGATCGACCTGGCGCAAGCCGACGCGGCCGTCGATGGGCGCGGTGATATGCGTGTAGGACAATTGCAGGCGCGCGCTGTCGACCGTGCCCTGGTCGGCCTTGACCGAGGCTTCGTACTGCCCCACCAATGCGCGCTGGGTGTCGAGCTGTTGCACCGGAATCGCGTCGAGCCTGGCCAATCCCTCGTAACGACCCAGATCGGCGCGGGCGTTGGCGAGCAGCGCCTGATCCTTGCCCAACTGGCCCTGGGCCTGGGTCAGCGCCACCTCAAAGGGTCGCGGGTCGATCTCGGCCAGCAGGGTGCCCGCCCGCACGACTTGCCCTTCCTCGAACAGCAGGCGGTCGAGCGCGCCGTCGACGCGGGAGCGCACGATTACGATATTGCGCGGCGCGACGCTGCCGACGGCGGCCAGGCGCAGCGGAAAGTTTTCCGTACGCGCGGCTTCGACGACGATGGGAGAAAGCCGGTCGCGGCCGCGTGCCGCTTGCTGCTGGGTTTCCGCTTGCCGCGCCCAGACATACCAACCGCCGCCGGCGAGCGCGGCCAGTATCAGCGCCAGGGTGAAGCGGAGCCAACGGCGTCGATGGGCGAGGCGGGAAGCCGTACTGGCTTGGGGTGCTGCGGAGGGAGTTTGATCGGACATGGTGACTGAAACGCGAGTAACTTTGCTTGGATATCGTTTGCGCCATGTCATGGCGGACGCAAGGCGAACAGGGACGATTTGCAACATGTGTGCCATGCGTACCCGCCACGCGGATCGGGTATTCCGGCGTATTGACCGGCGCGAGCCGAAGCAGGCGTGGCGCGCATCGGTAGGATTCATTGCGAACCTCTGGCTGTTTTTCGCCAGCCATAGACGCAAAGAATTTGGCGCATGGTTGCTTCGTATGCAGCAGTACGGGCAATCGCGTTGCTGCGGGTGCAACAGCGACCCATGCGCGAACATATTCGTCCGACGAATAAGCTTAGGCGATCTGGTTCCTTGTCATCGTTTCCCGCGCTGGCTATCTTGGCGCACCCCACGGAGGAAACGTCACCATGCAACGTCGCAATTTCTTGAAGGCCGGCGGCCTGTCACTCGCCGCCGGAATGATTTCCGGCTTCCCCGCTATCGGCCATGCCGCCTCCAAGCCGGTGATAAAGATCGGCCACCTGCCGATCACCGATCACCTGACCATCATTGCCCATGGTCAGTACGAGTACAAGAACGTGGTGCTCGAACCCGTGAAGTTTTCCGGCTGGCCGGAACTCTCGGAAGCCCTGCGCGCCGGTGCCATTCAGGGTGCCTTCGCGCTGACACCCATCGGCATTACGCTGCGTCAGAAGGGCACACCGGTGAAGGTGGTGATGGCCGGTCACCGCAACGGTTCGGTGCTCACCTCGCGTCCCGAAATCAACAGCGTCGACGACCTCAAGGGCAAGACCATCGCCATTCCAAGTCGCTTCTCAACGCACAACCTGCTCATCCACAAGATCCTCGCCGACAAGGGCATCGACCCCGACAAGGATGTGAAGCTCATCGACATGGCGCCGCCGGAAATGGTGAACGCGCTGGCCACCGGGCGCATCGACGCCTTCATCGTCGCCGAACCTTTCGGCGCCCAGGCCGAGTTGCAGAAGGTCGGCAAGGTACTGGTGCTGACGCGCGACGTCTGGAAGGACCACATCTGCTGCACGCTCAATATCCACGAAAGCGTGATCGGCCAGAACCCGGAGGCGGTCGAGGAACTCGTCGGCAACTTCACGCGCGCGGCCAAGTTTATCGAAGCCAATCCGCAGGAAGCGGCCAAGCTGTCGCAGAAATATCTGGGCCAGAAACCCGAGGTCATCGAGCATGTGCTGACGCGCCCGAAAGGCCGCGTCTCCTTCGACAACTTGACACCGTCGGTGCAGGACATCGCCACTAGCCAGGACTATATGGTCCAGTACGGCGTGACCAAGCAGAAGATCGATATCGCCAGCTACCTCGACGACCGCTTTGTGCGCAAGGCCTACGCATGACCTTGCCGCTGCGCTGGGGACGCCGGCTGCTGCCGGTGTCGGCGGTGCTGGCTTTCCTCGGACTTTGGCAATGGTCGGCGGGCCACTATCCGCCGGATCAACTGCCGTCGCCGCTCGACGTCGCCGCCGGGTTCCGGGAGTTGACGGAGAGCGGCGCCTTGTTCGAGCACATCCGCATTAGTCTGCTGCGCTTTGCCACCGCCTATGGCTTGGCCGCCGCCGTGGCAATTCCGCTCGGTCTGCTGCTGGGCGGCTACGCTCCGGCCGGCCGCGCCTGCGATCCGCTGCTGCAACTGCTGCGGCCGATCTCGCCCATCGCCTGGTTCCCGCTGGCGGTGCTGTGGTTCGGCATCGGCAATCCGCCGGCCATTTTCATCATCTTCCTCGCCGCGTTCTTTCCCATTCTGCTCGCCACCATCAGCGGTGTGCGCGACGTCGAGCCGCTGCACCTGAAGGTCGCGTCCAACTTCGGCGCCGGGCGCGTGTTCACCTTTGTTGCCGTGGTGCTGCCGGCCGCCTTTCCGCATGTCATGGTCGGACTGCATATTGCGCTCGGCACGGCCTGGATTCACCTGGTTGCCGGCGAAATGCTCGGCGCGCAGTCGGGGCTCGGCTACTTGATCGTCGATGCGCGCAACTTCCTGCGCACCGACCTCATTATCGCCGGCATGCTGCTGGTCGGCGCGCTTGGCCTCGCCATCAACGGCGCCATGCGCCGTGCCGAGGGCGTGGTGCGGCGGCGCTGGGGCGCCGTCTGACATGGGCGGTATCAAGATTCGCGTCGACGACGTGACGGTGCGCTACGTCGATGCGGCCGGCCATGCCCACGTGCCGCTCGACCGCGTCAGCCTAAATATTCGCGCCGGCGAATTCCTCTGCCTACTCGGCCCCAGCGGCTGCGGCAAGACCACGCTGCTCAACCTGCTTGCCGGCTTCCTGCGGCCCACCTCGGGGAGCGTCAGCATCGACGGCGCCGAGGTGACGCGGCCCGATCCGCGCCATGTCACGTTGTTCCAGGAATACGGGCTCTACCCCTGGCGCACCGTCCTCGGCAACGTGCTGTTCGGTCTCCAGGCGCAGCGCGTCGAGCGCGCGGAAGGCGAGCGGCGGGCACGCGCTGCCCTCGACCTGGTGGGGCTCGGCGACGCGGCGCGGCGTTTTCCGCACCAGCTTTCCGGCGGCATGAAGCAGCGCGTGGCCCTGGCCCGCGCGCTGGTGGTGGAACCCGACGTGCTGTTCATGGACGAGCCCTTCGGTGCGCTGGACACCTTTACGCGCGGCCGCTTGCAGGACGAACTGCGGCGCATTCGCCGCGACCGCAAACCGACCATCGTCTTCGTCACCCACGACATTGACGAGGCGGCCTATCTGGGCGACCGCGTCGCCGTCATGGCGACGCATCCCGGCCGCATCGCCGCGCTGCTCGATTTTCCGGCGGATACGCAATTCAGCCGCGAAAGCGCGCGCTTCCAGGAACGCCGCGCCAAGGTCTACGCCGCCGTGCGGGAAGCTTTCGGCGAAGACGAACCAACGGAAGACGAGATCGAGCCGCCGGTTGCAGAGTCTCCGTTACAGGAACTCGCTGCGTTATGAAGATCGCCGTGGTCGGCAAGGGCGGCGTCGGCAAGACCACCGTCACCGCCTCGCTGGCGCGCAGCTTTGCCTTGCGCGGCCTGCGCGTGCTGGCCATCGACGCCGACCCCGATGCGAATCTCGCTTCGGCCTTGCCGCTCGACGATGGTCCCGGCCCCGAGCCGCTGGCGCGACGGCGCGACCTGATCCGCGCGGCCGCCGGCAAGGGCACTTTGCCCGAAGGCCTGTTCCGTCTCGACGCCGACGGCGGACTGCTGCCGGCGGGAACGGTGAGCTGGGGCGGTGGTCACGGACTGGTCGTGCTCGGCTGGAGCAAGGGCGGCGGCGAAGGCTGCTACTGTGCCGAGAACGCCGTCCTCGCGCGCCTGCTGGCGCGTGCCGCCGACATCGCGGCCGACGCCGTCCTGGTGGACAGCGAAGCCGGACTCGAACACATGAGCCGTGGCACCGTAGCCGCCGCCGATGTCGTGCTGGCCGTTGTCGAGCCCGGCTTTCGCAGCGTGGAGACGGCGGTAACGCTCAAACATCTGGCGAACGACTTGCGTATCGAGCATGTCTTCCCCGTGCTTTGCGGCCATCGCGACGAGCAGGAGCGCGCGGCGGTATTCGGCTGGCTGGAGCATTGGCCGCCCGTTGCCGCATTTTCTTACGACGAGGAAATCCGCCGCGCCGACCTCAACGGCCGGCCGCCGTCGCTGACCGGCAGTTATGCCGACGCGGCGCATGCGTTGTGCGACTTCCTGCTCAAGCTGCCGCGGCACTCTTCGTCATGACGCCCGAAGAACTCAAGGCCTATCGCAAGTCGTTTCCCTCCAAGGCCGACGTCCTTGCCCAAACTCCCGATCCGGCGGTGCGGCAGATGCTCGTGCGCATGGAGGCGCTCGGCGTCGATACCGTGTTCGACCGCTTTGACGCGCAGGGCACGCAATGCGGCTACGGGCTCGAAGGCACTTGCTGCCGCATGTGCAACATGGGGCCTTGCACCATCAACCACCGCAGCCCGCGCGGCGTCTGCGGCGCCGACGCCGATGTCGTCGTCGCGCGCAACATCCTGCGCTGGATCGCCGCCGGCGTCGCCTCGCACGGCGCACGCGGACGCGAGGTGCTGCTGGCGCTGAAGGCGGCGGCGGAAGGCCGCGCCGATCTGCCGATCCGCGGCGCCGACAAGACCCGCGCCGTGGCCCGCGCCTTCGGCATTTTCGATGAAGCAAAAAGCGTCGAAGCGCTGGCCGGCGAAATCGCCGACATCCTGCTTGCCGACATGTCCCGTGCCGTGCCCGGCCCGCATCGCACGCTCGAAGCGATGGCGCCGCCCGAGCGCGTCGCGGTGTGGAAGGCGCTCGACATCATCCCGGTCGGCGCTTACCACGAGGTGTTCGAGGCGCTGCACCGCACGGGCGTCGGCACCGACGGCGACTGGGAAAACCTGATGCGCCAACTGTTGCGTTGCGGGCTGACCTTCGCCTGGAACAGCGTGGTCGGCTCCGCGATAGCGATGGACATCCTCTACGGTCCGCCGCGGCGCGACCGTGTTTCCGCCAACCTCGGCAGCCTAGACGCCGACACCGTGAATATCGCCATCCACGGCCATTCACCGGTGATGTCCTCGGCCATCGTCGAGGTCGCCGAGGAACCGGAATTCGTCGAGCGCGCCCGCGCCGCCGGCGCGCGTGGCATTCGCTTCTACGGCATTTGCTGTTCGGGACTCTCGGCCCTCTATCGTCACGGCGGCGTCTCGCCGCTCGCCAACGCGGTCGGCGCCGAACTGGTGCTCGGCACCGGCGCGCTCGATCTCTGGGTGGCCGACGTGCAGGACATCTACCCCGGCATCATGGACGTGGCGCGCTGCTTCCATACCCGGGTGGTCACCACCAGCGATTCCTGTCGCCTGCCGGGCGCCATCCACATCGGCTTCGATCACGATCACGCCAATCTCGCGGAAGCGAAAACACTGGCGCGGCGCATCGTCGGCCTCGCTATCGACAACTTCCCAGCGCGGCAGGCGGCCAAGGTCTTCGTGCCGCGCGTCGCCGTCGAGGCCGAGATCGGTTTCTCGGCCGAGAACGTCGCCGCCGCCTTTGGCGGCCTGCCGGCCTTGCTCGAAGCACTGCGCAGCGGACGCATTCGCGGCATCGTGAATCTGGTCGGCTGCAACAACCCGAAGGTGCTTTATGAGAAAACCATCTGCGATGTCGCCGATGCTTTGCTCGCCGCCGACGTCGCCATTCTCACCAACGGCTGCGCATCCTTCCCCCTGCTCAAACTCGGCTATTGCAACGCCGATGCGCGGCACAAGGCGGGTGCGGGACTGTGCGGTCTGCTCGAAGCGCACGACCTGCCGCCGGTCTGGCACATGGGCGAGTGTCTCGACAACGCTCGCGCCTCGGGCCTGTTCCGCGCGCTTGCCGATCTTGCCGGCCAGCCGCTCAAGGCGCTGCCCTTCGCCTTTTCCAGCCCCGAATGGAGCAACGAGAAAGGCGTCGGCGCTTCGCTCGGATTCCGCCTGTTGGGAATCCCCTCGTATCACTGCCTGCCGCCGCCTATCGGCGGTTCGGCGGCGGTGTCGCGGTTCTTCTACGAAGACACCGAAGCGCTGCTCGGCGCCGCGATGGTGGTCGAGCGCGATCCGTTGAAATTGGCGCGGCGGATTATTGACGACATGGACGTTCGTCGATGCGGTGTCGATTGGGCGGTTATACGTTTTCCGATATTTGGAAATGAGGATTGATTTGTTCTCCTTCTAAGCAGCTTTGCCTATCATCAGTTCTGTCTCGCCGCCGGAATCTTCAATAGGCCGCCAATGACCACGGGAAGACGGTCTTCGTCTTATTTGGAACTCTTATATCGATATAAGGGGTAACTAGAAATTGATCGTTTGTCGGCATGGTGCTGCTGGCTATCATCCCTGGCAGTGATCGAGTTACACGATTGACATATAGCGCGAGCCTTGCCGAGCGGCTGATGCTGATCAAATAGACATATTTCTTTTGGAATTAATAAGGAGCTTTCCATGGCCGATGACACCGATATCCGCCGCACCTTGAGCGAACCCGCCGCCCGCCAGCTTGCCAACGCCACCAAGACCCGCGCCCAATGGGGCGGCATCACGCCGCGCTGGCTGGTGTCCTTCCTGCCGTGGACGCCGGTCGAGGCCGGTATCTACCGCCTCAATCGCGTCAAGGAAGACCGCGCCGGCAAGCCCGCCGACGTCGAGTGCAGCCCGCGCAACAACGAGGACCTGCCCGAGACTTTCGTCGATTACGAACAATCGCCGCGCGAGTATTCGCTGAACACCGTGACCACGGTGCTCGACGTGCAGACGCGCGTCTCCGATCTCTACAGCCATCCGATCGACCAGGTGCAGGAGCAGTTGCGCCTGCTGATCGAGAAGGTGAAGGAAAAGCAGGAAGCCGAACTCATCAACAACGTCGAGTACGGTTTGCTGGCAAATATCGCCGCCTCGCAGAAGATCAAGACGCGCAAGGGTTCGCCGACGCCCGACGATCTCGATGAACTGCTGACCCGAGTCTGGAAGGAGCCCGCATTCTTCCTCGCCCATCCGCGCGCCATCGCTGCCTTCGGCCGCGAATGCACGCGCCGCGGCGTGCCGCCGCCGACCGTGTCGCTGTTCGGTTCGCAATTCCTCACCTGGCGCGGCATCCCGCTGGTGCCGAGCGACAAGTTGCGCATCAACGACAAGACCGGCAAGACCGACATTCTGTTGCTGCGTACCGGCGAGAAGAAGCAGGGCGTCATCGGCCTGTTCCAGCCCGGCGTGCCGAGCGAAGTGGCGCCCAGCCTGTCGGTGCGCTTCATGGGCATCAACCGCAAGGCCATCGCCTCCTACCTGATCTCGCTCTACTGTTCTTCCGCCGTCCTCACCGAGGACGCCATTGCCGTGCTGCAGGATGTCGAGGTCGGCAACTACTATGACTACCAGTGACTTCGGCGGCGGTTCGCTGGCGGCGGCGGAAGCTTTGGCGGCACAGCTTGCCGGTGCGATCGACCCCGGATTGATCGCGCAACTGGCGAACCGGTACTTCAGCGCGCTGCCGGGGCAGGATGCGGCCCCCGCTGCGCTCATTGCGCCGGCCAAGCCGGCCTCGCCCGTCGTCCCGGCCGCGGCGCCGGCACGCATACCGTTCGCCGCGCCCGCCACGCTGCCGTCGGGCGGCTACTACTTCATCGACGAAGTCCTGGCTGCCGGATCTTCCCGTCAACCGCCGTTCCGCTTCGACTCCTTCGCGGTGAGCCCGGAAGTGGTCGAGCATGTGCCGACCAACATTCCCGATCTTGGCTTCGGCGCGCGCCCCTTCGATCCGCGTGCGATCCGGCGCGACTTCCCGATCCTGAACGAACAGGTCAACGGCCGGCCGCTGATCTGGCTCGATAACGCCGCGACGACGCAGAAGCCGCAGGCCGTGATCGACCGTCTTTCCTTCTTCTACGAACACGAGAACTCCAACATCCACCGCGCCGCGCACGCGCTCGCTGCCCGCGCCACGGACGCCTACGAGGCCGCGCGCGAGAAGGTGCGCCGCTTCATCAATGCGAGTTCCACCGAAGAAATCGTTTTCGTGCGCGGCACCACCGAGGCGATCAACCTCATCGCCCAAAGCTGGGGCCGGCGCAACGTCGAGGCCGGCGACGAGATCGTTATCACCTGGCTCGAACACCACGCCAACATCGTGCCCTGGCAGCAACTCGCGGCCGAAAAGGGCGCGCGGCTGCGCGTGGCGCCGGTCGACGACGACGGCCAGATCATCCTCGAAGAATACGAGAAGCTCTTCAACGCGCGCACCAAGATCGCGGCGTTCACCCAGGTATCTAATGCGCTGGGTACCGTCGCGCCGACCAGGGAAATGGTGGAAATCGCTCATCGCCACGGCGCGCTGGCGCTGGTGGACGGCGCGCAATCGGTGTCCCACATGCGTACCGACGTGCAGGCGCTGGGTGCCGACTTTTTCGTTTTTTCCGGCCACAAGGTGTTCGCCCCCACAGGCATCGGCGTCGTCTATGGCCGCAAGGACATCCTCGACGCCACGCCGCCCTGGCAGGGCGGCGGCAACATGATCGCCGACGTGACTTTCGAGAAGACGCTCTACCAGCCCGCGCCGGCGAAGTTCGAGGCCGGCACCGGCAACATCGCCGATGCGGTGGGCCTCGGCGCTGCGCTCGACTACGTGTCGGCCGTCGGCATCGACCACATCAACCGCTACGAACACGAACTGATCGCCTACGCCACGCGCGGCCTGCTGACGGTACCGGGGCTTTCCATCGTCGGCAAGGCTAAGGAGAAGGCTGGTGTGATCTCGTTCGTGCTCGACGGTTTCCGTACCGAGGACGTCGGCAAGGCGCTCGATCGGGAAGGCATCGCGGTGCGCTCGGGTCACCACTGCGCCCAGCCCATCCTGCGCCGCTTCGGCTACGAATCCACGGTGCGGCCGTCCTTCGCGCCCTACAACACCTGCGAGGACATCGACGCCCTGGTCACCGCGCTGCTGCGCATCCAGTCCGGGCAGCGCAGCCACTGATGGATACGAAGGCCCACTGGAACAGTGACACCGCGCTGCCGCACTGGAATCTCGACGACATCGTCGCCGAGCTGCGCCGCTCGCGCGAGGTCACGCACAACGTGCGCCACAAGGGGCGCATCCGCGAGCTGCCTTCGCGCGACGCCCTGGCGCAGGTGGTGGCAGGGCTGTCGGCAACGCTGTTTCCGACCCACTACGGCCAACCCGACCTCACCGACGAGAGCGTCGACTATTTCGTCGGCACCACGCTCAACACGACGCTACGCATCCTCGTCGAGCAGGTGCGGCGCGGCTTGTTGTTCGTCGCCGACCCGGACGACATCGACGATCCGAATTTCCACCGCCAGGCTGAATCCATCACGCGCGATTTCGCCGCCAAGCTGCCGGTCATTCGCGCACTGCTGGTGAGCGACTTGCAGGCCGCCTACCAGGGCGACCCGGCGGCCACCAGCGTTTCGGAAATCCTGCTCTGCTATCCGGGCATGATCGCCATCATCTACTACCGGCTGGCGCATGCGCTGCACGAGCTTGGTATTCCCGTGCTGGCGCGACTGATCGCGGACATCGCGCATTCGAAAACCGGCATCGACATTCATCCAGGTGCTGCGATCGACGGTAGCTTTTTCATCGATCACGGCACCGGCGTCGTCGTCGGCGAAACGGCGGTCATCGGCCGCCACGTGCGCCTCTATCAGGCGGTGACGCTGGGCGCCAAGAGTTTTCCCGCCGATGCGGACGGCAAGCTCGTCAAGGGCAATCCGCGCCATCCGGTCATCGAAGACGACGTCGTCATCTATGCCGGCGCCACCATCCTCGGACGCATCACCATCGGGCGCGGCTCGAGTATCGGCGGCAACGTCTGGCTCACCCACAGCGTACCGCCCGGCAGCGTCGTGACGCAGGCGCAGATGCGGCACGACTGAAACAGCCGTCTATCGCCGCCGGTGCCGAGCCGGGCGTGGCCCGTTGGAGTAGGCGAGGGCGCCGCGACTACTCCGGAATCTCGGGCTCGACGAGCGTCGCAAGCTGCGCGAGCGATTCCTGCCAGCCGAGATAGCACATCTCGACGGGAATCTCCGCGGGCAAGCCTTCCTGCATCACGCTGACCTCGGTGCCGCACGACACCTGCTTCAAGCTCACCGTCGTCTGTATTTCTCCGGGCAGGCTCGGGTCGTCGAAGCGGTCCGTATAGCGCAGCCTTTCGGGCGGAACGAGTTCGCGATACTCGCCGCCGAAGGAATGCGCCTGACCCGTCGAAAAGTTCCGGAACGACATCTTGTAAGTGCCGCCGACTTTCGCATCCAGGTGGTGGACCGTGCATGTGAAGCCATAGGGCGGCAGCCACTTGGCCAAGGCGTCCGCATTGAGGAAGGCGCGATAGACGCGCTCCGGTTTCGCACGGAGCACGCGGTGAAGCCGTACAGTGCCTGTGGGCATGATCAGTTCTCCTTTCGGTCGGTGACTGGGGGCGGCCAAGGTTGGATATGCCGCGCACGCATTCGGTTCCTGCCCCATGTCGCCAACATCACGACGGGCGCGGCGATGGTCCGCCATGGCACAATCCCCTCACTTTCCGAATGACCGGTCGAACGGGGGCTGCCGATGCACATGTCGCGAGGAGTCAGGGTCGCCGCCATTGCTGCGGCCGTCGTTGCAGCGCTGATGGTCGCCGGCAACATGGCGTTCGTGCGACAGGACGAGCGGCGTGCGGCAGCCTTCGGGTTTGCCGTCGGCCAGTCCGCAGCGG
>JACRIY010000053.1 GCA_016235805.1 Rhodocyclales bacterium
GATGGTGCCGACCTCGGGCGGGGTGTAGAACTCGCCGGCGCTCTGGCCGCCGCCCTCGGCGAACTTGCGGATCAGGTATTCGTAGCTCTTGCCGATGATGTCGGCCTCGACGTCGTCGAGCCCGAGGCGCTTGGTGCTGACAGCCTCGATGAGGTTGGAGAGGCGGTCGTCGTCGAGGTCGCGCTGGCCGTGGGTGGTGGCGTTGAAGTCGACGCGGTCGATGATGCCCTGCAACAGCGGGTTTTCCCGGGCGATGGCGCGCATGTGGGTGGTGACGCCTTCGCCGATCTTGTCGGAGAGCTTGCGGATGACGGACCAGACGGGCTGCTCGGGATCGTCCGGCACGAGGGGCAGGTAGAAGCGCACCAGCTTGTGGTCGGCCCTGGCGAGCTGGAAGGCCTTCTTGCGCGAGCCGACTTCCTTCGCGATGCGATTCAGCTCGTCATCGAAAACGTCGCACAGGCGCTTGGTGAAGATGAGGGGGAGGATGTAGTCCTTGTACTTGGGCGCGTCCTTGGCCCCGCGGATGGAGCAGGCGGCGTCCCAGATCCAGGATTCGAGGGATTTGCCGCTACCGTTGTTGTTTGCCATCAGCGTCAAGCCCTTTTATGCCTGTCGATTTCTTATCAGGACAGAGTGGGAAATTGGAGCATCCCGCCATTACGCAAACTGGAAGGTCACTCTGAGGTACGGCTTTATGCCAATTGCAGACTATAGCAAAGCAGGCATCATTGGGCTGCTGAGACCGAGGAGTTCTCCGTCAGTCCCCGCTCTGAACGACCGCTCGACTGAGGAACCTGCCGCTGGGCTGCCGAGACGAGGCATGTCTCTTATGGGCACTTTGCCGTCGTCCCCTGCCCCCAACCACGCCTCGCCATCGTCCGTCTTCCCGCTGCCGGACCAGCAGAGTTACTAACCTGACTTCGTATTCCGCTCGCGCACGATGGGCGGCACGAACTTGACGGAAAAACGCCAGCCCTCCGCCGTGTCATGCAGGATCAGGGTTTTCGATGCGGCGCCGGGTTCGAACAGCGGCTCGGTGCCGATCAGTTCGATCGCGCCGAGGCCTTTCACCACGCAGGCGCCGGGCAGGGTGACGAAGACCGATTCGGCGGCGGTCAGGACGAAAGCGCCTTCCTTGGACTGCGAACAGGACAGGCCGCGCGGGATCGAGGCCGGATCGCGCCGCCAGGTTTCGCGCAGGGCATCGAGCGCCGCGTTCAACTCCGGCGTCATCCTGATCGGCAGCACGACTTCACGGGACTTTTGATGGCTCATGTTTTTCGACTCCGGTCAGAGGTGATCGCCGGCAGCAAGCGGATCAATCTCCGGCAGAGAATAGCAGCTTAAGCCTCTCGCCAAGTTCGCGGTCGCGGTAGCATCGCAGGATGTCCTCGATCGCCTTTTGGAGAAGACCCCATGTCCATACTGGATAGCACCCCTGCCTCCCGCGGGATGTTGATTGTCGGCGCCGGCCTCGCCGGGTTGACCGTGGCCGAGACGCTGCGCGCTGAAGGCTATGCCGGACCGATCACGCTGCTCGGTGCGGAGCCGCATGCGCCCTACCAGCGGCCGCCGCTGTCCAAGGGCTTCCTGCAGGGCGACACGCCCGAGGCGCAGCTCAACATGCGCCCGGCCGAGATGATGGCGAAGAAGGAAATCGTTTTGAAAGTCGGCGCTGGCGCCACGGCGATCGATCGCGCCGCGAAGCAGGTCCGGCTCGCCGATGGCTCCTGGCTGCCCTATGAGGGACTTGCGCTGTGCACCGGCGCCCGCCTGCGCCGCCTGCCGCTGCCCGGCGCAAAACTCGACGGCGTCTTCGGCCTGCGCTCGCTCGACGACTCGAAGGCGATCAAGGCGGCGCTGGAGACTGCTCGCAACGTCGTCATCATCGGCGGCGGCTTCATCGGCCTCGAGGTCGCCGCCGTCGCGCGCAGGATGGGCAAACAGGTCACCGTGCTGGAAGCTGCCGAACGCCTGATGGCACGCGTGGTGCCGCCGGCCATCTCACAGTTCTACCTCGACCTGCATCGCGGCCACGGCGTCGAGGTGGCGCTGGGCGCCCTGGTCTCGGAGCTCGTCGGCAAGGAAGGCCGCATCGCCGCGGTGAGGACCGACGACGGCCGCGAGTACCCCGCCGACCTGCTGCTGGTGGGCATCGGCGTGATCGCGAACACCGAGCTGGCGGAGAACGCCGGATTGGAAGTCAGCAATGGCATCGTGGTCGATGGCTGCAGCCGCAGCGCCAATCCGGCCATTGTCGCCGCCGGCGACTGCACGGTACGACGCCTGCCCGACGGCAGTCTGCGCCGCCTCGAATCCGTGCAGAACGCCATGGAGCAAGCGAAATCTGCCGCCGCGGCTCTGCTCGGGCGCGAACGCCCGTTCACGGCCACGCCCTGGTTCTGGTCCGACCAGTACGACGTTAAACTGCAGATGGCGGGATCGACCGCCGGCTACGACGAGGTCGTGATCCGTGGCGCGGTCGAGGTCAACGCGGACAGCCGCAAGTTCTCCTTCTACTACTTCCAGGCCGGCCGCCTGATCGCGATCGACTCGATCAACCAGTCGGCCGATCACCTGAGCGGACGCAAGCTGCTGGACAAGGGCGTTTCGCCGACGCCGGCGCAGGCGGCCGATACTGCCTTCGACCTCGCCAGTCTGCTAGCCTGATGGTGCCGCCGCAATATAGACCCGCCTGCCGCCGGTGTTGTCCGGCAAAGGCGCCCGGCTTATAGTCTGCCCTTCCATGACCGATCGAATCATTCCCATCGTCCACGCCACCCGGACCAGCCTGCCGCCGGGGCGCGACCTCGCCGCAGCGCCGGAAGGCGAACTCGTCGACCAGCGCAAACGGCGCGTGCGCGACCTGCGCATCTCGGTCACCGACCGCTGCAACTTCCGCTGCGTGTATTGCATGCCGAAGGAAGTCTTCGGCGACGACTATGCCTATCTGTCGCGCAAGCAGCTGCTTTCCTTCGAGGAAATCGAGCGCGTCGCGCGCATCTTCGTCGACCTTGGGGTCGAGAAGATCCGCCTCACCGGAGGCGAGCCGCTGTTGCGCAAGCACATCGAGAACCTGATCGAACGGCTGGCGAAGCTGCCGGTCGAGATCACGCTGACTACCAATGGCTCGCTGCTGGCGAAGAAGGCGCGGGCGCTGAAGGATGCCGGCCTGCACCGGGTCACCGTGAGCCTCGACGGCATCGACGACGCCGTGTTCAAGCGCATGAACGACGTCGACTACGCGGTGGGCGACGTGCTCGACGGCATCGCCGCCGCGGCGGCCGTCGGGCTGGCGCCAGTCAAGGTCAATTGCGTGGTCAAGCGCGGCAGCAACGACGACCAGATCCTGCCGCTGGCACGGCATTTCCGCCACAGCGGCCACATCCTGCGCTTCATCGAATACATGGACGTCGGCAGTTCCAACGGCTGGCGCATGGACGAGGTGCTGCCTTCGGCCGACGTCGTCGACCGCATCAGCGAAGAATTCCCGCTCGACCCCATCGACCCCAACTACCCCGGCGAAGTCGCCGAGCGCTGGCGCTATGCCGACGGCGGTGGCGAGATCGGCGTCATTTCCTCGGTGACCCAGGCCTTCTGCGCCACCTGTACCCGCATCCGCCTGTCGACCGAAGGCCAGCTCTACACCTGCCTCTTCGCCCAGAGCGGCCATGACCTGCGCGCCCTGCTGCGCAAGGGTGGCGGCGACGAGGCCCTGCGCCGCGAAATCGCCGCCATCTGGCGCGGCCGCGACGACCGCTATTCCGAGATCCGCACCGCCGCCACCTCCCTGCCCGCGGCGAAGAAAATTGAAATGTCCTACATCGGCGGCTAGGTTCCCCTCCTCCGCCCATCTGTGATTCGCCACCATGACATCGATACTCCAAGCCCTTTCCTGCGCCGACAACTATGACCCGAATTCGCTGCACGTCGAGCGCGCCCGCGAACTGATCCTCGGCCTGCTGCCGCCGGTCACCGGCGTCGAGCGCGTCTTCGTGCGCCAGGCGCTGGACCGCGTGCTGGCGGCGGACGTGATCTCCCCGATCGACGTGCCCAGTCACGACAACTCCGCGATGGACGGCTGGGCGCTGCGTTTCGCCGACCTTGCCACCGGCGCTGAAACGCGGCTTAAGAACATCGGCACGGCGTTTGCCGGGCGAGCCTTCGAAGGAAAAGTCGGCGCTGGCGAGACGGTGAGGATCATGACCGGCGCCGTGCTGCCGGATGGCGTCGATACCGTGGTGATCCAGGAAGTGACCAGGGTCGATGGCGATGCCGTGATCATCCCGCCCGGCCAGCAGCGCGAGCAGAACACGCGCCGCGCCGGGGAAGACCTGCAGGCCGGCAAGCCGGCGATCCCCGCCGGCCGCAAGCTGCGCCCGGCCGAGATCGGCATCGTCGCCTCGCTCGGCGTCGGCGAAGTCTCGGTGCGCCGCCGGGTCCGCGTCGCCCTGTTCTCCACCGGCGACGAACTCTGTTCCATCGGCGAGCCGCTGGCCGAAGGCTCGGTCTACGACAGCAACCGCTACACGCTGTGGGGCATGCTCACGCGCCTGGGCTGCGAGGTGATCGACATGGGCGTGGTCAGGGATGATCCCGCCGCGCTGGAAGCCGCCTTCCGCGACGCCGCGTCATGTGCCGACGCCATAATCACCAGCGGCGGCGTATCGGTCGGCGAGGCCGACTTCATCAAGCAACTGATGGCCCAGCTGGGTGAAGTCGCCTTCTGGAAGATCGCCATGAAACCCGGCCGCCCGATGGCCTTCGGCCGCATCCAACCGGATGGTCCGGATCGTCCCGGCGCCTGGCTGTTCGGCCTGCCGGGCAACCCGGTGGCGGTGATGGTCACCTTCTACCAGTTCGTGCGCCCGGCCATCCTCAAGCTGGCCGGCCTCGACCCGCTCCCCTCCGTGCCCTTCTTCCAGGCGCGCTGCACCGAGGCAATGAAGAAAAGCCCGGGCCGCACCGAGTACCAGCGCGGCATCCTGTTCCGCGAGAACGACGAATGGTGCGTGCGCCCCACCGGCGCCCAGGGCTCGGGCGTGCTGCGCTCGATGGCAGATGCCGACTGCTTCATCGTGCTGGAACACGAACGTGGAAAAGTCGGCGCTGGCGACACGGTGACCGTGCAGCCGATGGCCGCGATCGTCTAGCTCCCTGCGGCCTATTCCGCCACTTCGGCACCGCGCAGTTGCCCGCGCAGGTTGTTGGCGGCATTGCCGAGTTCCGCAGTGCGCAGATTCATCGGCACCGTCACCGACTGGCCGGACTTCAGCACCCCGGAGGGTGCGTATTCACGTGAAAATCCGGGCGCCACGGCCGCCACGCGCAGCTTGTGCAATGCCGCCGGGCTGCGGTTGGTGATGCGCAGCGCCAGGTTGCCGGCCTTGTCCGCCACCGGCTCGACCTGCACGTAGGCGGCCGGATTGCGCGGCAGGTCGAGCCGCACCAGGGCGGATCCGGCGCGCCGCCCGACGTCGGAATCCGATCCGGCAGCGAGCCGGTAGTGCTCGATGGCCTTGCCCGGATTGTTCGCCCCCTGCGCCAAGTTGCCCAGCACGTAATGCGCGGCGGCGGTGGGCAGCAGCCGGTTGGCCTGTTCCAGGTCGCCCTGCGCGCCGGCCCGGTTGCCCTGCTGCTGGCGGGCAAGACCACGGTTCAGGTAATGCGCGAAGTACTCGCCGTTGCGCTTGATCGCTTCGTCGTATTCCCTTTCCGCTTCGGCGACGCGGCCCAGGCGCTTCAGGGCATCGCCGCGCAGCGCGTGGAACAGGCCTTCGCGCGGTTCCAGCGCGAGAGCCTCGTCGGCCTTGGCCAGCGCCTGCGCCGGCTGCTTTTCCAGCAGCTTGCGGCCCTCGTCGTGGGCCGCGTAGGCGGGCTTCGATTTCATCAGCCCGGCGATCTTCTGCCGGTAGGTTTCCTCGCCGCGAAACAGCTTGCCCGGCTGGCCGGCGGCCCTGGCGCGATTGGCATCGACGCGTTCCTGCGAGGGCGGATGGGTGGCGAACAGGCCGCCCAGCCAGTTCTGCGACTTGTTGCCCGAGAGGCGAACGAAGGTTTCCTGCAGTTCCACCGCCGCCTTCGGGTCGTAGCCGGCGCGCACCATGTAGTCGATGCCGTAATGGTCGGCCTCCAACTCGTGGTCGCGGCTGTAGCGCAGGCTGAGCAGCGCCGCGCCGCCCTGGGTGGCGAACTCGATCAGGTCGGCGCCGCGCTTGTCGGCGCTCAGCGCGCCGATGATGGCCGCGCCTGCCGCCAGCAGCGTGCCCTGCTCCACCGAGCGCGCGCCGTGGCGCGCGGCGGCATGGACGATCTCGTGCGACAGCACCGCCGCCAGTTCAGCCTCGCTCTTCAGTTCGGTGAGCAGGCCGCGATTGATCGCCAGCTTGCCGCCCGGCAGCGCCCAGGCATTCGGCACCGAGTCATTGATGACGACGAACTCGAAGGGCAGGTTGGGGCGGTCGCTGACCTTGACCAGCTTCTGCCCTACCTCGCTGACGTAGGCGGCCAGTGCCGGGTCGAGGTTGTACTTGCCGCCCGCCGACTGCTGGTTCTGCAGGTACTGCTGGGCGCCGATGCTGATCTCCTGGGCTTCCGAAACGAAGCTCAACTCGGACTTCTTGGTCACCGGATTGGTGGCGCAGGCGCCCAGCGCAAACACGCAGAGCATCAGGAAACTGTGGCGGCGAGCCGTGGTGATGAAAGGCATGTTATTCATGGTCGAGGTGGACTCAGGGGCCGGGAGCGTCGCCTGCGCAGGGAAAGCCGACGACTTGAATCTCCGGCGTCATCGACTACACTTGCCGGGCAGGTTTTCCTGGCTGGATTTTCTGTTCGAAAGGATACCCCATGAAGAGCGTCGAAGAGATGGATGCGGCGATCGACAGGCTCAATGCCGAGATCGGCGACCTTGGCCTCTGGTCGCCCCCCGCCGTACTCAAGCTGCACGAATGGATACGCGAGGTCGATACACTGATCCGCAAGGAGTTCACCCGCCGTGCGGCGACCCACCACATGAGCCCGCGCCGTTAGCCGCGACTGTGACATCGAACTGTTTCCGATCCATCGAAGGAGGCGGCAATGAGCATGCTTGACAAGCGGGTGGCGCTGCGCTGGCGGCGGACCAAGATCGTGGCGACGCTGGGGCCCGCGAGCACCGATCCCGCGGTCCTGAACCAGTTGCTGCGCGCCGGCGTCGACGTCGTGCGGCTCAACATGTCGCACGGTACCCACGACGGCCATCGCGAAGCCTACCAGCGCGTCCGCGCCGCGGCGCGCAAGCTGGACCGCCATGTCGCCATCCTGGCCGACCTGTGCGGCCCCAAGATCCGCTGCGGTACCTTCCCCGACGGCCCCCTGCGTCTCACGCCCGGCGAGGAAGTGTTGATCGACCCGCGCGTGAATCGCGGCGGGCCGGGGCTGATCGCCTCCCAGTACAAGGCCATCGCCAAGGACGTGCGACCGGGCCACCGAGTCCTGCTCGACGACGGCAACCTGGAGCTCAAGGTGCTCGCCATCGACGGCGAGCAGGTGCGCTGCGAAGTGGTGTTCGGCGGCCTGCTGAAGGACCACAAGGGCATCAACCTGCCGGATTCGAAAGTGTCCGCGCCATCGCTGCCGCCCAAGGACATCGCCGACGCCCGCTTCGCCATCGAACTCGGCGTCGATTACCTTGCCCTGTCTTTCGTCCGCACCGCGAAGGACGTCGCCGGCCTGCGGCGACTGATCACTCGCGCCGGCGCGACCACGCCGATCATCGCCAAGATCGAGACGCCGGAGGCGATCGAAAACATCGACGCCATCGTCGAGGCCTCGGACGCCATCATGGTGGCGCGCGGCGACCTCGGCATCGAACTGCCGGCCGAGCAGGTGCCGCTGGTACAGCGCGAACTGATCCGCATCGCGCGCCAGCACAACCGCGCCGTGATCGTCGCCACGCAGATGCTGGAATCGATGATCGACCACGCGCGCCCCACCCGCGCCGAAGTCGGCGACGTGGCCAACGCGGCGATGTCGGGCGCCGACGCCGTGATGCTCTCGGCGGAGACCGCCAGCGGCAAGTTTCCGCTGCGCGCCGTCGAGATCATGGACCGCGTGCTGCGCGAGGTCGAGGGCTACCAGTGGCAGCAGGGCAGCTTCCTGCAGGGCGACGCGGTGCCGCGCGACTCGATGGACGTGCGCGACGGGGTCGCCCACGCCGCCGCGACCATGGCGCGCGACCTCAAGCTGCAGGGCATCATCATTCCCACCGAAGGCGGCACCACGGCAAGGGTGATCTCCGCGCATCGACCGACGGCGCCGCTGGTGGCGGTGTCGACCGACGCCGCCGTGTGCCGGCGCCTGGCGCTCACCTGGGGCATCGTGCCGATCGCTGCCGCGGCGAAGGAGTTCGCCGACTACGCGACGCTGTGCGCCACCATCGCGCAGCGCTGCAAGCTGACCCGCACCGGGCACAACGTGCTGCTTGTTTCCGGCTTCAACGACAACCCGGCGCTCAATGCGCCGATGCTGAAGATCCAGCGCGTCTAAGCCGAGTCTGAGGTCGCGCAGCCAGCCTAAAAGCGCTCGAACGCGCCGGCGACGGCCGCTTTTGGCTTGGCGCCAGCCCGTGTCGAAGTGACTTTGGCACTGACTGCGGCAACCCGACGACCGGTCGCTTGCGCCTGCTTGCCGGAGCGTTCCGCGAGGGTCTGGTCCATGTGGAAGAATTGCATCAGATCCTGGAGTTGGGCAGCCTGACCGCTCATTTCCTCGGCGGTGGCAGCCAGTTCCTCCGACGCCGCCGCGTTTTGCTGGGTCGCCGTATTCAGCTGTCCCATCGCGCCGTTTATCTGCCCGACTCCGGACGACTGCGCCTGCGAGGAAGTAACGATGCCGCGCACAAGCTCTGAAGTCTTGCGGATCGAGGGCACGACCTCTTCGAGCAGGGTGCCGGCGCGCTCCGCCAGTCGCACCGAGTCCTTGGCGACGGTGCCGATTTCCTGCGCGGCAATCTGCGAACGTTCCGCGAGCTTGCGCACTTCCGCCGCCACGACGGCGAAGCCCTTGCCGTGCTCGCCGGCACGGGCGGCCTCGATCGCCGCGTTGAGCGCCAGCAGGTTGGTCTGGTAGGCAATGTCGTCGATGATGACGATGCGGTCGGCGATGCTCTTCATCGCAGTAACGGTCTGGCTTACGGATTCGCCCCCTTCCACCGCCAGACCGGTGGCGGCCGTCGCGGTCGCGTCCGTGAGGCGCGCGCTTTCGGTATTGGCCGTGATCGACGAGGTCATTTCGTCCATCGACGCGGTGGTTTCCTGAATCAACGCCGCCTGCTCGGAAGATGCCTGGGAGAGCGACTGCGCCGTGATCGACACCTGCCCCGACGCATTGGCGAGATTGTCGGCCGCCGTATGCACGCCGCCGATGATGTCGCGCAGGCCCTTCAGCGTCAGGTCGAGCGAGCGCGCCATGTCCCCCAGTTCGTCGCCGCGGCCGACGTCCGGAGCAACGTCGAGGTGGCCGTCGGCGACCCGCGCCAGCACGCCGCGCATGTCGGCGATGCCGCGCGTGATGGACGGAATCATCTGCAGCAATATCAGCGTAAGCACGACTATGCCGGCGACATTGAATCCGATGGCCAGCTTCCCCAGCCTTTCTCCTTCCGCCTCGGTGGCGGCGAAGGTCGTGCCCACCCGCTCCACCTGCACCGGGACCAGTTCACCCAGCGGCCGGATCAGGTTCTTGTTCACCCGCGGCCACTTGTCGTTGAGCACGGCCAGCACGGCCCCCTTGTCGTCGGCGCCATAGGCGGCATCGAGCTGATCGAAAAGCGGCGGCAGGGACTCGATCTCCTTGCCGATTGCGGCCACCACCTTGCGCGCATCGTCGTCCGCCGGCCGATAGCCGGCGAGAAAATCCTGCCATTGCTTCGGCAGTTGCTCGCGGGTTTCCTTCAGGTGCTGGCGCGCGCCGTTGGCCGAGACGATTTCGAGTGCGACGCCCGCCATGCGGAAACGCACTTCCTTGAGTCCGGCATCGATCCGGCTGATGTCCAGCACCGGCTTCACGGCATGGTCGCGCACCTCGTCGAATGCCGCTGACGAGCGTTGCTGGCCAAGGATGCCGAAAGCAGCGAGCGAAAGCAGCAGGAATACGCTCAGTGCGCCGACAAAGATCAGCCGCGTGCGAATTGAAATCGATTTGAACGCACCTATTATTTTCATGACCTGGCTCCCCCCATGTCGTGATTGCGAATATCGATACTCACAAGATTCTCTACTCGTGTTAATCCGTGGTTTGCGCAGAAAGCTGCGGAAAGTACCTACCCGCAAGCCCGCCAGCCCGGGAATTTCCCATGATTTAATAGTGGTCATGCTTCGGGTTTGAAAATCGCGCCTGCGGGCTCAAGAATTCGAAGCGTGCGCCGTTGATTTCCAGGTTCGTGGCGTCCAGCCGACGCATGTCGCAACGCACCGATATCGCGGAATCGATTGCAAGCCAAGCCAGCAGCACGACCACAACAACCACCCCAACCATCACAAATCCGAGGAGACTTCAGATGAACGCTTTCAGACACGCACTGCTACTTGCCGCCGGCATCGGCCTGATTTCGGCCACGAACATCGTGCTCGCCCAGGAAACTCCCACTGCCGCGCCGGCAGGCGTCAAGCTGATCGATGCACCCGCAGTTCAGGCCCTGCAGGGAAAAGGAGCGGTGCTGATCGACACGCGCAAGGCCAGCGAATTTTCCGACGGCACCATCAAGGGCGCCATCTCCGTACCCTACGATCCGGAGAAGAGCGCGAAGGACGCAAAATTCGACGCCAGCCAGGACAAGTTCGACATGGCCAAGATCGCCGACAAGAACAAGGACTACGTGTTGTTCTGCAATTCCGGCACCTGCTGGAAGTCGTACAAGGCCGCCGTGGTCATGGCCAAGGCCGGCTACAAGAACGTGCACTGGTACCGCAGCGGATTCCCGGACTGGAAAACGCGCAAGCTGCCGACAGAATGATCGCGCAGGTTTCGCGCCTGGCCACCTTCGGGTGGCCTTTTTTTCGCCTGCGAAACACCGGCATGTGCTGGATTGGGGTCGCAGGACCTGCCTGACTGGCACCCCGACGCAAGCTTGCCGTAGAAATATTAGATATCGAAACCTCTTGACGCGGTGCAATAACCATTTTTAAAATAGGCCTATTCATGAATTCCCGCTTCCCTCTTTAACTCTCTGAAAGGAAATTCCATGAAACATGGCAAAACCGTCCTCGCACTGGCCGCACTGGTTTCCACCAGCGCCTTCGCCCAGCAAGCCGAAGGCAACTGGATGATGCGCATCCGCGCCGTCGACGTCCAGCCGGTGAAGAAATCCGATCCGATCGCGGCCCTGGCGCTACCGGCCGACGCGGTCTGGGTCGAGAGCAAGCTGATCCCCGAAATCGATTTCAGCTATTTCTTCACCAAGAACCTGGCCGCGGAACTGATCCTGACCGTTCCCCAGAAGATGGAGGTCAAGGTTAACGGAGTCGGCAAGGTAGGCAATTTCAAGGCCCTGCCGCCCACCCTCACGCTCCAGTACCACTTCACCCCCGACAGCGATTTCCGTCCCTACGTCGGCGCTGGCGTGAACTACACGGTGATTTCGGGCGTCAGCCTGCCGGTGGTGGACACGCTCACCGCCAACTCGTCGACCCTCGAAAAATCCAGCCTGGGAGCCGCCCTGCAACTGGGATTCGACTACAAGGTGGGCAAGAACAGCTACATCAACTTCGACATCAAGAAGGTCTTCATCAATGCCGATCTCAAGGTCGGTGGCAACAAGGTCAGCAACGTCACGCTCGACCCGATCCTCGTCGGCATCGGCTACGGCTTCCGCTTCTGACCGCGAAAATCCTCGCCGCAAAGGGCCACCTTCTGGTGGCCATTTTTTACCCTCGCGGCAAGCCGCAGGCCGCTGCCGCGATGTCGAGCGACCGCAGGCGCAGGGCAGGATCGAAGATGTCGCAGACCAGGATCATCTCGTCGGCGTGCGTCGCCCGACTCAGCGCCTCCAATCCGGCCCTGACCGAGTCCGGCCCGCCGATCACCGCAGCGCCGAGAAAATCGGCGATGCCGGCACGCTCCTGCGGATGCAGGCCAGCCATGAAACCTTCCACCGGCGGAGGCAGGCAGCGCCGGTCGCCATGGAGGATGCCCAGCACGCGCTGGAACACGCTGGAGGCGAGGAACTGCGCCTCTTCGTCCGTCGGCGCGGCAACCAGCGGCACGCCGACCATCGTGTAGGGTTCCGCCAGCACTGCGGACGGCTTGAAGCGGCTGCGATACAGGTCGAGCGCCTGGTGCAACAGGCGCGGCGCAAAGTGCGAGGCGAAGGCATAGGGCAGGCCGCGCTCGGCCGCCAGTTGCGCCGAGAACAGGCTGGAGCCGAGCAGCCAGATCGGCACCCGCGTGCCCGCACCCGGCATGGCGATCACCTGCTGGTTCGGCTGCGGATCGCCCAGCAATCGTTGCAGTTCGGCGACCTCGCGCGGGAAATCCTCCTCCGTCTCGACCCGGTCGCGGCGCAGCGCGCGCATGGTGAGGCGGTCGGTGCCCGGCGCGCGCCCCAGCCCAAGATCGATGCGGCCGGGATGCAGTTCGGCCAGCGTGCCGAAGGCCTCGGCCACCACCAGCGGCGCGTGATTGGGCAGCATCACGCCGCCCGAACCGACGCGAATGCGGCTGGTGCCGCCGGCGATGTAGCCCACCAGCACGGCGGTGGCCGAACTGGCGATGCCCGGCATGTTGTGGTGCTCGGCCAGCCAGTAGCGGGTGAAGCCCAGCGCCTCGGCGTGCCGGGCGGTGCGCAGCGATATCGCGAGCGCCTCGGCGACGCTGCCGCCTTCGCGCACGGCGACCAAATCGAGCATGGAAAGCCGAACGTCATCAAGTGTCTTCATCGTGGGATTCGTCGCGGTTCCGCGAGTACCTTCGTTTGTGGTTGAAACCTGGCGCTATGGCAAATCGCCGTGCCGCCAGCGCCGACTCTTTGCTACTCGGTACGCAAAGCTTCCACCGGATCGAGCATCGCGGCGCGGCGCGCCGGCAGCACGCCGGCCGCGAGACCGATGGCGGCGGCCAGCACCTCGGCCAGAACGACGAAGGACAGCGGCGTGTGCACCGGCAGGGCCGGCACGAAAAGGCCGATCAGCTGCGCCAGGCCAACGCCGAGCAGCAGGCCGAACAGGCCGCCGATCGCGGCCAGCGCCACGGCTTCGCCGAGGAAGAGGCCGAGGATGGTCTGGCGCCGGGCGCCGAGCGCGACCATCAGGCCGATCTCGTTGGTGCGCTCGGTGACCGCGATGGTCATGATGGTGACGATGCCGACGCCGCCGACCAGCAGCGAAATGCCGCCCAGCGCGCCGACCGCCATGGTCAGCACGTCGAGGATGCCGCCCAGCGTGGAGAGCATTTCCTCCTGGCTGATGATGGTGACGTCGTCGCGGCCGTGTCGCGCCCGGATGGCCTCCTTGATGTTGGCCATCACGCTGGCGGCCGGCACGCCTTCGGCGACGGCCACGTTGATCTCGTTGAGCCCGGCGCGGTTGAACATTTCCAGCGCGCGCGCCGCCGGCACATAGGCGGTGTCGTCGAGGTCGATGCCGAGGAACTGGCCCTTGGGTTCCATGACGCCGATCACGCGGAACTGCAGGCCGCCGATGCGCACCCGCGCCCCCAGCGCGTTCTCGGCGCCGAACATTTCGTTCTTCAGCTTCGGCCCCAGCACCACCTGGGCGCGCGCGGCGCCGGTCTCGTCCTCGGGCAGGAAGCTGCCGATGCGCACCTTGCCCTTGAACACCTTCGGCATGTCGGGGCCGACGCCGAGCACCATCACCCGTCGCGTGCGCCCATTGGCCGCCACTTCCGCATTGCCGTTGACCGAGGGCGTGACGGCGATCACGTTGGGTAGCCGCTTCATCGCCTCGGCATCCTCCAGCGACAGCGGCCGCGCGCTGCTGGGCAGGCCGGTGGTGGCCCCGCCGGTCTTGGTGCGCCCCGGATGGATGC
>JACRIY010000055.1 GCA_016235805.1 Rhodocyclales bacterium
CCGCAATTCGCGCCATGGGCTCCAAGTCCGAGGCCAAGAAGCTGATGGAGAAGGCCGGCGTGCCGCTCACGCCGGGCTATCACGGCGACAACCAGGAGCCTGACTTCCTCAAGCAGCAGGCCGATGCCATCGGCTACCCGGTGCTGATCAAGGCGGCGGCCGGCGGCGGCGGCAAGGGCATGCGCGCGGTATGGAAGGGCGAGGAGTTCGCCGAAGCCCTGGCCTCCTGCCAGCGCGAGGCGAAGTCGTCCTTCGGCGATCAGCACGTGCTGATCGAAAAATACCTGCAGCGCCCGCGCCACATCGAGATCCAGGTCTTCGGCGACAGCCACGGCAATTGCGTCTACCTGTTCGAGCGCGACTGCTCGGTGCAGCGCCGCCACCAGAAGGTGGTTGAAGAGGCCCCGGCGCCCGGCATGCCACCCGAGCGGCGGGCCGCGATGGGCAAGGCCGCGGTCGACGCGGCCAAGGCCGTCGGCTATGTCGGCGCCGGCACCGTGGAATTCATCGTCAATCAGGACGGCACGTTCTATTTCATGGAGATGAACACGCGGCTGCAGGTCGAGCATCCGGTCACCGAAATGATCACCGGGCTCGACCTCGTCGAATGGCAGTTGAAAGTCGGCGCCGGCGAGACGCTGCCGCTGCGTCAGGAGCAACTCGCGATCCGCGGCCATGCGCTGGAAGCGCGCATCTATGCCGAGGACCCGGACAAGGGCTTCCTGCCCTCCATCGGCCGCCTGATCCACCTCGCGCCGCCGCTCGAAGGGCTCAACGTGCGCGTCGATACCGGCGTCGAGCAGGGCGACGAGATCTCGCCGCACTACGACCCGATGATCGCCAAGCTCATCGTCTGGGACGAGACCCGCGAGCGCGCGCTCTCGCGCATGCTGCAGGCATTGGCCGACTACCGCGTGGTCGGCGTCTCCAACAACATCGGCTTCCTGTCGCGGCTGGTGGCCTGCCCGGCCTTCGCCCAGGCCGACCTCGACACCGGGCTGATCGAGCGCGAGCGCGCCTTCCTGTTTCCAGAGGGCGCCGAGCCGCCGGCCGAGGCCTGGCTGGTCGCGGCGCTGGCCGAACTTATCCACGACCAGGCCTACGCGGCGGCGGAGGCCGTCGCCAGCCGCGATCCGCATTCGCCCTGGCACGCGCGCGACGGCTGGCGCATGAACGGCAGCGCGCGGCGCGAGATACGCCTGCGCGCCGGCGAGGTGGAGAAGGCCGTCCATGCCGGCTACGCCGGCGACGACATCCGCCTCGAATTCGAAGGCCAGACCGTGACCGCCGCCGGGCGCTTCACCGGCGGCAGCGAATTGCGCGTCGACCTCGGCGGGCGCCGCATCAACGTCACCGTGGTCTCGGCCAACGAAAAGCGCCACGTCTTCATCGACGGCGTCTGCTACATCTTTGCCGCCATCGATCCGCTGTTCCATGCGGGCAGCGGCGGAGGTGCCGAAGGCGGGCTGACGGCGCCGATGCCGGGCAAGGTCATCGCGCTGATTGCCCCCGTCGGCGGCAAGGTCGAGCAGGGCGCGCCGCTCCTGATCCTCGAAGCCATGAAGATGGAGCACACCATCGCCGCACCCGCGGCAGGAACAGTGAAAGCCTTCCTGTTCAATGTCGGCGAACAGGTCAGCGACGGCGCCGAGCTAGTAGAATTCGAGGTCGAAAAAAAATAGTCTTCAAGCACACATGACCCTCCCCAGCAAAGTACGCATCGTCGAAGTCGGCCCGCGTGACGGCCTGCAGAACGAGAAGAAGCCTGTCTCCACCGCGATCAAGGTCGAACTGATCCGCCGCCTCGGCGCCGCGGGCTTGCGCAGCATCGAGGCCACTTCCTTCGTCTCGCCCAAGTGGGTGCCGCAGATGGCCGACAACGCGGAGGTGTTCGCCGCAATCGAGAAGCTGCCTGACGTCGCCTATCCGGTGCTGACGCCGAACATGAAGGGCTTCGAAGCCGCGCTGGCGGCCGGCGCGAAGGAAGTCGCGGTTTTCGGCGCGGCGTCCGAATCCTTCTCGCAGAAGAACATCAACTGCTCGATCGCCGAATCGCTCGACCGCTTCCGTCCCATCGTCGAGGCCGCCAAGGCCGCCGAGGTCAAGGTGCGCGGCTATGTCTCCTGCGTTCTGGGCTGCCCCTACGAGGGCGAGATCATGCCGCTGGCGGTGGCCGACGTAGCCAAGGCGCTGATCGAAATGGGCTGCTACGAAGTGAGCCTCGGCGACACCATCGGCGCCGGCACGCCGGAGCGCACCAAGGACATGATCGAGGCCGTGGCGCGGCGCATCCCGCTGAAGAAGATCGCCGGCCATTTCCACGATACCTACGGCATGGCGACCGCCAACATCTACGCCTCGCTGCAAATGGGCATCGGCATCTTCGACAGCTCGATCGCCGGGCTCGGCGGCTGCCCCTATGCCGCCGGCGCCTCGGGCAACGTCGCCACCGAGGACGTGGTCTGGCTGCTGCAGGGATTGGGTATCGACACCGGCATCGACCTCGACGCGCTGGTCGACACCGGCACCTGGATCTCCAAACAGTTGAAGCGCGAGACGGCCTCCCGCGTGGCGCGCGCCATCGTCGCCCGGCGCGCCCAGACCGTGGCCGCGGCCGAGTGAAGCGCCGCATCGCCGGCGGCGCGGCTAGCGCCGCGGTCGAGTCGCCCTGCATCAACATCTGCAAGATGGAAGCCGGCCTCTGCATCGGCTGCCGGCGCACGCTCGACGAAATCGCGCGCTGGGCCAATGTCGATGACGACGGCAAGCGCCTGATCCTGGCCGCCGTGGCGCAGCGCAGAAGCAGCGCCGGCATAAATCCGACCGATGCGGCTGCCTGACGCTATCCAGGTCATCGAGCGCGGCTGGCTCTCGTCGAACAACATCCTGCTCTACGCCGGTGCATCGGCCACGCTGGTCGATGCCGGCTACGTCGGCCATGCGCCGCAGACCGTCGAGCTCGTAAAGTCGGCGCTGGCGGCACGGCGCCCGACGACCCGGCTCGACCTGCTGGTGAATACCCACTCCCATTCCGACCACATCGGCGGCAACGCCTCGCTGCAGGCGGCTTTCGGCTGCAAGATCGCGATCCCCGCCGGCATCGAGCGCATGGTCGCCGAGTGGGACACCGACGCCCTGCTGCTCGACGCCGCCCGCCAGCGCGGCGACCGCTTTGCGCATGACGCGGTGATCGAAGCCGACAGCGAATTCGAAATGGGCGGCCTGGCCTGGAAGGCTCTGGCTGCGCCCGGCCACGACATGGAGGCGCTGATCTACTACTGCGCCGAAAAACGCATCCTGATTTCCGGCGACGCCTTGTGGCAGGACGGCTTCGGCATCATCTTCGGCGAAGTGATGGGCAGGAAGGACGCCCTGCCGGCGACGCGCAGCACCCTCGAAATGATCGGTCGACTCGATGTGGACATCGTCATCCCCGGCCACGGCGCGCCCTTCGACGATTTCGACGGCGCCATGGCGCGCGCCTTGCGCCGGCTCGAATCCTTCGAGGCGGATTCCACCCGCGTCGGCCGCAACGCCGTGCGCGCCTGCTTCACCTTCAACCTGCTCGACCTGCAACGCCTGCGCGAGGACGAACTCGCCGCCTACCTCGTCAGCGTGCCCTTCTTCCACAACGTCAACCAGCGCATGCTTGGATTCTCCGACGACGATTTCGCCTCATGGCTGCTCGGCGAATTGCTGCGCTCGCGCTCGATCGAACTCAAGGACGGCTGGATCCTGCCGACCATGGCGCCGTAGCGCCAGCGCCGACTTTTGATGGCCAGTCATTTCGGCGGCTCTGCATGCTTTGGATTCCGCGGTGCGGGGTGGCAAAGTCGGAATTCAGAAACACGTTTGTGCGTACTGCCGTATCGTCAGCGCCGACTCCTCACGCTCCGTCATTCCGGCGAACGCCGGAATCCAGCTTCTATGTGACATGCCGGGTCTCGCCCCGGCGCGGTCGTGGAAGCGAAGTGAGAAAGTCGGCGTTGGCGATACGGCGACGAAACAGACCCGTTGCTGGATTTCCGCGTTCGCGGGAATGACGGAGCTCAAGAAGTTGGTGCTGATGCGACGGCGTTGTCCGGGTTGGTGGCTGCGGATGCACAGTCAAATTGCGGCCAGTTTGAGTCGCAGTCGCTTCGCGTTCTTCGCCATGACCTCATCGAGCGTCGCTACGACCCTGGCCTTGGCTTCCAGTGCGGCGGCAAGGTGCAGCGCATCCCCGGCGCGCAGGCCCGACGCAACATCAAGCGACAGGATCGCCGCGCGATGAAAGGTGGCGGGTTCGACCGGCAGCAGGTCCAGGTCGCCGGCGCACATTCTTTCGAACTGCCGCCAGGCTGTTTGCGCATCGGCTTCGGCGATCTGGCCGGTGCGTTGCTTGATCGCCAGCGCGCTGGCGAATTCCGATACGCACCAGGCGGCGGAAACCAGTTCATCGGCACAGGCGGCGTACCAACGCGAAACATCGGAGCTTTTCGCTTCGTGCGTGTACAACGCGACCAGCACGCTGGTGTCGACATACACCATCAGTATCGCCCGCCACGCCGCAATTCGTCGATCACCGGGGTCCCCATCGGGGTGGCATCGCGCGTCCTCGCCAGTTCCTGCGCAAAGGCCTTCCGGTTCCAGCGCGCGGGGCGAATGGCGATGCCGCCGTCGATGGTAAGGCTCGCTTCCATGCTGTCGCCTTCCTTGAGGCCGGCGCGCCGGGCATAGTCGGCGGGAATTCTCAGGGCAAGGCTGTTGCCCCAGCGTGCGATATTGAGGTTCATGGCGGCGCTCCTATGGATATACGATTACGTATATCCATTGTAGGCCCAAATCGGCGGCGCGCAAGCATCATCGCGCTGCCGTTGTGCGGAAGATCAGGCCCGCTTCTTCGCCGCGGCCTTGGCCCGTGCCTTCTTCGCCGCTTCCAGTTCGTCGAACAGCGCAGCGAATTCCAGGGTTACCTTGTGGCTGCGGTCGAGGTGGATCATCGGCTTCGCCTGCTGGTGCGATTCCTTTACTTTCACCGAGGAGGAGAGGAAGGAGGCCAGCACCGGCAAGCCTTCCTCGCGCAGTTCGTTGATGATCTGCTGCGGCAGGCTGGCGCGGGCCTGGAACTGGTTGATGACGATGCCTTCGACCTCGAGACCGGCATTGTGGTCGGCGCGGATCTCGTTGACGTTGTCCATCAGCGTGTAGAGCGCGCGGCGGGCGAATTCGTCGCAGTCGAAGGGGATCAGGCAGGCGTCCGCCGCGATCAGCGCCGAGCGGGTGTAGAAATGCAGCGCCGGCGGCGTGTCGATGAAGATTTCGTCATAGCCTTCGAGGGCATCGAGCGCCTCGCGCAGCTTGTAGATCTTGTAGCGCGATTCGAGCTTGGCCTGCAGTTCTTCCAGCGCCGGCCCGGAGGGCAGGATGGAGAGGTTCTCGAAGGGCGTGGCGGTGATGAAGTCCTCGGTCGGCAGCGGCCGCAGCTTGAAGCTCAGCATCTGGTCGAAGAACTGGTTGGCGGTGAGTTCCAGGCCGTTCGCGGCGTCGCCGAGCAGGTACTGGGTCGAATTGGCCTGGGGGTCGAGGTCGATGACCAGGGTGCGGGCGCCGCGCGCGGCGGCGATCGCGGCCAGGTTGCAGGTGATGGTGCTCTTGCCGACACCGCCCTTCTGGTTGAACACGACGCGTTTCATGACGGACTCCCGAATTTGGATCGGGGGATTCTGCCACAGCGGATGCTGCATTGCGGCATGGCTTGTGCCGCGCGCAGGGCAATCGCATGAATGCGGGAAATATCAGCACCTCCCCCTGGCCTTGCCTGCCGGGGAATCCGCTTCGCGGGCCGG
>JACRIY010000054.1 GCA_016235805.1 Rhodocyclales bacterium
ACGGCTTCACGGTGCCCGGCGCGATCGAAGCGGCACAGCGCAAGAAGGGGCTCACCAACGGCCTGTTCGAGTGGCTGCGCAAGGCGCCCTGGGGCAACCCGGTGTTCTCCGGCATGTTCATCTCGCTGGTCGGCTTCGGCTTCATCGGCGGCATCTCCGGCGTGGTGCTCGGCACGGAACAGATCAACATGCTGATGCACAACACCTTCTACGTCCCGGGCCACTTCCACGCCACGGTCGTCGTCGGTACCACGCTGGCCTTCATGTCGATCACCTACCTGCTGGTGCCGACCCTGTTCCGTCGCGAGATGATGTTCCCCAAGCTGTGCCAGATCCAGCCCTACCTCTATGGCCTCAGCATGATCGTGCTGTCGCTGGTGATGATGGGCGCCGGCACCCTGGGCGTATCGCGCCGGCACTGGGACATGGCCTTCTCGGGCGCGCCGTTCCAGTACGAGTGGCCGGGTTCCGCCTACCTGATGATGGGTCTCACCGGCATCTTCGGCGTGATCGCGGTCATCGGCGGCGGTCTCTGGATCGGCCTCGTGGTGCTCTCGCTGCTGTTCGGCAAGAAGCTCGACGGCGGCGCGACCTCCGACAAGCCGACCCCGATTCCCGACCAGTCCGCCGCGGCTTCCGCCTCCCATACCGGCAACCAGGACCATGTCGGCGTGCCGGGCACGGTGGTGCTGGCGGTCACCCTGCTGGTCTGCTTCGTCCTCTACTACTTCGTGAATTGGAAGTACCTCTCCGAAGTCTGGGGTCTGAGCTGATAACGACGTAGCACGGGTCCCGCGCCCAGGCGCGGGACCTGCCTGGATCGGACTTGGCGACAGGCCCGATCCAAGCAGGTTGAACCAACCACCCACACGAAACCGCCCATGGAAAAGACGCTGCCTCACCCTTCCGGCCTCAGCTTCCGCACCATCGCGGGAGTCTTCAAGCTGCGCATCGGCGTGGTGATCACCTTCACCGCGCTGGCCGGCCTCGCCGTCAGCTCCGGCCCCAGCCTGAGTGCGCTGCAGTTCGTGGTGCTGACGCTGGCGGTGCTGGTGTCCTCGGCCAGCGCCGGCGCCTTCAACCAGTACTACGAGCACGACACCGATCCGCTGATGTCGCGCACAAAAAATCGCCCGTTCGCCACCGGCGAGGTTAAACACGGCCCCATCTGGCTGGTGGTCATCTTCGGCCTCATGGCGGTCTCGGTGATCGCCGCCTGGATGGCGCTCAACGCCTGGGCCGCGCTATTCACCTTCCTCGGCGCTTTCTTCTATGCCATCGTCTATACCGTGTGGCTCAAGCGCCGCACCTGGCTCAACATCGTCTTCGGCGGGCTGGCCGGAAGCTGGGCAGTGCTGGCCGGCGCCACCGCCGCCGACCCGCAGGTAGGCGCCGTGCCGCTGGCGCTGGCCTTTGTCCTCTTCCTGTGGACGCCGCCGCACTTCTGGAGCCTCGCCATCGCCTATCGCGACGACTACGCCGCCGCCGGCGTGCCCATGCTGCCGGTGGTGGTCGGCGACCGGCGCGCGGCGAAAGTGATATTCGCCAGCACGCTGGCGCTGGTCGCAGCCTCCTTCATTCCGCTGGCCTTCGGCCTCGGCGCGATCTACCTCGCCGGCGCGGCGATCGGCGGCGGACTGTTCATCCAGAAGGCCTGGCTGCTGGTGAAGAACACCAACCGCGCAAGCGCGATGAGCTGCTTCCATGCGTCGCTGGCGCAACTGACTCTGGTGCTGACCGCGGCGATCATCGACGCGCGCTTCTAGACGCCAGGCGGTTCCCGTGATCCGCATCTCCCTTCCGGCCGCACTCGCGGCACTCGTGCTCGCCATCGCCCCGGGAGTCGGCGCCGGCGCTACGGCGAACGCGTCGCCTGCGGTCTCGCCGGCGACGGGGCCCGGTCTGGTCCAGGTGCCGCAAGGCAATCGCAGCGGGCTGACGCTGACCACGCTCGACGACAAGGCCGCCTACCAGGTTTCGCAGGATGCCATCGGCAAGCCCGTCGGCGACCATGTCCTGCTCGACCGCCAGGGCCGCCCGACGCGCCTGGCCGATTACCGGGGCAAGCCGCTACTGGTCAGCTTCATCTACACCGCCTGCTTCCAGGTCTGCCCGACCACCACCAAGAACCTGCAGAAGGCCGTCGAGAATTCCGTCGCCATGCTCGGCGCCAACCGCTTCAACATCGTCAGCATCGGCTTCAACCAGCCCTTCGACTCGCCCCAGGCGCTCAAGTCCTTCGCATCGCAATACGGCATCCACCTGCCCAACTGGGAATTCCTCAGCCCGGCGGCCGCCATCGTCGACGACGTGACGAGGAATTTCGGCTTCAGCTACGTCGCCACCTCGGCCGGTTTCGACCATCTCAACCAGGTTACCCTGGTCGATGCCGAAGGCCGCATCGTGCGCCAGATCTACGGCAACACCTTCACAGCCGCCGACATCGCGGAACCGCTCAAGGCCATGGTCACCGGCGCGCCGATCCCGCCGCAGACCAGCACCCTGGCGGAACTGGCCGACCGCGTCCGCATCATTTGTTCGGTCTACGATCCGCTCACCGGTAAATACCGCACCAACTACGCGCTCTACTTCGAGATCGCCGGCTTCATCAGCTTCCTGTTCTTCCTCGGCTGGATCGCCTGGAACTTCACGCGCAAGCAGCACGGCACCCAGGCCTGAGCGCGCCTGGCGCCCGCGCCTTTTTCACTCGCGCGGGCGACGAAAGCCGCCACCGGATTCAATCCGGTTGATTCGAGTCAAGTGAAAAAAGCCGCCAGCCGAATATCATTAATTCCTAATAGTCGGCCTCCATTCCGGCAAGCGGGAAACCCCAATCGCTCATGGCAGCCCGAGCCACCCTCAGATGATGAAACACGCGAAAGGCAAATTGAAGGCCCGCCCCTCCCATCCTCCCCTCGCGGGGAGGCTATCGATTGGCTCGCTGCGCTCGACTGTCACCAATCGCTCCGAACACGTAGTTTCACTTTAACGTGAGCTTGCATTTAGCCCTGCGCGGCGCAGCACAAACCAGCTTCGAACGCAGCGAAGACTTCCTCGACACATTCTTCGGCGGCGCCGACAATCCCTTGCGCCATCTCGGCGCGCTGGGCCTGTATTTCCTCTGGATCCTGGTCGCCACCGGGCTTTACCTCTACACCGTGCTCGACACCAGCATCGACGGTGTTTACAACTCCATCGGCTGGCTGTCGCGGGAGCAGTGGTACCTGGGCGGCGTCCTGCGCAGCCTGCATCGCTATGCCTCCGATGCCTTCGTCCTGGTGATGGTGCTCCATCTGCTGCGCGAGTGGGCCTACGGCCGCTACCATGGCTTCCGCCTCTACTCCTGGGTCACCGGCGTGCCGCTGGTGTGGCTGGTGTTCATCTCCGGCATCGGCGGCTACTGGATCGTGTGGGACCGGCTGGCACAGTTCTCCGCCATCGCCACCACCGAACTACTGGACTGGCTGCCGATCTTCAGCGAGCCGGCGGCGCGCAACTTCCTCGCGCCGGACTCGATCAACGACCGCTTCTTCACCGTGCTGGTTTTCATCCACATCGGCGTGCCGCTGATGCTGATCCTCGGCCTCTGGGCCCATGTCAATCGCATCAGCCGGGTGGACTACCTGCCGTCGCGGCGCGCCATGGCGGCGATCATGGCCAGCCTGCTGGCGCTGGCGCTGGTCAAGCCGGCGCTGTCCGACCTGCCGGCGAACCTCGCGCTGGCGCCGACCGGCCTGCGCCTGGACTGGTTCGTCCTGTTCCTCCACCCGCTGACCGACATCACTTCGCCGGCGGCGGTGTGGGCGCTGATCTTCGGCGCCACGATCCTGCTCTTCGCCCTGCCCTTCCTGCCGCACCCTGCGGCGGCCCCGATCGCGGTGGTCGATGCACCGAACTGCAACGGCTGCAGCCGCTGCCACGCCGACTGTCCCTACGAGGCGATCACCATGGCGCCGCACCCGGACAAGCCCGGGCACCGGATCGCGGTGGTCGATGCCGACAACTGCGCCGCCTGCGGCATCTGCGCCGGCTCCTGCCCTTCGTCGACACCTTTCCGCAGCCAGGAAAGGCTGGTCACCGGCATCGACATGCCACAGCAGCCGGTCGACGCCATGCGCCAGCAGCTCGAAGCCAGGATCGCGCAACTGCAGGGCCGCACCCGGCTGGTCGTCTTCGGCTGCGCCAGGGGCGCCGATGTCGCCGCGCTGGACGCCCCCGACACGGCGACGCTGAGCCTGATCTGCACCGGCATGCTGCCGCCCTCCTTCGTCGAATACGCGCTGCGTAGCGGCGCCGATGGCGTCGTGGTCACCGGCTGCCGCGACGGCGGCTGCGATTTCCGCCTCGGCATGGAATGGACGCGCGAGCGCCTGGCCCGCAACCGCGAACCGCATCTGCGCGCCATCGTCCCGCTAGACCGCCTGCAACTGGTGGCCGCATCGCGCGGCGAAGGCATACAACTCGCCGCCGCCATCGACGAATTCAGGACCCGACTCGAAACCCAATCTACTGCCGGCACGAAGCCGCCCGCCTTCTCCAGGAGAAAAATCCATCATGGCTAAACCCGCCGCCATCGCCGGCCAGATCATTCTCTACGGCGCCTTCGCCGCCTTCATCGGCTACTTCTCGACCGCGCCAACCTACCGCCAGATCGCCGACGACGTGGCCCTGATCAAGCTGTCGATGAGCCACCTCGGCGGTCGCGAGTGCCGCAAGCGCACGCCCGAGGAACTGGCCAAGCTGCCGCCCAACATGCGCGCGCCGCTGGACTGCCCGCGCGGGCGCTCCGACATCAAGCTGGTGCTGGAACTCGACGGCAAGCCGTTGTTCGACACCGTGATGCATCCCACCGGGCTGTCGAGGGATGGCGTCTCCACGGTCTACAAGCGCTTCGAAGTGAAGGCCGGCACCTACCAGCTGGCGGTGAAGATGAACGACAACCTGGTCGTCCCCGGATTCAATTTCGTCAAGGAAGCGCAAGTCACGCTGAAGCCGGCGCAGGTACTGGTGATCGACTTCAATCCCGACAAGGGCGGCCTGTTCTTCCAGCAGGCAAAGGACTGAGACCATGCTGACCCTCCTCCAGAAAATCGTTCGCTGGTTCTTCATGCGCGCCGAGAACCTGTTCAACGTCGCCTTCGGCGAGAAGCTGAACCCCTTCTACCACCTGGGCACCATCAGCTTCTGGCAGTTCTGGCTGCTGATCGGTACCGGGCTCTACCTCTACATCTTCGCCGACACCGCGGTGCATGACGCCTACGAGTCGGTGGAGCGCATCACGCACGAACAGTGGTGGGCGGGCGGCATCATGCGCAGCGTGCATCGCTATGCCACCGACGGCATGATCCTGACCATGCTGCTGCACATGCTGCGGCACTTCGCCTACGACCGTTATCGCGGCTTCCGCTGGTTCTCCTGGGCCACCGGCGTCGCCCTGATCTGGCTGATCTACATTTCGGGCCTCAACGGCTTCATGCTCGTGTGGGACAAGCTGGCGCAGTTCGTCGTCATCGCCACCGCCGAATGGTTCGATGCGCTGCCGATGTTCAACGGCACGCTGATCCGCAATTTCATCTACCAGGACAACGTCACCAGCCGGCTGTTCACCCTGCTCGCCTTCATCCACCTCGGCGCGCCGCTGATCGCGGGCGTCATCGCCTGGGTGCACGTGCAGCGCGTGCCGCGCGCCCACGTCAACCCGCCGCGGGCGATCGCGATCGCCGTCACCCTGATGTTCGTCGTGCTCGCCCTGGTCAAGCCGGTGGTGAGCCAGGGCGGCGAGGCCGACATGCTGGTGGTGCCGACCAACATTGCCTTCGACTGGTTCCAGATGCCCGTGCTGGCCCTGGTCTATGTGGTCGATCCGCTCCACCTCTGGCTCGGCGTCGTCGGCCTCTCGCTGCTGCTGTTCCTCGCCCCATGGCTGCCGCCCAAGCGCATCGGCGCCGGGAAGGCCGAGGCGATGGTGACCTTCCACCCCGACCACCGCGCGGTCGCCATCCGCTTCGATGAAACCCTGCTCGATGCCGGCCTGCGCCAGGACATCAACCTGCCCTACGAATGCCGCAACGGCGGTTGCGGGCGCTGCAAATGCACCGTGGTCGGCGGCAAGGTCGACCCCGGCCTCTACCAGCCCAGCGCACTCTCGGCCGAGGAACTTGCGGCAGGCAAGGTGCTGCTGTGCTGCGCCACGGCGCTGGGCGACGTCGAAATCGAATACGAAGCCTCGACGCTGCCCAACGCGCTGCGCGAATACCGAGCCACGGTGGCGAAGATGGAGAAGCTCAGCCACGACGTGATGCGCGTGATGCTCGAACTGCCGCCGGGGCAGCAGGTCCCCTTCAAGGCCGGCCAGTACATCAACATCATCCTCGACGACGGCCAGCGCCGCGCCTTTTCCTTCGCCAACCCCCCGCACCAGGCCGGTCTGATCGAACTGCAGATCCGCCTGATGCCCGGCGGGCGCTACACCACCTATGTATTTGAACAGATGAAGGTCGGCGACACGGTCCGCTTCGAAGGTCCGCTGGGCGATTTTTCGCTGCGCGAATCCGAGCGTCCCATCGTCTTCGTCGCCGGCGCCACCGGCTTCGCGCCAGTCAAGAGCATGGTCGAGGACGCCTTCCAGCGCGGCCTCAAGCGTCCGATCCACCTCTACTGGGGTGTGCGCCGCCTGGCCGACCTCTACCTGCCCGAACTCCCTGCGAGCTGGGCGCGCGAACATGAGAATTTCCACTTCATCCCGGTGCTTTCGGATGCCGCGCCGGAGGACCACTGGACCGGACGCACGGGTCTGGTGCACGAAGCCATCCTGGCCGACTTCCCCGACCTCGCCGGCAAGGAAATCTACGCCTGCGGCTCGGTGAAGATGGTGGAGGCGATCTTCCCCTCGCTGAAGAACCAGGGCGCCGAGGAAGGCATGTGCTTCTCCGATGCCTTCACCATCTCGGCGCGCTCGATGGCCTTCCAGCCGAAACAGTAGGCGACGAATGCCGACGCGGATGCCACTGCTCGCCGTACCGCCGACGCCGACTCTTGCGGGCGGCGGTGCGGCGGCGTGGCTAGCCGCGCTTCTTCGGCAGCATGAGCTTGAGGCAGACCAGGACGAACATGATGCCGCCGATCACGGCGATCAGTCCGCCGGCGCCCATCATGCCCATGCCGATCTTCTGCGGCAGCGTGGTCAGCGCCTGCTCGGCGCCGGCCACCTTGCGTTGCACGCCATAGCCGCCCGACCAGGCCAGGCCGAGGATGTGGATCAGTTGCCCGCCGCCGTACACGTAAGGCTGCCAGCGCGCCATGCGCCCCTCGACCTCGCCGAAGCCCAGTTGCGGCAGCAGCACGTAGGCCAGGCCCATGAAGGCCAGCGTCACGCCCACCGTGGAGCCGTGATAGTGCGCCGGGATCACCACGTTCACACCCTGGATCATGTACGCCAGCACGCCGCCTACGGCGAACAGCAGGAAGGAGGCGATGAAGGCCGACCTGGCGGCATGGGCCGCCACCTTGCGCATGGCCAGCAGGCCAAGGAAGCCGACCAGGATCAGCGGCGCCATGTAGGGATGGCCCCAGATCATCAGCTTGGCGAAGAGTTCCATGTGCGGCAGTTCGCCGGCGGGGATCGTGAAATAAATCGCCGGCACCATCAGCAGCGGCAGGGCCGCGATCCAGAACATGGCCGACAGCGCGCGCGGCGACGCGGCAGGGGCCTGTCCGAGATGCATGGCGATCCAAAACCAGGCCACCACCATCAGCAGCGAATGCTGGAATTGCAGGGTGTGGCCGCCGCCCCAGAACAGGACTTCGAAGTAGATCTTTTCCTCGACCCGCGGCACCACGATCCAGGACCAGACGAAGGCCGCCAGCGCGAGGAAGGCTGCCACCGCGCCGAGGAAGGCGCCCAGCTGCAGCGGCGAAGCGAAAGCCGGACGCGGCCAGGTGGTCAGCAGCGCGCGCAGCACGGCAAGGCCGAAGCCGGCGCCGCAGATCCACAGCGAGGCATAGAAGGTCGGCTGCTGCAGCACCGGAATGTAGTTGTTGAGTACCGGAACCGCGCCGGGCAGGAAGGGCGACACGGTCATCACCAGGGTGCCAACCGCCGCCAGCGCGAAGCCGCCCCAGCCCATCCAGGCGAAACCTTCGCGGCCCAGCGCGCTCCAGATCACCGCGGCGAAGGCCATGAACCATATCGCCACCGAGAGGTCCACATGCACCACCAGCGCGGCACGGAAGAAATCCTTGAGCGGAAACACGTCCTGGATGCCGGGGGTGCGCGACAGCACCAGCAGGATGGCCAGCAGGCCGGAACCGATCAGGGCCATCAGACCCAGCCACAACCATGCGCGTGCCAGCGATTTCGCGGCGCCGCCGGGACTCTGGATAGTATGCAATTGAACTATTACTCCGGGCAAAGTCGGGAAGTATACGGCAAGGTCCAGGGAGAAACCGGGTACACTTCCGAGCGATGAAAATTTTCGATGCAACCCCCGCCATGCGACTGATCTCCGCCCTCGCCTTCTGCCTCGCCACCCTGCTGGCCGGCTGCTCGCAACCCACGACATTTTCCGGCACCGACCTCTCGATGGTCGATTGGGGCAAGGATTTCAGGCTCACCGACCACAACGGCCAGGCGCGCAGCCTCGCCGATTTTCGCGGCAAGGCGGTGGTACTGTTCTTCGGCTATACGCAATGCCCCGACGTCTGCCCGACGACGCTGTCCACCCTGCGCGAAACCATGGCCCTGCTCGGCGACGATGCCAAACGCGTGCAGGTGCTGTTCGCCACGCTCGACCCCGAGCGCGACACGCAGGCCCTGCTCGCGCAATATGTGCCGGCCTTCCACCCGAGCTTCCTCGGCCTCTACGCCGACGAAAAAACCATCGCCGCCGTGGCCAAGGATTTCAAGGTGTTCTACGTCAAGCAACCGGGCAAGACGCCCGGCAGCTACAGCGTCGACCACTCCACCGGCAGCTACGCCTTCGACCCGCAGGGCAAGCTGCGCCTGCTGCTGCGCCACGGCGAGGCGCCGGCCAAGGTCGCCGCCGACCTGAAACTGCTGCTGGCCGGCAAGTAAGCCCAATCTACGGAAATCACCATGATGAAAGCCCTGATCCTGCTCGCCTGCCTTTCCCTGCCCGCATTCGCCGCCGAACCGGCGAAGGACGCCGCGAAGCCGCCGATCAACCTCGACATCGGCACGCCGCCGGTGGTGGTGGTCAAGCATGCCCTCGCCCAGCGCACCTCGCGCCTGGTGCGCTTCTATGAAGCCGGCGAGATCGGCCTCGGCAAGGATGGATTCATCTACCTGCGCGACGGCGCCAAAATGAGCCTCGCCAAGCGCCAGATCGCGGAAAAACTGATCGACGTCGAAAACCAGGAGCGCCGCGCGCTGATACAGGCCCTGGCCGACAGCAACCACCGGCGCGACGCCGAGCCCGAAATCTGGGAACTGATGCGGGCGCGCTGGAACCAGCAGTGGAAATCCGGCTGGTGGCTGCGCGATGCGGAGGGCAAGTGGAGCAGGAAGCCCTGACAAATCGGCGCTCGCGCAACGCTGCTGGTTGCCGGCCCATGCCAGCGCCCCCTCTATCCGAAAGGCGGGTTGCGAACTGGTCGCAGCTCAATGCGCCGCGCCGCAGAGGCCGCCGCAGCACCCGGTGATTCCACCGGCTATCCGGGTGCGGATCGCCCCAGTTGTTCGCGGATCTCCACCGCCAGAACCTTGAAGTCTTCCTCGAGGACCGAGATCAGCGCCTCTACATCCAGCTCCGGATCGCGGCCGGGATCATGTTTTTCGATCTTGCGCGCGGCCTGGACCATCGGCGTGGCGCCGAAGATCGCGCAGTTTCCGACCAGCGAATGGGCCGTCCGGCGCAACAGGGCCTGGTCGCCGGCCGCCAGCGCATTGCGCATGGTCACCACTTCCCCGGGAAAAAACGCGATGAACGGCTCGGCCACGATTTCCAGGATTTCGCGATCCTCGCCGGCCAGCGCGGCGGCATAGTCGAATCCGCTCCCGCCGCCGCGAGCGGGCGCAAACCGGTCGAGCAGGGTCAGCAGATCGGCCGCCCGGATCGGCTTGCTGAGGTACTCGTCCATGCCGGCCGCAAGGCAGGTTTCGCGATCTCCGTCCATGGCATTCGCGGTCATGGCGATGATCGGCGTTCGCGCTCCGGTCTCCCGCGCACGAAAGTGCCGGGTTGCCTCCAGGCCATCCATGACAGGCATTTGCATGTCCATCAGGATCAGGTCATAGCGGTGCACCGACAACTTCTCCAATGCAGCCTGACCATCCTGCGCGAGCACCGGACGATGGCCCCATTTTTCCAGCATTGCCAGCGCAAGTTTCTGGTTTACCGGATGGTCTTCCACCACCAGGATGTCCATCGGCGGCCTGGTCGGCGCATGCGGCGCCTGAACCCCTTCGCCTGCCGTCGCCGGCTTTCCGACCCCGAGTGCATCGAGGATGGCCTCCAGCAACTCGGACTGTCGAACCGGTTTGTCGACGCAGCCGGCAATGCCGGCCTCACGCCACGCATCGATATCGCGGCTTCCCACCGGCGACAGCATGACAACGGCCGGTCGCCGCTCGGCTGGCAGCCTGCCGATCATGCGTGCCGTGCCGACGCCGTCGAGCCGCGGCATCTTGGCGTCCAGCAGCACGAAGGCGAAGGCCTGCGGCGCGGCTTCGAGCAACACGATGCCGGCCTCGCCGGAACCGGCGGACACGGCATTCACGCCCCAGCCGGCCAGCGTATTGACCAGGATATCGCGTGTGACGGCGCTGTCATCGATGACCAATGCATGCAATCCGTTGAGGTGCTGGCGCGACGGTGACGGGTGATCCACAGCGGCCCCGACCGCGGCGAACCGGATCAGGAAATGAAAAGTGCTGCCGCGCCCCGGCTCGCTGTCCACCCAGATCCGGCCGTGCATCATCGCAATCAGCCGGGCGGAAATGCTCAGGCCGAGACCGGTGCCTCCGTACTTGCGAGTGGTCGACGTATCTTCCTGGGCAAAGGCTTCGAAAATCGATTCCTGCTTGCTCTTTTCGATGCCGATGCCGGTATCGCGCACCGAGAAATGCACCGTCGTGCCGACGGCATCCTTTTCCTGGAGGTCGGCGCGCACGACTATCTCGCCCCGCTCGGTGAACTTGATCGCATTGCCTACCAGGTTGAGCAGCACCTGCCGCAGTCGCCCCGAATCGCCGCAAACGAGCGGGGGAATATCCGGATCGACGTTGCAGGCCAGTTCGAGACCCTTGCCCCCGGCGCGCGCGGCCATGGTCTTGAGGGTGGCGCCAAGCACTTCCTGGATGTCGAAAGCCACTTCCTCGATGTTCATCTTTCCGGCTTCGATCTTGGAGAAATCCAGGATGTCGTTGATCACCGTCAGCAGGGCCTCGGTCGAGGACTTCACCACCTTCAGCAATTCGCTCTGCTCCGCGGTCAGATCCGTATCGAGCGCAAGCTCCGTCATGCCGAGGATGCCGTTCATCGGCGTGCGGATCTCATGGCTCATGTTGGCGAGAAAGTCGCTCTTTGCCCTGTTGGCAGCCTCCGCCTGTTCCTTCGCGCGCAAGGTCTCGCGCTCCCATCGCTTGCGCTCCGTGATGTCGGAAATCGTGCCCACCAGTCCGGCGATCGAGCCGTCGGCCCGGGTCCGCGTCGCCTTGTAATAGATGCCGTCACGGACGATGCCGTTGCGCTGCGGGATTTTCGCCTCGTACATCTGGTGGGATATCGCCTGCAACAGTTCGCGGTCGTGCGCGTCGTGAACCCCGGCGCCATCTGCATCCAGCAATTCGTACACCGTCTTGCCCAGATAGTCGCCGCGGGATATGCCAAAAAACTCCTCGAAGGCGCGATTGAGCACGCTATAGCGACGCTGCTCGTCCTTGACGTAGACCGGCAGCGGGATCGCCTCGATCAGTTCTTCGACGAAATGGAGTTGTTCCTGCAGCTTCTCCGTCGCCTGGTGGCGGGCCGTGATATCGGTGCGGATCCCGACATACTGATACGGGCGTCGTTCATCGTCGAGGAAAGGCACGATGGTCGCCGCCACCCAGTAGAAGCTGCCGTCCTTGGCGCGATTGCGCACTTCCCCGCGCCAGACCCGCCCCGCCGCGATGGTTTGCCACAACTCGCGAAAGAACTCGGGAGGGTGAAATCCAGAGTTGACGATCCGGTGATTGGCGCCTTCCAGTTCCTGGCGCGAGTAGCCGCTGATCTCGCAAAACCTGTCATTGGCATAGGTGATGGTGCCCATCGGGTCGGTGACGCTGACGATCGCGTGCTGGTCAAGGGCGAACTTCTGGTTCTCCAGCGCGCGATTGGCTTCGCGATGTGCACGTGCCAGGCGCGACACGACCTCGATCAGCCCGTCGAGGCTCTCGGCGTTGTCGACCGACCCGGCGAATCCGATCTCCTCTTGCAACGAGCGCGCGGTTTCGCGCAGGCCGTTGATCGCAGTTTCGCGATTGGCGAGTTCGACCTGAAGTTGCCGATTGGCCGCTGTCAGTTCGTCGGAACTGAGCTCCAGGCTGCGGGTGCGCAGGGCAAGGTCGCGGTCATGCTGCTCGTAGGTTGCCGACATCCGCTCGAACAGATCGCCCAAACCCGAAAGACCGCGCGTCAGGTCAGGCGCAATATCGTCGCGCTGCGCCAGATCGGCCAGGGCCGACTGGAATCTCAAGAGATGCTCGGCGTCCTCGATTCCGAGCGAACGGCGCAACTGGCGCATCAGCGTCTTGTGCATGGAGTTCATGGCCTTCGTCACTGCGGCGTACCTTGCGGGCATGGGCCCGGTTCAGGCCTCCGCAATGGTCGTGATGGTCATCGTCTGGTTGTGCAGCCTGCACGTCGCCCCAGCCGCAAACGGGCTGATTTCGCCATACGAATAAAACCCGGTACAGACGGCGGTGGTCCCCAATACGGCCGCCACGGCCTCGACTTCCTCCGCGACGCGGTCGCCCATGACCAGCTTGCGGCCGACGCAGGACACCAGAATGGCCAGCCTCGTCTCCACCGTCGCCGTCGGTCCGGTCATTGCCGCCACCGCATTGGCAGCAGTCTCGGCGCCATCGATCAAAGCATCGGTGGACGCGTGCATCAGCTTGAGGTAGCCGCCCTGCAGTATCTCGCCGGCAAGCGTCAGGCTGCCCGCCTGCTCGTCGATGCCGAGGATGGTACGGATGAGGCCGATCGCGCTCATGTCGTCGCCGAGCATGGCGAATGGGAAAAGCAGTCCCGAAGCCGGCAGGTCACGCGCATATTCGCCCAGGTAACGCTTGTAGATGTCCAGCGCCGGCTCGCCGTCGAGTTCGTAGAGGACGTTGCCATCGCAACGGGTCACCTTGCGCGCAGGTCCGAACGTTGCCCAGCCGCCATAGGAGCCGTGGCCGATCCGCAATCCGTCACCGGCAAGTCCGACCGCGACGATGGCGCGATCCGAGGCGCCACTGATGCCCAGGGTCCACGTCTTGACGAAGGCGCCGTCGTCACCGGCAAGCCCGCCGGTAATCGGGACCGATGGGCCGAGTACCTCAGCCATGCCCTGAATCAGCGCACTGCCGTTGATCTCCACGCCCTGGCCGAATACCAGCACCAGACCCAGCCCCGGCGCGGCAAGTTGCCGGCCCAGGCGCTCGCCGGCGGCGCGCGAATCGCCCATGCCTGCAAGATCCGTGGTGCCCGCGACAATCCGGGCGGCATCGAGGCGAACCGCGGTAACCACCACGCTGCCTTCCTGCACCCCCTGTGTCGAAACCTCGCCCGCCGTCGAACAGCCGATAAGCACAGCCCCGGGAAAACAGCCGGCAAGCGCGTTCGCATCGCCATCGGAAAAGAACGACGTCGCGCCGAAGACCAGCACCAGGTTGGGACCGAGGGCGACGAGGGGCTGAAGTTGCCGATCCGGCGACTTCCAGTCAGTGAGCGTTATCTGATGGATTTTCATGTTCGTTCAAAATTCAGGTGTCGGGACTGGATTCCAGGTTCTCGTCGAGGAACCGCGAACGGATGGCAAGCACCTCGCTCCAGGCGCCGGTGAATGCGTCGACACATTGCGGATCAAAATGCAATCCGCTGTTGTCGAGGATGAACTCCCTTGCAGCATCGATTTCCCAGGCACGCTTGTAGGGGCGGGCCGAGGTAAGCGCGTCGAACACGTCGGCGACCGCCACGATGCGGCCATGGAGCGGAATGGCGCCGCCGACAAGGCCCTGCGGATAGCCGCCGCCGTCGAACTTCTCGTGGTGGGACAAGGCCACGACCGCCGCAGCGTTGAGGATGGGTGACGTACTGTTGCGCAGGATCCGGTGTCCGATTTCGGCATGGCGCTTCATGATCGTGAATTCTTCGGCGTCGAGTCGGCCCGGCTTCAACAGTATCTGGTCGGGAATCCCGACCTTGCCGATGTCATGCATCGGCGCCGCTTCGAGAATCAACTGCTGCTCTTGCGGCGCCAGGCCCAGGCGTTCCGCGATCAGGCGCGAATAGTGGGCCATGCGCAGGATGTGTCCACCGGTTTCCGGATCGCGGTACTCGGCCGCCTTGGATAGTCGAAAAATGGTTTCGCGTTCGCGTTCCGCAATGACCGCAGTGGCGGCGGCGACTTCCTGCGCCAGCAGCGCGGCACGATCGCCCAGCAGCTTCTGGGCATGGCGCAACTGGGCTATGTTGCGAATCCGGGCGGTGAACTCGGTCTTGTCCACCGGCTTGGTAAGAAAATCGGTGGCCCCCGCCTGCAGCGCGGCATAGCGGACCTCGCGGAGATCATTTGCCGTGATCATGATTGCCGGCACATCCTGCCTGCCGTCGACTTCCCGGAATCTGCGAATGAACTCGAGGCCGTCTGGTGCCGGCATCATGTAATCGACGATGACGATATCGACCTCGTTCGTCGTGCACCAGTCCAGTGCCTTTTGCGATGCATCGAAGCAAAGCGGCTGCAGTCCGTCGATCTTCGACACCAGGTGCCTCAGCACCGTAAGGTTGATCTCTGAGTCATCGACGATCACGACGGACAGGCTCATGATGCGGACCTCGCGCCTGCACATCGAACCTCATGACGAACTCGTGAGTCGCGCAAGCTTGTCGGTTCGGATGAGCCGAAATGATCGATCGACGTCGGGGTTGGCAATTGCATTCTCAAGGTGGGCAGAGGGCGCCCTTCACCAATCGATTCTAGGTAAATCGGACGACGTCCGCAATAGTATCGGCGCATAAAATAGAACTCTCGCATCACTCTGCAATCGCCCGTGGAACTAGAAATGGAGCGCCTTTCGGTCATTCCCCGTTTGCCGACCATTGCACCTATCGCAGCGAACATGACAGCTTAGCGATTGCCCCCCCGATACTTCTTGTGCACCGTCCGCGCATCCTGCTCGGCACGTTGCTGGGTGCAGATCGAGGGATCGTCGTCGTGGCCGCTAAAGAAATCGTCGGCCTGGGCGCGCATCACCATGTCGATCGCCGCCTTGTCCCTGGCATCGAACAGTTCCGTGATCAGGGTGGTGACTTCGTCGAGGTGTTCCTCGTAGGTCATGCCGACTGCTCCGCGTCGGCCCGCAGCGCCTGCAGGTAGAGGGCCTCGAGCTTCTCGCGCGCCCAGGGGGTACGGCGCAGGAACTTGAGGCTGGAGGAAATGCTCGGCTCGTGGGTGAAGCAGCGGATTTCGATGCGGCGGCCGAGGCCGTCCCAGCCGAGGCGGGCGACCAGGCTTTCGAGCATTGCCTGCAGCGTGACGCCGTGCAGCGGATCACTCATTGTCGCTACCCGCCTTGTGCTGTTCGTCGTAAGCCGACAGCGTGGCCCCGGCGGCCGCCAGATGTTCGCGCAGGTACTTGATTTCGGGCTTGCCCAGTTCGTTGCCGTGATGCGGATGGTGCACCGTGAACTCGTGGCGGTTGAGCACGACGCTGAAGCGCGCGCCATGGCCCGGCTCGACGCTGGCGCCGAGGTGGTGCAGCAGGGACTCGACTTCGCGCCATTGCACGTTGCTGCTGATCGGATCGTGAAAGATGGCCTGCAGGACTTTGCGGTGTTTGTTGCTCATGCTGGTGCTCCCCGACGACGGTGGCTACGGGCTTCATTCGCCCTCATCTCACGATGAGTATAGGCGGCTCTCAACGACCTGTCATGGCGGCGTCGGCGCGGCGCAAGCGGTGCAGCAGCATGTCGAACAGCGCATCCGGATCGAAAGGCTTGGCCAGGAAGTCATCCATGCCGGCGGCCAGGCAGCGCGCCCGGTCTTCGGCAAAGGCATTGGCCGTCATGGCGATGATGGGAACGCCGGCATAGTCGGGATCATGGCGTATGCAGCGCGTGGCATCGAGCCCGTCCATGCGTGGCATTTGCATGTCCATCAGGATGAGGTCGTAGACCTGGCCCCCCGCCATGGCGCAGGCCTGTTCGCCGTCCTGCGCCGTATCCACCTTGAGCCCCGACTCGTCGAGCAGCATCCTGGCCACTTCCAGGTTGACCGGTTCGTCGTCGACTACCAGGATGCGCCGTCCGGCGTAGTCGCGGCGGATCAGCAGTTCGGCATTTCCCGATTCACCGGTGGCATCCGCCGCGAATGCCGAACCGCGAGTCAGCCTTGCGGTAAACCAGAAGCGGCTGCCGACCTTTGCCGTGCTTTCGACGCCGACTTTGCCACCCATCAGTTGCGCCAGGCGGCGCGTGATCGCCAACCCCAGGCCGGTGCCGCCATATTTGCGCGTGGTCGAGTTGTCGGCTTGTTCGAAGGCTTTGAACAGGCGCGGCACGGCTTCGGTTTCGATGCCGATGCCGGTGTCGATCACTTCGAAGAGGACGGTGACAGCGTCGCCATCGTCCCGCTCGACGCCGGCGCGCAGCGTGACCGAGCCATGGTCGGTGAACTTGAGGGCGTTGTTGGCGTAGTTGAGCAGGGCCTGCTGGATGCGAATCGGATCTCCCAGCAATCCGGCGGGCAGCGAACTGGCTTCGATTTCCAGGCGGATGCCCTTGGCGTGCGCACGGTCGGCGAGTATCGAGCCGACCTTGCGCAACAGGCCCGGTATGTCGAGCGGAATTGCCTCCAGCACGAACTTGCCGGCCTCGATCTTGGAGATATCGAGGATGTCGTTGATGATGCCCAGCAAGTGTTCGGCAGCGGTATCGATGTTGTCAAGCTGGTGCGCCTGCTGTGGCGTAACGCCGCCGCGACGCAACAGGTGGGCCATGCCGACTATGCCGTTCATCGGCGTCCTGATCTCGTGGCTCATGTTGGCGAGAAAGGCACTCTTGGCGACGTTGGCTGCCTCGGCCGCCTCCTTGGCCTCGGCCAGTTCGAAGGTGCGCGCCAGCACCTGCTCTTCAAGGCTGCTGCGATGGCGTTCGAGTTCGGCCTCGCTGCGCAGGCGCTCGGTGGCATCGCGGTCGACGCCCTGGAAGCCCGTCAGCTTGCCCCCGGTATCAAAGACCGGCGCGGCATTCGACTCGAAGCTGCGGTAGTCGCCTTCGGCGGTCCGCCAGCGAATCGTCACACCGTGCCAACCGCGGCACTTCTGCACAGCCTCGTTGAAAGTTTCAACAAGCATGGCGCGGTCGTCCGGATGGACCAGATCGATCGTATCGGTATCCAGGAGTTCCTGAAAGCCGAGGCCCAGCAGATGCAAGCCGCGTTCATTCGAATAGGTATGTCGGCCCTGCGCATCCATGGCCCAGACCCAGTCCGCGGAGTTTTCGGCGAGCAGGCGGTAACGCGATTCGCTGGCACCCAGTTGCGCGTTCCTTTCGTCGATCTCGCGCAGCGCGCGGGCGCCGGTTTCCTTGAGGGTGACGATGGCCGTCGCCAGTTCGTCAATCTCGTCGCGAACCGCGACCTTGGCCGCAGGCTCGGCGTCGGCGAGGAACCGACGCAGATCCCTCGGCTTGACGTTCTTCAGTTCGTCGGCGATGACCAGCAAGCGGCGGCGCACGAACTCGTGGTAGATCATCACCGCCAGCAACACGACCAGCAGGATCACCAGGGTATTGCCGGCCAACGCGATCAAGCCCCGGCGGATATGCTCGGCGCGCAGCTCGCTTAGATCGGTGACAATCTCCAGCGTTCCAAGCTCATGGCGCCTCCCCGATTCCTCGACGTAAAGCGGGAAGGCCTTCTCGAAGACTTCGTTGGCCCCGATCTCCCTGCCGAATCGGAGTTCGGCGCGACCGGGAACGGTGAGGTGCATCGAATGCACGTTGGATAGCCGCGCGGCGCCATTCAGCAGTACCGCGACATGGTCAAAGTCGAAAGCCCACAGGCTGTTGTTTAGTGCCGGAGTGATGAACTCAGCCACGGACTGGATGTGTCGATCCAGATTTGCGACGCGCTCGCGGTAGGACAGTACCGCCTCGCCCGCCGAAATCAGTATCGAGGAAATACCGCCGACCAGCACCGACCAGAGCAGGATGCGTCGCGTCAGGCGGCTCTTGAAACCGAGGAAGTCGAGCCGACCTGAAATCTTCTCCGGCATGACCATGGAAAAAGTCCGCTACTCCGCCTTCAGCGCGGCAAGGATGCGGTTGTAGCTGCCGTCGGCTTTCATTTCGCGCAGGGCCTGCGCCAGTTTCGGCACCAGCGCCTCGTGCTTCCTGTGCAGGTAGAGGAACATATCCACATCCTTCAGCGCTGGCGCCAGCGGCGCGATGGACGACAGGCCCATGCTGCGTGCCAGCGCGACGCCGTCGGCCCGGGTGTAAAGCGCAAGATCGATGCGGCCGCCGTCGAGCATGAGGAACATCTGCTCCGGCTTGTCCACCTTGCTCACTACCCTTGCGCCACCGGCATTTGCCTCGAACATCTTCCAACCGGTGATGAAGGCGACGCGATGCGGCTTGAGGCTGTCCCACCCCTGTTCGAGCCGGATCGAGGCGTCCCTGGCGAATGCGACGAAGCTGATCCCGATGTAGCGCTCGGGCACCTGCACCAGGTTCGGGTACTGGCTGGAGAGGCCGGGCACCCGCAACCCCTCGCCGTCGACCTCGCCGAGGTTGGCCGAATGCAGGGAACGCTCGGAGGGCAGGCTGACCATCTTGAAGTCCACGCCGATGCGGCGGAAGGCTTCCTTCGACAGGTCATGCAACGCCTGACGGTCGAGCGGCGTGTTGTTGGTGCTGATGGTAAGCGGCTCGGCACGAGCCGCGATCGCCAGGCCGCAGAGCAGGCCGATGAGGGCAAGTATCGTGATTCGGGTTCGCATCGTAATTCCGGTCATCGTGGATGAACAAGCGGGAATCCACCCTGGGAATCCCGCTCATGCCGAAAATGTTCTCATTTGTAGCCCGCAATGCATATTGGTAGATTGCGCGGCGAACTGCGGAATATACGTAGGCGACAGACCTGCTCCGGCCCGCGACAAGACTCAGTGGCTGGTTCCCTCCGAACGGCTGATCTTGTTGTGCAGGTTGTACTTGCCCACCGGCTTGTCCATCGGGATGCGCTTGACCTCCTTGAAGGTCGCCGCATCGAACACGATCAGCGCGCCGCCGTCGGCCTTGCGCTCCCACAGGCTGGCCAGCACGTACTTGCCATCGCGGGTGAACTCGACGTGGGCCAGGGTCTTGCCCGGGTTCGTCTTCACTTCGGCGACCTTTTCCAGCGTGCGCTTGTCGATCACCTGCAGCGTGTCCTTGCCCTTCGACATCATCGAATCGGTCCAGGCGTAGGGCGTGTTCTCGTGGCTGCGCATGAAGAAGCCGGGCCCCAGCGTAGGGATTGTCTTCAGCGTGCTCCAGTCCTTCATGTCAGTCACGGTGATAAGCCCTTCCTTCAGGTTGGGGGTGGCCATCACCGTGCGCTCGGCGCCCCCGGGCGGCGCGTATTTCCAGGTGATGCCGGAACCGAGATGCGGCATGCCCGGCAGCTTGAGGTCGGCGATCTTCTTCCTCACATCGAGGTGCACCACCTGACCCTTGCCGGCCTCGCGACTCGACCCCATCAGTTCGGAATAGTCCTGGGTGAAGAAGAAATCGTCGAGCGGTTCGGAAAGGAAACTGCGCCGCGGGTTGAGGAAGCCCGGAATGAAGCTGCCTTCCTTGTACTTGAAGTCGTGGATCATGCCGACCGGAATGTCATCTGCCTTGGGGTTGTAGCTGACCTCCCACACCTCGGGCACGTCCTTCAGCGCGGCGACGAAGCTCTGGCGCGGCGCGGCGTCATACACCGCCGAAACTCGCGAGCTTTCCTTGCGGTCCTTGTTCCACACCTCGTGCACCTTGAGCAGGTTGAGGTCGGCATCGAGCAGCACCAAGGTGTGCGGCAAGTAGTTGGCCACGGCGAGGTATTTGCCGTCGCCCGAGACGGCGACATTGCGCGTGTTGATGCCGGCGCGGATCTCCGCCACCACCTTGAGGTTCCAGATGTCGAACTTGGTGATCCAGCCATCGCGCGAGGCGAAGAAGACGTAGCGCCCGTCCGGCGTGAATTTCGGTCCGCCGTGCAGCGCATAGCGCGAAGGAAAACGATGGATCGGCTCCAGCTTGTCGCCATCGAGCACCGTGACATGGTGGTCGCCGGTTTCGACCACGATGAACAGGTTCATCATGTCGACGCCCTTGAATACGTCGGCGGGTTTTGCCGGCAGGCTGCCGGATTCAAAATTGACGATGCGCGAGCCCCTGATGTCGGCCTCCGTAAAAGTCGGCGCCGGCGACACGGCGGTGTAGATGTATTCGACCAGCGCGGCGATCTCTTCCTTGCTCATGCGCTCGGCAAAACCCAGCATCTGCGTCGCCGCGCGGCCCTCGCCGATCACCTTCACGGCTTCCGGCTTGCGCAGGCGCGCGAGGCTCTCCGGCAGCAGCGCCGGGCCGGTGAGGCCGAGCCGTCCGGGCCCGTGGCAGGCCGCGCAATGCTGCTGGTAGAGCGCGGGCGCGTCGGCGGCCTGCACGCCCGGGGCGAGCAGGGCCGCGAGGCTGGTCGCGACAAGTCGCAACGCCAGGCCGGCGGCGCGGCGCGCCAATCCGGATCGTGCCTGCGTGTCAGGGAATGCTTTCATTCTTTCGCCTCGTTCGATGGGTAGTGGTGCGGGGTTCGGCGAGCCTCAGCCTTCGCGCGCTATCTTTTCCAGCGCCGCGATGTCGCCCCGGAAATAGCGCTTTTCCTTGCCGGGAACCTTGTGCAGGATGCCCAGGCGCGCGAATTCGGACGTGATGCGGCTCACGGTTTCAAAGGTGATGCCGAGGATGGAAGCCATGTCCTCGCCGGTGAATCGCAGTATGCGGTCGCCATTCCCGGTCCATAGCTTGAGCAGCAGTCGCGCCACCCGGACGCGGGCCGGGATCGAGCCGCCCACCATCTGCGCCAGCCAGTTCTCCGCCTCGCTCAGCGCCGCCTGGGAACGCTCCATCAGGCGCATCTGCAGTTCGGGATGGCTGCCGATGAACTTGTGGAAATAGGGCATCGGAATGCGGCAGGCGCGCACCTTGTCGATGGCGATCGCCGAATAGTCGTAATGCGACCGAAAGGTGGATTCGAGGCCGGCGACATCGCCGACTTTCAGCACGCGGACGATGCGCACCGTGCCGCTGGGCTCCAGGTGCACCATCTTGATCGCGCCGCCGCGGATGCAATACACCGCGTCGGCCACGGTGCCGAGGGTGAAGATCGTGGCGCCCGGCTCGAAATCGAAGTCGTCGATGCCGGCGTGGAAGTCGACCAGGTTTTCCAGCGAAACGTCGCTGCACACCATGTCGCGGCGCAAGGCGCAGGAATTGCAGTTGCTGCGGCCCTGGCAGCGGATCTGGGGCGGGGTCTTCATCAGGCGGAAAAAATCGGCAACGAATTCACGGCGAATCATGCAGCGCGAAAGTCGGCGCCGGCGGAACGGCAGTTTACTACCGAAGCAGCATAGGAAACCTGCGTCGACGCGCATTCTCGCCAGGTTCGACTCGGCCTGCGAATAATCCAGGCTGCGCCGGCCCTGGCCGTCCTTGATCGCAATCAACGAACACCGCGGAAAGCAGGCAGGCGCGACAACATGCCGCGCGACGAATCGCCGCATGCGACCTTTTGCCACGCCGGCGCGCAGCGGCGGCACACGACAATGCACGCCTCGTCGAGCCTCACGCCGGGCTGCAATAGCGGTGCGGCACAAGCGACTTCCCCGCGCAAGGAAATCACGATGCAGCAGAAACATCCCGCTCCGCTCCCGATCCGCCGCGCCTGCTGGCTCGCCCTCGCCGGCCTGTTTGCCGCGCCGGCCGGCCACGCGCAAACCACCCTTCCGGCCATCACCATCACCGCCGCCGAAACCGGAGCCGGCGCCCGGCTGCCGCTCGACGACGTCGCGCGGACCGGCACCCGGCTGGGACTGACGGCGCGCCAGACGGCGGCCACCATCAACATCGTCGACCGCGACGCCATCGAGGCCAGCGGCGCGCGCGACACGCTGGAAACCCTGCAGGGCGCGCCGGGCATCATCGCCGACGCCACGCCCGGCGGCGGCGGCAATGTTTCGATGCGCGGCTTTTCCAGTTCGCAGATCACGCAACTGTTCAATGGCCTCGACGTGGCCTACATCATCGCCGCCCACCCGGTCGACTCCTGGCTGCTCGACCGGGTCGAAGTCCTCGGCGGCGCCTCGAGCTTCCTCTTCGGCCAGGGCGCGGTCGGCGGCGCCGTGAATTACATCTCCAAGCTGGCGACGCGCCAGCCGCTGCAGCAGGACTCGCTGCTGCGCGCCGCCAGCTTCGGCGACTATCAGGTCGCCCATGACGTCAATGGCGCAATCGGCGGCGCGGACTCGGGCCACTACGCCCGGGTCGCCGTCAGCCACCAGGGCATCGGCGGTTATGTCGATCGCACCGACGGCCGTTCGTTCGTGCTCTCCGCCTCGTGGCTCGCCGACCTGACGCCGCGGCTGTCGCACACGCTGGCCTACGAATACCAGGCCAAGGACCACCAGCCTTACTGGGGCACCCCGCTGCTGAATCCGACCACGGATGCCCGGTTCAACCCGGACACCCGCTTCAAGAATTACAACGCGGCGGACGGCGCCTATGAACAGACAGTGCAATGGCTGCGCTCCCTGCTCGAATTCCGGGTTTCCGACCAGACCACGCTGAGCAACACCCTGTATTTCTACGATGCCGAACGCGACTACCGCAACGTCGAGACCTATCGCTTCAATGCCGCCAACAGCGCCGTGATCCGCTCCGCCACGCTGGCGCAGAAGCACGGCCAGAGCATCGTCGGCGACCGTGTCGAGGCCGTGCACAAGGGCGAGATCCTCGGCCTGCCGACGACCTGGTCCTTCGGCGTCGACCTCAGCCGCAACACCCAGACGCGCTACCCGACTTCGCTGGCCGCCGTGGTCAGCACCGTCGATCCGGTCAATTTCGCGCCGGAAAACTTCTTCCAGATTCCCGGTGTCACGCCGGCCACCAATCCGGACCGCGACAACCGGGTATGGACCCGGGCCCTGTATGCCGAGAACCATACGAAGCTGACCAGCGCCTGGAGCCTGCTTTCCGGTTTGCGCGCCGAACACATCAAGGTCGATGCGGTGAATCACCGCGCGGTGAATGCGGCGAATCCCGCCTACTTCCAGCGCCACTGGAATCCGGTCACCGGCCGCCTCGGCCTCATGTACGAGTTCTCGCCCGGGGCGAACGCCTACGTGACCGGCAGCACCGCCGCCGATCCCCCCTCGGGCATCCTCAGCACCGCCAACTTCGGCAGCGTCCAGGACTGGGACCTGACCAGCGGACGGCAGGTCGAGGTCGGCAGCAAGTTCGACTTCCTCGACGGCCGGGGCAACGCCACCGTCGCCGCCTACAAGATCGTCCGCAAGAACCTGGCCATGCCCGATCCGGCGAATCCCGCGGTCAGCATCCCGGTCGGCCAGCAATCCTCGCGCGGCATCGAGCTGCAGGCCGGCATCCGCCTGTCGCCGGCCTGGAGCCTGCGCGGCGACCTGGCGCTGGTGGACGCGCGCTACGACACCTTCATGCAGACCGTCGGCGTGGTGGCGGTTTCCCGCGCCGGCAACACGCCGACCTATGTGCCGGATCGCGTCGCCAACCTGCACCTGGGCTGGAACATCACTCCGGCATGGACCGTGGCGGCGGAACTGCGCAACGTGTCAGCGCGCTGGGGCAACGTCGAGAACACGCAACGCTTCCCGGGCTACACCCTGCTCGGCGCCAGCCTGTCGTGGAAGCTCGACCGCAGTTCGACGCTGGTCCTGCGCGGCCGCAACCTGGGCGACGAGTTCTACGTCGCCTCGGGTTCGACCCAGCCGCGCATCGGCGAGCCGCGGGCCTTCGAACTCAGCCTGCGCAGCACCTACTGAACGTAACCGGCCATGAAGCGGGCGAAGCGCTGGCTCTACCTCGCGCACCGCTGGACGGGCATCGTGCTCTGCCTGTTCATGGCGCTGTGGTTTGTCTCCGGCGTGGTCATGATGTACGTCGGCTACCCCAAGCTGACGCCGCAGGAACGCCTCGCCCACCTGCCGCCGCTGGCGCTGCCGGCGGCCTGCTGCATTTCGCCGCAACAGGCCCTGCAGGCCGCGCGCCAGGTCGCCGCGGACAGCGGCGGCGCGGGCAAGGCGCGCGGACGTGACGAGGATGCGCCGCCCGAACTGCGGCTGGCGATGGTCGGCGGCGTCCCCTACTGGCTGGTCGGTGACGGGCGCGCGCGGCAGACCGCGGTCGATGCCGTCAGCGGCAAGGCGGTCGAACGCTTCGGCCAGGCACACGCGCTGCAGGCCGCGCAAGCATTCGCGCCGGAGAGCCTGCCGCGGCTGGTGGAAACGCTGCGCCAGGACATCTTCACGGTATCGCGCGGACTCGACCCGCACCGCCCGCTGTTCCGCGTTTCGCTCGACGACGATGCCGGCACCGAGCTCTACGTCTCGTCGCGCAGCGGCGAAGTGGTGCGCGACTCGACGCGGCTCGAACGCGGCTGGAACTACCTCGGCGCCATCCTGCACTTCTTCTATCCGCTCAAGGGCGAGTTCTTCGATCCCCTGCGCTCAGACATCATCATCTACACCGCGCTGGCGGGAACGCTGGTCGCCCTGCTCGGGATCTGGGTCGGCGTCCTGCGCTGGAAATTCCGCGGCCGATTCGCCACCGGCTCGCGCAGTCCCTACCGCAATCCCTGGATGCGCTGGCACCACGTCAGCGGGCTGATCTTCGGCCTGGTCACCCTGACCTGGGTGCTAAGCGGCATGCTGTCGCTGAACCCGTGGAAAGTCTTCGAAAGCGGCGGCGCGAAGCCCGACCTGCGCGCCTTCGCCGGCATCGGCATCGAGCGCGCAAACTTCGCGCTGGCACCCGGCGACGCCCTGGCGCGCGCCGGATTTCCGGTCCGCGAAATCGTCGTGCGCCTGTTCGACGGCAAGCCCTACTACCTGTTGCGCGGCGGCGACGGCGGCTCCGCGCTGCTGGCCGCCGACGACGCCGCCGTCAGCAACGCGCCGCTGGCCAGGATGAACGACGCCACCCTGCTCGCCGCCGCGACGAGGCTGATGCCGCAGCACCGCATCGTCCGCGCCACCCGGCTCGATGCCTACGACAACTACTACTACCCGCGCAATCCGCACAATCTCAGCGGTCATCTCGAGCGCCGCCTGCCGGTCCTGCGCGTCGAGTTCGACGATCCGAACCGCAGCTGGGTGCACCTCGATCCCTACACCGCGGGCGTCTTCAACCGGCTCGACGAAACCGGCAGGATCCGGCGCTGGCTGTTCAACTTCCTGCACAGCTTCGACCTGCGCGGCTTCGTGGACAGCCGTCCGCTGTGGGATGCGACCCTGATCCTGCTCAGCCTCGGCGGCTTCGTGCTGTGCCTTTCCGGCATCGTGATCGGCTGGCGTCGCCTGCGCCGCAACTCCCAAGCGGCGGTGGCACAGTGATCGCCCTCGCGCCGCGCTGGCCGGGCCTGGCAATCGTCATCGCGCTGCATGGCGCCGCGCTGTGGGGCCTGTGGCAGCATCGCCTGCTGCCGACGCCCGCCGCGCTGGAACCACTGTTCGTGCGCTTCATCGCACCGCCGGCACCCGCAATCAGGGAACAGACCCCGCGTCCGCCGGCCCGGCCGCAACCCGAGGTGAAATCGCAGCCGCAGCAACTGCTTGCCGCAATGCCGACGGCAACGCCGCAGGTACCTGCGGCGCCGGCGCCGCCGCCCCCGGCCGCGACGCCCGAGGCGCCGCGCATGGCGCTGCCTGCCGGCCCGGTCGCGCTGGGTTCGGAGCTGGCGGTGGCCTGCGCGGAACGTGCCGCCCCGGCCTACCCGGCCGCCTCGCGCCGCCGCGGCGAAACCGGCAGCGTGGTGCTGCGCGTCGAACTGGACGAACAGGGCGCGGTGGCCGAAGCATGGATCGAGACTGCGAGCGGCCACGAACGGCTCGACCATGCGGCGCTCGTCGCCGTCAAGACCTGGCGCTGCACCCCGCCGCGCCGCAATGGCGAAGCGGTGCGCGCCATCGCACGGCAGGCATTTCATTTCTTACTGCAAGGAAGCTGATCCATGGAACCTGCTGTCGCCACCAGCCTGGGCTTCGCCCATTTCCTGACCCAGACCGACGGCGTCGGCCGCGGCGTGCTGGCCGTGCTGCTGCTGCTTTCGGTCGCCAGCTGGTACCTGATCGTCACCCGCGGCATCGCCAACGCCCTTGCGCAGCGACGCGCCTCGGCCTTCCTCGACCGGTTCTGGGCGGCGCCGACGCTGCAGGCGGCGGGCAGCGTGCTGGCCGATCCCGCGCTGGCCAACCCCTTCGCCGAACTGGCGCGCGACGCGCTCAAGGCGGCCGCCGACAACGAAGCGCAGACACGGCAGAACCTGGCCACCGCCGGTGGCTTCGGCGAACTGCTGACGCGCGTGCTGAGGAACGGCATCGAGCAGGAATCCGCCGCCGCCGAGCATGGCCTCACCGTGCTGGCCTCGGCCGGTTCGGCCGCACCCTACGTCGGCCTGTTCGGCACCGTGTGGGGCATCTATCACGCGCTGGTGCAGATCGGACTCTCCGGCCAGGGCACGCTGGACAAGGTCGCCGGCCCGGTCGGCGAGGCGCTGATCATGACGGCGCTGGGCCTCGCCGTGGCGATCCCCGCGGTGCTCGCCTACAACGCCTTCGCCCGCCGCAACCGGCTCTGGCTGGCACGGCTGGATTCCTTCGCCCACGACGTCTACGTACTTTTGACGGTCGGCAAACCTGCCGGGGGGAATTAGCATGGCGATCGGCAGCTTCGATGGCCGACGCCACATGGCGCCCATGGCCGACATGAACGTGGTGCCGCTGGTGGACGTGATGCTGGTGCTGCTGGTGATCTTCATCGTCACCGCGCCGCTGCTGACCCACGCGGTGAAGATCGACCTGCCCAGGGCCTCGTCCAGTCCCAACGTGTCCAAACCCGAGCACATCGAGTTCGCCATCCGCGATACCGGCGAACTGCTCTGGAACGGCGCACCGGTGCGGCTGGCCGAACTCTCCGCGCGTTTCGACGCCGAAGCGAAGCGCCAGCCGCAGCCGGAACTGCACCTGCGCGCCGATCGCAATGCGCGCTACGAAAGCGTGGCCCAGGTGATGAGCGTCGCCGCCAAGGCCGGGCTGCTGCGCATCGGCTTCGTCAGCACGCCGGAGCCGGGGTAGGCAAGGGCTCCCGCCACGGCAGCCTGCGCGAAAGTCGGCGCTGGTGACACGGCGGCCCTGCCCGGGCATCGGCTAGCGCAGCGGAAAACCCGCTTGGCACGCGTCAGGCCAGGCCGATTTCCTCGTCGCTCAGGTAGCAGCCGGGATCTTCCGCCCACGGGTCGCCGGTCAGTTGCTGGGCACGCACCCGCGTGTTGCCGCCGCAGATGGCGAAGTGCGCGCAGGCGCCGCAGCGCCCGCCCACCTTGCGCGGATGCGCCTTGAGGCCCGCCATCAGCGGGTCGGAAACGTCGTTCCAGATCGCGCCGAAATCACGCTCGCGCACGTTGCCCAGGGTGTAGTGCCACCACATGGTGTCGGGGTGCACGTTGCCGAGGTTGTCGATGTTGGCGACATTGACGCCGCTGGAATTGCCGCCCCATTGTTCGAGTTTGGCGCGGATGTGCTCCAGCTTTTCCGGGAAACGGCGCTGCAGCCAGGTGAGCAGATACACGCCGTCGGCATCGTTGTTGCCGGTGGTGAATTCCTTTTGCAGGCCCTTCTGCTGATAGTCCCAGCAGGTGTCGAACATCAGGTCCATGGCGTTGCGCGTCATCTGGTGCAGGGCGTCGTCCTTGCGGTTCTTGTTGCCGCGCCCGGCATAGTTCAGGTGCGAGAAATAGAAGCGGTCGATGCCTTCGTCCTCGACCAGTTTCAGCAGGCCCGGCAGGTCCTGGTAGTTGTCCTGGGTCATGGTGTAGCGCACGCCGACCTTGAGCCCGGCATCGCGGCAGAGGCGGATGCCGGCCAGCGACTTGTCGAAGGCTCCCTGCATGCGGCGGAACTTGTCGTGGGTGGCGCCCAGGCCGTCGAGGCTGACGCCGACATAGTCGTAACCGATTTCCCGGATGCGCTCGAACATCGGCGGGTCGATCAGCGTGCCGTTGCTGGAAAGCGCGGTGAAGAAGCCCATCTGCTTCGAGCGTGCGGAGATCTCGAAGATGTCCGGCCGCAGCAATGGCTCACCACCGGAGAGGATCAGCGCCGGAACGCGGAAGGCCTTGAGCTGGTCCATCACCGTGAAGACTTCCGAGGTGGAAAGCTCGCCGGCGAAGTCCTTGTCGGCCGAGATCGAATAGCAGTGCTTGCAGGTCAGGTTGCAGCGCCGCACCAGGTTCCAGATCACCACCGGACCGGGTGCGCGGGTGGCAACTGAGCGCGCCGGCCCAGGCGGCGAAGGCTGGGCGATTTCGTGCATGAATTGGGAGATTCTGAACATGGCGACATTAGGCGCACTGGGCGCGGCAAGTGCTTTGACTGCGGTCAAGCGCGGATGTGAAATACTGCTCCCGGTCAAGGAAGTCAGGGGCCGACGAGCTTACTATTTCCCCAATTCCAACGCGAGATTGCCATGACGAATCCAATGTCTTTCCGGCTTTTCGGGCTGCTCCTGTTCATCTGCGCCGCGCCGCTGGGCGCCGCGCAGGCGCCACTGGGCATGAACGAACAGCCGATCCACGACGCCGCGCGCATGGGCAAGCGCGCCGACGTCGAAGCGATACTCAAGGCCACGCCACAGGCGCGCGATGCGCGCAGCCCGCTCGGCATCACCCCGCTGCACTACGCGGCGATGAACGAGGACAGCGGCCCGCTCAGGGCCCTGCTCGCCGCCGGCGCCGCCGTCAATGCGCGCGACGGAGAAGGCCGCACGCCGCTGCACATGGCCGCCTTCTCGACGCGCACGGCAAACGCGAAGCTGCTGCTCGAAGCCGGCGCCGACCCGACCCTGAAGACCGACGCCGGGCGCGACGTGCTGAGCATGGCGCGCAAGGTGCGCGCCGACGAACTGGCCGGCATCGTGTCGCTGTGGATACTCAAGGGCTGCCAGGCCGGCAAGCCGTGCTGAAGACGCTGTTCGCGCTGTTGCTGGCCGCGTGCCTTGCCGCGCCGGCGCTGGCCGACGACGCTGCGCTGCCGCCGATCACCGTCTTCGCCCCCAGCCCCTGCCTCGCCTGCATCGACTGGGCCGACCACCTGCGCCAGGCCGGCTTCACAGTCAGCATCGAGGAGAAGGAAGCGGCCACCATGCCGCGCATCAAGCGCTGGCTCAATGTGCCGGCGGAACTCGAATCCGTGCACACCGCCAAGGTGGGCAACTATTTCATCGAGGGCCATGTTCCCGCCGAGGACATCAAGCTGCTGCTCAAGGAAAGGCCCAGGGCGCGCGGCCTCGCCGTGCCCGGCCTGCCGCGCGGCGCGCCGGGACGCGAACTGTCCAACCCATTCTGCGAGACCGCCTGCACCATCCTCGACAACGCCGGCCAGGAACGCGACATCCGGCGCGAGGCCTACAACACCCTGCTGGTCGGCCCGGACGGCAAGACCAGCGTGTTCGCGCGGCATTGATGGCTGGCGTCCGCCAGCCAGAGGGCACTACAAGCCCGGCAGATGCTTGCTCATGAACTGATCCAGCACCCTGGCCACATCGCTCACGGCGCCGTAATACATGTGATACCCCGAGCGGCAGGGGTTGTTGCTGTTGGGTGCACGCGTTCCGGTGGCGATCAAGACCAGTTCCGCCACCGTATTGCCGCCTTCGACCAGCTTCGAATGGAGCCGGCGCGCGCTGTTCGCGGTGTTTCCGGGACATTCGTCGTTCTCGTGGTGCAGGACCAGAACCGGCAAGCGGGTGGATTCGTAATTGAAGCTGGCGCCGTTCTCGCCGCCGCTGTATATCAGCCCCGCGACCAGGTCCTCGCTCTTCTTTTCCTGCAGCCGCTTGTAGAACTCGGTGATGCTGATCGTACCCATGCTGTGGCCCATCAGCCAGACCGGCTTGCCAAGTGCTTCCCGGAAATGGCGGACCACGTCTTCCACCCGGGAAAGGTGCTCGCTGCCCGTTCTTGCGACGGACCAGTGATTTGCGATCGGCAGGTCGATCGGACTGTCGAAAATCACCACGTTGAAGCGCCCCGAGGTGGCCGCCGGATCGGTCAGGCGGCGCAACATCAGGTTGAAGTGGTACTTCGAAAAATAGCCGTGCTCAGCCGTCCAGTCCGGCTTGATGCCGGCGCGACCCTCGCCCCCGGGAATGAACACCAGGGTCGCCCTCGCCCCTGCCGCCGGAAACAGGAAGCTCATCGTGGGTTCCGATGACGCGAACATTCCCTGGTAGGTCGGTGCCACGGGGATCACCTGTGCCTGCGCGGCGCAAACACCGAGCAAGGCGAGAAGTGCAATCGCAGCTTTCGCGCTGGAGAATACTGAACGCATGAATCCCTCCCGTTGGCGGTCGAGCCGCTGGGGCTCGGATCGAAACGCGGGAATCCTACCAGTGCGATTGACCGCTTGCCACAGCCGGGAAGACGAGTGGCGGTTACGGCGGCGCCAGCATGTCGCCGTACAGCCCCTTTGCCCACGCCAGGTCCTCGCCGCGCGGCTGGGGATCTTCGTGCTGGCGCACGGCCTGGGTGATGAGTCCGTCGCCGCGCAGGCGGTACTGTGCCTCGATGCGCATCGCTTCCATCGGCTCGACATCCGTATAGACATGGCAAACGCTCTCCGGCAGGGCCGGCGATGGCACCTGTCCGCGCGAGCGGGCGACAATTTCGTCCGCCGCGATGCGGCCCAGGCGGCAGGCCATGTGCGCGCTCTTGGGATAGGCGCCGAACAGAGGCGAGGCACGGCCGAGCAGGTCACCGACGAGGAACACGCGCTGGTCGCCAACTGCGTGAAGATGAAGGGGATCGAAGGCCGCCCAGGCGCCGCGACTGCCGGCGGCTTCGGTTTCGAGCAGGCCGGCCTGGCGCACGATGTCGGCCGCGCCCTGCGGAGGGATGATGATCGCATCGTCGAAGCGGATGTCGTCGAATTCCGTGGCGAGGGTTCGCGCGAAGGGATCGAGGGATTTCACCGCGGCGTGCGTCAGGTGCTGCACCTGGTCCTTGTAGCGTTCGGCGAAGACACGATTGAAGCGCTGCATGCCGCCGCCGGCATCGACCAGCACGAGGCGGCCCGGGATGCGTCGCACCTTCAGCCACCAGGCGATCATCATGGCGCGCTCGTAGGGCGCCGGCGGGCAGCGCGCGGGGCCGGGCGGCACGGTCATCAGCAGGACGCCACCCTTGAACTCGGTCATTTTGCGCTGCAGCGCGTCGAGTTCGCCCGCGACAAAGCCGGCGGGATAGAGCCGGCGCACGGCCTCGATGGCGCGCGCGTCATCGTTCAGCCAGGGCGCATAGTCGTAGCGGATGCCGGCGGCGAGGATCAGCCAGTCGTAATCCAGCAAGTCGGGGCCGGCCTGCACCCGGCGCCGCTCGCGATCGATGGCGCTGACCTCGGCACGCAGGTAGCGGTAGCCGAAGGCCTTGGCGGCGACGGCGTAATCCTGTCGCCGCAAGGGCTCCGGCATGCGCCCGACCAGCCAGGCGTTGGACAGCGGCAGCGAACGGAAAGTGCTATCGCGCTCGATCAGCGTGACCTCGAGTTCCGGCGCAGCCTGGCGCAGGCGGCGGGCGGCGGTGAGGCCGCCCCAGCCGCCGCCGACGATCAGCACGCGCTGCGCAGAGCCCGCCAGCGTCTGTCCGCAGGCATGGCCGGCCGCCAGCGCCAGGCCGCCGGCAAGGAATTCGCGGCGGGTGGCCATGACCCGCGTCAGCGGCCTTCCACGACCATCGCGCCCCGAATGCGATCGACTATCTCGCGCGCCGCCATGCCATAGGTGAAGCGCGCCAGGAAGCGGCCGCGGGTGTCGAGCAGCACCATGCCGGCGGTGTGGCTCATGGTGTAGTTGTCCGCCGCGGCACCGGGCTCGCGCACGATCTCGTACTGCACGCGGAAGCTGTCGGCGGCGCGGCGCACCAGTTCCGCCGAGCCGGTGAGGCCGAGGATGCGCGAGTCGAAGGCCGCCGTGTAGTCGCGCAGCACCTCGCGCGTGTCCCGCGCCGGATCGACCGTGATGAAGATGGGCTGCAGCTGCGGCGCCCGGTCGCCGAGCGCGTCGAGTATCTGCTTCACTTCCAGCAGCGTGGTCGGGCAGACATCGGGACAGGAGATGAAGCCGAAGGTGACGAGCTGGAAACGGCCGCGAAAGTCTTCCTGGGTCACCGCCCTGCCCTGCACGTCCATCAGCAGGTAGCGCGGCATCAGCGGTGCCGCGTCCTGCGGCGCCGGGACATGGCGCGCGCCGGCGGCGGGTTGCGCGAATGCCGGCAAGGCGACGACGGGCAGCGCCGCGAGTACGAGAAGCGCGCGCATCCGCCGCGTCATGTCACTTCGCCATCACGGGCAGGGTTTCGGAAAGCTGCAGGGACAGCGCGTTGAGGCGCGAGGTGAGTTCCGTGGCGCTGGCGCAAGCCTGGCCGGAACGGGTCTGCGCGGTGAAGGCCTCCTGCGTCGCCTCCTCGTAGGCGGCGCCGAAGCGCGGCGTCTTCGGCGCATGGGCCAGCATCAATTCCCTGGCGCGCGCCGCGACTTTCGATTCGGCGCAGGCCAGGGCCTGGCCGTTGACGCCGCCGAGGCTTTTGACCGCCAGCAAGCCGGCGTCGGCATCGGCGGAGAAAGTCGGCGCTGACGACACGGCGAATAGCACGGAGAAAGCAAGTTGGATGAGTCTCATCGGATGGTCCTTGTAGGTTGGGTCGATTGTAGGCTCAGCGCATCCTCGGCGCGGGATCGCGCAACACGAGATGCGGCGAGGAAAAGGGGGCGAGTCGTTCGAGGAAATCCAGGGTCTCGAGCACCGGCGAATTGCGGAAGAAGGTCGCCAGCGGGGTTTCCATCCAAATGCGGTCGGCGAACAGGTAGATCTCGTGCGGCGTGTCGCCGATGCCGTCGCCGTTGCGGTCGAAGCCCTGGTAGTCGTCCCAGTAGTTGCCGCGCCAGACGTTGGCGCTGCCGGCGCCGGGCGCGCTGATTCCGACCGTGGTCAGGTTGTTCTCGAAGCGATTGTCGTGGAAGCGATGGCCGCCCTCCTCGCCATAGAAGAACAGGCCGATGATGTTGTGCGCGAAGCGGTTGTTCCGCACGGTGAGCTTGCCCACCGATTCCGGCGGCGCGTCGACGCGCAGGCCCACCGAGCAATGCAGCACCTCGTTGCCCTCCACCAAGGCGTCGTTGCTTTCCTTGAACACGATGCCGCCCCCGCCGCCGGTAAGCGCATGGGCGACGTGGTTGCCGCGCAGCACCAGGTCGGGCGAATACAGCACGATGATGCCGGTGCCGGTGTCCGACAGGCGGTTGCCCTCGATCAGCAGGCGCGGCGAGAAGATCACGTGCATGCCGTAACGGCCGTCGTTGAAATGGTTGCCGGCGATTCGATTGTCCGCCGAGTTGGCGAAGGTCAGGTCGCGGCCGCGGCGGAAGCGGTTGTTCTCGATGACGTTGTGCTGGCTGTACCAGAGCCGGATCGCGTCGCCGCGCATGCCTACCTCGAGCGGTTTGCCGGTGACGCGATTGCCGGCCACGCGCGAGCGATTGACGCGCTTGAGGTGGATGCCGAACAGCACGTCCTCGATCACATTGTCCTCGACGCGATGGTCGTCGCCTTCGAGCAGGATGCCGGCATCGACGCCGTCGTGCGATTCGCCGCTGCCGCGCAGATGCAGGCCACGCAGGGTGACGCCGTTGGCCGCCACCGAAAGCACGGTGCCACGCCCGGAACCGAGGATGTTTGCCTTGCCCGATCCGTCGAGGGTCATCGGCTTGTTGACCGATACCGGTCCGACATAGGAGCCAGGCGCGAGCCTGAGCACTCCGCCGGCGGGGGTCGCATCGATCAGCGCCTGCAGCGATGCCCCCGCTGCGACAGGCGGCGCAAGCGCCAACAGGACCGTCAGCAGCAGCCTTGATGAGATCAGGCAGCGCGGCTCCATGGCAGGACCAGGACGATGGCCAGCAGCAGGCCATGGGCGCTGGCGGAAAGGATGGTCAGCTTCAGCGCCGGCGCCAGTTGCTCCGGGCGACCGGCGTTGGCCCACAACACGCGCGCCGCGGCGACGCTGGCGACGAGCGGCAGCAGTGCAAGCAGCGCCAGCAGCGGCAGGCGGCCGAGGAGCACCATCAGCAACGGCCAGCCATAGGCCAGCAGCGCGATCAGGGCGTAGCCCCAGCGCGCGCTTTCCACGCCGAGGCGCACCACCATGGTGTTCTTGCCGGCGCCGGCATCGGCCTTCACGTCGGGGAACTGGTTGATGTAGAGCACGTTGGCCACCAGCAGGGCGAAGCCGAGGCCGGCCGCCACCGGGGAGAAATCGAAGCCGCGGCGCTGCACGAAATCGCTGCCGACCACCACCAGCAACCAGCCTGCAGTGATGGCGAATTCGCCCAAGCTGCGGCTCTGCAGCTTGAGCGGCGGTGCCGAATAGGCCCAGCCGACGACCAGGCCGGCGAGACCGACCAGGATCAGGCCGGGATCGCTCACCGCCGTCAGCCACAGGCCGGCCGGCACCACGGCCGCCAGCAGGGCGTAGCCGAAAATGCCGGTGGCGCGCAAGGAAAGCACGCCGTTCTGGATGAAGCGGCTGCCGCCGGTGAAGGGAAACTGGCGCTCGGTATTGGCGGCGTCGCAACCGGATATGGCGTCGTAGTAGTCGTTGATCACGTTGGCGCCGGCGTGGGCGACCAGGGCGAAGAACAGCGTCGCCGTGGCCAGTGCCGGGCCCAGTGCGACTCCGCCATGCGCGGCGGTGGCCAGTCCGAGCAGGCAGCCGACGAAGGTGACGGAAAGGAAGGCCGGCCGGGTCGCCGCGAAGTAGCGCAGCAGCGGGTTGTGCAATGCGTCGAGTGTCGGTTCCAGCGGCTTGGTCATCGGTGTTCCTTGCCTATTTCAGGGCCGCCTCGGCGGCGGCATCGAGTTCGCTGCGGTTCATGGCGCCCAGCTTGCTGGCGACGATGTTGCCTTTCGGCCCAATGGCCACGGTGAAGGGAAGGCCGGCGCGCGTGTTGCCCAGCGCCTGCATGAGTTCGATGCCGCCGGCCTTGGCCAGCAATACCGTATAGCTCATCTCGTAGGCCTTCATGAAGTCGCGCACGGATTCTGCCTTGTCTTCGAGTCCGATGCCGATCACGGTCAGGCCGCGCTTGCCGTATTTTTCCTGGGTCTTGATCAGTTCCGGAATCTCGACCCGGCAGGGGGCGCACCAGCGCGCCCAGAAATTGACGATCAGCGGCTTGCCGCGAAAGCTTTCAAGTGTAATCGGCTTGTCCTCGCTGCTGACCAGCTTCGCCGCGAACAGGGCGTCAGTGCTTGCGGCCTGTGCCGAGCCCGCGAGGACGAGCGCGAGGACGAAGAATCGCCGTAGCGCCAGCGCCGACTTCCTGACAGGATCGATCACGGCAAATCGCCCCGCTTGAATATCTGGTAGCCCAGCGTGGCCGCCGCGACGCCGACCACGGTCGGATACACCAGCGCGAAGACCTTGTAGCCGGTGGCGCCGAACAGGTCGAGGATGACGTAGGCCGACGGCCCGAGCACGATCAGTTGCGGGTCGAACAGGGCCAGCGCGGCGGTGCGGAAGACCTGCAGCGGATTGGCCAGCGCCATGGTGACGGCGACCTCCGGCGAGACCTTGCCCTGGATCATGACGCCAAGCAGGATCAGGTCGAGGAACAGCAGCAGCGTCAGCCAGACCACGAAGGCCGCGCCCTGCGCCATGTCGGTGCTGCGCGCCAGCGCCGAGATCAGCATGCCCAGGCCGAGGAAGCAGGCCGCCATGACGGCGAGCAGCGCGGTGTAATAGCCGAACATGCCCCAGGGCACCTCGATGCCGCGCACCAACGCGATCGCCACGGCGAGCACCATGGCGGCGAACACCGGCAGGAAGATGACGATGTAGCGGCCGAGGATCTTGCCCCAGAACCAGGCCGCGAGCGACACCGGAAGGGACAGCAGGTATTCGTAGACGCCGGCCTCGCGATCGCCCGCCACCGAACGCACCGTGGTGATGAGGACGAAGATCGGCAGGATCGCCATGGTCAGCTGGATGTAGGTCACCAGCAGGCGCGAGAGGCCGATGAAGCCGAGCACGCGCGATTCGGTGAGGCCGAACAGGAAGAGCAGCGCGACGATGCCGCCGAAGACCAGGCTATAGACTTGGAACCAGCGCGCGCGCAGGGATTCGACGATGTCGAGTTTGGCGGTGAGCCAGAGTTGTTTCATGCGAAAAACCTGTTTTGGCCACAGAGGGCACCGAGAAAGCCAGAAAAAGGCCTTTCCTCTGTGTACTCTGTGACCTCTGTGGCTAATTGTTTTGCGTTGAAGTTCATGCCTTACTTTCCCTTGGCCAGCACGTGCTGACGCATTTCGTCAAAGCCTTGCGAACCCGCCTCGGCATAGGCGCGGGCGCTGTAGTTGTAACCCATCGGCGACATGGCGCCGCCGCTGTAGTGCGCCTTGCGCGCGTCCAGCCACTTGTCGCCCTTGCCGGACGCGTCGGCGACCCAGAGGCGCGTGGCCGGCTCGGCCATCCAGGGAAAATCCTTCGCTTTGTCGCGCAGCCAAACCACGGCGCAGCCGATGTCGTCGAACTTGAACACGATGTTCTTCTCGCCGCCACGTATCTGCGCGGCAAAGCGACGGTCGGAAATCACCATCGAGCAGCGGACGCAGGTGTCTCGGTCCCACTTGATCTCGGCCATGCCTTCGGGCCAGTCACCCTTGCTGCCGCAGGCGGCCAGCATCGTGGCGAGCGGCGTCAGCGCGAATCCGCGGGTGGCGGCGGCGAGTATGAAGCGGCGGCGATCCATTATTGGCTCCGTCCGTTGCCGGTTTCTTCCAGCGAATAATTGCTGATCAGCGCCACATAGCGCGAGGTCATGCCCATGAAGCGCAGGCGGTCGGGCCCGGGTACCACGCCCTCCCATTCCATGCCCTTGCCCAGGTCGCGGAAGTTCCAGGCCTGCATGGCCTTGACGAAGGCCGGCTCGTTGCGCTTGATGGCGATTCGGCAGGCGAACTGGCCGGAAAGCGAAACGTCGTCGGCGACCCGGTCGTCGAGCACCACCTTGCCCATGTCCATCTCGATCACGCGATTCACCAGCGCCGAAACCTCGTTGAGTCGGTGGCTGGAGATCAGCATGGTGGTGTCGTCCTGACGCTCGGCGAGCAGTTCGAAGAAGATTTTGCGCGCCTCCGGGTCGAGGTTGGCGGCCGGTTCGTCCATGATCAGCAGCTTCGCTTCGCGACCGAGCGCGATTGCGATCAGCAACTTCTGCTTCATGCCGCCGGAGAGCTTGACGAAGGGCCGCGCCAGGATCGGATCGAGGTCGAGGCCGAGGCGCTTTGCCAGGCCGTGGATCTTCGCCGGATCGGTACCGCACAAGGCAGCGGAGAAATCGATCAGTTGCGCCACCGGCATCTTCAGCGGCGGCGGCAATTGCGGCACGAAGCCGATGCTGCCGAGCACCGCCGTGCGCTCCTGGCGCGGATCACGGCCGTTGATGGTGACGCGACCATCGAACGCGTATTCGCCGAGCAGGCAGCGGATCAGCGTAGTCTTGCCGGCACCGTTGGAACCGATCAGCGCGACGCGCTCGGCGATGCCGATTTCCAGGTTGATGGCGTCGAGTACGCGGGACTTGCGGAAACTCTTGGCGACGTTGTCGAAACGAATCATGTTCGGGAGTCTATTCAGTTCAGAGTAGCTTTGAGAGGCCCTTGACCTCGAACTTGAGCGAGCCCGTGGGGCAGGTGTCCACGCACAGCCCGCAGCGCGTGCAATCGGGTCCGATCGGCACTTCCGTATCGACGGCGCGGCCCTTGATCACCGTGTCCAGCACGTGCGGCACCAGGCAGACCTTGCGGCAATCGCCTTCGTGGAAGCAGTTGTCGAGCGTGTACTTGATGCGCACCGGCGAGAAGATGCCGACCACGCCATAGGTGAGGCCGATCGGGCAGGCATAGCGGCACCAGGCGCGGCGCGAGAAGAAGACTTCGAACACCAGCAGCGCCAGCACCCAGAGCAGGGCCAGGCCGGGACCGTAGATCAGCGCCCGCGAAAGGATGCCGGTAGGCGAGATGGCCTCGAATACGGTATAGCCGGTAGCCAGCGCCAGCAAGGCGAAGACGATCCAGGACAGGGTGCGCAGGCGGCGGTCGATGGCCTGGTCGGTCACCAGCTTCTTCTTCACCAGCCAGAGGTGGATGTTCTCGGCCCATTCGGCCAGCAGGTGGTAGGGGCAGACCCAGGAACAGAAGCTGCGCCCGCCGAGGATGAGCCAGAGCACGAGGACCGTGCCAGTGCCGATCACCAGGTTCACGATGATGTGCTTGTGCGCCAGCATTACCTGCAGCGCCGAGTTGAGGTCGATCAGGTGGAAGCCGATGAAGCGCGAGGCGGTCAGCGCGCCTTCGAGGATCTGGATGTCGAGCCAGAAGGACAGAGTGAAGAACAGGTTGACCACCAGCAGCACCGTCCAGCGGCGATTGCGCCAGGTGTGCACAGACTTCCTGTCCTGGTGGGCGACGATCGCCGCCTGCAACCTCTCCTTGTTGGTGGCGCGCTTGAGCACATGGATCTTCTGCGCCGGCTCGGAAATCGCCACCGGCTTTCGCGGCTCGCGGCCGAACATCACGGCGATCTGGTCGCGAAAGCGATTCTTCAAATAGACGCTCATGTGTTCCACACTTCCCTGGCCTCGACCACGATGCAGGTCGGTTCGACCGGGCAGATCATTTCGCAGACACCGCAACCGACGCAGGGCTCGTGCACCACCGGCGACTTGCGCTTGCTGCCGTCGGGCGCGAATACGGTTTCGATCGAGATGGCGCCCTTGACCGGGCATTCGCGCACGCACAGGTCGCATTCGGCGATGTCATAGGGATGTTCGGCGACCCTGATCGGCTTCCAGCGATTGACGTCCATGTAGCGCAGACGACCCTTGAAGGCCGCGCCGCGCACCTGGCCCTTGAAGCCCTTGCCCTGGATCGCGAGACAGGCCTCGGGCCGCGTCAGGCGCGCGACGCCGATGCGTTCGGAAAGGTTCAGGGTCGGCTCGGCATCCTTCTCCTTGGCCTTGAGGATGGGCGCCGCGGCGAGCTTCGCCCCCTTGCGCACGCCGAGGAAAGCCGGCTTCTTGTACACCAGCGAACCGGTCGGGCAGGCCAGGATGCACTGCACGGCATCGCAGGAAAAATCGCAGGCCTGTTCGCGTGCATCGATGTAGGGTGTGCCGACGCCGAAGCCGTCGACCAGGTCGGCGAGCTTGATCGCCTGCACCGGGCAGACCTGCACGCACTGGCCGCACTTGATGCAGGACGACAGGAAATCCTTTTCGTCGAGCGCGCCGGGCGGCCGCAGGCGCTTCTTCTGCGCATAGACCAGCGGCAGGTAGCCGGAAAGCGCGGCGCCCATGACGCCGCCGGTGAGCAGGATGGTGCGCAGCACACGCCGCCGCGCCTGCTGCAGGCGCTCGCGCGAGGGGGGGGGCCTGGCGGCCGGTGCAGAAGAACCGTTAGTTATGTCTACGCCGGAAGCGGCGGCGGCGTCTGGAGAAGTCGGCGCTGGCGGCACGGCGGGGTTCACCCCATCGTCCGGCATTTCCTTCTCGCTCATCCCGTCACCCTGCCCTTCCCTGCCTCAGGTTTGCGAAAGCGCGGACGCTCGTCCTTCAGCGTCAGTTCCGGCGAGGAAAACGGCGCCAGGCGTTCGAGGAAATCCAGCAGTTCCATCACCGGCGAGTTCTTGAAGAAACGCGCCGGCGGCATTTCGATCCAGATCTGGTCGGCGAAGGCATACAGCTCGTAGGCCGTGTCGCCGACGTTGTTGCCGTCACGGTCGAAGCCCTGGTAGTCGTCCCAGTAGTTGTCGCGCCATTCGTTGAGGTTGCCCTTGTTGCGCCCGGCCTGCACCACGTGGGTCAGGTTGCCCTCGAAGACGTTGTCAGTGACGACGTTGCCGCCGAGTTCGGAGGTGAGCTTGATGGCGATGCCGTTGTAGGCGAAACGGTTGTTCTTTACCCAGATCTTGCTGTCGGGCTGGAACGGCGACAAATCCGAGCCGATGCCGACCGCGCAGTAGATGATCTCGTTGCCCTCGATCAGCGTGTAGCTCGCCTCCTTGAAACCGATCGCCATGCCTGCGGCGCCGGTGGCGTGCGAGATCAGGTTGTTCCTCAGCACCCCGCCCTCGGTGTACATGAAATACACGCCGACGGCGTTGTCGTAGAACTTGTTGTCCTCGACCACGTTGTTGTTGGCGAACATGAAGTGGATCGAGTAGCGGCTGCGCCGGCCGACGTTGCGGCGATACACGTTGTCGTGCGAGTACCAGGCCACCATGTCGCGCGAATCGGTGATCTCGTTGTCCTCGACCAGGTTGCGGTCGCTGTACCACAGGCGCAGGCCGTCGCCGCGCACGCCCAGCTCGCGCGGCTTGGAGCTGATCTTGTTGCCGCGCAGGATGCTGTCGCTCGACTGCTTGAGGTCGATGCCGAACAGGCAGTTGTCGATCACCAGCTTCTCGATCACGTTGCGATGACCGCGCACGTCGAGGCAGGAGTCGTCGGTGTCATGCGAGTCGCCCGAACCGGTCAGGTGCAGGCCGCGCAGCACGGCGCCGTCGGCTTCCAGCGAAAACACCGTGCCGCGATCGCCCGCATCGATCGTGACCCGGCCGCCGCCATCGATCACCAGAGGCTTCTTCATCACCACCGGGCCGGAATAGTGGCCCGGCGGCGGACGCAGCGTGGATCCGGCCGGCGCGGCATCGACCAGTTCCTGAAAGGGTCGCAGGCCATGCACCCGCTTGTCGCGCTCGTGCAGCATGTACGTCGGTTTGGGCCGATCGACGCCGACCCGCGGCGCGGTAGACAGGTCGGCCGTCGCTCCCAGCGCCGGCGGCTTGTCCTCGGCCGCGTCACGATCCGCCGGGCGCGCCACCAGCATTGTCGAAACACCGAGCAGCAGGGCCGGCAGGAAGGCGTGCCAGCGCTTCGGGTTCATGATCGCCTCAACGCTCCACGCCTTCGCGCATCTGCCGGCGCCGCAGGAGGACGGCGAGCATCAGGCAGCCGAAGGCGATCAACAGCAGGCCGTAGCCCCAGTAGGGGTAGGAATAGGTCGAGAACTGCGCCACCTTGCCTTCGCCGAACACGGTGGGCATGAAGGGCTTGACGGTGAAGGCACCCCAGGGATGCATGTTGTGGCCGAAGAACCAGAGCCAGCCCGCATATTCGATGACGAAGAAGATCGGCATCAGCGCCGGCACCAGTGCCAGCAGCAGCGAGAAGCCGCGGAACTTCGCGACGCCGGCGACGATGATCGCCATGGCGACGATCAGGCCGACGATGACCCCGGTGGTGACCAGACGCACGTTGTCGCCCCAGACCTTGATCTTGTCCGGCTCCTTGAAGAAGGTTCCTGCCTCGCTAACGTAGGCGGCGATGTGGTTTTCCATGTGGCCCAGCGCGAACTGGTGAACCACCATCCAGACCGCCACGACGGCAAAGCCGGCCGCCAGGACCATCAGGCGCTTGCGCCCTTCGGGGGTCATGAAGCCCAGCAGCATGACCGCAAAGAAGCCGAAGAAAAACTTGGCCATCGGCTTTTCCACCGGCGCCCCGGTCGAGATCGGGAACATGCCGACGTAATGATTGATGGTGTTCATCTCGTGCACGCAGTCGAGGCCCTCGGCATCCTTGTTGACGTTCTTCTGCTGGTCGAGGATGGGGTTGTAGCGCTCCACGGTATGGTCGAGGTCCTTCTGCAGGACTTCGTTGGCCATGCGCGTGCCCTTGCCGGCGGCGCGGCAGCCGTTATAGACACCATCGAAATGAAAATGGATGCGGATGCCGTCCGGGAACGCATCCTTGGGGTAGTTGGGCGCCGTCAGCGACACCCACCAGATCGGCGAAAAATAGGAGGCGATCAGTGCCGCCAGGGCGATCAGCGTCAGTGCAGTGATCAGTCGGTTCTGTTTTTTCTGGTCTTGCATGGTGTGCTCGATGTCGGGGGAGGTTTCCGTCCGCCTGCGTTCCGCGCTCCGGTGGAGCGCGGACGCTTCGGATCGCTTTTATTTCTTCTTGCCACCCTTGGCGGCGGGACCGGCCTTGCACATCGCGCCGGGCATGGCGAGACTGGACTGGTAGGCCGAGATCGCCACCAGTTGTTCGTTGGTGTAAGGCTTGATGATCTTGACCATGTCCGGATTGGCGTTGCGGCGATGTCCGTCGCGAATCTCGGTCATCTGGCGCAGCAGGTACTTGTAGTGCTGGCCGGCGAGCACCGGATAGAACTTTTCCTTGACGCCTTCGCCGTTGGCCTTGTGGCACTCGACGCACTGCTTTTCATAGAGTTCCTTGCCGGCCGAGATCTGTTTGGCAGCATCGGGGCCCTCGTACTTGCCATGGTCGATGGGAATGCACAGGGACTGGATGTAGGCGGCGGTGTCGGCCAGATCCTGCGGATCGGTCATTTCCTTGGCGAAGGGATACATCGTCGGGTTGTCGCGCAGGCCGACACGGATGTCGGCCATCTGCTTGATCAGCACCGTCGTGTGCTGGCCGGCGAGCTGGGGAAAGGTGCCGTCGGGACGGCCGGCGCCGCTGGGCAGGTGGCAGGCGCCGCAGATCTCGTAGGTTTCCTTGCCACGCTTGACGTCGCCCTTCTTGTCCAAAGCTTCCTTGAGTTCGCCCTCCATCTTCGCCCACTGGTAGTCCTTGGATTCGATGCCGGCCGCCTTGGGCGCCGGTGGCGCCGCCAACGCGATTGACGGGATCAGGGCCACGGATAGGGCAAGGGTCAAAATCTTGAACATGTCTGTTTCCTCATGGATGTGTTGGGGTTGGCGAATGATGTCATCTGGAACATAAGAGTTCATTGATACTCATCAACCGGACAAACCGGCCGACTTGCGCCAGATCAATTCGCGCTACTTGATCTCGGAGAGGTACTTGGCCAGCTCCTTGATTTCCTCATCCGATACCAGATGCATGACGCCCTTCATCGCGGCGGAGTTGCCATTGGCGCGCGCGCCGCTCTTGATGTCGAGCATCTGGCGCTCGGCGTATTTGGCGTTCTGGCCGGCGAGCTTCGGATACTCGGGCGTCAGCGGCTTCTTGGCCTCCTTGCCGTGGCAGGCGACGCAGGTCTTTTCCAGGTAGAGCGCCTTGCCGTCGGCGAGGGCGGGAGCGGCGAATGCCAGCGCGGTCGTAGCCGCAAGAATCAATTTGAATGTCATGGGTATTCCTTTCGTCAAAATGAACAGGGGGCAGAGTAGCTCCGCCCCCTGTGACCTGCATTGACCTGCGTTAATTACTTGACCTTCTTGGCTCCGTTCTGCTCGAGGTAGGTCTTGGCGCGCAGACCGAGGTCGGCGGTCTTGACCTGGTATTGCCAGATCTGCTCGGCCCACAGGTTGGCGTTCTCCCAATCCTTCTTGGCGGCGAAGCCTTCATGCTTCTCCTTCAGGCCCTTGGTCTTGCCCAGCTGGTCGAAGGCGTCCTCCACCATCGCCACGACATCCGGGAAGTCCTTGTAGTTGACGCTGGTGATATAGGCCACGACGGAGTCGATGATCGCCTGGGTGTCGGCCACCTTCTTCACGGTCGCCTTGTAGTCCGCTTCCGTGTAGCTGCCCTTGGCCAGTTCGGTCTTGGTCGGCTTCCAGCCCTTCGGCTTGACCAGCAGGTAGCCCATCATCTCCAGGTGCAGGGCGGAGCAGAACTCCGTGCAATAGTAGGGATAGACACCTTCCTTGTCGGCCTTGAACTTGACGCTGACGGTCTTGCC
>JACRIY010000056.1 GCA_016235805.1 Rhodocyclales bacterium
ACTGCGTCTCCTGCGGCGCCTGCGTCAAGGCCTGCCCGACGGCGACGCTGGTCGAAAAGACCGTCGTCGAGCAGGGCCAGGCCGAGCGCAGCGTAGCCACCACCTGCGCCTATTGCGGCGTCGGCTGCGGCTTCCGCGCCGAGGTGAAGGGCAACCAGGTGGTGCGCATGGTGCCGGCCGACGAGGGCCGCGCCAACGAGGGCCACGCCTGCGTCAAGGGCCGCTTCGCCTGGGGCTATGCGACGCACCCGGACCGCATCACCAAACCCATGATCCGGGCGAAGATCAGCGATCCCTGGCGCGAGGTGTCGTGGGAGGAGGCGCTGAGCCACGCCGCGAGCGAGTTCCGCCGCATCCAGGACAAGCACGGCCGCAATTCGATCGGCGCAATCGTCTCCAGCCGCTGCACCAACGAAGAGGATTACCTGTTGCAGAAGCTGTTGCGTACCGCCTTCGGCAACAACAACGTGGACACCTGCGCCCGCGTCTGCCATTCGCCCACCGGCTACGGGCTCAAGCAGACCCTGGGCGAATCGGCCGGGACGCAGACCTTCAAGTCGGTCGAACAGGCCGATGTCATCGTCGTGATCGGTGCCAATCCGAGCGACGCCCATCCGGTGTTCGCCTCGCGCCTCAAGCGCCGCGTGCGCGAAGGCGCGCAGCTGATCGTGATCGACCCGCGCGCCATCGACCTGGTCAGCTCCCCGCACGTGCGCGCCGCCCATCACTTGCAACTGCGGCCCGGCACCAACGTCGCGGTGCTCTCGGCCATGGCCCATGTCATCGTCAGCGAGGGCCTGGTCGATGAGGCTTTCGTCGCCGAGCGTTGCGAAGCGAAGGCATTTGCCGACTGGCGCGAGTTCGCGGCGCGGCCCGAGAATTCGCCCGAAGCGCTGGAAGCCGCCAGCGGCGTGCCGGCCGCCGCAGTTCGCGCGGCCGCGCGGCTCTATGCCACCGGCGGCAATGCGGCGATCTACTACGGTTTGGGCGTCACCGAACATTCGCAGGGCTCGACCGCCGTGATCGCCATCGCCAACCTCGCCATGGCCACCGGCAACGTCGGCCGCGAGGGCGTCGGCGTCAATCCGCTGCGCGGCCAGAACAACGTGCAGGGCTCCTGCGACATGGGCAGCTTCCCGCATGAACTGCCCGGCTATCGCCATGTCTCGGACACGGCGACGCGCGAGCTGTTCGAACGCGATTGGGGCGTGCAAATCCAGTCCGAACCCGGCCTGCGCATCCCCAACATGCTCGACGCCGCGCTCGACGGTTCCTTCCTGGGCCTCTACTGCCAGGGCGAGGACCCGGCGCAATCGGACCCCGACACCCATCACGTCACGGCGGCGCTGTCGGCCATGGAATGCGTGGTGGTTCAGGACCTGTTCCTCAACGAAACCGCGAAGTACGCCCACGTCTTCCTGCCCGGCGCCTCCTTCCTCGAAAAGGATGGCCCCTTCACCAATGCCGAGCGCCGCATCTCGCGCGTGCGCCGCGTCATGCCGCCGCTGGCCGGCAAGGCCGACTGGGAAACCACGCTGGCGCTGGCCAAGGCCCTGGGCTACCAGATGCACTACGAGCATCCGAGCCAGATCATGGACGAGATCGCGCGCCTGACGCCTACTTTCACCGGCGTCAGCTACGACAGGCTCGATCACTTGGGCTCGATTCAGTGGCCCTGCAACGACGCCGCGCCGGAAGGCACGCCGACCATGCACGTCGATGGCTTCGTGCGTGGCAAGGGGCGCTTCCTGATCACCCAGTACGTGCCGACCGACGAGAAGATCACGCGCCGTTTCCCCTTGCTGCTCACCACCGGTCGCGTGCTCTCGCAGTACAACGTCGGGGCGCAGACGCGCCGTACCGCCAACACCGACTTTTACGCGGCCGACCTGCTGGAGATCCATCCGCACGACGCCGAGGAACGCGGCATCCGCGAGGGCGATCGCGTCGCCGTCGAATCGCGCGTCGGCCGCACGCTGCTGCCGGCCACCGTGACCGAGCGAGTGGCGCCGGGCGTGGTCTACACCACCTTCCACTTTCCCGAATCCGGCGCCAATATCATCACCACCGAGAACTCCGACTGGGCCACCAACTGCCCCGAGTACAAGGTCACGGCGGTGCAGGTATCGCGGTCCAGCGGCGCATGAAAGCCGTCGAGCAGCGCGGCGTCTGGCGCGATGGCGTCGCGAGCGGCGACCAACTGGCGGTCGAGACGCCGGTCGCCTTCGAGTACAACGGCATCAGCCACGCGGTGATGCTGGCGACCCCCGCTGACCTAGAGGACTTCTCCGTCGGCTTCAGCCTGTCCGAGGGCATCGTGGCGCGGCGCGGCGACGTCTTCGGCATCGAGATCGAGGAAGCGGCGGCCGGCATCACGCTCAGGATCGAAATCGCGGCAGGTGATTTCATGCGGCTCAAGGAACGCCGCCGCAGCCTTGCCGGGCGCACCGGCTGCGGCCTGTGCGGCACCGAGAGCCTCGACCAGGTGCTGCGCGAACTGGCGCCGCTGCCGGAAGGCAATCCCTTCCCGCTCAACGCGCTTTATGCCGGGATACGCGCTTTGCCGGCGCAGCAGCGCCTGCAGCAGGCCACCGGCGCCACGCATGCGGCCTGTCGCGTCGGGCGCGATGGCGCGATCAGCCACGTGCGCGAGGATGTCGGCCGCCACAACGCGCTGGACAAGACGCTGGGTGCGCTGGCGCGTGACGCGGTAGATGCATCCGGCGATGCGCTGATCATCACCAGCCGCGCCAGCGTCGAGATGGTGCAGAAGGCCGTCGCGCTGGGTGTCGGCACGCTGGCGGCGGTGTCTGCGCCGACCGCGACGGCGGTGAGTCTTGCGGAGAAATTCAATCTCGCCCTGTTCGGCTTTTTGCGTGGCGATACCTGCGTGGCCTACACGCGGGCCTGCCATGTAACGGAGCTGACAGCATGAAACTGGAAAAGCTGATCGCCATGGCCAATCAGATCGGCGCCTTCTTCGAGGCCATGCCGGATCGCGAGCAGGCCGTGGCCGATGTGGCCAACCACCTGCGCCGCAGTTGGGAGCCGCGCATGCGCCAGCAGATCCTGGCCTGCCTCGGCACGGCCGAGGAGGCGCAGCTCAAGCCGCTGGTGCGGGAGGCGCTGCGCCGGCTCTGAGAAAAGTTATGCGAAGCGGTATCCCGCGGGACGGCGCTGGTACTACGGCGATTTCGCGGTCGCGATGCCGTTCATGCGCTCCCGCAGCCAGGCGCCGATGTCGATGATCTCTTCGATGCACACCGAATGCGGCATCGGGTACTCGTGCCATTCCACGTTATGGCCGAGACGCTGCACCAGATCGCGCGCGCGGGTGCCGAGTGCGGGTGACACCACGTCGTCCTCCGTGCCGTGGGCGGCGAAAATCGGCAGGACGGCGTTGACGGCGGTGGCTTCGGTCTCGATCAATTGCGGCGTCGGGATGTAGGTCGACAGGGCGATGATGCCGGCTAGGCGCTCGGCGTGCGTCAGGGCCGTGGCGTAGGCGATCGCGCCGCCCTGCGAGAAGCCGGCGAGGAAGATGCGTTCGCTGGGCACGCCGCGCAGGTTCTCGCGCTCGATCAGGCGCCGGATCGCGGTCCGGCTGCGCAGGATGCCGGCTTCGTCGACGGTACGCGTCGTGCTGTCCAGCGTGATGATGTCGTACCAGGCCGGCATCACGTAGCCGCCGTTGCAGGTGACCGGGATGGCCGGGGCATTGGGAAAGACGAAGCGCACGCCCGGCTCGTCGTCGAGGCCCAGATGCGGCACCACGGGCTCGAAGTCCGAGCCGTCGGCGCCGAGGCCGTGCATCCAGATCACGGAAAACGCCGGACGGTCGCCGGATTGCGTTTCGAGGGTGGTAAGCAGTTTGTCCATGGACGGATAATACCGGGCAATGCAAATCTCCCGAGCCCCTCGTGAACTTCCTCGCCCACGCCCTGCTGGCCGGTGACGCGCCCGCCATGGTCGTCGGCGGCGTCGTCGGCGACTGGATCAAGGGACCGCTGCCCGGCCGCCTGCCGCCCGACCTGGCGCGCGGCGTCGCCCTGCATCGCGCCATCGACAGCCATGCCGAGACCCATCCGGCCTTCCGCCGCAGTCGTGCGAGGGTTTCGCCGGCGCGCCGCCGCTATGCCGGCGTGCTGGTCGACATCTTCTACGACCACCTGCTGGCGCGCGAGTGGGCGCAACTGCACCCCCAACCCTTCGCCGAGTACCGCCACGGCGTCTATCGGCAGGTCGCCGAGCGCTTCGCGGACCTGCCGCAGGACGCGCACTACGCCCTGAGCCTGATGGCGTCCGAAGACTGGTTCCACGGCTATGCGCGGATCGACGGCATCGCCGACGTGCTCGCTCGCATGGCGCGCCGCGCGCGGCGTCCCAATCCGCTGGCCGGCGGCGAAAGCGAGTTTCTGGCCGATGCGGAGGGTTTCCGCGAGGATTTTCTGGACTGGCTGCCGGCTGCAACAGCCTTCGTCGGGCAGTGGCGTTCCGCGCCGTTCGCCGGATCGGGCCACGGCACGTGACCATCCGTCCTGAATCGTGCCGGCCACGCACGGCGACAGCCGTTATTCCGTCCTCGTCGCTTGCAATGCGAGGTAATCTGGCCCCTCACCAAATTCTGGGTCATATCACCCATTTGCGGTGGGGCAAATCAGGGGGCGACTCCCGGTTCGCATGATGCGACTTTTTATTTCATATATAAATCAGTTTCTTGTGAGCACGTTCCAGGCTGGCACCGTTTCTGCATACCAGTGGGGCAACACCGGCTCCGATGGAGTCTGGTGTGACCGGGATTCAAGCCCGAAGACCCTGACCCCAATGGAGAACCATCATGAACAACGTCGCCACGCAAATCGTTTCCTACCTGATCGCCGCATCGCTTCTGACCCTGCCGATGGTGACCCCGGCCGCTGCGAAGAACAGCAACAGCCTGGGTCACGGCGTCAAATGCACCTGGGTGCTGGTTTCCTCCGTGAACAACACCAATACCTACAAGCAGGTCTGTCGCAAGGGCGTCTGATCGTCGCTTCGCTGGCCGGTCGCGCAGCCCGAGGCCTGGCGGCGCTTGGCTTTGCCCTGGCCTTGCCGGCACTGGCCGAAGTCGCCGGTCCGGTAGCCGGGCCGCCGACCACGACGAACTTCGCCGCCGAGTTCGGCATCGGCCACGAGTCGCAGACGTCGCCGCTGGTCCGTATCTCGCCCGAAGGCGTGCTGATCCGGCTCGACGGCTTCGATCGCCTGGCCGGAACGCATTACCAGGGAGGCATCAGCGGATTCACCGACTGGGCCATCGGCGCGGATTCGCGACTGACCCTGGGCGGGGACATTCACTACAAGCGGGCGCCGGGCGTGCAGGCGCTCGATTTCGCCATGGCATCGGTCAATCCGATGCTGCGCACCCCCTTCGCCGGTGGCTACTTCGGCATCGGTCCCAACCTGCAGCGGATCGAGGTGGCCGGCGAACGCTTCCGCTCGGTACGCGGCTGGCATGCCGACTGGGCCGTCGGCGATCTTGCCGGCAATCACTGGCTGCTGTTCCTCGATCGCGGCACCAATCGCCATTGGGATGACTTGGTCGACCTCGATTCGACCGCCACCCTGTTCATGGTGAAGCGACGCCAGGTCGAGCCCTTGCCGGGCATCGATGCGATCGACCTCGAGATCGCCGTCGGCCGCGAGCGCAACGATCGCGGCTTCGCCGAACTGGCGAATCGCAACGCGTTCTTCCGGGTGTCGCTGGACCGCAAGCAATGGGGCATCGGCTGGAGCGCGGGCATGTCATGGCAATCCGCCGTGTTCGACGACACGCCGCTGCCCGGCCTGCCGGCGCGCCGCGACCGCGCGACCACGGTCGAATTCGGCGCCGCCTATGAAGTCGCGCCGGGACAAACCCTGAAGTTCGAGGCGATCGCCGCCACCAATCGCGCGAACCTGGCACTGTACGAAAACCGCTATCGCCAGGTCTCGCTGGGGTATGCGATAAGCTGGTAAATCACGGCGCGTCCGGGACGGGGAATTCAAGGTAGAGGCAATGGCAAACGGGGAACACGGCAAACCTTTCAACCTGCTGCGCTGGTTCGCCTGGCTCAGCCCGATCGTCATTGCCGCGATCGCGCTGGCCAACGCCTGGCTGATCTCCAACTTCCTCAACAGCCACCTGTTTCAGCGCGAGGCCTCGATCAGCCGCGAATTCGTGCAGAACATCATGGTCGCCGACGGCTCGCTCGAGTTCCTTACGCGGCCGGGTGACCCGGAACTTGCCGCGCGCTTTCGCAACACCGTGGAACACCTGTCCACCATGCGCGACGTGCTGCGCGCCAACGTCTTCGGCCAGGACCGGTCCGTCCTCTGGTCCAGCGATCCACAGTTGATCGGTCGCCGTTTCGCCGACAACGACGAACTCGACGATGCCATGAAGGGCGAACTCGTCGTCCATGCCGGACGCATCACGCCGTCGAGCCAGGAAAAGCGCGAGCACGAGGGGCTCAATCCGTCGATCGAATTCTTCGTCGAAAGCTACATTCCGGTGAAGCGCCCCGACGGCCAGGTAGTCGGTGTCGTCGAGCTCTACAAGGCGCCGCTGGCGCTCTCGGAAGCGATCAACGAAGGGCGGGTGCAGGTCGGCCTGACGGCGCTGGGCAGCGCGTTGCTGCTCTACCTAACTTTGTTCTGGATGATCCGCCGCGCCGACAGCACCATTCAGTTGCAACATTCGCGCCTGGTTGAGGCCGAGACCCTGGCCGTGGTCGGCGAACTGACCTCGTCCGTGGCGCACAACATCCGCAACCCGCTGTCGTCGATCCGCTCCGCTGCGGAACTCGCGCTCGAAGCGCCGACCGAGGATTGTTCGGAGCAGGCCCAGGACATCATCCGCGAAGTCGATCGGATCTCGGCGCGCATCGTCGAGCTGCTGAATTTTTCCGGCAAGGCGATGCAATCCGGCGCCCCGGGCGACCTTGGCGAACTGCTGGTGCGCTGCGTCGCCGACCACCTGCCGGCCTTCGAGCGGCAGGGCTTGGCGCTGGTCTGCGAATGCGCGGCGGCCAAGCCCATCGTTGCCGCCGACATGGCGCTGCTGCGGCAGGTCTTCGACAGCCTGCTGAGCAATGCGGCGGAAGCCATGCAGGCCGGCGGCCGTTGCCGGGTCAGGCTGGCCGATCATGACGGCAATCGATTGAGGGTGGACATCGCGGACCACGGCGCCGGCATCGCGCCCGACATCCGCGAGCAGGTGTTCCGTCCGTTTTTCACGACCAAGCCCAAGGGCCTCGGCCTCGGGCTGCCGCTGGCACGCCGGGTGGTCGAGCGCTACGGTGGCACGCTGGCGCTGGGCGCCGGCGAGGCGGGCGGCACGGTCGTCAGCGTAGTTTTGCCCAGGGCCTGAACCATGGCGACCTTCCTGATCGTCGACGACGAAGAGACATTCTCCAAGAACGCCGCCAAGTTCCTCGAAAAGGGCGGCCACACGGTGCGCACGGCGGCCACCGGCGGCGCCGGCATCAGCGCTTTCGCCGAATGCTCGCCGGACGCGGTGGTGCTCGATTTCCGCCTGCCGGACATCGACGGCCTGACGGTGATCGCCCGCATCCGTGCGCTGGACGCCGCAGTGCCCATCCTTATGATCACCGGCCATGGCAGCATCGAACTCGCGGTTGAGGCGATGAAGGCCGGCGCCAACGACCTGCTGACCAAGCCCGTCGCGCTCGGCGACCTGCGCCAGCGCCTGGTGCAACTGGCGCAGCGCCAGCTGGAAGCCACGCGCCTGCAGTATTACGAAACGCGCGAGCGCGGCGCTGGCGGCCTAGGCGCCATCGTCGGCGACAGCGCGGTGATGCAGGAGCTCAGGGAACGCATCGCGCGCATCGCCGATGTCGATGTCGAGGGCGCCGTGCCGCCGGTCCTGATCATCGGCGAGACCGGCACCGGCAAGGAACTGGTCGCTCGCGCCTGCCATTTCGGCAGTGCCCGGCGCGACCGTCCCTTCATCGAAATCAACTGCGCCGCGATTCCGGCCAACCTGCTCGAATCCGAACTCTTCGGCCACGAGCGCGGCGCCTTTACCGACGCCAAGGAACGCAAGCACGGCCTGATCGAAGCCGCCGACGGCGGCACGCTGTTCCTCGACGAAATCGGCGAAATGGATGTCGGCATGCAGGCCAAGCTGCTCAAGGTGATCGAGGACGGCAAGCTGCGCCGCGTCGGCTCATTGCAGGAGCGCAAGGTGGATGTCTGCGTGCTCGCCGCGACCAACCAGGACCTCGAAGAGCGGATACGCCAGGGCGCGTTCCGCGCCGACCTCTACTTCCGACTGGCCGTGCTCAAGATTCGCGTGCCGGCCCTGCGCGACCGCGACGGCGATGCGCTTGTGCTGGCGCGCCACTTCCTCGCCGAATTCGCGCGCCGCTACCGCAAACCCGGCATCCGCTTCGATTCCACCGCCGAAGCCGCGCTGGCCGCGCACGCCTGGCCCGGCAACGTGCGCGAATTGCGCAACGTGGTCGAGCAGGCGGTGTTGCTGGCCGGCGCCGACGTGATCGCCGCCGGGGCGCTGATGCTGCCGCAGTCCGCGCTGCCCGCCGCAGCCCCGACCGCGCCGCCAGGAGCGGCGACTGCAACGATCGCCAGCGCAGCCGATCCCGCCGATGGCGGCTCGACGCTCGACCGCGTCGAGCGCGAAATGCTGCTGCAGGCGCTCGCCGTGTCCGGCGGCAACGTCTCGAAGGCCGCGCGCGAACTGGGTGTCAGCCGCGACACCCTGCGCTACCGGATGGACAAGCACGGGCTGGGCAACGGGCGTTCGGGCTGACGGCGAACGTCATTCGTCCTGGAAGCGTTCCGCGTCACTGGTCGTGATGCGTGGCTTGTCATGGCATTGAGCTGGCTTCAGTCGACCTGAAGCCACGTTCTGACTGAACCGTGAGTCTGTCGAACCATTGGCCACGGAGCCGGCTCCGTACGCCGGGCTCGGGGCGAATGTCGAACCGTATTGGGGCGCTACAGCGCTTTGCGCTTCGCTGGCGCGCGTGGTCGGCGCCAGACCAACAACAAACGGCCCAAGCAAGCAGGCGCGCGTTACGGGAGTCCTGCTCCCGCCATGGTCTGGGTTCAGGCCGTGGTGTTGATGATGGTGCCCGTGACCTGCCCCTGAGTATTGGTCACCGGCTTTTGTTCCTGTGCTTGCGCCTGCGCCTGTTGCTGCGCCCGCAACTGCCTTTCGCGCTCGGCCTCGCTGATGTCCTTTTTCGCGGCCTCCGGCTGGTTCGATTGGCGCGGCTGTTGTACCTGCGGTGACTGGGCGGTCACGGAACTGATTTCGCTCGAAGCCATGATTGTCTTTCCTCTCTGCTTTGCGGCTTATGCCATCGTATCGATGAAGCCGCCGATACCGCCGATCGCTGCCAGCCGCTGGCGTGCACGCACGGCAGCCGCTTGGGCCTGGTCCGATTCCGCGGCGATGGCGTCGGCGTTGGCCTGGGCCTGATTCAGCGCGCGCTCGGCTTCCCTGCTCATGCTTTGCAACGATCGCGCATAGTCATCCGCATTGGCGACGTTCGCCTGCGCCTGTCGAATCGCGTTCAGGTTGGTACTCGAGATTGACGAAATTGCTGACATTGCGCCCCCCTGCGACTACTTGAAGCTTAGTCCGCTGGTCTCGCCTTTGCAAGCCGTATCCGTGGCCAATGCGTAGTGGATTAATGACCGGTCCGATACTGTCACTGGCGATCCGTCCGGCGATCAGGGGGCCCCGAGGCGACGCGACTTGAATCACGCTGGATTCGCAGGCGTGGCCGGAAAGCAAAACGCCCCGGAAAGGGGCGTTTTGCTTGGTTCTCTGGCGGAGACGCAGGGATTCGAACCCTGGATCCAGGTTTTGCCCAGATGCACCCTTAGCAGGGGTGTGCCTTCGACCACTCGGCCACGTCTCCGAAAACGGCGATGTCGTAAAACCCACGGCCGTTAGCAGGGGGCGGAGTATACCCGATTCGCCCGCGGCGGGCTGCCTGTTTGCGCGGCAGTCCGGCCGCGGTCAGCCGCGCAGGCTGATGCGTAGCCAGTCGCGCTGGTCGGCGACCTTGGCCAGGGTCGGGTCGGCATCGACCGCCACCGGATGGGTGACCTTTTCCAGCAGCGGCAGGTCGTTCAGGGAATCGCTGTAGAACCAGCTCTGCTCGAAGCCGCCGAGCCACATGCCGAGCGATTCGAGCCAGGCTTCGACGCGCGTGATCTTGCCTTCGCGGAAGGAGGGCAGGCCGCGCGGCTTGCCGGTGAAGCGACCGTTTTCCTGCGCCGGGATGGTGGCGATCAGGTGCGGGATGCCGAATTCGCGGGCGATGGGGCCGGTGACGAAGCTGTTGGTGGCGGTGACGATGGCCAGCAGGTCGCCTGCCTCGGCGTGACTTCGCACCAGCGCGCGCGCAGCCGGGGAGATCAGTGGGCGGATGCGCGCGGCGAGGAAGTCGGCGTGCCAGGCGTCGAGTTCGGCGCGCGGGTGGCGTGCCAGCGGCGCCAGCTGGAAATCGAGGAAGGCATGGATGTCGAGCGTGCCGGCCTTGTATTGCTCGAAGAATTCGAGGTTGCGCGCTTCATGCACTTCGCGGTCGAGCACGCCCTTGCCGATCAGGAATTGCGCCCACTCGAAATCCGAATCGCCGTTGAGCAGGGTGTTGTCGAGGTCGAATAAGGCGAGTTTCATTCTTTTTCCAGGTCGAAAGAGGTTTGCATCAGTTCGCGCAGCAGCGGCAGCGTGGGCGGGCGCTTCTGTTCCAGCGAGGCGCGGTCCAGGCTGCCGAGCATGGCCATCAGCGACGGCAGGTCGCGGCGGCCGTGGCGCAGCAGGTAGTGCACCACGCCGGGGTCCATCAGCATGCCGCGCTCGATGGCATGGCGGCGCAGGGCGGCGGCCTTTTCCTCGTCGGACAGGGCGTGGATTTCGTAGATCAGGGTCTGTCCGATGCGGGTGCGCAGGTCTTCGCGCAGCGCCAGCCGCAAGGGCGGCTCGTCGCCGGACAGCAGCATGGCGAGGCCGAGGAAGCGGGCCGCGTTGAAGGCGCGGAAGAGGGCGATCTGCGCCTCGCCGCCGAGTTGGCCAACATCGTCGATCACCAGCAGGCAGCCCGGCGTCAGCATCAGTTCGGCGCCGGCCCTGGCGCCGTCCAGGCTCACCACCGGCCGCTGCGCGCGGGCGCTTTCGGCGGTGGCCGCGAGCAGGTGGCTCTTTCCGCAGCCCTGGCTGCCCCACAGGTAGATCGCCTCGAAGCTGCGCGCGTCGGCGAGGCCACGCAGACGCTCGACCAGCTCGACATTGCTGCCGGTGACGAAGTTGTCCAGGCTCGGCACCTGCTCCGGCTTCAGGTCGAGCAGCATCTGGCGTTGCGGCGTGTTCATTTAGCGTGAAGCAGCATGATCGGAGCGACTGCAAATAGTCGAGCGCAGCGAGCTGGTCAATAGCCTCCCCGCGAGGGGGCGAGGCGGGAAGTCGCGACGCATGCGTCGCGCCGCCGCAGCCGGCTGGCTGTGCAAAGCCAGCCGTGGGCCGCGTAGCGGATGGGAGGGGCGGGCCTTCAATTCGCCTTTCGCGTGTTTCATCATCAGCGGATGGTTCTCACTGCCATGAGCGTCAGGCGCCCCGGTAGAAGCGGCTGGCGAGGTACAGGCCGCGCACTTCGCGCAGGCCCACCAGCAGGGCGGCGGAGGCCGGCAGCGCGGCCAGCACGCCGACGAAGCCGAACAACTGCCCGAAGGCCATCAGGGCGAAGATCACCGCCAGCGGATGCAGGCCGATGCGCTCGCCGACCAGGAAGGGCGTCAGCACGAAGCTTTCCAGTATCTGGCCGATGCCATACACCACCAGCACGGCGACGATCGGTCCCCATCCGGCGAACTGCAGCGCGGCGACCAGCAGGGCCAGGATCAGGCCCGTGGCATAGCCGAGGTAGGGAATGAAGATCAGCAGGCCGGTGGTGACGCCGATCGAAAACGCCGATGGAATGTCCGCCAGCCACAGCGCGACGCAGTAGTACGCGGCGAGGATGGCCATCACCAGGATCTGGCCGCGCAGGTATTGCGAGAGCACGGCGTCGATGTCGGCGGCGATGCGACCGAGCTTGCCGTGCCAGGGGCGCGGCACGATGCCGCCGAAGCGGGCCAGCATGCCGTGCCAGTCGAGCAGCAGGTAGAACATCACCACCGGCGTCAGCAGCAGGTTAACCACCACGCCGACCAGTGCGACGCCGCCGATCTTGAGCGAGCTGTAAATGCGTTCGAGGATCAGTTGCACGGTGTCCCAGTTGCCGGCGGCGAGCTTCTGCAGGGAGGCGGCGTCGAACTTGATGCGGATGCCGAAATTCTGCCGCAGCCAGGGCACCAGTTTCTCGTTGGCCAGCGCCATCGCTTCGGGCGTGCGCGCCGCCAGCACGGTGGCTTCCTCGTAGAGCAGCGGCAGCACGATCAGGATCAGCCCGGCGCTCAGCGCCGCCAGCGCGAGCAGCACCAGCACCACGGCCAGCATGCGCGGCAGGCCCATGCCGGCAAGGCGGTCGGTGACCGGATTGCAGATGTAGGCGAGGATGCCCGCCAGCAGGAAGGGCGTCAGGATCGGCGACAGCGCATACAGCAGCGCGAGGATCGCCAGCCCGGCCGCGATCCACAGGGCGGCCTGCAGGCGATGGCTGTGCGGGTCAGCGGACGACGGGGGCAATTCCGGTAAAATCATGCGCTTCGGCTGTCGTTGGAAGCGGCGATTATCGCCCATCCGGCCGGCATCCGCGCCCCTGCCGTGTTTTCGGCCCGAGATTCCAAGGACTTCATCTTGACTGCATCCAGCAATACTTCATCACCGCTCACCTACCGCGATGCCGGTGTCGATATCGATGCCGGCGACGCGCTGGTCGAACGCATCAAGCCGGCGGCCAAGCGCACCATGCGCCCCGAAGTGCTGGCCGGCATCGGCGGCTTCGGCGCGCTGTTCGAGATTTCGAAGAAGTATCGCGAACCGGTGCTGGTTTCCGGCACGGACGGCGTCGGCACCAAGCTCAAGCTGGCCTTCCAGTGGCACCGTCACGACACCGTCGGGCAGGACCTGGTGGCGATGAGCGTCAATGACATCCTGGTGCAGGGCGCCGAACCGCTGTTCTTCCTTGATTACTTCGCCTGCGGCCGGCTCGACGTCAATACCGCCGCCACCGTGGTCGAAGGCATCGCGCGCGGCTGCGAACTGGCCGGCTGCGCCCTGATCGGCGGCGAAACCGCGGAAATGCCCAGCATGTATCCGGACGGCGAATACGACCTCGCCGGCTTCGCCGTGGGCGCCGTGGAGAAGTCGCAGATCATCGACGGCCGCTCGATCCAGGCCGGCGACGTGGTGCTTGGACTGGCCTCCTCTGGCGCGCATTCCAACGGCTATTCGCTGATCCGCAAGATCATCGAGCGCGCTGCCCCCAATCTGGAACTGGACCTGGGCGGCGTCGCGCTGGCCGATGCGGTGATGGCGCCGACGCGCATCTACGTCAAGTCGCTGCTGGCGCTGATCCAGGCGCTGCCGGTGAAGGGCATGGCGCACATCACGGGCGGCGGCCTCACCGAGAACATCCCGCGGGTGCTGCCCGAGCACCTGACCGCCGTCATCGATCGCGGCAACTGGACGCTGCCGCCGCTGTTCCGCTGGCTGCAGAAGGAAGGCCAGGTCGCCGACGCCGAGATGCATCGCGTCTTCAACTGCGGCATCGGCATGGTGGTGATCGTCGCCAAGGCCGACGCCGGCGTCGCCATGCAACTGCTGGCGGCGGCGGGCGAGCAGGTGCACCACATCGGCCTGATCGAAGAACGCCAGGGCCGCGCGCAGACCATCGTCGCCTGAAAAGTCGGCGCTGGCGGCACGGCGCTCGCCGTGTCACCAGCGCCGACTCTTACGCCAGATGCCTTTCGACGGCGCCAGTAACGCGCGCTTGAGCGTCTGCGGCCAGCGGGTCGAGCACCGTCAAACCCTCCATCGAACGCAGCCAGGTCAGTTGCCGCTTGGCGAACTGGCGCGTGGCGAAGACGCCGCGATCGCGCAATTCGGCGCGCGGCAGCGTTCCTTCCAGCATGTCCCAGACCTGGCGATAGCCGACGCAGCGCATCGAGGGAAGGTCGGCATCGAGCCGGTACTTTTCGCGCAGCAGCAGGACTTCCTCGACCAGGCCGGCATTGAGCATGGCGTCGAAGCGCTGCTCGATGCGCCGGTGCAATAGGCTGCGGTCGTCGGGCACCAGCGCCAGGTTCAGCAGGCGGAAGGGCGGCACGCTGGCCGCCTGTTCGGCGAAGAAACTGCCCAGGCTGCGGCCGGAAAGGCGCAGCACTTCCAGCGCGCGTTGGATGCGCTGGGCGTCGGTCGGCTTGAGCCGCGCCGCGGTTTCCGGGTCGAGTGTCGCCAGTTCGGCATGCAGCGCCGGCCAGCCGCGCGCGGCGGCTTCGGCGTCGATCCCGGCGCGCAACGCGGCGTCGGCCTGCGGCAGGTCGGCGAGCCCCTCGCGCAGTGCCTTCACGTACAGCATGGTGCCGCCGACCAGCAGCGGGATGCGCCCGGCGGCGGTGATGTCTTCCATCTCGCGCAGGGCATCGGCGCGAAAGGCGGCCGCCGAGTAGCGTTGCTCGGGCGTGATCAGGTCGATCAGGCGATGCGGGAAGCGCGCCAGCGTCGCCGCGTCGGGTTTCGCGGTGCCGACGTTCATGTCGCGGAACACCTGCGCCGAATCGACGCTGACGATGTCACAGGGAAAGCGTGTCGCCAGTTCGAAGGCCAGCGAAGTTTTGCCGCTCGCCGTCGGTCCGACAACCAGAATGGCCGGCGGCAGAGCCATCAGCGCCCGCGCATGAACAGCTTGTCGAGTTCCGCCATCGAGAGCTGAACCCAGGTCGGCCGGCCGTGGTTGCACTGGTCGGCGCGCTCGGTGGCTTCCATCTGGCGCAGCAGCGCGTTCATTTCCATCAGGCCCAGCGTGCGGTGGGCGCGCACCGCGCCGTGGCAGGCCATGGTCGCCAGCAGTTCGTTGCGCCGGGTTTCAATTACGCGGCTGGCCGGATGCTCGGCGAGGTCGCGCAGCAGCGATCGCACGAGGTCATTGACCTTGCCGCCGGCGAGCAGGGCCGGCAGGCGGCGCACGGCGATTTCGCGCGGGCCGGCGGCGGCCATGTCGAATCCCAGCGCGGCGAGTGTCTCGCCCTGTTCCTCGACGGTGGCCAGTTCGGCCGGGCTGGCCGCAAGCAGCAGCGGCACCAGCAGTGCCTGCGTCGCCGGCGGCCCGGCCTCGATGTCGGTTTTCAGCTTCTCGTAGAGGATGCGTTCGTGGGCGGCGTGCATGTCGACCAGCACCAGGCCGGCGGCGTTCTGCGCCAGGATGTAGATGCCATGCAACTGGGCGATGGCAAAGCCGAGCAGCGGCGCCGTCGCGTCTTCGGTCGAGCCGGGGGTTGGCGCCCAACCGGGGCTTCCTTCGGTCGCCGGCGGCACTGCGTTCGCGTCGTCGGCGAAGGCGGCGCGGGCGAACTCCAGGTAGGCGCGCGTCGCCGGTTCGCCCACGCCGAGGCTGCCCTGACGCGCCTGCGGGTAGGCGGCGGGGACGAAGCGGGGCGCCGCCGTTTCCTCGTCGCCGCCCGCCGCCGCCAACGGCGTGGCCAGGGTGCGCTGCAGGGCGTGGAAGATGAACTGGTGGATGCCGCGCGCATCGCGAAAGCGCACCTCGGTCTTGGCCGGGTGCACGTTCACATCGACGCCGGCCGGGTCCAGTTCGAGGAACAGCACGTAGGCCGGGTGGCGCGCGCCGTGCAGGATGTCGGCCCAGGCCTGGCGCGCGGCGTGGGTCAGCAGCTTGTCGCGCACGAAGCGACCATTGACGAAAAAGTACTGCTCGTCGCGCCCGGCGCGCGAATAGGCGGGCAGCGCGGCGAGGCCGGACAGGCGCAGCGGACCGGCGACGGCATCGAGCGGGCGCGCTTGCGGAAAAAATTCGTCGCCGATGATTTCGCGGGCGCGATGCGAAAAGTCGGCGCTGGCGAGACGGCGTTTTGCGCTGCCATTGTGGCTCAGCGTGAAGGCGACGTCGGGACGCGCCAGCGCCAGGCGCCGCAGCACTTCGTCGCAGTGCGCGAATTCGGTGGCTTCGGTCTTGAGGAACTTGCGCCGCGCCGGGGTGTTGAAGTAGAGGTCGGCGACCTCGATCACGGTGCCGGCCGCCAGCGCCGCCGGTTCGGCGCTGTCGGCATTGCTGCGCAGGCGGAAGGCGTGCGGCTGCGACGGATGCCGGCTCGAAACGGTGACGCGGGCGACGGAAGCGATGGACGCCAGCGCCTCGCCGCGAAATCCATAGCTGCCGACGCGTTCCAGGTCGTCGAGGCTGGCGATCTTGCTGGTGGCGTGGCGCGCCAGCGCCAGCGGCAGGTCCTCGGGGGCGATACCGCCGCCGTCGTCGGCAACGCGGATCAGGCGTACGCCGCCTTCTTCCAGCTGCACGTCGATGCGCGTGGCGCCGGCGTCGAGGCTGTTTTCCAGCAGTTCCTTGAGTACCGAGGCCGGGCGTTCCACCACCTCGCCGGCTGCGATCTGGCTGATCAGTAAGTCCGGCAGCGGCTTGATGATTCCCATGGGGGTCGGATTATCGCTGGGATACCGTCCCCGCTCAATGGGATCGGGGACATATCGCCGGGATACCGTCCCCGATCAATGGGATCGGGGACATATAGCTTCCGGTAAAATCGCGCCTTTCCGTCCCGACCGCTGCCCCGTGGAAATTCTTGCCCAGTTCATCGACATCATCCTGCACGTGGACAAGTACTTGGCCGCGCTGCTGGCGCAATACGGTACATGGATCTACGCGATCCTGTTCCTCATCGTATTTTGCGAAACCGGCCTCGTCGTCACCCCCTTCCTGCCCGGCGATTCGCTGCTGTTCGTCGCGGGCGCGCTGGCCGCCACCAGTGGCGGCGCGTTCCAGATCGATATCGTGATCGCCGTGCTGCTTTCTGCGGCGATCCTGGGCGACAACACCAACTACTGGATCGGCCGCTGGTCCGGCAAGCGCATCCTGGCCTGGGGCGAAAGGCATCCGCGCTTCTTCAATCGCAAGGGCTTCGACATCGCCCACTCCTACTACGAGTCCCATGGCGGCAAGACCATGCTGGTGGCGCGCTTCATGCCCTTCGTGCGCACCTTCGCTCCCTTCGTCGCCGGGGTCGCCAACATGAGCTACCCACGCTACTTCGCCTTCGACCTGGCCGGCGCTTTCCTCTGGGTGTTTTCGCTGTGCCTGGCCGGCTACTGGTTCGGCAACATCCCCTGGGTCAAGTCCAACCTCTCGCTGATCGTCTTCGGCACCATCGGCTTGTCCCTGCTGCCGATCTTCCTCGCCTGGCTGCGGCATCGCCTGGCGCCGCGCGCCTCCTGATCCGGCGCGAGGCGGCGATGAAGCGCTACGTCATCCTGATTTCCGGGCGCGGCAGCAACATGGGCTCCTTGCTTGACGCGGGGCTGCCTGGCAGCTGCGCGGCGGTGATCAGCAACCGTCCGGATGCGGCCGGCCTCGCCGGTGCGGCGGCGCGCGGGATTGCGACGGCGGCGATCGACCATCGCGGCTTTGCTTCGCGCGAGGAGTTCGATGCCGCGCTGGCCGCCGAGATCGAGCGCCATGCGCCGGACCTGGTGTTGCTGGCCGGCTTCATGCGCATCCTCGGCGACGCCTTCGTGCGCCGCTTCGAGGGCCGCATGCTGAACATCCATCCTTCGTTGCTGCCGGCCTTTCCCGGGGTGAAGACGCATGCCCAGGCGCTGGCCGCCGGAGTTCGGCTGCATGGCTGCAGCGTGCATTTCGTGACCCCGGCGCTCGACGGCGGTCCCATCGTCGCCCAGGCGGCGGTGCCGGTCCAGGCCGACGACGACGACGCCAGCCTGGCCCGGCGCGTGCTGGCCGAGGAACACCTGCTTTACCCGCGCGTCGCGCGCTGGTTCCTCGAAGGCCGTCTACAACTGGTCGACGGACGCGCTCGCCTCGCCGGCGAGCTGCCGGTGGCCGGCGCCCTGCACGCGCCGCTCACCGCCTGAGCGCGGCCGCAATCCGCCATGCCGTTCGCGCTCGCCCTGGTGGCCTCGGCCCTGCTGCATGCCGCCGCGCTGGTCGGGTCCGGCTGGACGTTGCCCGGCACCCATGAGCCGGAACCGCCGCAGACCATCGAGGCGGTGCTGGCCAAGCCTCCGCTGCGCAACGAGCCGGCGCCCGAGGCCAAGCCCTTGCCAAAACCGCCTGCCGCCCGGCCGCGTCCGGCCACGACGGCGCAACCCGTGCTGGCGGCCGACAAGCCGGCGCCCGCCCTCCCGGTCGAGCCGCCGCCCGTCGTCGAGCCGGCTCCAGTCGCCGTGGCGCCAGCGCCGACTCCCGAACCTGCCGCGCCGGTGCCGGCGAAAACTGCTTTGCCGGGCAAGGGCAGCCTGCGCTACGTGATCACGCGCGGCGAGGGCGGCTTCGTCATCGGCCAGGCGATCCACAGCTGGGAGCATGACGGCTTCCGCTACCGGCTGAAAAGCCTGACCGAGACCACCGGCCTCGCCGCCGTGTTCAAGCCGGCGCAGGTGTTCCAGAGCAGCCAGGGCGACGTGACCGAGGACGGCCTGCGCCCGCGCGAATTCCGCCACGAACGCTCCGGCGGCATCGACACGGCGAGTTTCGACTGGCTGGGCCGCACCGTTACCTATGCCGGCCGCCGCCAGTCCGTCGTCGGCGGTAGCCAGGACATGCTGTCCATGTATTACCAGCTGGTGCTGCTGTCACCCATTTCCGGCCCGCTGGAAATGCCGATCGCCACCGGGCGCAAGCTGGAGAACTATCGCTTCGAGGTGCTCGGCGAGGAAGTCCTGGCAATGAAGTCGGGCGAGCGTCGCGCGCTACGCGTCAAAACGCGTAGCGGCGACGACACGATAGAACTCTGGCTGCGCATCGGCCCGGACGCCGCCGCACGCGGCCTGCCCCTGAAAATCCGCTTCATCGACCGCAAGGGCGAGATCTTCGACCAGGTTGCGGACGAGCCGGAAGCAGCGCAAACGCAATGAAACCGCAATTCCAACTCTTGGTAAAGCCGGCATGAACGACGACAGGAAACCGGGCCGCTCGCAGCGGCCCACGCGCAGCGCAGGCGGTGGCGCGCGACGGGGTGCAGCGGCATCGCGGCCGGGCACCGCGGATGGCCGCGAGGTGCCGGCCACGGACGGACTTTCCGCCGACCTGCTGAATGCGGCGGTCGCCGCCACGGCGCAATTGCTGACCTTCACCCAGCCGGCCGATGCCGCGCTGTCAGCCTTCTTCCGCGCCCGCCGCAGCGGCGCGAAGGACCGCGCCTTCATCGCCGAGACGGCCTATGCCGTGCTGCGGCGCAAGCGCCTGCTGGAGCGGCTGGCGGCCTGCGGTCCGAACCTGGAACCGGCTTTCCTCGCGCCGGGCGCAACCCCCAAGCGCGCAACCAAGCCGTCCGGCCCGCGCCGCATTTCGCCGCGTGAACTGGTGCTGCTTTCGCTGTCGCGCGTGCGCGGCATGTCGCAGCGCCAGCTCGAAGGCGCGCTGATGCCGGGCGAGGCCGAATGGCTGGCCGAGATCCGGCGCCAGCCGGAACCGGAACTGACGCTGGCCGAGCAACTGGATTTCCCCGACTGGCTGGTCGAGCGCCTGGCGCCGCGCATGTCGGCCGAGGACCTGATGGCGCTGGCGCGCGCGCTGAACACGCCGGCACCGCTCGACCTGCGCGTGAACACCCTGAAGGCCGAGCCGGCGGCGGTGATCGCGCGGCTTGCCGCCGACGGCATCGTCGCCACGCCGACGCCTTTCTCGCCGCTCGGCCTGCGCCTCAAGACCAAGCCCTACCTGGCCAAGCACCCGGCCTACCTCGACGGCAGCATCGAGGTGCAGGACGAGGGCTCGCAACTGCTGGGTTTCCTGCTGCAGCCCAAACGCAGCGAGATGGTGGTGGACTTCTGCGCCGGCGCCGGCGGCAAGACGCTGATCCTCGGCGCCATGATGCGTTCCACCGGGCGCCTGTATGCATTCGACGTATCCGACAAGCGCCTGGCCAAGCTCAAGCCGCGCGCCGCGCGCGCCGGCCTGTCCAACGTGCATCCGGCCTGCCTCTCGGGCGAAAACGACGCGCGCGTCAAGCGCCTGCAGGGCAAGGTCGACCGCGTGCTGGTCGATGCGCCCTGTTCGGGTCTGGGAACCCTGCGCCGCAATCCCGACCTCAAGTGGCGCCAGTCGCCGCAGAGCGTCGATGAGTTGTGTGCCAAGCAGGCCGCGATCCTCGCCGCCGCAGCCAAGCTGCTGCGGCCGGGCGGGCGCCTGGTGTATGCGACCTGCAGCATCCTCGCCGAAGAGAACGAGGACGTCGTGAATGCCTTCCTCGCCGCCCATGCCGACTACCGCCGCCTGTCGGCGCGCGAGGTGCTGGCGGCGCAGGGCATCGCCATCGACTGCGGCGAGGACATGCGCCTGGCGCCGCAGACGCACGGCACCGACGGCTTCTATGCCGCGGTACTGGAACGGGCCAAGTGATCGTCAATGATGGAGCGGCCGCAGGCCGCGAACCAAGGTCACCCCCTTCCTTGCGAAGGGGGCTGGGGGGATGGTCCGTGCTTGTTTCTGTTGCGCTGTTCTTCAGCGCAACAACAGTCGGCGCTGGTGCTACGGCGTTGCCGGCGACAGGCACGGTCGAAGTCTTGTTTACACCCTGGGACGATGCCGAAGGCGCCATCGTGCGCACGCTGGGCGAGGCGCGGCAGAGCATCCATGTCCAGGCCTACCTGCTGACCAGCCGTTCGATCGCGCGGGCGCTGCAGGAGGCGCGCGCGCGCGGCGTGGCGGTCGAGATCCTGGCCGACCGCGAGATGGTGCGCAAGGGCGAGAATTCGCTGATCCCGAAACTGGCGGCGGAGGGCATCCCGGTCTGGCTGGAAACCCGCTATGGCAACGCGCACAACAAGGTGCTGCTGATCGACGGCGGCGGCGATCAGGGCATCGTCATCACCGGCAGCTACAATTTAACCTGGTCGGCGCAGGCGCGCATCGCGGAAAACCTGCTGATCCTGCGCGGCAACCCGGCGCTGGCGCGGCGCTACCTCGACAACTGGCGGCGCCATCGCGACGACGCCGAAAGGCTGAGTGGAGAGGTCCGATGACGCAAAACGAACTCGCCAGCATCTGGCGCCACGTACTTGCCGACTTGCGCGAGCCGGACCTGATCTGGCAACTGGCGACGCTGGCGGCCTGCCTGCTGCTGGCCAAGCTCGGCGAGCGCCTGCTGCTGGGCCGCTCGGTCGGCGCCGGACGGGCCTGGGAACTGGGTCGCGGCGGCCTCAAGCGCATCGCCTTTCCGCTGCTGGCGCTGCTGCTGCTGCTGGCCGTGCGCCCGCTGGCACAGCAATGGATGCACGTCGGACTGTTCTCGCTGGCGCTGCCTTTGCTCGGCTCGCTGGCCATCATCCGCATGGTGTTCTACGTGCTGCGCCTGAGCCTGGTAGGCGCCGGCTGGCTGCACCAGTTCGAACGGATCTTCGCCGGCCTGGTGTGGGCCGTCGTCGCGCTGCACATCACCGGGCTGCTGCCCGACCTGATCGACATGCTGGAATCGATCAGCTTCAGCACCGGCAAGCAGAAGCTCACCCTGTGGCACCTGCTGCAGGGCATCGCCGCGGTGCTGGTCACGGTATTGCTGGCGCTTTGGGCCGCGGGTGCGGTCGAGGCGCGGCTCAATGCGGCGACCGGGCTCGACAGCAACCTGCGCGTGGTTTTCGCGCGCCTGTCCAAGGCGCTGCTGATCCTGCTCGCGGTGCTGATCGGCCTGCCCATGGTCGGCATCGACCTCACCACGCTTTCGGTGTTCGGCGGCGCGCTCGGCGTCGGCCTCGGCCTCGGATTGCAGCGGATCGCCAGCAACTATGTCTCGGGTTTCATCATCCTGCTCGATAATTCCATACGCATCGGCAACGTGATCTCGGTCGGCAACGACCGCGGCGAAGTGACGCGCATCACCACGCGCTACACGGTAGTCAGGAGCAACACCGGAGTGGAGGCCATCGTTCCCAACGAATTGCTGGTCGGTACGGTGGTGCAGAACGAGTCCTACAGCGATCCCCGGGTGCGCATCGCACTGCCGGTGCAGGTCGCCTACGACAGCGACCTGGAACGCGCGATGGCGATCATGGCGGCAGCGGCCAGGGCGCAGCCGCGCGTGCTCGCCGATCCGGCACCGGCAGTCCTGCTGGCAGCATTCGCCGATTCCGGCATCAACCTCGAACTCGGCTTCTGGGTCGCGGATCCGCAAAACGGCACGGGCCAGCTGCGTTCCGACATCAACCTGGCGATCTGGCGCGAGTTCAAGCAGGCCGGTATCTTCATCCCCTTCCCGCAGCGGGAAGTCCGTGTGGTCAAAGGAGAAGGCATTGAGTGAAACGCGACTGATACACGGCTTCCACGCCGTGACCGCCAAGCTGCGCCATGCGGCCGACGACGTGAAGGAAATCACTGTCGCCGAGGGCCGCCAGGACGGCCGCATGCGCGACCTGCTGAAGCTGGCCGAAGCCCACGGCGTGCGGGTGATCCTGTCGGATGCCAAGCGCCTCGACGGCCTAGCCGGCGGCAGCCAGCACCAGGGCGTGGTGGCGAAGGTCGCCGCCCAGGCGAAGCACGTGACGCTGGACGACGTGCTCGATGGCCTCGCCGAGCCGCCGCTGCTGCTGGTGCTGGACGGCGTCACCGATCCGCACAACCTCGGCGCCTGCCTGCGCGTCGCCGATGCGGCCGGCGCGCACGCCGTGGTGGCGCCCAAGGACAAGGCCTGCGGCCTCAACGCCACCGTCATCAAGGTCGCCAGCGGCGCCGCCGACACCGTGCCCTACATCGTCGTCACCAACCTCGCGCGTAGCTTGCGCGAGATGCAGGAACGCGGCATCTGGGTCGTCGGCGCCGCCGGCGAGGCGGAAAAGGAACTCTATGCCATCGACCAGAAAGGCCCCTGCGCCTGGGTGCTCGGCGCCGAGGGCGACGGCATGCGCCGCCTGACGCGCGAGACCTGCGACGAACTGGCGAAAATCCCGATGCACGGCAGCGTGGAGAGCCTCAACGTCTCCGTCTCTGCCGGCATCTGCCTGTTCGAGGCGCGGCGCCAGCGCGGACGCTGACGCCGCGGCTGCCTCACGGCAGTTTTACGGCTTCGATGTCGGCTTTGGCGCCCAGACCCAGGGTGCGCACCCAGCCGACCTGGTGGCCGCGCGAGGTGATGTTGTCGTCATGGACGGCGAAGCCGACGTTGTACACGCCGCCGGTCTTCAGCGCCTTGTCATCAGGGTTGGCGAGGCCCAGCGGGCGCACCACCACCACGGTCCACATGCCGTCCTTCCAGACCCCGTTGCCCTTGTTGTCGGCGGCCGAGCCGGCCGCGTCGGCGGCTGACAGCACGTATTGCGGCAGGATGTCGCCTTCCTTCCAGCCTGCGCTCGGGTCGAAGGGCACCGCATTGCCGCCCTTGATCAGGAAATTGTCCTTCTTGCCGAAATCGTCGGCCGTCATCGCCTTGGCGCCGTACTTGGCGGCGTCGAACATGAACTTCGGCTGCTTCTTTTCGCCGTCCATGTTGGAAGCGAAGTGGTTCTTGCCGGCGTCGAAGTTGCGCCATTCCAGCACATAGCCGTCATCGACGCCGCCGACCGGGTTGGTGCGGTGCGAACGCCACTGGATCAGGTCGAGGAAGCCGCCCTCGGCCTTGATCTTGTTGATCTCCTCGACGCTCTTCCCGCTCTTCCAGTCGCCCGGATCGTTGCGGCTGGCGGGCAGGTACTTGCGCACGTCGGGTTTCTTGATCGCCTTGAGCAGGGGATTGGCGGCGACTTCGTCCTTGGTTGCGACATTCGGCATGTCGCGCTCGCCTTCATGGCAGGTCAGCCAGCAGCCCTGCTTGGCGAAGTTCGGCACCTTGCCGTCGTCGAGCATGATCGAGACGCGATCTTCGTAGACCGCCGGTTCCTTGCCGGCGCGTACGTCGGGGTGGAGGCGCGGGCCGCCGTAGGACTTCCACTCCTTGCCGTCGAAGCGGTAGGCCGGGTAGTCGTTGGCCGGCTTGCCGTTGGTTTTCCACTGGAAGCGCAGGTAGGCGTTCCGGTCGTCGAAGGCGGCCTGGACCTTGAGGTCGATGTGGCCATTCTTGCCTTTGGGCGGGGTCGGTTCGAGGCGCTTGCCGGCGACGATGTTGTTGCCGATGTCCTTCTCGCCGTCGGGTTCGTCGTGGCAGAAGGTGCAGGCATCGCCGCGCCGGGTTTCCTTGGCGGCGCCCTTGTGGGCGTCGCTCAGCAGCCATTCGTAGGAGGACTGGCCAGGATAGAACAGCGGCACCGTCACCACCGGGATCTTGCCCCAGTCTATGGTCGCCGGATCGGCGGCGAGTGCGGAGCCGGTGCCGATGAAGGCGAGGCCGAGAAACAGTGCGGTATTTTTCATGATGAAGCTCCTGTGCGGGGTCGATGTACCAATGGATGTTTGCACCGGCAAGCATTATGCACAAACCGATCGATGGACTTCCCGCAAAACCCGGAACGAGGCGTGTCGTTTCCTTGGAGACGGATAAAAAAACCGCCGGTCTGGCCGGCGGTTCATGGCTGCGGAACCCTGGTTCTGGCTAAAGGTTCTTCGTGTCGTGACAGGCCGCGCCACATTGATTGGTATAGGGAATCGGCATGGCCTTGCCTGGTTCGACACCCTTGACGCCCTTGTTGTCCTTGCGCGGGACATCATAGACGTGTGAGCTGATGTCATTGACCCAGTAGTTCTTGCCGTCCTTGTTGAGCAGGCCTTTGCCGAAGCCGGCCCCGGTTTGCGACGTCTTGGCGTTGTGGCAGTCGATGCAGGTGATCTTTGCCGGATCGACCGTGCACTTCGCCTTGTCAGCCAAGTGCTCCTTCATGTCATCGCGATTCTTGTGACATGCGGTGCACACCTCGGACGTCTTCGGATCGTGCTTCAACTGGTGCAGCGACTTGCCGTTGCCATGCGGATCATGGCAGTCCGAGCAGGCGACCAATTGGGTACCGTTGCGGTACTTCTTGGCCTTGATGAGGTCCGAATAGGGCTGGTGGTGGCTCTTTGAATGCAGCCCATCCGCCCAGAAATCGGCATCCTTGCCATCCGCCCGGGTGGTGTATTCGGTGAGGAAGCGGTTACGCGAAGTGCCGGGCAACATCATCTTGTTGTCCTTGTTGACCGGCTGGTCGTTGTTGAGGAAGCCCTGGGGCCGGCTGTGGCACTGTCCGCACAGCACGTCGGCGCGTTCCGCCGAGAGCTTGTTGGGGCTCACGATGGTGGCCGGCATGTCGATCTCCCTGGCCTTGTCATGCACAGAACCGGGACCGTGGCAGGTTTCGCAACCCAGGTTGAGTTCGTTGGGCTTGCCGTCGCCGTCGATGTCCAGTTCGCCATTGCGATCATTGGCGGCGCCGGCGATGTAGTCGCCCTTGGCGTTTTTGGTCAGCGTATAGCCGGCGTAATGGCAGGACGCGCATTCCTTGTCGAAGGACTTGCCCGGTGGCGGATCGATCAGTTTTTTGGCTTCCTCGTTGTAGAACCAGTCGGCGTGGTAGTCGCGCCAGGGCTTGCGGGTACGGTCGGCAAAGCTGTCATCGCCGTTCTGGTTGAACTGCACGAAGGGGAACAGGTTGGCGCCGACGCGCACCAGATAGCGCTGCTTGTAGAGGCCGCCGCCGTAGGTCATATCGACCGTATAGGTGCGGGGCTTGTCCGCGCTGTCCCGCAGATTCTCGGTACGCAGCTTGAGCTTGCCGTCGGTGTCCTTGTAGAAGGTCGCGGTAAAGCTTGCCGACGCCGCATCTGCCGGCGCCTTGGTGGTGATCTGGTACTTGTCGAAGCCGCGCCCTTTGTCGAAACCGTAGAACCAGAATTTTGTGCCGGCCATGAGCTTGTCCAGGCCCTTGTTGAATTCCGGGAAGCGCGAATGATCCTGCAGCTTGCTCGGCTTGCCGATCACCGTCATGCCCAGCCGGTGCAGGGTTTTGGTGATGTGCTTCTGGTCTTCGTGGCACTCGATGCAGGCGGTACTGCCGATGTATTTGGCATCGGGCGGCACGTTGCCGGAGATCTTGATCAGCATCGGCGCGGTACCCAGTTCATCGGTACCCAGTGCCTTGCGCGACTTGTCGCCGCCCGGCAGGTACTTGCTGGTGGCTGGTTCGACATAAACGAAGTACTTGCCGCCGGGAACATTGGCGAAATTGAACTCGCCTTTGTCATCGGTCCTGGCGTTCAGATAGCGCCCGCGATTGGCGGCGAGGCTGTCTTCCAGTGGTTCGTCGTTCGGCGAATCCTTCTTGACCTCGATCGGCGTCTTGCCCATCGCGGCGATGTCGGTGGCGGGGATCAACCAGACCGTGGCATTGGCGACCTTGAGGAAGGTCTCCTTGCTGCCGTCCTCGACCACGCCCTTGAATGAAGTGTTCGGGTAAGTTTTCGCGCCACCCGTACAGCCGTATATCAGGAATACGGAAAGGAGTGCCAGCAGGCTCCCGAATATGGTCTTCCTCATCATGATCCCCTTGTCGTTATCGTTTGTGGAATGCAAAAGCTTGCAAAGCATCTTGAGGAATCATAGGCGTGGGTGATTCGAGTCTGTTGATCGATATCAATGGAAGCGGCTTTTGGTTGGCAGGCTAGTATCTGATAAGCTGTATAAAAGAACAGCTATCCGTGCGATCATGCCATCCCTGCCGGCCTACGCCGAACTCCATTGCGTCTCCAACTTCAGCTTCCTGCGCGGGGCCTCCCACGCCGGGGAACTGGTGGCGCGCGCGGTGGAACTCGGCTACACGGCGCTGGCGGTCACCGACGAGTGCAGCTTTGCCGGCAGCGTGCGGGCCCACCTTGCGGCACGCGATACACCGCTCAGGCTGATCCACGGCACCGAGCTTAAGCTCGCCTGCGGCATGAAGCTGGTGCTGCTGGCCTGCAATCGCGCCGGCTACGGCAACCTCGCGGCACTGGTGACGCTAGGCCGGCGCCGCGCCGAAAAAGGCAGCTATCGCCTGACGCGCGCCGACCTTGCCGGTTGGGATGGCGATGGCGTGCCGGATTGCCTGGCGCTGTGGGTACCCACGGTGAGTTCAAGAGTCGGCGCTGGCGACACGGCGAATTGGGATGCCGACGCGCGCTGGCTCGCCGAACACTTCGCCGGCCGCGCCTGGATCGCCTGCGAGCGGCATTTGCGCCCCGACGATGGCGAGCGCCTGGCCGCCCTGCGCGCGCTGGCGGCGACCGTGCATCTGCCGCTGGTGGCGGCGGGCGACGTGCACATGCACCTGCGTTCGCGTCGGCCCTTGCAGGACGCGCTGACCGCGCTGCGCTTCAACACCACGGTGGCGCTGGCGGGCGGTGCGCTGTTTCCCAACGGCGAACGCCATCTGCGCTCGCGCCTGGCGCTGGCCCGCCTGTATCCGCCCGAACTGCTGGTCGAGACGTTGAAGGTGGCGGCGCTTTGCGACTTCTCGCTCGACGAATTGCGCTACGAATATCCCGAGGAGGTGGTGCCGGCCGGCCAGACGCCGGATTCCTGGCTGCGACGATTGAGCGAGGAGGGGCTGGCGCGGCGCTATCCGGCGGGCGTGCCGGGCAAGGTGGCGGCCCAGGTCGAGCATGAACTGGCGCTGATCGCCGAGATGAACTACGCGCCGTATTTCCTCACCGTGCATGACATCGTGGCCTGGGCGCGAGCGCAGGGGATACTGTGCCAGGGACGCGGCTCGGCGGCCAACTCGGCGGTTTGCTACGCACTGTTCGTCACCGAGGTCGATCCGGCGCGGGCCAGCATGCTGTTCGAACGCTTCGTCTCGAAGGAGCGCAACGAGCCGCCCGACATCGACGTCGATTTCGAGCACCAGCGGCGCGAGGAAGTGATCCAGTACATCTACGCCAAATACGGCCGCGAACGCGCCGCGCTAGCCGCCGCCGTGATCACCTATCGGACGCGCGGCGCCTTGCGCGATGCCGGTCGCGCGCTGGGTTTTCCGCTGGCCGCGATCGAGCGCCTGGCCGGCAACCTGGCCTGGTGGGAAAAGCGCGAGGAACTGGCGCAGCGCTGTGCCGAGGTCGGCCTCGATCCGGAGGATCCCGCGGTGCAGCGCTGGCTGGGCATCGCGCAAATGCTGATCGGCTTTCCGCGCCACCTGACGCAGCATGTCGGCGGCTTCGTGATTGCGCGCGGCCGGCTCGACCGCCTGGTGCCGGTGGAAAACGCCGCCATGCCGGACCGCACCGTGATCCAGTGGGACAAGGACGACATCGACGCGCTGGGCCTGATGAAGGTCGACGTGCTGGCGCTCGGCATGCTCTCGGCGATCCGCCGCATGCTGGCGGCCGTGGCGCGGCGGCATGGCACGCCGTTCGGCCTGGCCGACGTGCCGGCCGAGGACGCCGCCACCTACGCGATGGTGTCGCGCGCCGACACCGTCGGCGTGTTCCAGGTCGAGTCGCGGGCGCAGATGGCCATGCTGCCGCGCTTGCGGCCGGCCTGCTTCTACGACCTCGTCATCGAAGTGGCGCTGGTGCGCCCCGGCCCGATCCAGGGCAACATGGTCCATCCCTACCTGCGGCGCCGGCAGGGGCTGGAGCCGGTGGCGTATCCCAGCGAGGCGGTGCGCGAGGTGCTCTCGCGCACCCTGGGCGTGCCGATCTTCCAGGAGCAGGCGATGCAACTGGCTATCGTCGCCGCCGGCTTCACGCCGGGCGAAGCCGACCAGTTGCGCCGCGCCATGGCGGCCTGGAAACGCAAGGGCGGGCTGGAGCCGTTCCGCGAGCGCCTGCTTTCCGGGATGCGTGATCGCGGCTATGCGGATGAATTTGCCGAGGCGCTCTATCGCCAGATCCAGGGCTTCGGCGAGTACGGTTTTCCCGAGTCGCATGCCGCCAGCTTCGCCCTGCTGGTCTATGTCTCGGCCTGGCTCAAGCACCATGAGCCGGCGGCCTTTCTGCTCGGCCTGCTCAATTCGCAACCCATGGGTTTCTACTCGCCTTCGCAACTGGTGCAGGACGCGCGCCGCCACGGTGTCGAGGTGCGGCCGGTGGATGTCACGGCGAGCGACCGGGAATGCACGCTGGAAGGCGCAAGCCTGGCCGCGGTGCGCCTCGGCCTGTGGCAGTTGCGCGGCTTCTCCACTCCGGCCGGCGAGCGCATCGTCGCCGCGCGTCACGAGGCGCCCTTCGCCGACCTCGCCGACCTGGCGCGCCGTGCCGATCTCGGCCAGGGCGACCTTGACCTGCTCGCGGCCGGCGGGGCGCTTCGGCATTTGGCTGGCCACCGGCGCCAGGCCGCCTGGGCTGCGGCCGCCGTTCCGCTGCAGCGCGACCTGTTCGCCGGCATCGCGCCGGAAGAGGCGCGCGTCGAATTCACCGCGCCGCGCGAAGGTGAGGAGATCGTCGCCGACTACCGCAGCCTCGGGCTCACGCTGGGCCGCCATCCGCTGGCGCTGCTGCGCACGCGGCTGGCGGCGCGGCGCTATATTCCGGCGATGGAACTGCGCGATCGCGGCGACCGCGCCGTGGTGCGCTGCGCCGGCATCGTCACCTGCCGCCAGCGGCCGGGCACGGCCAGCGGCGTCATCTTCGTCACCCTCGAAGACGAAACCGGCAGCGCCAACATCGTGGTGTTCAACGATCTGGCGTGTCGCCAGCGCCGACTTTTGCTCGGCAGCCGGTTATTGGGTGTCGCCGGCCAGTTGCAGGTGCAGGGCAGGGGCGAGCATGCCGTGGTGCACCTGGTGGCCAGCCGCTTGTTCGATCACAGCGAGTGGCTGGGGTCTGTCCTTACCGGGAGCAGGGATTTTCATTGAGGGCTCAAGGTATGACGGATGGTGCATCGGTGCGCAAACTGATTTATGCTGTATGCGCCGCACCCACTCAAACAACAGGAGGAAATTCCATGAAAATCTACAAGATCCTTGCATGCCTGCTGACCAGCCTGGCGCTGTTCGGCGCCACCCATGTCCGCGCCCAGACGCCCCCGCCATATGGCGCGCCGATATCCAATGATCAGGCGAAGAAGGCCATGGCCGCGGCCGAGGCGGAAGCGAAGAAGAACAGCTGGAACGTGGTCATCGCCATCGTCGACTCGGGCGGCAACATGATGATGTTGCAGCGCCTCGACGGCACCCAGTTCGGCTCGGTAACTGTTGCCAGCGAAAAGGCCCACGCGGCGGCGGCCTTCCGGCGGCCGACCAAGGTCTTCCAGGACCTGATTGCCCAGGGCGGGGTGCATCTGCGCATGCTCAACCTGACCGGCGGCACGGCGGGCGTGCTCGAGGGCGGCGTTCCGATTGTGGTCGATGGCAAAATCATCGGCGCCATCGGCGTGTCCGGCGTCACCTCGCAGCAGGATGCGCAGATTGCCCAGGCGGGGGCGGATTCGCTGAAGTAACGGGCGCGTCGCAAACGAAAAAGCGGAGCTCGCGAGCTCCGCTTTTTTTGTGGACGACCATCGCATTGCAAGGACGCCAGGCGCGTGCGAATTCAGTGCAGGTTCTTGCCGGTGCCGTAGGTGTCGCCGTCGTCGATCACCACCCGGTTGGCCTGGATGTCCGCCAACGCCTTTCTCATCGCCGCATCGTTGATCCAGTGCGCAGCATGCGGCGCCAGGAGGATTTCGGCGGGCGGCATGGGTCGCGCGATGCCGAAGCCCTGGATGTAGTCGATGCCGACTTCGGCCATGGCGCGCAAGGTGGCGGCGTCCTCGACCCATTCCGCGATCGAGCGCATGCCCAGGTTGCGCGACAGGTCGCTGATGGCTTGCACGATGGACAGGCGCGACGGGTGTCGCGCCGCCGATTCGACGATGGCGCCGTCGATCTTGATCACGTCGGCCTGCAGGTCGGAGAGGTACATGAAGGACGTATAGCCGGCGCCGAAGTCGTCGAGTGCCAGCTTGACGTCGAATTCGCGCAGGCGGTCGATCACGCGTCGCGTTTGGCTGAAATCACGCAGCGCGACGCCTTCGGTGATCTCCGCGCAGAGGCGGCTGGCGGCGCGAGGATGGGCGCGCAGCATGGCGTAGGCGTCGGTCATGAACTGCTCGTCGTTGATCGAGGCGCCGGAAAAATTGACTGTGACGAAGCGGGTGCTGGCCAACTGGGCGAGATTGGCATCGAGCCATTCCAGCACGGTCGACAGCACCCAGCGGTCGATCACGCCGACGCGACCGTGGGCTTCGGCGACGGAAATCACGCGCCCGGCCGGCATGACGCTGCCGTCGGGCGCGCGGGCGCGCAGCAGGACTTCGAAATCGAGGCTGCCGAAGGGGTCGTGCACCGCCATGATGGGTTGCATGGCGATGGTGAGGAACTCGGGTGCCCGTTCCGGCGTCAGCCGCGCCACCAATTCACGTTCTTCTTCGTGCTCGTGGAACGCCGGCGCGTCGGGTCCGAAGGCCACCACGTGGCCCGAGGCGGACACCCGTTTGGCTTCGCGGCAGGCGCGATCGGCGGCGGAGATCAGGTCGACCACCTCGATGCCCTGGGTGACCTCGACCACGCCGAAGGAGACGCCGATGCGGAAGGCCAGGTCCTGGACCCGGAAGATGTCGCCGTCGATCAGGCTGACCAGTTCATGGCACCTTTCGGTTGCGTCCGTGAGGGACATGCCGCGCAGCAGGATGAGGAATTCGTCGCCGCCGATGCGTCCCAGCAGGTGTTCGTTGCCCAGCGCTTTGACCATCTTGGCGCACAGTTGGCGCAACACTTCGTCGCCGGCGGTATGGCCGAACAGGTCATTGACGGTCTTGAACCGGTCGAGGTCCACATAGGCCAGCGCGCAGGGCGTCACCGCGCCGGCGGAGTTGATCGCGCCGCGCAGCGCCTGCTCGATCGCGCGCCGCGAGAGTGCCCCGGTGAGCTGGTCGTGGTCGGCGAGGTACATCAGTTTCCGGTTGGCGGTGACCGCCTCGGTAATGTCCTCGATCGAGCCCTCGATCAGGCCGTCGCCGATCGAGGCGCGCGCCTCGTACCAGGCACCGTGGTCGGCGGATTGGAAACGAAGTTGCGCACGTGAGTTGCCGAGCAGCGCGCCGCGCAGCGATTCCCAGGCGCCCGGCTCGAAGAAGTCCTGCCAGCGCGACTTTCCTTCCAGCGCCTGGCGTCCCAGCAGGCGCCCCAGCGCCGGGTTGCCGCGCAGGATGCGGCCGCTGGCGTCGGCCGTGAAAAAGGCCACCGGCACCTGGTCGTAGGTTTTCTGCAGGGCGATCTCCGCACCTTGGCGACCGGAGCGTTCGATGCGCATCTGTTCCGCCAGCGCCATCGCCACCAGCAGGCCGGAACTGAGTGCCGCGGTGACGCTGTTGACGTAGGGAATCGGCCCCGGCAGGCCCAGCATCGCCTTGATCACTTCGGCGAAGCCGGCCAGCGCTGTGACCACCAGCGAGGCCGCGAACCAGAGGGCGATCCGCGAACGCGAAGTCAGCAGTATGCGCGCCAGATAGTAGACGATGATGCCGTAACCGACGAACGAGCCGATCCATAGCGTCGGGATGAAGTTCCGGTAGGGCAGCAGCAATGCCGCGCCGAACATCGGCAGGTAGATCAGTTCGAGGATGCTCACCAGCGGGCGCTGTCCGACGCGAGCGAGATCGGTCTTGAACAGTCGCAGGAACAGGAAGGCGGTGAGCGGGAAGTTCGCGGCGAGGACCAGCTTGCGCATTCCGTCGAGCCAGCCGGCAGGTACCTGGTGCCCCAGCCAGAGGGTGTCCCAGCCGGCGGAGATGGCGCCGACCCGCGTGCTGACGATGAGCCAGGCGGCGAAGACGATATAGACCGGTTCGCGGTTGACAAGGGCGACCAGCAGCATGAATACCGCGAGCACCGTCAGGCCGCCCTCGAGCAGGCCCATGTCGTTGGCAAAGGCGCGGATCGACTGGTTGAAGTCGGCCGCCGTCCAGGCCGTGACGGTGAGGTGTGCCGGCCCGACGAAGGTGGCGCGACAAAGCACCGGTACGCCCGAGAGGTCGATGCCCTTGGTGGCGAAACCGGCGTTGGTGATGGTCAACGCACCCGTGGTGCCGGCCCGGTTCGCGGTGCCCAGCGCCGTCAGTGACGGGCCGCGCCAACAGGACAGCGTTCGCGCGTGGCGCGACGGAAAATAGACCAGCGGCGGACCGGCGGAATCCGGAGCCAGCTTGGGCGGCGTGAACGAGAACCAGACCGGCGCTTCCGACAGGCGGGTGTCGAAATAGCTGACTTGGCCCGCGCCGCGCAAGGCGTCGCGAGCGGCGGCGGGTTCCATCTGACCGTCGTCGGGAACGAAGGCGAGGGCCGTGAAGGGAAGGTCGGGCGGCGTCTTGACCTGGGTGTCCGACTCCCAGGCGAACAGCGCGAGCAACATCGCGCAGGCGAGGATGGCGGGAATTACTGCAAAGGACAGCCGCGCAAGCCAGCGGCTATTGCGACGCAAAAAGCCGCGGCCGAGTTCGCGGGAGGCAAGCAGCAGCAGTCGGCGCGTACGCGGACGCATCTAGCCGCAGTCCGCCGGTATTCTGTTACGGCGCGTAGCGGCCATGCGGGTCTTCCGGATTTGCCGCGTCAGCGTTCGGCCATGGACAGACGCGATTCCTCGTCGCGATTCTGGCCAATGCCGGTGCCAAGGGTGGCAGCGGGAGCCAGTTCGATGTCCGGGTGATGGACCTCGAAAAACAGCGAATACCAGGGATGTCCGACCTCGCGCCAGCGACGCTTGGTAGCAACCACGTCACAGGACATGGTCCGATGGGGAATCATTCCAGCGTGCGCCATCGGCACGAATTCACCACCGGGGAAAACATCCTCGAACAGCAACCAGCTGTAAAAGCGGTCCATCGGATTGCGCGCGGCAGCGACGATGCAATCGACCCCGCTGGCCTCGCACTGAAGGAACATGGTTTTCATCAGCATGGCTTTCACCATGCGACCCACGGCGGCCTGGCTGACGGCAAGGCGGGTGGCCTCGGTCAGGACCCGGTGGCGCAGGCTTTGCGGAAGCTCTACGGATTGTTCGAGGTCGAGCGGGCGCGACTGGTTGGTGCGGAAACGCATGCTGCCCAGAGGAGCCCCGTCCAGCTTGGCCATCGCCACCATGACACGGCTGCTGCCATCGAGGTCGCTGGGCTCCGGTCGGGAAAAGCGCGCCGCGAGTTCGGGCAGGTGTCGCCCGTAGGCGCTTTGCCGGATCGCCACCGCTTTTTCCAGTTCCACCTCGTCGCGTACGCAACGTATTACGAAAGGCAGATGCTCGATAGTGGAGTGCTGGTCTTGGGTTTCGGCGCGCATGGTTGGGGAATATGCACGTTAATGGGCCTCCTGACAAGAGGGAAAGCGTTTCGAGCTAACGACTTGAGGGAAATTAACGACACTTCAACAATGTCGGATGTCGGACTGATTGCCCTGCAGCAATTGCCAACGCGACAGGTCTTCCGGGCGATCGATATCCCACAGCGTGGCGACTTCCAGCCAGATCAGCCCGAGGGCGGACAAGCGTTGCCGCGTCTGCACCATTACCTGCTCGGTGCTCCAGTCGATGTCGCTGAAAAGCTCGGGTACCGGTTTGCGCAGGCCGATCAGGAAATAGCCGCCGTCTTCGGTGGTGACAAAGACGGCGTCGTTGCCTTCGCGCAATGCGCGGGCGGCAGCGTGCAGGTGTGCCGATTCGAGTAGAGGGCAATCGGTACCGACCAGCAACAGCGGAGCGGCGCCGCACGAATCGAAGATTTGCGCCATGCGTTCGCCAAGGCCCTTGCCGGTCTGGGCGCGCAGCGCGAGCGCGAATTTCTTTTGCGCAGCACAAAAGAAGCGGTGTCGTGCGTCGGGGGCGCACCACAGCGTGACCGGCCCGAGGCCTGCGGCGCTTGCCGTGGCCAGGGTGCGCAGCGTCAGTTGGCGATGCAGTCGCGCCGAGCCGGCGGGGCCGAGCATCGGTATCAGACGCGTTTTGGCATATCCGGCAATCGGAGCCTTGGCCATGACGGCGACCTCGATCTGTTCCGGTCTGGCCAAAACTCCACCCGGTGCTCCGGCCTCAACCGGCACGTGGTCTGTACCCATAGTGCTGCGCCAGTCGCCGCGGGTCGGCGCCGAAAAAAAAGGCAGCGCGCAGCCACCACATGAGCAGGATGGTGCGCAGCACGCCGTGTCGTTCCCAGCGCCGGCCCGACGTCACCACGGTTTTGCGCAGGCAGGCCGGCCTGGACTGGCGCAGCAGTGCCGCCGACATGGCAATGTCTTCCATCAGGGGCAAGTCGGGATAGCCGCCGATGCGCTCGAACGCTTCGCGACGCACGAAGATCGCCTGGTCACCCGTCGCGATGCCGGTAAGGCGCGAACGCCAGTTCATCATGAAGGCGACTACGTGCAGCAGCGCTGGCCTGCCGTCGATGCGAACATCGAAGCGTCCCCAGTCGCTGCCGCCTCCGATCGCGGCAAGGATCTCGGCCAGCGCCGAATCCGGCAGGCAGGTGTCGGCATGGAGGAACAGCAGGACCCTGCCTCGGCTGGCCGCCGCTCCGGCATTCATTTGTGACGCCCGACCGCGCGGCGCCGCGATCACGCGATCCGCCAGCGTCCCGATCGCCGCAACGGTAGCGTCGACGCTGCCGCCGTCGGCAACGACGAGTTCGACCCCCATCGCCCGCATTCCTTGCAGGGCTGCCAGGCGGGCGGCGACCTGCGGCGCTTCGTCGAGTACCGGCATGATGATGGACAGTGGCGGTTGCGTTGTCATGACCGGATTCTATGTGCCGGACTGCGAGTTATCTCGTCGGTCCGCGATACGGGGCTTGTTTACGAGTTTCCCCATATCTCCTTGACCCGCGCATCGCGTCCGCAGCCGGTACGGTAGTAGTTGTAGCGGATCGGGTTCTTCTTGTAGTAGTCCTGATGGTATTCCTCGGCCAGCCAGAAGGCCGATGCCGGGGCGAGTTCGGTATGGATCACCTTGAATTTGCCACCTTTCAGCAGCGCGTCACGACTGGCTTCGGCGACCTTGCGCTCGGCGTCGTTCTGCCAGTAAATGCCGCTGCGGTACTGGCTGCCGACGTCGCAGAACTGCCGGTCCTTGACCGTCGGGTCGATGTGCCGCCAGAAGTACTCGACGAGTTGCGGATAGGTGACCTTTTGCGGGTCGTAGATCACCCGCACCGCCTCGGTATGTCCCGTACCGCCGGCGCTGACCTGCTCGTAGCTTGGCCGCGATGTCTTGCCGGCGGTATAGCCGGACTCGACCTCAATCACGCCGGGCACTTTTTCGAAGTCCTTTTCGATGCACCAGAAGCAGCCGCCGGCAAAGATCGCGGTGGCCTGCTGGGTGCCGGGAGCGGGGCGTGCCTGGCCGTGGGCCGCGCTTGCCAGCAAAGTGCCGGCCGCCACCAACGCGCCGAACCGCAGCGGGCTCATGTCCGCAGCGCCGGCAACGGCGCACCCTTGACCACGAAGGCGAGGGCTACGCCGTTGTTGCAGTAACGCTTGCCCGTCGGCTGCGGACCGTCGTTGAACACATGGCCCTGATGCCCGCCGCAACGGGAACAGTGATATTCGGTGCGCGGATAGATCAGCTTGTAATCGGTCGTGGTGCCCAGGGCGCCGCTCAGCGGTTGCCAGAAGCTGGGCCAGCCGGTGCCGCTTTCGTACTTGTGCGCGGCATCGAACAGGGGCTGGTTGCAGGCGGCGCAGACAAAGGTCCCGGGGCGCTTCTCGGCGTTCAGCGCGCTGCTGCCCGCCGGCTCGGTGCCTTCCTCGAACAGGACCCGGTAGGCGTCGGCCGCGAGCAGCCTTTTCCATTCCTGTTTCGATTTGGACAGCGGAAAGCTACTGGCGGCAGCCGCGCCGCCAGGCAGCGCGGTGGCGACCAGCAGGCCGTAAATACGGAAAATCCAGTGGCGTCGATTCATCATGTTCTCCTGTTACTGCGTTGGCACGACCCGGAATGCCATCTCCGGCTTGCTTGCGTATTGCACTGGGCGTAGGTCGTGCCCGGGGGCAAAGTCCTTACAGTTGCTTCGCAATTGCGCATATTAGTCATCATCGGCGAGAATGCGTTCCGTCCGAATCAACCGCCGTGCCCATGGAACTGGATCGCCAAAGCGAGCTGAATGCCCTGCGCCCCGACCTGCTGCGCTTCGCACGCCTGCAGTTGCGCGATGCCGGGGCCGCGGAGGACGCCGTGCAGGAAACCATGCTCGCGGCGCTGACCGGCAGCCACCGCTTCGAAAGCCGTTCCTCCTACAAGACCTGGCTCATCTCGATCCTGCGCAACAAGATAGTGGACATCATTCGCGGCCAGAGCCGCGAATCCGCCGCCACGTCGCTGGCCGACGACGAGGAAGGCGACGCCCTGCTCGACGAATCGCTGTTCGATCCGCGCGGACACTGGCTGCCCGGCGCGCGGCCGGTGAGCTGGGCCGATCCCGAGGCATCCTTCGAGCAGCAGCAGTTCTGGAAGGTGTTCGAAGCCTGCCTCGACCACTTGCCGCCGAAAACTGCGCGGGTCTTCATGATGCGCGAGTTTCTCGGCTTCGAGACCGGAGAAATCTGCAAGGAAACCGGCATCAGTTCGTCTAACTGTTGGGTGGTGCTGCACCGGGCCAGGATGGGGCTGCGCGCCTGCCTCGAAACTCGCTGGTTCGCCGGCGCGGGAGACTGAGATGCTCAGTTGCAAGGAAGCCACTCTGCTCATGTCGCAGGAACAGGACCGCCGCCTGGGCATGGGTGAGCGGATCGCGTTGCGCCTGCATGTCCTGATCTGCGCCGGTTGCAACAATTACCGCCGCCAGATGCATGTCCTGCGCGAAGCCTGCCGTCGCCTCGGTGGCGGCGGTACGCCGTGAGCGCGACTATCAGGACACCGGTGGCGACCAGCACCTGCCCGCAGTGCGGGGCGGAGTTCCGCTGTGGCATGGAAGGCGGCGATGCGCGCTGCTGGTGCGCCGATTTGCCACCCTTGCCACATCTGCCGGCGCAGTCCGGCGAATTCGCCGCGAGTTGCCTCTGCCCTGCCTGCCTGCGGGACAGGCTCGGCTTGTCGTCCGCGGGTAAGGCCGGAGTCCCGTCGTGAAGCTGATAGACAAGCTCCTGATGGTGTCCGCCGTCGTCCTGGCGGTGCTGGTGGCGGTGCTAACGGCCTTGTCCGCCCTCAGCTTTCGCAATTTTTCCATCTACACCGCCGAGCGCCATGCGCGTTCGGTGGCCGAGACGATCAAGGTCGGCCTCACCGAAAGCATGATCAACGGCACAATCAACAAGCGCCAACAGTTCCTCGCCCGGCTCGCCGGCGTGCCCGGTGTGCATCGGGTGCAGGTCACCCGCGGTCCCGCGGTGATCGCCCAGTTCGGCCCCGGTCTGGCCAGCGAGGGCAGCGCCCATGACGACGTAAAGACCGTGCTGGCCACCGGCAAGGAGGTCTTCGAGCTGGCCGATACCGAGGGCGGCCTGATGTTTCACGCGGTGATCCCCTACGTCGCCAGCGACCAAGGGCTGCCCAATTGCCTGCAGTGCCACACGGTAAGCGCCGGGACCGTGCTCGGTGCCGTTACCGTCGACATCTCGTTTGCCGAGGTGCGGCGTCAGGGCGTCATCGCGGTCGTGCTGGTCAGCCTGGCGGTGATCATCGCGGCGCTGGTAGCGCTATTGCTGCTGCGGCGCATGATGCGCCCGTTGTCGGAAACCGCACGCTCGGTGCAGGAGGTGACCTCGCAGGCGGTCGGCGGAAACTTCACGGGCCGCATCCTGCAGCGTACTTCTGACGAGGTCGGCGAGATCGCGCTTAACATCAACCACCTGATGGCGTTCCTCGAGCGCGAGGTGAACACCATACGCAGCCGGGTCGGCGAGCTGATGGGGCACCGCGCGCGCGAAGGCGGGAATCAGCTGGAGCACACCACGGAGCTGGTCGAAAGCCTGGTCGAAGCCTCGCACTTCAAGCAGGCCATCGAAGAGGACCAGACCAAGCTCGACATTTATCGGCGCCTTGCCGACATGCTGCGCACCAGGTTCGACGTGCAGCGGTATTCGATTTACGAGGTCGCCTCGAGCAAGAACCGCATGACGGCGATATCGATCGATGGCGAGGACAATGCGACCTGCCGCTATTGCGACCCCCAGGTGATGGTCGATGCCAGCTTCTGCCGCGCCCGACGCACCGGGCACGAAGTCAATGCGGTTACCTTTCCCGGCCTTTGCACCATGTTCCGGCCGGCGGTCGAAGGCGATACCCATATCTGCCTGCCGATCAACCAGTCCGGAACGGCCGGCGCCGTGGTGCAGATCGTCGCCCGTGCCGAGAATGCGACGGCCGCGAGCCAGCGGGTGCCCTTCATCGGCGTCTACCTGCGCGAGGCGGGGCCTGTTTTGGAGGCCAAGCGCCTCATGGAACACCTGCGCGAGAACGCCCTGCGCGATCCGATGACAGGTCTATACAACCGGCGCTTCCTCGAGGATTACGTCGGCACACTGGTCAGCAGCAGCCAGCGGCGCAAGAGTCCGTTCACCGTGCTGATGCTCGATCTCGACTATTTCAAGCAGGTTAACGACACCCACGGCCACGAGGCGGGCGACAAGGTGATCAAGACCCTGGCCGACATACTGGCGCGCAGCGTGCGCGGTTCCGACATGGCGGTGCGCTATGGCGGCGAGGAGTTCCTGCTGGTGTTGACCGATACCGGAGTCGATTCGGCCATGAGGGTGGCCGAGAAGATCCGCGCGGAAGTCGAGGCGACGCGGATTCCGCTGCCCTCCGGCATCCTGCAGAAAACCATTTCGATCGGTGTTTCGGAGTTCGCTACCGATGCCGATACCTTCTGGCAGGTGGTGAAATTCGCCGACGTGGCGCTATACCGGGCCAAGGCGGCCGGCCGCAATCGCGTAATGCGGTTCGCGCCCGAAATGTGGGATACGGCGACCGACGGCCGCTACTGAGGAGCGGCCTGCCGCGGCGCTAGCGCGCGATCCGGTCCGGCAGGGCCGACAGATCTGCGATCTCTCCGTCCGGCGTTGCCGGTATCCGTTCCGGCGCCTGGCCGAAGCGGTTGCACCAGAGCACCCGGAAGCCGAAGGCCTTGGCCGAATAGGCATCCCATCCGTTCGATGAAAGGAAGCAGATGCGCGCCGGCGGCAGCGCCAGGCGCGTTGCCGCAAGGCCATAGACGGCCGGGTGCGGCTTGAACACGCCGACTTCCTCGACCGAGAGCACGGCATCGAATACGCCGTCCAGCCCGGAATGGGCGACCACCGCCGCCAGCATGGATGGCGAACCGTTGGACAGGATGGCGAGCTTCATGCCGCGCGCCTTCAATGCCTGCAGCATGGCCGGGACTTCGGGATAGGTGCCCAGTTCCAGGTAAAGGTCCATCAGCCGCTGGCGCAGTCCGGGACGCTCGATCTTCAGTGTCGCCAGCGCGAAATCGAGGGCGTCGCCGGTGACCTGCCAGAACTCGGCATGGTGCCCGGCCAGTCCGCGCAGCCAGGTGTATTGCAGTTGCTTGAGCCGCCACAGGTCGGAGAGTTTCTGCCAGTCGGGACCCAGTTCATCCTGTGCGGCGCGCGCCGCGCTGTTGAAGTCGAACAGTGTGCCGTAGGCGTCGAAGACGCAGGCATCGATGTCGTGCAGGCGGGTGGGCATGGTCGCTCCTTGCGATGAACGATGGAGAGTGGGTCAGTCGGGCGGGAACGCGTCGCGCCGGGTGTAGTCGGGGCCGTCGGCGATGCGCCGGAAGTAGGACTGCCAGGCCGGTGAGCCCGGCGGCCAGTTGGCGAGGAAGCCTGCCAGCCAGGCCGCGTGATCGTAACGGATGGGCAGCGCGTCGATGTGGACGCCGCGCAGTCGTTGGCCATGGAGCGATTCATGGGGCGAGGCGTGCACGCCGATGCGAGTCAGCAGGCCGTGGCGTTCGCCGTGGAAGTTGGGCATGCCGGCGGCGCCGTTGTTGGCCACCAGCCGCGGCCCGCGATGCTCGAAACGGCGCATCGCAGGCAGGCAGGTATGGCTGCTGGCGAACATGTCTACGTCGGCTGCAGCGAACGCCGTGGCCTGCCACTCGCGTTCGGCCGGATCGTCGAGGCGCTGCGCGTCGAAACGCCAGCCGGCGAGCGAATCGGCATCGCCATGGACCACGCCGACGCGCAGGTCGCCGACACGCCACCGTGCCGCCAGCGCCGACTTTTCGAGCTGCGCCAGGAGGTCCGGATGCCGCGCCGCGATGGTCCGCAGTGTGTCGTGAATCAAGTTGGAGCGTTCCACCACGGAGTCGTCGACCGTGTCCGGATAGGCGCAGCCGCAGCCCGCGCCATCTTCGTTCGCGCCGAGTTCGGCCTCCACGTTGCCGGCGATGAAGTCGTGGCGGAAGACACGCTGGTTGATGGCGCGAAAGCCCTCGTCATCCACGTTGAACCAGTTGAAGTCACCGTTGAAGCACAAGGTGACCGGCCCGGGCTCGGCGTACGCCATGGCCTCGATGGCATCCAGTGCCGGCAGGTTGCCGTAGAGGCCGCCGACCACGTAGAGCGTCTGTGCCGAGTGTTCCGCCAGGCTTGCGATGGCGGCGGCGCCGTAGCGATAACGGAGCGGGCAAATTCTGCCGGGAAGCGCTGCGGAGTCGACCGGCATCGTGGCGATTGGGCGAGCGCGGGCTTCAGGCCGCGCAGGTCGGCGCCGGGGCGGCTTCGTGGCCGAGCGCGCCGCCGCAACTCGAACCCTGGCCGGCGGTGCAGCCGTAGCAATGGTCGGCGATCCGGATCGATGCGTCCTCCAGTGCGGCGAGGCTCGCCTGGCTGATATGCAGGCGCCCGCCGGTGGGACCGGGAATCGCCAGTCCGAGCTGCTGGTTGAAGTCGCAGTCGTAGAGGTAGCCCTGCCAGTCGACGCTGACCAGGCTGCGGCACATCACCTGTGGCAGGTTCTCGTCGCGGTGCGCCGCGCGCAGCGTGTTCATGTAGGCATTGAACTGGCCCTTGGAGATCAGCATGCTGCCGAAACGCTGGATCGGCATGTTGGCCAGGGTGAACAACTCGTTGAAGGCCACGCCGTATTTTTCACCGAGGTGCTGCTTGTAGGCGGCCTGCAGCGCGGCCTGCGGCGGCGGCAGGCTCGGCCCCTGAGGGTTGTAGACCAGGTTGAGCAGCAGTCCGCTGGCCGCACGACCATAGCCGAGCGCGTTGAGTTGCCGCAGGCCGCGCAGGCTGGCCTCGAACACCCCCTTGCCGCGCTGCTGGTCGACGTTCTCCTCCAGGTAGCAGGGCAGCGAGGCAACGATCTCCACCCGATGGGTGGCGAGGAAGGCGGCCATGTCCTCGAAACCGGGTTCCTCGAGGATGGTCAGGTTGCAGCGGTCGATCACGCGCAGGCCGCGCGCACGCGCCGCAATCACCAGGCGGCGGAACTGCGGATTGAGCTCGGGCGCGCCGCCCGTCAGGTCGAGCGTAGCGATGCCCGGGCTGGCGGAGATGAAATCGATCGCGGCATCGATCGTCTCGGCGGTCATTTCCTCGGTGCGCTTGGGCCCGGCATTGACGTGGCAATGCAGGCAACTCTGGTTGCAGCGGTACCCGAGGTTGAGTTGCAGGGTTTCCACGCCACGGCGCGTCAGGGCGGGAAAATCCGTATGGGTCAGTAGATGAAGCGTGGCATGCATGGGGTTTCTCCGGTGGCTTTCATGTTTGGTCTGGAAAGCCGTACTATCCTTACAGTGTGCCCCAGATTCACCGAAGTTTAGCGCCGTTGCGGGCGTGTCCTGGTGCCCGGATGCGCGCTGCTGTGTACGATTTTCGCAAAACCGGAACTGGGCGCGAAGCGATGCGATCTGGCCAACTCGCGTCCAGGCGCTATAGTGACAGCGTGTAGGCAATCCTCACCCGCGGAGCATCCATGATCGACTTGGCAAATCTGCCGCTTGACCTTGCCGCCTTGCTGGCCCTGGCGGCTGGGCTGGGTTGGGCTTCCGGGCTGCGCCTCTACACCACGCTGTTCGTCGTCGGCCTGGCCGGCAAACTGGGCTGGATCGTCCTGCCCCAAGGCTTGCGCCTGCTTGAACATCCCTGGGTGCTGGGTGCGGCCGGCCTGATGCTGGCGGTCGAATTCCTTGCCGACAAGGTGCCGCTGCTCGATTCGGTGTGGGACACGGTGCACACCTTCATCCGCATTCCCGCCGGCGCGGCGCTGGCCGCCATGGTGTTCGGCGGCCAGGGCGTCGAATGGCAGGTCGCCATGGCCCTGCTGGGCGGCAGCCTGGCGGCCGGTACTCATTTCACCAAGGCTGGCACGCGCGCCATCATCAACGCTTCGCCGGAGCCCTTCACCAACGTCGCCGCGTCGGTCGGCGAGGATGTCGTGGTGCTCACCGGCCTCTGGCTGATGTTCACCCATCCCTGGCTGATGCTGGCCTTGCTTGCATTGCTGGTCGCGATGATCGCCTGGCTGCTGCCCAAGCTCTGGCGCGGCGTGGTCGGGCTGGTGCGCGGCTTTTCGCTGCCGCGCTGGAGCGCGGGAAGCAATCCCTGAGTTCCGTTTTACCGTAGCGCCAGCGCCGACTTTTCAAGCCGGCCAAGCTGGGATCAAACAGGGAAGGCTTCGATGAAGTATCTTGATGCTTGGCCGGAAAGGCGAATTCAAGGCCCGCCCCTCCCTTCCTCCCCTCACGGGGAGGCGACTGATTGGCTCGCTCCGCTCGAAATTCTTCGATCGATTCGTCATGACTTGGCTGCTTAGTGATTTAAAACTTGACGCTGCAACCGGCGATCGTCGGGGCAGGTGATTCAGGCGGCGATCGCGTGGTCGCGCATGAGGTAGTCGGCGAATTCGATCGCCGGCATCGGGCGCGAGAAATAGAAGCCCTGCGCTTCCCCGCAGTGTTGGTGGCGCAGGAAGTCGACCAGTTCCTCGTCCTCGACGCCCTCGGCGATGGTCTTGAGGTTGAGGCTGGCGGCCATCTGGATGATGGCGCGGACCATCAGCGCGTTGTTCGGCTGGTTCTCCATGTCGCAGACGAAAGAGCGGTCGATCTTCAGCTTGTCCACCTTGAAGCGGGTCAGGTAGGACAGGCTGGAGTAGCCCGTGCCGAAGTCGTCGATCGATAGCATCACACCCAGCGACTTCAGGCGCTGCACCGTGAGCAGGACCTGTTCCGTATTCTGGATCAGGATCGACTCCGTCAGTTCGAGTTCCAGGCTCGCGGGCGGCAGTCCGGATTCCTCCAGCGCCGTCCGCACGCTGGCTTCGAGGTCGCCGCGGGTGAATTGTATGGCCGAGACGTTGACGGCGACGACCAGATGCGGCAGTCCCGACATGCGCCATGCCGCCGCCTGGCGGCAGGCTTCGCGCAACACCCAGTCGCCGATCGGCACGATCAGTCCGCTGTCTTCTGCGACGGTGATGAACTGGTCCGGCGCCAGTTCGCCGCGTTGCGGGTGGTTCCAGCGGATCAGCGCCTCGGCGCCGACCACGGCGCCGGTGACGAGATCGATCTGGGGCTGATAGTTGAGGCGGAACTCGCCGCGGTGCAGCGCGTGCAGCAGGCCGACACGGATGCGATGGTGCTCGACGGCGTCGATGTTCATCTGCTCGGTAAAGAAGCTGTAGGCGTTGCGTCCGGTTTCCTTGGCGTGGTACATCGCGGTATCGGCCCGCTTCAGCAGCGTTTCGATGTCGCGCCCGTCATCGGGATACACGGCGATGCCGATCGAGGTCGAGGTGGATAGCTCGTTGCCCTCGATTTCGAAGGTGGCCGAGAGCGTCTCGAGGATTTTTTCCGTGACAGCGGTGATGGCATCGGTATTCTGGACGTTGCCCAGGACCAGCAGGAACTCGTCACCCCCCTGGCGGCAGATCGTGTCGCAGTCCCGCGTGCATTCACTCAGTCGGCTGGCGACGGCCTGCAGTAGCAGGTCGCCGACGGCATGGCCGAAGGAGTCGTTGATGGTCTTGAAATTGTCGAGGTCGAGAAAGATTAGCGCGGTCTTGCTGCCGGCCCGGTCGGCGTAGGCAATGGCCTGGTTCAACCGGTCGATCCCCAGCCGGCGGTTGGGCAGGCCGGTGAGCGGGTCGTGGTAGGCCATGAACTCGATGCGCGCCTCGGCCTGCTTGCGATCGCTGATGTCGAGAAAGCCCATGATGTAGTTGCATGGCCGGTTTTCGGCGTCGCGGATCACGCTGACATGGAGCCAGGCCGGATAGGTTTCGCCGTTGCGCCGCTGGTGCAGGACTTCGCCCTGCCAGTTGTCGGCATCCTTCAGCTCGTGGAGCATCCGGCGCAACAGTTCGGGATCGCTGAGCGAGGCGTTGAGCAGGTGCATCGTCTTGCCGCCGACTTCCTCCGCGTCATATCCGGTCATGCGCGTGAAGGCGCCGTTGGTCGACAGGATATGCATCTCGGCATCCGCGATCACGATGCCTTCGCAGCTGCTTTCGAATACCTTGGCGGAGAGGCGGAGCTTTTCCGCGCTGTCGCGCAGCGAGGCCTTTTGCAGCCCGATGTGGGTTTGCAGCAGATTGAAGCTGTGGAGGAGTCGGCGTATCTCCTTGCTGCCCTCCGACAGCAGCGGCTGCAATTCCTTGCGCCCCTGCGTCATTTCGTCGAGCGTGCTGGCGGCACGGCTGAGGGGCTTCAACTGGCCGTTGAGGTAGAGCCAGAGCAGGAAGGGAATCAGCAGCGACGACAGGGTTGCGCCGAAGCGGATCTTCTCCTGGATCGAATTGATGGACTCGAAGGCGACGCTGGCGGGCAGGGTCGACAGCACCAGCCAGCCGGTGGCCGGTATCCGCATGGCCGAACTGAACTGATCCACGCCGCTCGCGTTAGCTACCACGCCGAAGCCGACGAAGCCGCTGCGATAGCGGTCGAACATCCGATCCGATCCCTGTTGCGGCAGGGGTTTCAGCACCAGGTCGGGATCGCTGGACGCGATGAACACGTTGTCATCGAGGGATACCACATGGAGCTTTTCGTCGGCGCGGAGTTGCCCGGTCACCGCCTTGCCAAACAGGTCGTCGCCGTGAATGCTGATGGTGCCGACCAGCACGGCTATGACGCGTCCGGCGCCGTCCTTGATCGGAGCACCCATCTGCAGCACCGGTTGCGCGCCGGACGGATCGCGGGCGGGCCTGCCCACCACCGGCGCGCCGCGGCCGACGATTTCACGGATCAGAAGGGGCGATGCGGCATCGGGTCCGCTTGCTTCCCCCGGGCGAGGGCGGGGCGCGAGACGCGACCCCGTGGCCGAGACGACCGCAAGGCCGCCGCCGAACATCCCGGATCGCGGGCGGTGCTCGGCGAGGAAACGATCAAGGCGGGCCGAGTCGCCCAGCCAGCCCGGGTTCAGTCCTGCGGCGGCTTCGGTAACGAAAGTCAGCCGTTCCCGCGAGGCGTCTTCGATGCTTTCGGCGATCCGGTGCAATCGGGAAAACTGCGTGGTTTCCAGTACCGACTGGAACTCGGCACGCACCTCCCGTTCAAGTTTGTAAGCCAGCACGATCACCGTGCTGACGAACAGCAAGGCGGTGAACAGTGTCAGCTTCGACTTGAGACTGAGGAAGTTCATGGCGGCGAAATTTCGCTCCGCCCTCCGCCAGGCGCGGTCGACACCCCTGCGGCGCGCAACCCGGACTCAGCCGGCATGAAACCATGGCGGCGGTCGGTGGCGAAGCGGACGGTGCTGGACGGGTGGAGCGACTGACGTTCCATTGGGTGGGCGGGCGGGTTCTAGTGCGATCAATTTCGTGGCGTGCAAGAAACATCGACGCGGCAAGTCGGCCATGACGTCATCCTGCGCTGGTTGAGTTCACGAGCCGGAGCCGGAGTCCTTGGAGAAAATGCTACGCGCCACGACAGCCCCGGGACAGGAGAAATGTCACAGATTTCAACTAAATGGTTGTATGGCGGCGTTGTCCTGACCCGTTGTCCGGGCCTTCGCAAAGCCGCACCGTGCGCGGCGCCGCAGCACGAAAGTGAGCGGCTTGCTGCTAGCGCGCCAGGGGCGATCCGGACCCGGCTGCCGTGCTCGTTTGCAGTCGCAGGCGACGGGTTTCGCCCAGCGCGCCCTTGATGCGCAACAGGCTGCCGTCGAGCGCCGCCTGTCCCAACCACCACTGGTAGTCGGGCGACTGGTGGGCGAGCCCGAGGCGCAGGTCGCGCAGGTTCTCGTCGCGCAGCGTGGCGAACAGTTTCTCGATGCGCGCCAGTTCCTCGCCGGAGGTTTCCTCGCGTGCAGCCGCCACCAGCGCCTCGGCTTCGCGCCGCTTCATTTCGCCCAGTGCCTGGCTACGCTGCGCGGCGGCGTTCTGTTCCGTGGTGTAGCGCGGCGAATGGCAGGCACGGCAGCTCTCGGTCGCCGCCTCGCGCGCCTGTGCACGGGTGCGTTTGCCAGCGTAATGCGTCGCCGTCGGCGCCTGCGCCTCGACGATATGGCAGCCGGCGCAGTCCGGTGAGCGCCGGCGCTCGCGGCCCGCCTCGATCCGGGCAATGACGCCATGCTTGGACAGCGCCCAGCTGCGTTCGGCGGAGCCCGCGTGGCATTCCACGCAGGTTTTGCCGAGCGCCGGAAGTGCGAGCAGCCACAACAGGAACAGGCCCAGTGCGCGCATCAGTTGTGCTTGCGGTTGTGAACCGTGTACTCGCCGTCCATCCACAAGGGGCGTGGGTCGGGTCGCGGGCCACGCGCCTTGCCGCGCAGGATTTCGGCTTGTGCAGTGATGGATTTCTCGGCATGCACCATGGCTTCGTGGCCTTTCTTTACCAGTTGCGGCGCGCCGTGGGCCGCGGCCTTGTAGCTGCCGAGGTTGGCGAAGTACCACATCTCGAAGTAGTCGCGTTCGATAGTCGAGACGTTGTAGAAGCTCGACGCCTGTCCCTCGAAGAAGCCGATGCGTTCCTTCGGAAACCAGGCGTCCATCCAGTCGGTCGGGTAGGGCGGGCGCTCGCCGGCGGCGGGGTAGAAGGCCTTTTCGCTGCGCAGCTCGCGCAGCAGGCGTTCCGTGCGGTTCAGTCCCTGCCAGGCTGTGGCGCGCTCGTGGTCCATCGCCGTCAGTTGCCGGCGCGAGAAGTCTGCGTCGTGGCAGTCGGTGCAGACCTCTACCCAGCGTTCGCGCTTGACCTTGTTCTCGGCGGTGTTGGGATTCACCTGGCGCAGGCCGAATTGCCAGATCGACTTGTCGGCCACGATGTGTTGGCCGTTTCGCATGTGGCAGTAGGCGCAGGTCGGCACGGTGTAGTTGCCCTTCACCAGCGGCTTGCTCCAGTCGGTCTTCGGCGCGTCGGCGAGGTAGCGCTTGCCGTGGGCCGAACCGTAGTAACTCTCGTCGTCAGGGTGCGGCGGGCCGCTGTGGCAGGTGGTGCAGGCCTCGGCACGGCGCGCCTCGGCGGCGTCGAAGCGGTGCCTTGTGTGGCAGGAGTCGCACTTGGTCGCCACGGAGTGGCATTGCACGCAGGCCGTGGTTTCCGCCTTGGGCTTGTCGGCGAAATGCTTGCTGTCGGTAGCGCGCTCCATGGCCAGCACGTGGCTGGGGAAGCCGTACTGCTTCTCCGACTGGAATGCGTCGTGCTGCACGGCATGGCATTCCGCGCAGACCTTGGGCGTCGGCATGCGCAGCTTGCGGTGGTCGGCGCCGTGGCAATCCGGGCAGGCCACCGGCGCGCGATTGGCCGGCTTGCTGTGGCGGCTGTCGCGCCAGTCGGCGACGATGCCCGGCGTCAGCGCCTCGTGGCAGGCGATGCATTCGGCGGCGGGAAATACGCCTTCGACGCTGGCGACCGGCTGGTAGAAGCGGTCCGGATCCCAGTAGCCCTGCACCGGGTCGGGCTGCCATTCGCGCGAATACAGGCCGCTGCCGGCGCCGCCCTTGCTCCAGTCGACCCAGGCCATGCCCGCCGCGATGCCGGCAAGCGAGAGCAGTACCGGGATCAGCAGCCAACGGCGGGACATCAGCGATCCCGGCGGTGGCGTGCGACGGCGCGTGCGACGCCGATGCCGGCGAGCAGCAGGAAGGGTAGCAGCGTGAGTCCGGGTATCGAGTCGTCGGTGGTGCAGACGAAATCGAAATTCACGGCATGGACGTGGGCCCAGGCCGGGTTGGCGATGGCGGCGAACAGCAGGGCCAGGCGCTTCATGTCGCCAGCCTCGGCGCCCGGGGTGCAATAAGGGCTTGCGGCGCCGCGCGCCAGGCGCGCCAGGTCTTCCAGTCGGCCAGGCGTTGCTCGGCCAGCACCGTGCGCGCGGCGCGGCGGCCGGCGGCGGCGGCGGTGACGATCAGGTCGGCGCCATGCACGGCATCGCCGCCGGCGAAGATGCGCGGGTGGGAGGTACGGCCATGGGCATCGATCTTGATCGCGCCGTATTCGGTGGCGACGCCGCCGGCCTCCAGCCAGTAAGGGGCCGCCGGCTGCTGGCCGAAGGCGAGTATCACCGCGTCGCAGGCGACGCTCTGCAAAATCGCCGTATCGCCGGCGCCGACTTTTACATTTACCGCGCGCACCGAGGCCTCGCCTTCGATGGCGACCGGCGTGTGCTCGAAGAGGAAGCGCACGCCTTCCTCGATGGCGGCGATGCGCTCGTGCGGATTGGCGCGCAGTTTTTCCGCCGTGCCGCGATAGGCGATGGCCACGCTCGTCGCGCCGTCGCGCAGCGCCACTCGTGCGCAGTCCATCGCCGTGTCGCCGCCACCCAGCACCAGCACGCGTTTTCCCGCGAGGGTGCCGGCGCTGGCGCCGCTCTTGTTCTGGTTGATGCGACCCAGATAGGACAGCGCGTCATCGACGCCGAACAGTTCGCGTCCGGGTAGCGCAACCTCGCGCGCCTGGCGCGCGCCGAGGCCGAGGAAGACCGCCTCGTTGTCGTCGCGCAATTGCAGGAAGCGTTCGGCATCGACCTCGACACCCAGTTCGAAGCGGATGCCGGCCTGTTCCATGAGTATCCGGCGCCGGTCGAGGGCGCGCTTGTCGAAGCGGAAGGGCGGCAGGCCGCTGGACAGCATGCCGCCGACCTGCGCGTCGCGGTCATACACCGTCACGTTCCAGCCGGCGCGGTTCATCGCCTCGGCGAAGGCCAGTCCCGCCGGGCCGGCGCCGATCACCGCGGCATCCTTGTCCAGGCGCCTGGTCGGTGCGAGTGTCGGGCGCCAGCCGCGGGCCAGCGCTTCCTCGGTCACTGCATGTTCGATGGCGCCGATCGCCACTGCCGCCTCGCCCTGGCGCACGCGGGCGCAGGAGCCTTCGCAGAGGCGGTCCTGCGGGCACAGCGCGCCGCAGAGTTCGGGCATCGGCGAGGTAGAGGCCATGATTTCGGCGGCGGCTTCGATTTTTCCCTTGGCGGCCTGCATCAGCCATTCCGGAATCCGGTTGTGCAGCGGGCAGGCCGTGCGGCAGGTGGGCTCGCCGCAGTCGAGGCAGCGTGCGGCCTGGGTCTGGATCTCGGCCAAGGGCAGGCGTTCGGCGCAGGCATCGATGCGCGGCAGTTCGGGGGCGGCGACGCGGCGCAGCAGGTGGGTCGCGTCCTGGCGCAGGGCCGGACGCAGGAAGTTGCGCACATCGCGGATTTCCAGCGCGTCGGTGGGGCAGGACACCACGCAGCGGGCGCAGCCCATGCAGTCTTCGAGGCCGGTGACGCGGCCGTTGGCCTTGCCCTGCTTCCACACCGGGATGCCCATGTCGCAGGCCTGCTCACAGCGGCCGCAGTCGATGCAGCGCTTCTCGTCCATCTTCACGTCGTAGAAGCCGGCGTGGTTGAGCAGGCCGAAGGTGGCGCCGAAGGGGCAGAGGAAGCGGCAGTAGGCGCGGTTGCCGACCAGCGGCGCGATGAAGAAGGTGCCGAAGTAGGTGGCGGCGACCAGTCCGTAGAAGCCGCTGACGAAGGAAATCGTCCAGGAGTTGGGCGGGTACTGCGTCACCACCAGCACGCCGACGTAATAGACGAAGAACACCCACTTGATGTGGCGCAGTTTCCACGCCAACTCGGAGCGCGGCGAATTCTCGCGGAAGGCGAAACCCACCGTCTCGCGGATGCCGACGCAGGGGCAGCCGAAGCCGCAGATCACGCGCCGGCCGAAGAGGAAGACCAGCGCCAGCACCAGGAAGAAAGTCAGCGTACCCGGCGTGTGCAGCGAGGGAAACACCGGCTGCGACCAGAGGTAGCCGATGTAGGGCTCGAAGAAGGGATTGAGCCAGGGCACCAGCCACCACAGGCCGGTGACCACGCCGACCAGGATGATCAGGCGGCGCCGCGTGTAGGCGTTCTTTTCGGCGACGATGCGCCAGGTGCCGAAGGCCAGGATGATGGCGTACTCGGTGTAACGGTTGAGCCAGATCGGGCTCTCGAACATGAACAGCCAGGTCTCGTTGAGCCAGCCGACGAAGGCCAGCGTGAAGGCAAGAAGCGAGAGCAGCTTGACCGGCCAGCCGTAGCGCGAGGGCAGGGTGTCCTGTTCGCCCGCCGTGACGCAATGCGGCGCGCGCGGGAAGCCGCCGATGGGCTGGTCAAGCGTTATTGAGGCCAAGGGTGTTTTCCTTGATGGCGTTGCCTTCGGTGGGATAACCCAGTTCGCGCCAGGCGAGTATCCCGCCGCGCACCACGCGCAGGCCACTGAACCCGTGCTTCGCCAGCAGGCGCGCGGCCTGTCCCGAGCGCACCTGGGTGCGGCAGATCAGCACGATGCCGTCCTTGCGCCAGGAGGCGAGCTCATCGACGCGTGCCGGCAATTCATTCAGGGGCAGGTTGATGGCGCCGGGCACATGGCCGGTCTCGCCCTCGAAATCCTTGGCCTCGCGCACGTCGATCACGGCGATGCCGCCTTCCGTCTGCAGGGCGCGCAGCATCTCCGGCGTGATCATCAGGCCGGCCTTGAACTGGCGCACCAGGCGCGGCAGGAACATCAGCGCCGCGGCCACGGCCAGCGCCAGCATGCCGTTGCGGATGGCGTTGGCGTCGCCAGTCAGCGCCGCGCGGCCGGCATGGCCGAGCCAGGCATAGGCCAGGGCGCCTGGCAGCATGCACACGGCCGAGGCCAGCGCGTAGGCGCCGAGCGGAATGCGCGTCAGGCCCAGTGCGTAATTCACCACGTTGAACGGAAACAGCGGCACCAGGCGGACGAAGGCGACGAAGCGCCAGCCTTCGGCTTCGACGCCCTCGATCAGCTGCTTGAGCCGGCCGCCGGTCTTCTGCGCCACCCATGCGCCGGCGAGGTGGCGGGCGACGAGGAAGGCCAGCACCGCGCCCAGCGTGGCGCCGGCCAGGCTGTAGAGCGCACCGGGCAGGATGCCGAACAGGGCGCCTGCGGCCAGGGTCAGCACCGAGCCGGGCAGGAACAGCACGGTGCCGGCGGCATAGATGGCGATGAAGAAGACCGGCGCCCACCAGCCAGCGGAGGCCAGCCATTGCTGCAGGGCTTCCTGCGAGAACTGTCCGCGGTTGGCGAAGGCCAGCGCCAGGCCGGCGACCAGTGTGACCAGCAGCGCGGCGCGAAACAGGCTAGCGGGCTTCATGGCTCGCCTCGGGACCGTGGCCGATCGCATAGCCCTCGCCGGCATTGACGAAGGGGATCACCAGCATGCCGGTGAGGCTGACGCAGCGCGGATCGCCGGTCAGGCCGGTGACGCCGATGTCCATGCTCTCCTGCGGCAGGCGGGCGGCGGGGCGGTAGGTGCCGAACAGGCGGTCCCAGACCGAGAGATTGAAGCCGAAATTGCTGTTGGCCTCGGCGTTGTCCGTCGAGTGGTGCACCCGGTGCATGTCCGGGGTCACCAGCAGCGCGCGCAAGCCGGCATCGATAGCGCCGGGAAGTTTGACGTTGCCATGATTGAACATCGCCGTGGCGTTGAGCAGAACTTCGAACACCAGCACGGCAGCGGCGGGTGCGCCGATCACGGCGATCACCGAGACCTTGATAAGCATCGACAGGATGATCTCGATCGGATGGAAGCGAGCACCCGTGGTGAGGTCGTAATCCGGATCGGCGTGGTGCACCTGGTGCAGGCGCCACAAGGCCGGCACCGCGTGGAACATCACGTGCTGCAGGTAAATGGCGAAGTCCATGGCGACCACGGCAAGCACCAGCGCCAGAGGCTCGGGCAAGGCCATGTTGTTGAGCAGGCCCCAGCCGTGCTCGGCGGCATAGGCGGCGAAGCCGACGGCGGCCAGCGGGAAAGCCAGTCGCAGCAGCACGGTGTTGAACACGACCAGGCCGAGGTTGGCGCTCCAGCGCTGCAGGCGCGTGTGAAGGCGGACGCGTCGCGGCGCGGCGATTTCCCAGAGCGCCATCAGGGCGAACACGCCGAAGAAGGCGCCCAGGCGGATGACCGGTTCGTTTGCCAGCGCAAACTCGTTGAACGCCATGCCAGACCTCCTCGGATGCCGCTTGCGCCCGAAAGGGGAAGTGGCTACTATTCAAATAATCAACCAAGCAGTTGAATAATACGAAGGCCGCCGCGGGATGTCAAGCGGCGATTTCCAGCCGGGCCGATCGCCCGGTTCTGCAAAGACCGGAGGCAAAGAAAATGGCAAAGCATCTGTTCATACTCAACGATCCGCCCTACGGCACCGAACGTAGCTACAACGCCCTGCGCCTCGCGATTTCGCTGGCCAAGGTGGAGGGCGAGCAGGTCCGGGTGTTCCTCATGGGCGACGCGGCCGCGTGTGCCAAGGCCGGGCAGAAAGTGCCCCAGGGCTACTACAACGCCGGCGACATGCTGGGCATGGTCGCGCGGCGCAATGCCGAGGTCGGCGTCTGCGGCACCTGCATGGATGCGCGTGGCATTGCCGACGGCGAACTGGTGGCGGGCGCACTGCGCGGTACGCTGGCCCAACTGACCGAATGGACGGTCTGGGCCGACAAGATCCTGGTGTTCTGATGGGGCGCCGGTCATGAGCCCGGTCAAGGTCATATCGCAGCAGCCTCCCGGCGGCCGTTGCGGCCTCTATACCCGCTATGCGCAAGCCATCGAAGCACTCACCGGCTGGCCGCACAGCGTGCTGCACACCGAGACCCGCGATGCGCACGGCGAGGGATTCCCCAGCCTGGTCATCCGTGGTGTGTCCTTGCAGCCGGAAGACGCCTTCATCCTGACTCCGGAGGAAATTTGCAGCCATCTTGCGGGGCTGGACATTGCGCCCGCGACGCTCGACGCCCTGATGGCACGCCTGCGCACGATCCACGACGACTTCATGAAGCCGCTGGCGGGCTAGACCGGTACAATCCAAGGACGCGTGGGCAGGCTAACGACGAGGAGTGGATTGCGGATGTCAGGCGGAAATTTCAAGCAGGACGTGTATGCCCAACTGGCAAGAGTGGCCAAGGCCGTCGGTCACGCCAACCGGCTGGAGCTGCTCGAGTTCGTGGCCCAGGGGCCGCGCGGCGTCGACGAACTGGCGCACATGACCCATCTGTCGGTCGCCAACGCCTCGAAGCACCTTCAAGAGCTGCGCCAGGCCGGCCTGGTCCGGGCGCGCAAGGAAGGCGTGCGGGTGTTTTACGAAGTGGCGGGACCCGATGTGGTCGATCTGCTCGGCGCCTTGCGCACCGTGGCCGAAACGCGCGTCGCCGAAGTTTCACAACTCCTGCGCACCTACATCACGGCGCGCGACGACCTCGAACCGATACCGGCGGAAGAACTCATGGAGCGCGCCCGGCTCGGCCTGGTCACCGTGCTCGACGTGCGTCCGCCCGAGGAATTCGCCTCGGGCCACTTGCCGGGCGCCGTGAATATCACCCTGGAAGCCCTCGGCGGCCACCTCAAGCGCCTGCCCAAGGGGCGCGAGGTCATCGCCTACTGCCGCGGGCCCTACTGCCTGCTGTCGGTGGATGCGGTGGCCCTGTTGCGAACCAAGGGTTACAAGGCGCGTCGCCTGGAGGATGGCTTTCCCGAGTGGAAGGCCGCCGGCATGCCGGTCGAAGCCTGAGGGCTGCAGCTACTCCGTTCTGCTAAAGGATTTCCACCACCCACTTGGTCACCGTGCCCGTGGCGTGTGCGCACTGGCCGCCGCGCGCGGTGTCGAAGGCCTGGTATTCGGCGGCATTCCACATGTCATAGGTGCGGCCGGTGAACTGCTGTTGCAGTTCGCGGCAGGTGACGCCGCCGAACTCGGCGCGGAAGCGCTCGGTGAGTTCCCTCGCCTTCATGAAGTTGTTGATGTAGCGCCCCTTGTCGAGCTTGTCGCGGTCGCGGCCGAACTTCGCGCTCAGCGCCAGCAGTCCTCCGGTGAGCGCGCCGCAGACGCCTTCGCCGAGCAGGCCGCCGCCGCCGGACAGGCCATGGCTGGCTTTCACCGTCTGGTCGTCGATGATGCCGACGGTTTCCTGCACCGTGGCGAGGACGCACTGCGGGCAGCAGCCGTAGTCGAGTTCGTATTGAGTGGCCTTGCGGTAGGCCTCATCGGCCAGCGCCTTGCGGTCGGTATCCATGGCTTGTCCTTTTGTATTAGATAACGCTAATATACGACCATCTTCGGATCCTCGCAAATGTCCTTGATGGGCGGCAATACTTCGCACCTGAAAGGTTGACACTCGCGTAGTGTTTCCGTGTCATAGTCATGCGTGAGGGGGTCGTAGCCTCCGCATTCAGCAAATTCGACAAGGCCATGCCGGACAGCGAAGCAAAATTCATCGACGTCAATGACCTGCGGGTCGGCATGTACGTCTTCCTCGACCTGGACTGGATGAAGCATCCGTTCGCGCTCAACAGCTTCCGGATTGCCTCGCTCGACCAGATCGAGACCATTCGTGGCTTCGGCATCGGGCAGATCCGCTGGTCGCCCGAGCAGAGCGATCCCGAACTCTTCCGCGAAAAGGAAAGGCCCCCCGCAGCGCCCAATGGCAACCTCGTCGCGCGCCAGGCCGTGGTCGATGCGGTGGTAGCCGAAGCCGAGGTTCTGCGCCAGCGTCGCCAGTTGCTGGCCGCCCAGCAGGAGGGACTGGCAGCCTGCGAGCGGCAGTTCACCGTGGCGGCACATGCCTTCCGCCAGGTAATGGAAAGCGCCGACACCCAGCCGGAAGCGGCGCGCAACAAAGCGGAGCAGATCGTCGGTGGCATGGTTGACAAGATGCTGGAACAGGAAGAGTCGGACATCCGCCTGCTGTCCGAGAACGCCGGCGAAAAGTCCTCCCTGCATGCCGTCAACGTCACCGTCATCGCCCTGCTGCTGGGCAAGACCCTGGGCCTCGGCGCGGAGGAGTTGACGGATCTCGGCACCGGTGCACTGTTGCACGACATCGGCAAGATGCGCCTGGCCGAACGCCTGCGTTGGCCAGATCCGGATTTCAACGCCGCCGAACTCGAACTGCACCGCGAGCACGTCGCGCACGGCCTTGCCATAGGCCAGGCGATGCAACTCGCGCCGCGCGCTCTCGCCGTGATCGCGGAACACCACGAACTGGCCGACGGCAGCGGCTATCCGCGCCGCCTGGCGGGCGAGGCCATTGCGCTGCCGGCGCGCATCTGCGCGCTGGTCAACCAGTACGACAATCTGTGCAACCCGCAGAATCCGACGCTCGCCCTGACACCGCACAACGCCCTGTCGCAGATCTACGCGCAGATGCGGCGGCACTACGATCCCGAGGTGCTGACTCCTTTCATCCGCATGATGGGCGTCTATCCGCCCGGCTCGGCGGTGGAACTGACCGACGGACGCTATGCGCTGGTGGTCTCGGTGAACTCGCTGCGGCCGCTGAAGCCGCGCATCGTCATCTTCGAGCCGCGCGTACCGCGTGCCGAAGCCATGGTCGAGGACCTCGAACAGTTGCCGACGATCGGCATTCGCCGCAGCCTCAAGCCGCTGCAATTGCCGCGCGCGGTGTATGACTACCTGTCGCCGCGCAAGCGCCTCTGCTACTACTTCGAGCGGGCGCGCCCGAATGGCGAAAGCGAGGTGCCGACATGACCCTGCCCGCCTGGCTGCCGCTGATCGAGGGCCTCGCCAACGCCGTGTGGATCGTCGATCCGGCGTCGCTGCGGGTGGTCGCCGTGAACCAGGCCGCTACCGACCTGCTCGGAGTGCCCGCCGCGACGCTGGTCGGCAAGGCTGCGCTGGATCTGGCGGCGACTCCCGAAGATGTCTTCTTCTGGGAAGAGGTGGCGCGTGGCCAGAGCGACCGCATCCGCTCGGAAACCCTGCTGGTGCGCGCCGACGGCAGTACCGTGCATGTCGAGCGCACGGTCAGCCGGATCACCCTGGCCGACGGCGAAAGCATCTTCGTCGTCGACCTGCGCGACCAGTCCGCCGAGCGGCGCACCGAGGCCGACCTGGAACGCTTGCTGGCCGAACTGCGCGCCACGCTGGAATCGACCGCCGATGGCATCCTCGTCACCGACATGCATGGCGCGATCCGCAACTACAACCGGCGCTTCGCCGAACTGTGGAACCTGCCGCACGACCTGGTGATCCGGCGCGACGATGCCGCGATCCAGAAGTGGATGGCGCAGGGCGTGCTCGACCCCGCCACCTATGCCGATCGCCTTGCGGCGATCGCGGCCGAGCCGCTGATGGAAACCAGTGACGTGTTGTCCTTGCGTTCGGGCAGCACGCTGGAACGCGTCACGCTGCCGCAGTACGCGCGCGGCCGGCCGATCGGCCGCGTATTCTCGTTTCGCGACATCACCAACCTCAAGCAGGCCGAACGCTCCCTGCGCGAAGCCAACGAAAACCTGGAAGCGCGGGTCGTGGAGCGCACCGCCGAACTGGTGATCGCCAAGAACCAGGCCGAGGCCGCCAGCATCGCCAAGAGCGCCTTCCTCGCCAACATGAGCCACGAAATCCGTACGCCGATGAACGCCATCATCGGCATGACCAGCCTGCTGCGCCGATCGGGCGTCACGCCCAAGCAGGAGGAGCGGCTGGACAAGATCGGTGCGGCGAGCGAACACCTGCTGGATATCATCAACGCCATCCTCGACATTTCCAAGATCGAGGCCGGCAAGTTCGAGCTCGAGCAGACTGCGGTCGATGTCGGCGCCATAACCTCCAACGTGGCGTCGATGCTGTTCGAGCGCGCGCAGGCCAAGAAGCTGAAGCTGATCGTCGAGACCCAGCAGTTGTCCGACCACCTGCTGGGCGATCCGACCCGGCTGCAGCAGGCCCTGCTCAACTACGCCACCAACGCGATCAAGTTCACCGAGCGCGGCACCGTCGTGCTGCGTACCCGGGTGCAGGATGAATTCGCCGACGGGGTTCTGGTGCGCTTCGAGGTCCAGGACACCGGCATCGGCATCGACGCGCAGGCGGTGGCCAGGCTGTTCGCCACCTTCGAGCAGGCGGACAACTCGACCACTCGCAAGTACGGTGGTACCGGCCTCGGCCTCGCCATCACGCGGCGCCTGGCCGAACTGATGGGCGGCAGCGCGGGCGTCGATAGCGAACCGGGCGCAGGCAGCACGTTCTGGTTTACCGCCCACCTTGCGAAGGGCCGCCCCGAAGCCGCCGCTGCCCCCGTCGCGCGCGACGAGGGCTCGGGCGGCGTCCCGCTCGCAGAAGCCGACCGGCGGCGCATCCTGCTGGTCGAGGACGACCCGATGAATCGCGAGATCGCGGTCGTGGTGCTCGAAGACGCCGGCCTCATCGTCGATGCGGCAGCGGACGGAGACATTGCCGTGGAGATGGCGGCTGGACATCCCTACGCGCTGATCCTGATGGACATACAGATGCCGGTAATGGGCGGCATCGAAGCCACCAAACGCATCCGCGCTTCGGCCAATGGCGCCACGGTGCCGATCGTCGCCGTCACCGCCAACGCGTTCTCCGAGGACAAGGCGCGCTGCTTCGCGGCCGGGATGAACGACTTCATCTCGAAGCCGTTCAATCCGGACAAGCTGTTTGCGATAATTCGCAAGTGGTTGCCCGACGGCGACGCCTGACGCGTTGGCCGGCGTCACCGGCGCTGCAACGCTGCAGCGCGCCATCAGGAAAAGAGGACTCCAGGCCATGACCGAATCCAGCGGAACCCGCAAGGGCTTCAATACACGCGCCATCCACCACGCCTATGACCCCTACGCGGGCCACGGCTCGCTGAATCCGCCGCTGTATCTGAGCTCGACCTACACCTTCCCGACCGTCGAGGACGGCGCCGCGCGCTTCGCCGGCGAGCAGGCCGGCTACGTCTATTCGCGCGTCGGCAACCCGACCACGCATCTGCTGGAACAGCGCATCGCCGACCTCGAAGGCGGCGAGGCCGCCGTGGTCACCGGCTCGGGGCAGGGCGCCACCACCTCGCTGCTGTGGACGCTGCTTGCGCCCGGCGACGAGGTCATCGCCGACAAGACGCTCTACGGCTGCACCTTCGGCTTCCTCAACCATGGGCTGGCCAAGTTCGGCGTCAAGATCACCCACCTCGACCTCACCGACCCGCGCAATCTCGAAGCCGCGATCGGCCCGCAGACGAAGATCGTGTTCTTCGAGTCGCCGGCCAACCCCAACATGCGCCTGGTCGACATCCCGGCAATCTGTGCCATCGCGCATCGCCACGGCGCTTTGGTGGTGGTGGACAACACCTATTGCACGCCCTACCTGCAGCGCCCGATCGAACTGGGCGCCGACTACGTGCTGCATTCCGCGACCAAGTACCTCGGCGGCCACGGCGACCTGATCGCCGGTGCCATCGTCGGGCCGCAGGAACCGCTGCTGCAGGTGCGCTTCCACGGCCTCAAGGACATGACCGGCGCGGTGCTGTCGTCGCAGGATGCCTTCCTCATCCTGCGCGGCATCAAGACGCTGTCGCTGCGCATGCACCGCCACAGCGAGAATGCGCAGGGCATCGCCGAATTCCTCGCGCGCCATCCCAAGGTGGCGGTCTGCCATTACCCCGGGCTGGAATCCTTTCCGCAGCGCGAACTGGCAAAGCGCCAGATGAAGCTGCCCGGCGGCATGCTGGCCTTCGAACTCAAGGGCGGCATCGAGGCCGGGCGCCGCTTCATGAACGCGCTGCAACTCATCACGCGCGCCGTCAGCCTCGGCGATGCCGAGAGCCTGGCCCAGCATCCGGCCAGCATGACGCATTCCTTCTACACGCCGGAACAGCGCATGGAACACCTTATCGCCGAAGGCCTGGTGCGCATTTCGGCCGGGCTGGAAGACCTCGACGACCTGCTGGCCGACGTGAAGCAGGCGCTGGATGCCGCGTGACACGTTAATCGCCGTGCCGCCACCGCCGACTTTTGCGGCACGCCTACCGAATGATCCATTCCGCGACCACCTTTGTTGGTCGCGGACGCATTGAACCGGAGTCCTGAAATGCCCATCGAGCTTGCCGAAAAATATCGCGGCACCGCCCACGGCGAAGAAGCCGCCGCCATCCTCGGCGCCTGCGTCCAGTGCGGCCAATGCACGGTCAATTGCCCCACCTTCCGCATCCTCAACGACGACTGGGACAGCCCGCGCGGGCGCATCAGCCTGATCCGCCAGTTGTTCGAGGGCCAGCCCAGCGGCTCGGACCTGCAACTGCACCTCGACCGCTGCCTGACCTGCCGCTCCTGCGAGGCGATGTGCCCGGAGGGCGTGCGTTTCGGCCGCCTGCTCGACATCACGCGCGAGCAGATCGAACCGGTGGCGAAGCGCGGCACCAGGGAGCGCCTGCTGCGCCGCGCGCTGCGCGCCGTGGTGCCCTACCGCGCCCGCTTCACCGCGCTGCTGCGGGTCGGCCAGGCGCTACGCGGCGTCCTGCCCGCCGCCCTGCGCGCCAGGGTGCCGCAAAAGCGCGCGGCGGGGCCCTGGCCCGCCGCCGCCCACGCGCGCACCATGCTGGTCTGGCAGGGCTGCGTGCAGCCGGCCATCGCGCCCGACATCAACGCCGCCACGGCGCGCGTGCTCGACCGCTGCGGCATCCGCCTGGTGGCGGCCAAGGCCGGCTGTTGCGGCGCGCTGAGCTATCACATGGCCGAAACCGGCGAGGCGCGCGACTTCATGCGGCGCAACATCGACGCCTGCTGGCCGCAGATCGAGGCCGGCGCCGAAGCCATCGTCATGACCGCCAGCGGCTGCGGCGCCCATGTGCGCGACTACGGCGCGCTGCTGGCCGACGATCCGCAATACGCAGACAAGGCGCGGCGCTTTTCGGAACTGAGCAAGGACATCGCCGAGATCATCAGCGACGAACTCGCCGCCGGGCGCCTGCCGGCCATCCCGCCGCAGCCGCGCTCACCCGACCGGCGCGTTGCCTACCAGTCGCCGTGCAGCCTGCAGCACGCACAGAAGCTCAAGGGCGTGGTGGAACGCCTGCTCAAGCACGCCGGCTACACGCCGACCCCGGTCGCCTATCCCTTCATGTGCTGCGGCTCGGCCGGCAGCTACGCCATCCTGCAGCCGGAAATCTCCGGCGCGCTGCGCGCGGCCAAGCTCGACACGCTGCTGTCGACGCGGCCCAAGATGATCGTCACCGCCAACATCGGCTGCCTGACCCACCTCGCCGAAGCCTCGCCGCTGCCGGTGCGGCACTGGATCGAACTGCTCGACGAAACGCTGGCGGCGACTGCACAGGCGAAGTCCGGCGCGGCATAAGCCGTCACGCCGGCGGCTTGCCTTTGGCGCGGGCCAGCTTGAGCGCAAGCAGCAGCGCCGGCAGCAGGTGCCAGAACACGTCGAAGATGTCCAGCGGTCGCGTCAGGCGTCCTTCGCCGAGCATGCGAAATTTTTCCACCAGGTGCGGCTCGGGCACGAAGGGCGCGCCGAGCATGAACACCGTCGCGACGACCAGCACGGCCAGCGGAATCTGGTCCAGAATTTTCATGGGAATGCTCCGGTTGATGGCTGGGGAGCGCTGCGTTGCCGTATCGCCGTCGCCGACTTTTGAATCGCCTTAGCCACCGAGCGCCTCGACGATCGCCGGCGCCGCGGTCGAATCCTGCACGAAGAACAGGTGGCCGCCCTCGAATTCGCGATGGCTCGCGCCGGCGATGCGCTGCGCCAGGCGTCGCTGCACGTCGGGCGCGGCGATTGCGTCGTGGCGGCCGGCGAACACGCTGACGGGCAGCGCTAGCGCGGGCAGCCTGTCCCAGGTGTCGTGGTGCCGCCGCGCTTCCATCTGGCGCCGGGCGCCGTCGCGCGCGGCGGGGTCTTCGTCGGCCAGGCGCAGCGCGGCCAGACCGTCATCGACCATGCCCTGCCACAGCGTCGCGTGCGCGGCCTGCCATTGCGGCGTACGGCGGGCGTCGGCCAGTTCGAGGAAGCGGCGCACGCGCGTCGCATCGTCCAGCGCCGCCAGTTCGTGCATCGGGAACGAGATCCCGCCCGCACCGCCGGCGCTGGTCGACATCAGCACCAGGCGCGTCACGCGGGATGCATGGCGCAGCGCCAGTTCCTGCGCCACCATGCCGCCGAAGGAATAACCCAGCACCGCCGCGCTGTCCCAGCCCAGCGCCGCCATCAGGCCGGCGGCATCGTCGGCGTAGTCGGCCATGCTGTAGTCGTGCGCGGGCTTGCCGCTGCGGCCCATGCCGCGCTGGTCGAAGGCCAATACGGTGAAGCGTTCGGCCAGCCGCCGGTCGAACTCGGTCCGCTGCCGCCGCAGGTCGCCGCCGGTGCCCCAGATCTTCAGCAGGCGCGGGCCGCTGCCGGCCAACTCGTAACAGAGCTTGATGTCGCCGACGCGAACGAAGGGCATGCCGCTCAGCCCGCCAGCGCCGCGCGCAGGCGTGCCGCGTAGGCCTCCAGCGTTGCGCGCGGCGGGTCCTTGCGCGGCCAGGAAAACGTGATGCCGTCGCCGGCGTGGCGCGGCACGACATGCAGGTGGAAGTGGAATACGGTCTGTTCGCCTTCCTTGCCGTTGGCCTGCAACAGCGTTATGCCGGGCGGGTCGAAGGCATCCTTCGCCGCCTGCGCGACCTTCTGCGCGGTACGCATCGCGGCAGCGGCTTCGTCGGGCGTAAGGTCGAGCAGGGTGGCGGCATGGCGCTTGACCGCCACCAGCACGTGGCCGGGATTGACCTGGCCGAGGTCCATGAAGGCCAGCGTCAGCTCGTCTTCATAAACGCGGGTGGCGGGAATCTCGCCGGCGACGAGGCGGCAGAACAGGCACTGGCCGGGCGGCGTGGGATCGATGAAATTTGGCATGGGGTGCGGCCTGCTTCAGGTACTCAGCTTGCGTCCGAGGCGGTCCTCGACGGCCGCCACCTTGGCCTTGATGCGCCCGCCGGGGCCGGCGCGGTAGTCGATCTTGATCTGCGTGCTGATGCGCTCGCAATCGGCGCTCATCGCTTCGAAGCAGGCCGTCACCACTGCCATCACCTCGGCCCAATCGCCCTCGATGATGGTGCCCATCGGCGTCAGTTGGTAGGGCAGGCCGCTCTTGTCGATGATGTCCAGCGAGCGCGCGACATAGGGGCTCAGGCTTTCGCCCCTGGCGAAGGGCGACATGGAAAATTCGAGCAGGACCATGGCCGATCCTGCCTCAGCGCTGCACGGCGTCGATCGCCAGGATGCTGACGTCGTCGGCGCCGTGGCCGGCCGTCAGCAACTGGTCCATCCGCGCCGCGATGCCATGCAGCAGCGCCAGCGGTCGCGCGCCTGCCGTCTCCAGCATCAGGCCGACGTCCTTGCGCGCCATGGCCAGTTCGAAGCTCGGCGGAAAGTCGCCGCGCGCCATGTTCGCGCCGCGCGTCGCCACCATCATGTTGAGGTCGAGCAGTTCCATCATCTTGATCGCGTCCTGCCCCGGCACGTCGCAGGCCTTCGCCAGCGTCAGGACGTCGGCCATCGCCGCCGACAGGCTGAGGATCAGCGCGTTGCCGAAAAGCTTCTTTGCCGCGGCGAGGTCGCTGCGCTCGCCCTGGTACTCGAGGCGCCCGGTCATCGCCGCGAGGTCCGCCCGCAGCGGGTCGAACACCGTCGCTGGTCCCGCCGCGAGCATCGAACCCTTGGCGGTGCGGGCCATGAGCGGCGTCATGAACACGGGGCAGTGCAGGTACTTTACGCCGGCCGCCGCCAGCGTCCTGGCGCGTGCGGCGGTCAGTGTCGGCAGCGTCGTGCTGTGGTCGACGATCACCGCGTCGGCGGCCAGTCCCGCGCGCGCCGCGGCGATGATTTCATCGACCACCGCGTCGTCCTTCAGCACCAGGTGCACCCGCGATGCGCCCCGCACCGCATCTGCCGGCGTCGCGGCGACCGTGATGCCGAATTGCACCAGTGCCTGCGCCTTGTCGGCCGAGCGGTTCCATGCGGTGACGCGGTCGCCGCGTTTTGCCGCAGCTTCCGCGAAGGCCGCGCCGAGCAGGCCGGTGCCGAGAAATGCAATGATCGCCATGGTTGGTTTCCTGTAGGTTGGGGTGGTGCGAGGAGGGCTCGGGCCGGTTCTGCGACCGGCGTGCCTGATGCATCCGATTTTACCCGCACGCAAAGGGCCGGCGCCGACTTCAAGCTGCTTCCGCTCAGGCAGGGCCGCGCTGAAATCTAGAGGGAAACGCCCAGGGTTTTAGGGTGCCCGCTCTACGCCGTCCCGCTAGAGTGTCGGCGCTGGAAGACCGGCTCCGTGGCCGGTCCGTGACAATGAAAGGAATAATCATGCTGAAGACCAAAAAGCTGCTCCCGAAGGACCTGGCCGCCAATCAGGTCGTCGTCGCGATGCGGGAAGCCGCCGTCAATGTGCTTTCGGCCAACCTGAACGTGCTCTACGTCGCCCGCGACCAGGGCCGCAAGGTATGGGTCGCGCTGGGTGCGACGGCCGGCAGCCTGGCCGGGCAGAACCTGAAGCTGCTGAAGACCACGGTGGCCGCCGCCAATGACAAATCGGTCGCGGCGTGGGAAGCCGTCGAGCACGTGCTGGAAGATCGCGTCATGCCGGTACTGGACAAGGTCGGCCTGGCCGCTCCCGCGCAGTACGGGGTTGATCTGTTCGGCAAAGGCGTGCACCGCGTTTCGGCGCAGGTGGTCGAACTGACCCGCGTGCGCCGGGCCGCCGCCAAGCGTGCGGTGCGCAAGCCGGTCGCGAAGAAGGTGGCGACGAAGGTTGTCGCCAGGCGTCAGGCGCGTCCCGCGGCCAAGCTGGCGGCATGATCGCTTGATAGGTCCGTCGGCGCCGTATCGTCGGCGCCGACTTTTCTCGCCTGCAAAAAAAGCGCGCCCCAGGGGCGCGCTGAACTCCAGACGGGAATGCGTCCGGGAGGAGATTTGTCGAATGCCGCTCGCCGCCTCAGGCGGAGAGGGAGGCTGCCTTCGAGCGGCGGGTGTTGTTGGCCAGGTAGTCAACGATGTCGCTGCTCGCCGAGCCGGGGGTGAATACCTTCGCCACGCCCTTGGCGGTGAGTTGCTCGATCTGCTTCCTGGGGATGTTGCCGCCGCAGACGACGATGACGTCGTCGAGGTCGTTGGCGCGCACCAGGTCCATCAGTTCCTCGATCAGCGAATAGTTGGCGGCGTGGGAGCTGATGCCGATGGCGTCCACGTCCTCCTGGATCGCCGCGTCGACGATGGTTTGCGGCGTCTGGTTTACGCCCAGGTAGACGACCTCGAAGCCGGCGTCGCGCAGCAGCATGGAGACGACTTCGCCGCCGGTGGTGTGCCCGTCGAGTCCGATCATCGAGACGATGACCTTGAGTCCGTTGCCTTTTGTCATGATTGGCTTCCTCGGCTGATGAGTTTTTCGTCGCGCCGCGTCACGCGGCTTCCAGTTCGAAATCGTAGGGGCAGTCGATCACCTTGAAAGGATCGTAGCTGAGGCCGCGCGCCATGCGGATCACGCCGATCACCTCGCCGGCCGTGGCGTAGGCCTCGACCGCCTCGACGATCGACGGCATCAGGTTGAAGCGCTCGCCTTTGCCGGCGTCGGCGTGAAGCTGGCGCAGGCGCGCGGTGACCAGCGGCATGTCGCGCGTCTTCTTCCAGTCTTCCATGCGCCTGGCAATGGCTTCGGAGTCGGCCTCGTGCAATTCCTGGATCGGGATCTCGAAGTCCTCCTCGGGCGGGATGACGAGGTGGTTCACGCCCACCACCAGGCGCTCCTTGGTGTCCACTTCGCGGAACTTCTTGGCCGCCTCCTCGCGCAGCATGGTCTGGATGTAACCCTTTTCCACGGCGGCGATCATGCCGCCCAGGTCGTCGATTTCCTTGAGGATCCGATAGGCCTCCGCCTCGACCTGGTTGGTCAGCGCCTCGACGAAGTAGGAGCCGGCCAGCGGATCGACCACGTCGGCGGCGCCGGTCTCGACGGCGACGATGTGCTGCGTGTTGAGCGACATGCGCGCGGCCAGCGCCGAGGGCTCGGCATAGGCGTTGTCCATGGTCGCGTTGTCCAGCGCGGTGCAGCCGACGATGGCGCCGGCCAGGGTCTGGATCGCGCAGCGCGCGATGTTGTTCAGCGGTTGCTGGTAGGTCATGGTGCGGCCCGAGGTATGCACCGCGATCAGCATCTGGCAGGACTTCTCCTTCTTCGCCTTGAAGTGCTCCTTGGCCATGCGCGCCCACATGCGGCGCATGGCGCGCACCTTGGCGATCTCCTCGAAGAAGCGGCTGCCGATGCTGACCAGTTCATACGGCACCATGGCCGCGTCGTCGAAGTCGAGCCCGCGCTCGTTGACCAGCTTGCCGCAGAGTTCCTTGTACATCGACAGCACCACCGCGATCGCCTGCGCGTTGTTGCCGCCGGATTCCTGGAAGTGCTGGCTGATCACGCTGGAGCGCATGCGGATCTTGTTGCGCACCACGTATTCCGAGGCATCGAGCCACAGCTTGAGGTTGAGGTCGAAAGGCTGCACGTCGGTCTGGCCGAAGTAGTTCTCGAACGGCGACTCCATCACGCTGCCGTGCACTTCGCTCGGGTCGATGCCGCGCTTCTTCGCCAGCGCCACCACATAGGCCAGGCGCAGCACCGTCGGCGCCGAAGAGCCGAGCAGGGTGATCGACTGGCCGGTCAGCGGGATGCCCTCCATCAGTTCCTCGAACTCCAGCAGCGAACAGCCGGGCCAGCCCAGCACGCCGGCTTCGCGCCGGGCATGGGGATGGTCGGGGTCGATGCAGTCGGAAAAGACGCGATCGCTGATCACGCACATGCCGCCGCGCTGGCCCATCTCGCGGTACTTCTTGAGTACGCCGTTGGCCTGCACCGAACTGCCGAGCCCGGCCGTCATGCGCTGGGTCCACATCCGCGTGCGGTAACCCTCGGCGTGGTAGCCGCGGGTGTAGGGGAAACTGCCGGGGTCGCCGAGGTCCTTGGTGTAGTCGAAGCCTTCGATGTCCTCGGGAGAGTAGACGCTCTTGATCTGGTAGCCGTAGTCGGTTTCACGCTTCATGGGTGCTCTCCGTTCGGGTTCATGGCCATCGGTTGCGGCGGATGCGGCAGTGGAACGAAACATTCAGTTGGCCGAGTATAAAACCATCCGAGCGGTCGGTCAACGGCTTTGTGCCGGGGTGGGCGCCGGACTGTTCCGGGCAGGCGGCATAGGCTGGCGCGGCGCCGGCTAGTACTGCTAACGGCCTTGCTGGTAAAGGAATAAGGCGGTCGCGGCAATGACGGTTCGATGTCGCGACCGCGCGGCGCCGACACGTCGCGGCTGGCCGTCGCTCCGGTTTGCTTTAAAAAACGACCGTACGGACGGCAATAGGCTATATACTTTTCCGAACGTGCCGCCTGCGGCGGCCCTTGGCGAACCTGCGAGGCCTGCACCTACCATGACAAACGATCCCGAATCCGACCTGGCCGCCACCGTCGCGGCGGTGACCGCCGGGCAGATACGCGCCGGTACCCGGCTCATCAGCCGCATCGAGCGCGGCGACGACGGCGTCACGCCCATCCTGCGCGCGCTGTTCCTGCGCGGCGGCCACGGTCGCGTGATCGGCGTCACCGGCCCGCCCGGCGCCGGCAAGAGCACGTTGATCAACCGCATGGTGGGCCACTGGCGCAAGCAGGGCCGGAGCGTCGCGGTGCTGGCGATCGATCCGTCGAGCCCCTTCACCGGCGGCGCGGTGCTCGGCGATCGCCTGCGCATGGGCGACCACAGCGGCGATCCCGGCGTCTTCATCCGCAGCATGGCCTCGCGCGGGCAACTCGGCGGCCTGGCCAAGGCGGCCGGCGATGCGCTCACCGTGCTCGAAGCCATGCCCTGGGACGTGGTGCTGGTGGAGACGGTCGGCGTCGGCCAGAACGAGACCGATGTCATGCGCCACGCGGCGGCGGTGGTACTGCTGCAGACGCCGATGGGCGGCGACGACATCCAGGCCGCCAAGGCCGGCATCACCGAGATCGGCGACATCTTCGTGGTGAACAAGAGCGACCACCCGGACGCCGAGCGCACCGCGCGCTATCTGGAAGACATGCTTGCCCTGAGCCAGCGCCTGCATGGCGACCGGCCCTGGCATCCGCCCGTGGTGCGCACCCGGGCGGCGAGCGGGGCGGGGGTCGAGGACCTCGCCGCGCAGATCGACCGATACTTCGCCACGCTCGCCGCCCATCCCGAGCTGGCGCGGGCGCGCATGGCGGAACGGGTCAGGCATCGGGTCACGGAAATCCTGCGCCACCAGCTCGACCGGCGCCTGAAGTCGGAGGCCAGCCCCTTGCTCGATCCGCTGATCGAGCCGGTGCTGTCGCGTCAGCGCGACCCCTATGCGGTGGCCGAGGAGCTGCTGGCGCGCATGTTCGCCTGAGCCAAACAAGAACGCCCGGCGCCGACACCATGGTCGGGGCCGGGCGTGGCGTCGAGGGCGGAACTCAGGCCTTGGCCTTGCCGCGCCGGTGCACGCGCACCGCCTTGGCTTCGTAGCGCGGCAGGACGCCTTCGTCGTGGCATTCGACGGTGACGCGGATGCCCAGGCGCGAATGGATGGCGTGGCCGATGCGGTACTGGATGTCTTCCCTGGGCGTGGTGCTGGCCTTGCTGCGCTCGACCGCGACGGTCAGTTGTTCCATCGCTTCGTCGTCCTGGTCGATGTAGATGTGCCAGGCTTCCTTCACCGCGCCTTCGGTGGCGGCGATGATGTCTTCCACCTGGGTGGGGAACACCATCACGCCGCGCACCTTGATCATGTCGTCGCTGCGGCCGATGATGCGGCCGATCTTGGGCATGCCGTGGCGCCCGCAGGGGCAACTGTAGGCGTCGGCCGAAAGGCGCACCAGGTCGCGCGTGCGCCAGCGCACCACCGGGCTCGCGTCGCGGTCCAGCGTGGTGATCACGATCTCGCCGACCTCGCCCGGCGCCACCGGCTTCAGCGTGACCGGGTCGACCACTTCGGTAATGATCGTGTCCTCGTTGATCAAATGCATTTCATCGACGTCGTGCGAGTAGGGGCAGGAAATGCTCACCAGCGGGCCGCCGGCTTCGGTGGTGCCGTAGATGTTCTGCGCCATGAATCCCGGCGGCATTTCGGCTTCGAGCTGGTCGCGGAAGGCGGCGGAAATCGACTGCCCGCCGAACACGCCGACCCGCAGCTTCCACGCCTTGCGCGGGTCGATGCCCTGCGCCTTGGCCATGGTCACCAGGGTCATCAGCCACAAGGGCGACAGGCTGCAGGCGGTGTAGCCGTGGTCGGACAGCCAGGTGGTGACCAGGTCGCCGCGGCCGGGGCCGAGCGGAAAGTTGGTCGCGCCGAAGGCGTTGAGGCCGATGTCCATCGCCAGGCCGCCGATCCACAGGCCGTAGCCGTAGCCCTGGTAGACGCGGTCGGCCGGCGTCATGCCGGCGGCGCGCAGGACGCGGCACATCTGGTAAGGGATCAGGTGGTTGAGGTCCTTGTCGGTGAGGCCGAACAGGACCGGCAGGCCGGTGGTGCCCGAGGTGGCGACGAAGCGCCGCACCTGCGACATGTCGACCGTCAGCATCGGGAAGGGATAGAGCGCGCGCAGGTCGGATTTTTCCAGCGTCGGGGCGTGGTGCAGGCTGTCGAAATCGCCCAGGTCGCGCGGCGCCATGCCGGCCTTCTTGAAGTGCTGCACCCACTCCGGGGAGTTCTGCAGCCGTTCGCCGAGGGCCTTGAGCTTGGTCTTCTGGATGGCGACGATGCCGTCACGGTCGAGTTTTTCGATCTCGGGATGTTCGAACTGGATTGCCTTGTCCATTGCTTCCTCCTCGGCCCGCGATTTTTGATTGTCCGGTGCGGCGCCACCCAGTCGCGCCTGCCCTGTCTGCCGAAAATAATACACACGGCCGACCGGTCGGTCAACTAATCAATCGCGTGGTGGCGTGGCGACATGGCCGGCAGGGAGGCGAACCTGTCAGGCCGGCTGCTGGATCGCCGAATAGTCGGTATGTTCGAGCCCGTTGAGGAACAGTTCGGCCGCCAGCGTGGCCAGTTCGACCGGGGCCAGGTGGCCTTTTTCCGAATACCAGTTGTCGGTCCAGTTGATCATGCCGAAGAACAGCATGGTCAGCGGCCGGCTGAAATCGGGGTGGTCCTTCAGCGGCGGGTGGATGCTCTCCAGCAGGCGCTCGATGGCGCGGATGATGCGCCGCTCGGTGGTGACGACGAATTCGCGGTCCTTGGGCTGCAGCGCGTCGATGTCGCTCATCAGCACCACGTGCTGGTTGCGCGAGGCGGGGCGCGTGTAGCTTTCGATCAGCATGCGGGTGAAGGCGAGGAACTTGGCGCGCGGCGGTTCCGAGGTGTTGAGCGCGGTATCGACGATCTCGGTCACCGTTTCCAGGTGCTCGGTGAGCATCGCGCGCAGGATTTCGCTCTTCGAATCGAAGTAATGATAGACGCCGGCCTTGGAAAGCCCGGCCGAATCGGCGATTTCGTTGATCGAGGTGCTGGCGAAGCCCTTGGTGGCGAACAGCTTGGCCGCGTTGTCGATGATGGCCTGCTTGACCGAATCGTAGCCCTGCGATCTTGTTCGCGCCATGTCTTCCCAATCGCCGAAACGCGCAGCATCTGCGCAGCGCGGGAATGCTAACACAGGGCTCCCGCCGCAAATAAAACCCGATCGAGCGGCTTGCGAATAGTCGGCGCCGGCGCTACGGCGCTCGTCTTTTCCGTAGCCGATTCCCTTGGCGCAAGCCTTGGCCGCGGTCTTTACGGCGCTGTTCGCCGCACTGCTTCATCATTTCAAGAGGGCCGACCATGCGGTCGGTAATTCCGTCGGCCGCGGTGAGCGTCGCAGCAGCGCCTGCTGCCCGCCGACCCACCGACCAGGAAGCAGGGCACGGAATTCGTCACGCGCTACGAAGCGCTGCCCGGCGCCGGCGCGCGCTCGCCTTTCGCGCCGTGTCGCCGGCGCCGACTTTTCTAGCGGCCGCTTGCAGCCAGCGCCGCGCGCAGCCGCGGCCACAGCAGGTTGATCGCCAGGCCCGCCAGCACCAGCGCGGCGGCGGCCAGCTTCCAGCCCGGCAGCGATTCATCCAGCCACAGGGCCGCGGCGCCCATGCCGAACACCGGCACCAGCATCGCCATCGGCGTGATCGTCGCCGCCGGGTGGCGAGCCAGCAGCCAGCCCCAGGCCGCGTAGCCGAACAGCGAATTGCCCCAGGCCTGCCACGCCACCGCGGCCCAGGCGGCGGTATCCGCCGTGCGCAGCGCGATCGAAATTGCGTCCCAGCCTTCGATAGCCAGCGACAGCGCGAGCAGCGGCGGCACCGCGAAGGCGCTCGACCACACCACGTAGGCCAGCATGTTGGCCGGCGCCCCCTGTTTCGCCGCGATGTTGCCGCCGGCCCAGGCCAGCGCCGCCAGCAGCACCAGGAACAGGCCCAGCGGCGTGGTGCTGCCATCGGTATGCAGCACGATCACGCCGATCCCGCCTGCGGCCAGCAGCAGGGCCAGCCACTGGTAGCGGCGCACGCGCTCGCCGGAAAGGCGCATCGCCAGGGCGATGGTGAAGAACACCTGCAACTGGATCACCAGCGAGGCCAGCCCCGGCGAGATGTGGCCGTTCATCGCCACGTACAGCAGGCCGAACTGGCCGAAGCCGATCAGGAAGCCGTAGAGCGCCAGGTTGCCCAGCGGCACCGCCGGGCGCGCGCAGAAGAACAGGCCGGGCAGCAGCACCAGGGCAAAGCGCAGCGCCGCCATCAGGAGCGGCGGCAAGGCCCCCAGTGCGAACTTGATGACCACGAAATTGATGCCCCAGACGGCCACCACGGCAAGCGCGAGCAGGAAGTGGCGCAAGGGCAGGGCGGCGGGCATGCGGGATTGTCGCATGGGGTTTCCAGCGCAAAGCCATTTCATGCTTGCCGGGTCTCGCGCCGGCCTCGTTGCCGTGTCGCCGGCGCCGACTTTTGCGCGTCCAGTTCCGGTAGATTCCCGCTAGCGCCGTGATCAATGCGATGAAGGAATCGATATGTCGGTAACGTACGTCATCTGGGGTGCGCTGGCACTGGTCGCACTGCTGTTGGTCGGCCTGGCCTTGCGCGCCGAGCGCCGCCGCTTTGCCGCGCACGGCAAGGCCGGGGCCTGGCTCCCGCTGCGCTTGGCCAGCCTGCCCATCGCCCTGCTCGCCGCCGCGGCGGTATGGCTGCCCGCCCGCGCCGTACATGGACCGGAAGCGCTGGCCGCGTTCTACCTGCTGATGTTTTCATTGGGGCCGCTCGTCTTTTTCGGCCTGCACTGGCTTGCCGGCCGCATGACCACACCCGCCCTGAACGCCGGCGAAGCCGCCTCGATAGCCGGCAGCGGCCTGCTGATGGTGATACTCCCTGCGGTCCTGGCCAGCATGGCCTCGCCCTGGGTGTATCAACTGGACATGGGGGCACGGCAAATGCAGCGCAGCCTGGCAGCCGAAGCGCCGCTTGCCCACCGCATCCTGCAGCGCCAGCGCTTTCTCCTGCCCGAACTCGGCGAGGTGCTCACCGAACAATGGCAGGCGCCGCCAGGCGTCAGGGTCGACCGCATCGAATGGGAACTGGGCGGCCAATACCTGCAGACGGGCGACAGCACCGGCAGCATCCTGTGCAGGGACGGCGAGGACTTCCATGTCTTCCGCCTTGCCACCAATCCCGCCCCGAGCTGGCGCATGTACTGGCGGGATGCGGCGGGCAGCCTGCAGCGTTCCGACTGGACGTCGGCGCCAGCGGAAGTTGCCACCCCGGCGGCGACGCTTACCCCGGCCTGGACGCAGGACGGCTTCGCGTTTCCGGTCCGCATCCCGCGCAACTTCGTGACCGTCGAACGGCGCTGGGCCACCGGCAAGGTAGTGCAGTCCGACGCGCTGGATGGCCGGGCGCTGCCATCCCCGACCGATACCTGCCTGTCGTCCCCTTACCGCAACCGCGACGCGGAATCGGTGGTGACGAGCGTAGGCATCCGGATGTGGCTGGCCGGTGCCAAGCGCATGGGGCTTGCCAGCTTCAGCCGCCCGTCGGAGTGAGTTGTAGCCTGCGGACGACTCGCAGGGATCATCGGCCTGTCGCCGCCGCCATCAGTGGTTCGCGCGCATGGATTTTGCGGACGACGCCGTGGAGGGTGTTGGAAAACGGACCACCCAACCGGTGGCCCGTTTCGCATGCAGTAGCCTGCTTACTTCAGTACGGATTTGAAAAAGAGGTCGGCTTCGGCCTTTGACTGCTTGTCCGCTTCGGCGTTGTAGGCCAGCGGCAGCTTGTACTTCTGGCCTTTCTCGGTCGCCTCGGGGTTGGTGAAGGCGTGTACCGCGCCGGGATAGTCGATGAACTTCATGTCGGCCTTGGCGGCTTCCATGTCCTTCTTGAAGCTGGCGATCTGTTCCGGCTTGTTGAAGGGATCGTCGGCGCCGTTGAGGACCAGCACCCTGGACGTCATGGCATTCGTGCTGCTGCGATAGCCGCCCAGGCTCGGGTGAAAGGCGGCCACCCCCGCCAGGTCCGCGCCGGCGCGCGCGGCGCTCAGCACCACGGCGCCACCCATGCAGTAGCCTGACGCAACGATGCGCTTGGCATCGACCGTGGCGTGCCTGGCCAGCTGCTCGCGGGCCGCCTTGAAGCGGCTTTGCACCAGCACCGGGTCACCCATCACGGATTTCATGAGCGCGCTGGCGTCCGTCGGGTTGTCGGCGGTCTTCGCGTCGCCGTACATGTCGGCGACAAATGCCGTGTAACCCTGCTGCGCGAAGCGGCGCGCCTCGGCCAGGGTGTGCTTGGTGATGCCCCACCACTCGTGCACCAGGACAATCCCCGGGCGCTTTCCGGTCTGGGCGTCGTCGTAGAACACGACGCCTTTCATCGTGGTCCCGCCATCCTGGTAGGTCACCGGCTCTTCGCGCAGTGCGGCCTGGGCGGAGGTTGCGAGGGAGATTGCGAGTGTGGCGGCATAGAAAAGTTTACGCATGGATTTCCTCGGGAAAGTGGTTATCGACAGGACAACGATGGTGAAGGTGACACGTTTCCGCAGGTTGCGCAACAAGCTGAACCAGGCGAATTGCGCCGGCGCCGGATGGGCGTTTCCGACGCGGATTCCCATGATTCTTTAGTGGAAATAGCTGAATAGCCCTCCACCAAAAGTCGGCGCCGGCGATACGGCGATTCGACGCCCCCACCCATCCCCCCACCCCGCAATTCAGCCCCCGCTTCCCGCAATTCGTCGCACGCCGGATGACGGCGGGGGTGGCGCTTCCTAGCATGGCCTCACTTTCAACCCCTGAGGAGTCATGCCATGAAGATCATTCCCTCCCGCCGCCAGCTTCTGGCGCTGGCCGCCGTGAAGCTGCTGGCCCTGGGCGCGGCCTTTGCCCTGCCCGCGGGCAGCTTCAGCTTCATCCCTGCCACTTACGCCGCCCCGGCCGCAGAAAGCGGCTTCGAAGCCGCGCTGCGCGAGTTCGACGCCGCGCGTGCCGACGAAAAGCGCGTCGATGCGGCCATTGCCGCGCTGCGCGGCCTGCCGGCCGATCCGCAGCGCCAGCCGTTGCAGGCGGCCAGCCTGGGCAGCGCGCTGACGCTGCAGGGCAAGGCGGCGTGGATGCCTTGGAACAAGATGAAATTCACCGAACAGGGGCTGGACCAGATCGACGCCGCGCTGGCCATGCTCAAGCCTGAACATGCCACGGTCGTGGTGCGCGGCGTACCGGTCAGCCTGCAGACGCGCCTGGTGGCGGCGGCAACTTTTGTCGCCGTGCCCGACGGCCTGTTCCACCGTCGCGCCGATGGTCGCAAGCAGCTTGCCGCGATGCGCGCCGATCCGCAGTTGGCGGCGGCGCCGGCGGCATTCCGCGCCGAAGTGGAGGCCGCCGAGGCGCGCCTCGCGGAGTCCACCAAATGAACGCGCCGACGCTGGAGCTTGCAGTGCGAGCCAGCACCGTGCGCCTGACCGACTTGCGCAAGCGCTACCGCGTCGGCGACGACTGGGCCGAGGCGCTGAAGGGCGTCAGCCTGGCGGCGGCGGCGGGCGAAATGGTTGCACTGACCGGGCCGTCGGGCAGCGGCAAGAGCACGCTGCTCAACCTTGCCGGCCTGATCGACACGCAGGATTCCGGCACGCGCGAGATTGGAGGCAAGCCGGTGGATGGACTCGACGACGCGGCGCTGACCAACTTGCGGCGCGAGCAGGTGGGCTTCATCTTCCAGGGCTTCAACCTGGTGCCGGTGATGAACGTGGCGGACAACGTGGAATACCCGCTGCTGCTGCTGGGCCGCCCGCCGGCGGAACGCCGCCGCAAGGTGGCTGAAATCCTCGAGCGCACCGGGCTGGCGGGGCTGGCCGGGCGCCTGCCGGACGCGCTCTCGGGTGGCCAGCGGCAGCGCGTGGCGATCGCCCGCGCGCTGGTCAAGTCGCCCAGCCTGGTGATCGCCGACGAGCCGACCGCCAACCTCGATTCGCACACGGCGCAGCAGATCGTGGACCTGCTGCGCGAGCTGTCCCACGAACGTGGCGCGGCCGTGGTGGTGGCGACCCACGACGAGCGCATGAGCGCGCATTGCGACCGCGTGCTGCGCCTGGCGGACGGAGAGCTTTTGACTGGAGAACTGCAATGAAATGGATCCTGTTTGCCTGGAAGAACGTGATGCGCAACAAGCGCCGCTCGCTCACCGCGATGCTGATCACGGCCATGGGCACGGCGGCGGTGCTGATCGGCGGCGGCTTCGCGTTATTCACCTACGAGTCGCTGGAGGAAATGACGGCGCGCGACAGCGGCCACGTGGTGCTGGCCGCGCAGCGCGGCTTCGACAACGACGAGGACGTGCCGCTGCAGCACGGATTGAGCGGCGCTGCGGCGCTGGCGGCGCACTACGCGGCGCAGCCCGGGGTGCGCGCGGTGGCGCCGCGCATCCAGTTCTCGGGCCTGGTTTCCAATGGCGACAAGTCGGCGGTGTTCATCGGCAGCGGCGTCGATCCGGACGTGGATTTCCGCCTGCGCGGGCCGCAGCTCGACTTCGTCGCCGGCGAGGCGCCGGGGCCTTCGGAGGCGGTGCCCGAAATCGTCATCGGCGACGAACTGGCGACGCTGATGAAGGTCAAGGTGGGCGGTTCGCTGACCCTGCTCGGCACCACCACCGAGGGCAACCTCAACGCGGTGGATGCGGTGGTGCGCGGCATCGTCAAGACCGGCGTGCCGGAAATCGACCGCCGCCTGGTGATGACCGACATCCGCGCCGTGCAGCGCCTGCTGCTGACGGACAAGGTAGGCAGCCTGGCGATCTACCTCAAGGACACGGCGCAGACCGAAGCGATGGCAGCACAGGTAAAGTCCACCCACCCGGAGCTGGCGGTGCGCACCTGGCGCGATCTCGCTGTCTTCTACCAGGCGGTGCGCGCGCTGTACAACCGCATCTTCGGCATCCTCGGCCTGATCATGGTGGTGATCGTCGCCTTCGCCATGAGCAACACGCTGGGCATGGCGGTGGTCGAGCGCACCCGCGAGATCGGCACCCTGCGCGCGATCGGCACCCAGCCGGGCGAGGTGGTGCGCAACTTCGTGCTCGAAGGCGCGGCGATCGGCACGGCGGGCGCGGTGATCGGCATGCTGGCGGCGGGCGCCACCACGCTGGTGCTGCTCTTCGCCGGCCTCGAAATGCCGCCACCACCGGGACGTTCGATCGGTTACCCGCTGCTGCTGAGCTTTTCCCCACCGCTCTACCTTGGCGCCACGCTGGTCGTGGTGGCGCTGGCCGCGGCCGCCGCCTGGTTCGTCAGCCGCCGCGCCGCCCACAAACCAATCACGGAGGCCCTTTCCCATGTTTGACACACAAGACTTCGTTGAACCATCGCAGGCGGTGAGTTCTGAGAGCTTCGTTCCCCGGCGGGCTGGCAAGCTGGCCCGCCCCTCCCATCCTCCCCTCGCGGGGAGGCTACTAGTCGGCTCGCTGCGCTCGATGTTTGTCATCGGCACTCTGCTCGGCGCGGGTATCGCCAATGCCGCCGACGCCAAACTGCAGGCTCTGGTCAAGGACGCCGACGCCTACCGTCTGGCGATGGATGCCGGCCGGGTCGAGACCGAGATCCGCAGCTTCAAGGCCGGCCAGCTCGACAAGACGCGCAACTACACGGTGTACCTGAAGCCCGGCAATCGCTCGCTGGTGCTGTTCAGGAGCCCCGCCGAGCGCGGGCAGAAGCTGCTGATGCAGGGCGACGACTTCTGGCTGATGATGCCCAGCAGCCAGCGGCCCCTGCGCATCACGCCGATGCAGAAGCTGCTTGGCGAAGCGTCGAGCGGCGACATCGCCACCATGACCTGGGGCGAGGATTACGAGGCCGCGTCGCTCGGCGAGGAAACCGTCGCCGGCCAGCCCTGCGTCAAGCTGGAACTCACGGCGACGCGCAAGGGCGTCAGCTACCCGCGCGTGGTGGCCTGGATCGCGAAGAAGGGCCACGCTCCGGTACAGGCCGAGTTGTACGTCGCCTCGGACAAGCTGGCCAAGGTGGCGAGCTTCGCGCTGGGCGAGGTGGACGGTCGCCGCCAGGTGACGACCATGACGCTGACCGACCACCTGCAGAAGGAACGCAGCACCGAGGTGCACTACCTCTCGCGCACGCCGAAGACGCTGGGCGACGAGTGGTTCAACCCGGCATTTCTTGTCAGAGCCGAGGCACCGCAATGAAAACGCCGTATCACCAGCGCCGACTTTTCGCGCTGCTGCTCGCCGCCATCGCGGGACCGGCGGTGGCGCAGGAGGCGCCGGGCATCGACATCGCCTGGACCACGCGCGCGATCGCCGAGACGCGCAGCCTGCACGACGACAGCGTGTTCGGTGCCGGGCTGCCGCTGACCAGTTTCGGCCGCGACCGCGCGCGCATCGAGCAGGAGGCGCGCGGCAAGCTCGGCCCGCTGAACCTGCTGGCGACCGTGACGGCGAGCGGGCTGGAGGGCGCAAAGCCGGACATCCGATTCGTCGCCCACGAGGCCTATGTCGATTTCACGCTGGGCGGCGAGCGCTTCAGCACCGGGCGCAAAGTCCTGTCGGGCGACGTCGGCTACGCCTTCCGTCCGCTCGACGTATTGCAGCGCGAGTCGCGCCTGCAACTGGCGCCGCCGCCGCTGTCCGGCATCCCGATGATCGCCTGGGACAACTTCGATGCCGACAGCGCCTGGTCGCTGATCCTCGCCAATCCGGGCCACGGCCCGGGCAATGCGGGCAGCACGGCCGCCGCGCGCGATGACAGCTCGCTGGCGCTGCGCCTGTTTCGCCGTGTCGCCGGCGCCGACTTTCATGGCGTCGCCCGCGCCTCGGCACGCAACGGCCTGGAACTGGGCGCCGGCTTCGCGGCGGTGCCGAACGATGCGCTTGAACTGCATGGTTCGCTGCTGCTCCAGCAGCGCGGCGAGCGGCGCGTGCCGCTGGCGGCGGGGGCCGGCGTGGGACAGTTGCTCGACGTGGCGCGGGCGCTGCAGGTGGAATCGCACGGCCGGGTCGGCAAGGCCCTGCTCGGCGCCACCTGGACCGCCGAGAGCGGCGTCTCGGCGATGGGCGAGCTGTGGTGGGACGGCAGCGCGAACTCGACCGACGACTGGCGCCGGCTGCGCACCAACGCCGTGGCGAGGAACGCGCTGCGCGGCCTGCCGGGCGTGCCCGACATCGCCATCGCCGGCGCCAACGCGGCATCGACGCGCATCTTCGAGCAGGGCAATCTTGCCCGGCGCGGGCTGCTGGCACGCCTGGCCTGGACCGAGCCCGCCGGCAAATGGAGCGCGGCAGCCGACTGGATGGCCTCGCTCGACGACGGCGGCCGCAACCTGACGCTGTCCGCCGCCTATGCCGCCGACAAGTGGCGGCTGGATGCCGGGCTGCGCGCCTACGGCGGCAAGGCCGATTCGGCCTTCGGCCTGCTGCCGGAACGGCGCGCGGCCTTCGTCACCTTGTCCGCGTCGTACTGAGCTTCGGCCTGCCCGTTTATTCCGAAGTGGCCCGGGCGCCGGCCTCGCCGCCGTGTTGCCGGCGCCGACTTTTCTGGCATGAATGTCAAGCCGGGCCCGATCCTGTCGATCAGGCCGCCACCATCACCGACACCAGGCCCGCCGCGTGATTCGCCGCCTTGGGGCGGATGATGATTTCGACATCCCGGTCGAGCAGGGTGATGAAGTGCAACAGGCGCTCGGATGAAAAGCGGCTGAGCTTGTAATTGCGCAGCTCGGAAATGTGCGGCTGGGGAATGCCGAAGATCCCGGCCACCACCGTCTGGGTAAGCTTGCGTTCCTTGATCAGATCGTTGAGGCGCATAGCAAGCTGCGTGCGCAACTTGCGTTCGTCGGCGTCGGCAAAGCCGAGGTCCTTGAATACGTCGCCCGTGCCCACATCCACCAAATCAGTCTTCTTTGCCATAGCGCACCTCATAGTCATTGCGAGCCAACTTCAATCGTTCATGAATCAGGTCGATGTCACTCCTGGCGGTACGGATGCCGGAGGGTGATTTCTTCTGGAAGCAATGCAACACATACACGGCCTTCGCGAACCGTACCGTGTAGGCAACCCGGTAGGTGTCGCCACGATGATCCTCGACCAGTTCGAATACGCCGGGTCCCTCGCCCTTCCACGGCTTGGCCGCCGGAGGCTGGCCGCCTTGCTGCACCACGGCCAGCCCGTAACCAAAATCGCCGATCACGTCGTCGGGAAAATCCAGCAAGTCGCGTTTGGCGGAACCGATCCAGTGCAGCGGCCGTTCATGTCGCAGGACGGAACTCATGAACGAAGTATACCGTTCTCGATATAAAATGAAAGCTGGATCGAGGGTGATTCGGTCTGCACAATTCGCGGTTTCGTCGGCTGTCACCGGCAGGCCCGTAGCTCCGGCAGGGTTTCACATTCCTCCGCCCCGGGCCTGCCGGCACAGGCCCCGTCGCCGTGCCGCCGGCGCCGACTTTTCGAGCAGGAAATTCAATTCACTCCCCAATAGCGTTACGTTCTCGGCTTCTTACTGAGCGGCGATGTCAGGGAAACAGCGCCGGGCGCAATACCGGGCCGTTAAGCACCTGGTTCGCCGTCGCATGAGGTGCAGACCGTGCTGATGCGTTCGCGGACTTGTGCCGCTAGCGACCGGTGAAATGTCGGCTCACTTCCTGAACTTGCTTCCATGCCCCGTTTCGGCCAAGCTGCCCGGTTCGGGCATTGACGGCAAGGTAAATGCGCGTTCTGGCGATGTGGCCCTTGGGGGACGAACTCTCAATCGAGAGATTCCGCAGCACGAGGACCGGGTTTTCTGCAGTGAGCTTGCCCTGGATGTTCTGAAGCCCCCTGGCAAAGCCACCCGTACTGCGGGTGTCGTCCACTTCTGTGTCGTGGTAAGTGACATTGATACCCAGGCTCAGGTACGTGACCTCTGCGCGTCCGGGGTTCTTTTCGATCACGATTTCGTCGAAGCTGAAGCGTTCTTGTCCATTTACCCTGGTGCGACGTATGCCGTTTGCGGCAATGCCGAGGTAGGGTGCGAACTCATGCATCGGCATCGACCACGTGCGGGTGTCGGTGATCCACGGCGTCTTTGGCGGGAGTGCGGGTTCCGGTGCGACGGCTGTCGTCGTTTGCGGCGGAGCCGGGAGTGATGGATCGGGACCGAATGTGCCGACGAAAAGACGATCGCCGAATACTGACCAGAGCACCATCAACACGATAACCAGGAGCATGACCCAACCAAACCAGTTCAAAGTCATCGCTCCGCCAGGATCGGTTGCGGCGATGACGGATTCGGGCTTGTCGGTTGTGGCAGTGGCAGTGGCGGTGGCAGGGTCAGGCTCGATGACGATCGCAAAGCGGCGGTCAAGGTCGATTCCCGGCACCTGGGCAACGACCGCGATCTCCCAGCGATGGAAATGCCGGGATTTCCCTCCGTCGAGGCGGAATTGATTGAACTCCTCGTCGTGCTCCTCGGCGAGATCCGTCGGCCGTGCGTCGGCGGGAATGTCGAAGCTGATTTCGGCGCCTGCCCCCAGGCCCCGGCGCCGCAGCGGAAAGCGCTCGCGGCTGCTCCAGACCACTTCCTCGGTCCGGGACGTCTTGCCCGACGACCAGGTGAACCACGTCACTCGCTGGCAGCGGATTTCCGCTTCAATCTCCGGCGACGCCGGAAACTTGTCCTGAAACCGCAAGAGGCCGACGAATTGGCCACCCGGCCGCGCCGGAGTGCCCAGCCGCTGCGTCAGCGAAACGACGCCGAACTTCTTCAAATCCAGCGCCATGCGGATCCTGCGCCATCCCATGTTGACGCCGAGCAGGGCCATTGATCCGGCGATGGCCACGCCGATCGGGTTTTCCTGCCGGAGAGCCATGTAGAAGGTGAAGAACCACATGGCGCACCAGACGAATATGATCAGCCATGGCCACTGGATCGCCGTGTAGCGAGGTTCGGACTGGCGCATGGCATCTCCTCCTGGCGGATTTTGCCAAAAGCATATCACCTGCCCGCCGGCTACCGGAAGCAGGGAATGTCAGCCCCGGAAACGACGGACGTTTCCATTTTCGATGGGCAGTCGTCATGGTCGGCTTCGGCGTGTGGTTATTCCTGACGCGGCGGGCGCGGCATGGTGCGACGCCGCCCGTCGGCAGCCGTGTCACCGTGGCACCAGCGCCGACTTGCAAGGTGCTGTCCACGTTGACAACTGTCAATAGACTATTGACAGTTGATCTATGATTCGTGACTTCCGGCACAAGGGACTTGAGCAGTTCTTCAAGACGGGCAGCAAGGCCGGCATACAGCCTTCGCATGCCGCACGCCTGCGTCTGCAACTGGCCAAGTTGGATGGCGCGAAGTCACCCGCCGACATGGGCCTGCCGGGGCGGAGGCTGCATCCGACAACCACCGGTCACTGGTCGGTGTGGGTCAATGGAAACTGGCGGCTCACCTTTGACTTCGAAGGCGAGGACGCGGTGTTGGTGGACTACCGGGCCTATCACCAGGAGCAAACAGATGACGCGCATGCACAACCCGCCCCATCCCGGGGAAGTTCTGAGGGATGGCGTTTTCACCGCCACCGGCATCACCGTGACCGATTTCGCCCGTCGCATCGGCGTCACCCGCGTGACGCTGTCGAATGTCCTCAATGGCAAGAACGGTGTCAGTGCCGACATGGCGATGCGTCTCACCGCCGCTCTCGGCGGCAGCGCGGAATCCTGGCTGCACATGCAGGCGCAGTACGATCTCGCGGCGTCGGAGAAGTCGCTGAAGAAGGTGCTGGCGAAGATCGAGCCGCTGGAACTGCCCGAGGTCGCTTGATCGCTTGCCCCGGCCGTCACCGGCAGGCCCGTGGTTACTTGAGGGTTTCACATTCCTCCGCCCTGGGCCAACCGGCGCCGGCCTTGTCGCTGTGTCGTCAGCGCCGACTCTAGAAGAACCCAATTCACTCTGCCCAATAGCGCTATACGTCGTTCCGTTGAGGCTGACTGTTCGGAAATCACTGATTCAGTTCGTTCGCGTTGAGCGTGTCGAAACGCAAGCCATTTACTCAGCAGTCGCCAATATAGGCGACAGATGGAGCGTTGAAGAATGAGCGAACGAGTTGCGGCAATTTCTGGAGTTTCGCGAGTTGCTCCTCGATCTTGTCGCGGAGCTTTTCACCGTGTTGCAAGGGACGTCTTGCCGTGCCGGTGCGCTTGACATGACTCCATACCAATTCGTCGGGATTCAAATCAGGCGCATAGCCAGGCAGGAAATGCAAAGTCAGACGGCCCTTTGTGGAAGCGACGTATTTCTTCACCAGCGCGGTCTTGTGCGCCGGCAGACTATCAAGCACCAGATGGATTGGCTTCCTGCGGTACTTCAGCATTTTCTCCAGCAACTCGACGAACAGTTCCGCGTTCAACCCGCCCTCGTAGGTGCAGAACCAGAATGCCCCATTAGCACTCACCGCCGATGCCGCGCTGATGGCTTGGCGCTGCCCTGGGCGCTGCACCACCGGTGTTTGTCCGCGGACACCCCAGGTTTTGCCATGCACCGTATCGGCGCGGAATCCGGATTCATCCCAAAAGAAGATTTCAGCACCTTCCGCCTTGGCCTGCCTGGCAAGGGCGGGGAAGGTTTCACGCTGCCATTGCTCAATGGCCTCGGGATCACGTTGATAAGCTCGCTGCAACGGCCTCTGCGGTGTCAGTCCCAACCGGGCCAGCAGTTCGCCAACAGCGGTCAGCCCCAATTTCACGCCGAACTTCTTCTCAATCAGTTCGACCACCACAGCGCGCGTCCACAAGCCGAAGTCCAGGCCGTACTGCCGGGGATCTCGTCCGTTGATCCATCGAAATACTTGGCTCTCCTGTCTTGGTGTCAAAGCCCGAGGGCGTCCCGTCGCCTTCGTCGAGCGCAAGGCACGAACACCCAGCCCCGGCTGCAACGCCGCTTTCAGCCACTTGTAGATCGTCGTGCGACTGAATCCATAAGCTTCAATCACCTTCGCCGCCGGTTCGCCCTCCCGCACACGCTCGACAGCCATCAGCCGAATTTCCTCCAGCGTTTTGCGGTCAAGGGTTCGCCCATCTCGTTTCATGGATGATGAGACTGGCATGCTTGCAGCAAGTTCCATATTTGTCGTCTTATTTAGCGACTAGTGAGTAATTCAAGGTCTTCGCCAAGCTCAGCCCGAACGGTAGCTACCTATTCAGCGTTTCCTTTGCGACGCTGGCCGAACAATTGCGAACTATGCCAATATTGGCATATACTCGACGTCGATGAGTAATGACGAAAAGCCACTGATCTGGATCGGCAGATCCCGCAAGGATCTTGCCGCCATGCCCAAGGCGGTGCAGCGCGAGTTCGGCTTCGCGCTGCATCTGGCGCAGGTCGGCTGCAGGCATTTGGGTGCCAAGGTGCTGCGCGGCTTCGGTTCGGCGGGCGTGCTCGAAGTCGTCGAGGATTTCGCGACGGACACTTATCGCGCTGTCTATACCGTGCGCTTTGCCAACGCCGTGTATGTGTTGCACTGTTTCAAGAAGAAGTCCACAAAAGGCATCGAAACACCGAAGCCCGACATGGACCTGATACGCAAACGGCTTGACGACGCAAGGCGTCTGGCCGAAGGAGATTGACATGACCCGCAAGACCATCAAGGAAAAGATCGACTACGAAGTCAGCTCCGGCAACGTCTACACCGATCTCGGCTTTGCCGATTCGGCCGAGATGCTGGCGAAGGCGAGGATCGTGAGCGAAATCGCCCGCATCATCCAGGCGCGCAAGCTGACGCAGACCAGCGCGGCGGAACTGCTGGGGATCGACCAACCCAAAGTATCCGCGCTGCTGCGTGGCCAATTCCAGGGCTATTCGCAAGAAAGGCTGATTGGCTTCCTGACGAAGCTGGGGATGGATGTCGAGATCGTGGTGCGGCCGAAGGCGAAAAGGCGGCAAGCAGCTGGCCTGGTATCGGTGATTTTTGCTTGATGCTACCGGGCGGGATTGGATCGGATCGGAGCAAATGCGAAGCCGGGCCATATTGTTGGCATCACCTTCAACCCGGCCGTCGCCGTGGCGCCAGCGCCGACTTTTTCCTGGGGGCGAATCCAACTTTGATTTCATGGCGTCAATTTGATTGGCTCATCCAGTGAGCTTTCCCTGGCGTAGATTGCGGTAAACGGTGGCGATTCGACATATCTAACAGGGATGGCAATGACCAGTTTTCTGAAGGGCATAGTGTTGGGCCTCATCATTATTGGAACGATCATTATTTCGCTACGCGGCTTCTGGTGGCTATTCCCGTTAGCCATAATTGTCGGAAGTGCGCTCGGCTATCTGGAAAAGTTGATCACCCAAGGGGATAAACAGCAATGAAAACGATTGTCCTGATTTCGTGCGTGAGCAAGAAGCTGGCGCATGCCGCCAGGGCGAGAGACATCTACGTCAGCCCCCTGTTCCGGCTCAACCTCGCGTACGCCGAATCGCTAAAGCCGGACGCGATCTACGTGCTTTCCGCAAAGTATGGCCTGCTGGCGCTGGAAGACCAGATCGAACCCTACGAACTTACGCTCAATACCATGGGAGTCGGGCAGATCAGGGCATGGGCCGGCGGCGTGGTGTCGCAGCTGGCGGCGGTGGCTGATCTCAAGCGCGAGCGTTTCGTGTTTCTCGCCGGAGACAAGTACCGGAAGTTTCTGGTTCCGCATCTGGCCAATTTCGAGGTGCCGATGCAAGGCCTCACCATCGGCCGGCAACTCCAGTTCCTCAGCCGGCGGACATGAGCGACACCTGCGCCCAACTGCATCAAGCCCTGCGGGCGCTGGAACGGCATCGCTTTCCCTTCGACCCCAAACGGATTCTGTCAAATGGACTGTACGTGCTGTTCGAGAAGGGCGAGATCAGCCACGGAGGTGATCGCATCGTGCGCGTTGGCACGCACACGGGTGAAGCGCAACTGCGATCCCGACTCAAGCAGCACTTCATCACGCCGAGCAAGGACCGCAGCATCTTCCGCAAAAATATCGGTCGCGCCCTGCTGAATCGCAATCACGACCCGTTCATCCGCGAATGGGAATTCGATCTGACCACAAGGAAAGCCAAGGACGAACTGGGGCCGCTGGTTGATCTCAAAAAGCAGGCCGAGGTGGAACGGCAGGTGTCGGCCTATATCCAGGAACAATTCGAGTTCGTGGTCATTGCCGAAGGCGAGAAATCAGCCCGGCTCGACTTAGAGGCAAAGTTGGTTTCAACGGTGTCGCATTGCCGAGACTGCGGTCCGTCTACCTCATGGTTTGGCTTGTCATCGCCGAAGGACAAGATTCGCGAAAGCGGCCTCTGGCAGGTGAATGAGCTCTACGGTGAAGGACTTTCCGCAGCGGATCTCGCAAGAATCCGGGCCAGCGTTAAAAGCTGATCCGGATGAATGCCAATCGATTCTTCAACCGAAAGAACCGAAAGGAAAGAACCGAAAGAAGAACCGAAAGGGGTCAGCAACATTTGGAAATTCAAAGCTCCAAGCTCGAATTGAATTCGTAGGCTTCGGCGCCTCGCCTACAAAAGCCTCGCCGACTGCCCTGCCGCGGTGAGCAGCGCAACCGCCTTTTTGTCGAAGGAAACGAAGCTTTCTCCACCTAACCAGCAACCCTCGTAGGCGATGACGCCATCGGCGAAATCGCCGCCGGCTTCGAGCACGGACAGGCCGGCCTCGACGGCGGGTCGGTTGGCTTCCACGTTGCCAACGGCAAGCAGCGTCCGGATTGCGATGGCAACATCGGCGGCAGTGAATCCATACACCTGGCGCAGCACCCACGCAAACTCGCACAGGCATGGCAACGCGACCGCAATCAATTCGGCTTGTTTCAAGGCCTTGATGGCGACCTTCGCTTGCGCGGGGTCGTCACGCACGACGGCGCGGACGAGGACGTTTGTATCGACGGCGATTTTCACTTCTTGCCGGCCCAGCCTTTGGCGGCTGCCGCGCTGATTTCTTCGATGGTGGCGACTTTCTTCGAGCGGCCCGCGAGCAATCCGACGAAGTTGTCTATCGCTCCGGCGGGCCGAGCCACCTTGAGCATGCCCCGACCGCCGGGCAGTAAATCCAGCTCGATCTTGTCGCCCGGCTTGATGCCAAGGTGTTGCAGCACTTCTTTTCTGAGCGTCACTTGTCCCCGGGACGTCACGGTCAAGGTGGTCATGGCGATGCCCTCATGGTTTCCTGATGCGTTGCAGTGTAATGCAGAATAGCCTTACTCTCAAGCCTGGGCGCGGGCGATGGGCTGCAAAAAGACTTTCGCCGGGCGCGAAAGCTACTCCCGGTTCGCCACCCCACTAACCACATGCCCCGTTGGCACCAGCCTTGACGCCGGCTCGCAGTGCCGGGTCTGGTCGTCGAAGAAGAAGTCGGGTTCGAATTCGCGCAAGAAGTGGGTCTTCTCCAGGCCGCCGAGGAACATGGCTTCGTCGACTTCCACCTTCCATTCCATCAGGGTACGGATCGCGCGCTCGTGGGCGGGGGCGCTGCGCGCGGTGACCAGTGCGGTGCGGATTTTCATCGGGCAGCCGGCGCTGTCGGCGCGCAGGCGATGCAGGGCTTCCAGCAGCGGCATGAAGGGTCCGGGCGGCAGCGGGTGCAGGGCGCGGCTTTCCTCGTGGTTCTGGAAGGCGGCGAGGCCCTGCTCCTGGAACACGCGCTCTGCCTCGTCGGAAATCAGCACGGCGTCGCCGTCGAAGGCGATGCGCACTTCCTGCGGGTGCTGCTCGGCTTCGGTGAGCGTCGTTGAATAGACGCGCGCCGCGGGAAAGCCGCCTTCCAGGGCGGCGCGCACATCCATCTCGTTGGCGGAGAGGAAGAGGTTGGCGCCCAGCGGCTTGAGGTAGTTGAAGGGCGGTCGGCCGCGCGTGAACACGCCGCGCTCGAGTTGCATGCCGGCGGCCGTGGCCGAGCGGAAAATGCGCAGACCGGAGACCGGGTCGTTGCGCGAGAGGACCACCACGGCCACGCGCTGGCGTTCCGGCGTGTTGAAGGCCAGCAGCTTCTGCACCAGCGGGAAGGCGACGCCGGGCCGCGCCGGCTGGTCCATGCGTTCCAATTGCAGGCGCATGTAGGCGGAATCGTCCTGGTCCTCGAAGACGCGGTTTTCTTCTTCGAAATCGAACAACGCGCGCGAGGAGAGCGCGACGACGAGCTGGCCTTCGAGGCTGGCGGGCATCAGGGGTTTCTTTTGGCACAGTAGGCGCCGTGCCACCAGCGCCGACATCTGGAACGTACCCTTGCCGCACAAACCGAAGCGGCCATAGTCGCCTCGCTCATCCGTGTACGATCACTGCCTGCCGGTTTACTTCGACAAACCTCGCACTCGCGAAGCCGCGCTCGATCGAAGCGAGGCTCCGGTCGAACAAGTCGATCAGATCGTCGTTGGCGATGTTGCCGGTGGCGACGAGCAGCAAGCGACGCGGGGTGTCCTGAATCAGGAGCGTGCGCACAAAATCGTCGTCCTTGGTGACCACGACGCGGTTTTCGATGTCGGCGATGGCGCACACGTCGGCATCCGAACTCAGATTGCGCTGCGGCAAGTCCAGGGTATGCAGGGCATCGTGTCCGCGGCTCGTCAGCCAGACGGCCATCCGTCGCGGCAGCTGCGCGTCGACGAGGAATTTCACGCCGCCATCTGTCCGATGGGTTCGATCCGGTTGATATGTGAGAGGCGCGCCGCAAAGTCCAGCACGGCGAGGATATCTTCACGTTCGAGATCCTCGTAGTCGGCAAGAATGTCGTCGATGCTCATTCCTCCGGCAAGCCATTCGAGAACGTTTTCCACGGGATAGCGCAAACCGCGGATACAGGGCTTGCCGTGGCAAATGTCGGGCTGCATCGTGATGCGATCATTCATGGCAACGATCCTTGAAGGAAACGTTATTACTTTATACCCACTAGGGTCAGTTGAACTATCGGGCATCAGGGTTTCGCTTTTTTCTTTGCCTTCGGCGCCGCGGCATACATCTGCGTCATCTTCGCCGCCTCGTCGGCCACGCGCCGGCGCAGGTCGGGCGGGGCCAGCACTTCGACGTCGGCGCCGAACTTGAGGATGTCCATGATCAGCTCGCGGTGGTCGGCGTAGGGGAATTCCAGGCGCCAGGAACCGTCGGCGTCGAAGCTGCCCTTCTGCTTGGGGTGCCAGGTTTCCTGCGCCACCCAGCGCGCGCGCTCCGGCGTGAAGCGCAGTTTCGCGTGCTGCAGCGAGCGCCCGGAGAAGATGCCGTAGCCGGGGCCGAGCACTTCGTCCATGCTGCGATGGGAGACCTCGCGCGCCTTCTTTTCGATGACATTGGCTTCGCGGATGGAATCGAGGGCGAAATTGCGGATGTCGCTGCGCAGGTGGCACCAGGCGTCGAGGTACCAGTTCTCGCGGTAATACACCAGGCGTTGCGGCGAGACTTCGCGCTCGGTGGTGAGGCCGGTGCCGCGCGCGAAGTAGGTGATGGCCAGGCGCTTGCGGCGCAAGAGCGCGGCGCCGACCTTCTCGAAATGCGCGAGCTTGAGGTCACGCTTGCCGAGGCCCACGATCAGCACGCGGCGGCGGATTTCCTCGGCGGTGTTCTCGGCGCTGCCGAGCAGGCTGTTGAGGCGCGCGATCAGCGGCTGGATGTGCGGCGTCAGGATGCCGCCGGGATCGAGGTCGGTGAGCAAGTGCTGCATGGTCAGCAGCGCATGCACTTCGCCCGAGTTGAACCACCGCCCGGGCAGTTCGTACTGCGCGCCGGCCTCGGCGTGCGGCGTATCGAAGCGGTAGCCACCGGCGTCCCTGTCCCAGACGATGGGCGCGTTGAGCCGGTTGCGCATGTATTCGAGGTCGCGCTTGAGCGTGGCACGCGAGACTTCCAGCGCTTCCATCAGGTCGACGAAGGGCACGAGCTTGCGGTCGTGGATCATCTGGTCGATCTTGTAGAAGCGCTCAGTGCGATCCATGGCGGCTTTCCGAGATGAATTGGCGGAAGTGGTCGAGGCGGCGTGGATGAATCGTACCAGCGGCCATCGCTTCCTTGATCGCGCAGCCGGGTTCGGCATCGTGCTGGCAGTCGCGGAAGCGGCACTGGCCGAGGAAGGGGCGGAACTCGGCGAAGCCGTATTCGATTTCCTGGGCGGTGAGGTGCTTCAAGCCAAACTCCTGCAGTCCGGGGCTGTCGATCAGGGTGCCGCCCGGGCAGGTGTCACTGGGTAACTTGTAGAGGCGGGCGTAGGTGGTGGTGTGCTTGCCGCTGTCCAGTGCGATCGACAGCTCGCGCGTGGGCGCCGCGGCGCCGGGCACCAGGGCATTGGTCAGGGTCGATTTGCCCATGCCGGATTGCCCCACCAGCACCGAGCTTTCGCCGGCCAGCAGCGGCAGCAGCGGCGAGGGGTCGAACTTGGCTGAGAGTTCGACGACGCGGCAGCCGAGCGCGATGTAGGGTGCCAGCAGCTTTCTGGCGGCGGGCAGCGCGGCGGTGAGGTCGCACTTGTTGAGCACGATGGTGGTGGTCAGGCCCTCGTGCTCGGCGGCGACCAGCGCGCGCGAAAGCAGCATGTCGGAGAATGACGGATCGGTGGCGACCACCAGCAGCAACTGCGTGGCATTGGCGGCGATCAGCTTCTGGCGGTAGGCGTCGCTGCGATAAAGCAGGCTGCGCCGTGTGGCGTGGCCCATGATCTGGCCGTCGGGACTCAACTGGACTTCATCGCCGACGGCCAGCAGGCTCTTCTTGCCTTTCGGATAGCCGGTGGCGAGGCGGCCGTCGGCCAGTTCGATTTCGTAGTGCCGGCCGAAGGCGGCGACGATGGTACCGGCGGCGTTCAACGAGGCTTACAGGCTGAGCAGGGCATCGATCTTGGCCGCGCAAATGAAGTCGTTTTCCGACAGGCCGCCGATGGCGTGCGTGGTGTAGCTCACCGTGCACTGGCCCCAGCCGACGGCGAGGTCGGGATGGTGGTCCTCGCGGTGCGAGATCCAGGCGGTGGCATTGACGAAGGCCATGGTCTCGTAATAGTTCTTGAATTTGTAGGTCTTGCTGATGACGCTGCCTTCGCGTTGCCAGCCCGGCAGCGTCGCCAGCATCGTGGTGGCTTCGGCGTCGGACAGCGGCGGCACGCCGCCTTCGCAGGGCTTGCACTTGCCTTTGGCGAGATCGCAGACGGTGGTCATTGCTTACCTTTACGCGGAATGCAGTCGCGCGATGCGCTGACTGGCCGGGGGGTGGGAATCGTGGAACAGCGAATGCAGCGGGTCGGGCGTCAGGGTCGCCGCGTTGTCGCGATAGAGCTTGGCCAGTGCGGCGATCAGGTCGGCGGCGGCGGTCTGCTTCGCGGCATAGGCGTCGGCTTCGTATTCGTGCTGGCGCGACAGGGCGGAGGTGAGCGGCGCCAGCGGAAACAGGAACACCGGCAGCACCATGGAGAACAGCAGCAGGCCCAGCGCCGTGCTGTCAGCGCCGACTCCCAGGCCCTGGAAGAACCAGGGCTGGCCCATCAGTTGTCCGAGCAGCCAGAGGAAAGCGAGGCTCATCACGCCCATCAGCGCGATGCGCTTGATCACGTGCTTGTGGCGGAAGTGGCCCAGTTCGTGCGCCAGCACGGCTTCGATTTCCTGCGGCGCGAGCTTTTCCAGCAGGGTGTCGAAGAAGACGATGCGCTTGGCGCGGCCGAAGCCGGTGAAGTAGGCGTTGCCGTGGGCCGAGCGCTTCGAGCCGTCCATCACGAACAAGCCCGAGGAGGCGAAACCGCAGCGTGTCAGCAGTGCTTCGATGCGCTGCTTGAGCGATGCGTCTTCGAGCGGGGTGAACTTGTTGAACAGCGGAGCGATGACGGTGGGGTAGAGAAACAGGATCAGCAGGTTGGTGGCCAGCCACAACAACCAGACGTAGAGCCACCACTGGCGTCCCATGGCGTCCATCAGCCAGAGCACGGCATAGAGCAGCGGGCCGCCGATGACGACGGTGAGTACCGCGCCTTTGGCGAGATCGGCAAACCACAGCGGCCAGGTCAGCTTGTTGAAGCCGAAGCGTTCTTCGATGACGAAGCTGCGGTACAGGCTGGCCGGCAGGCCGACGAAAAAGCCGATCACGGCGACCGTGGCGAACAGCGCCAGGCCCTGCAGGTGGCCGTTGCCGACCATATCGCGCAGCGTCGCGTCGATCAGCGCCAGCCCGCCACCGACGGTGAAGGCGAGCAGCAGCAGGGTGTCGATGGCGATCTCGACGAAGCCCAGGCGCAGCTTGGCGGCGGTGTAGTCGGCGGCCTTGCGATGGTCGGCAAGTTCGATGCGGCCGAAGAAATCCGCCGGCACCCGGTCGCGGTGGGCCGCGACGTGGCGCATGTGGCGCAGGTCGAGCCACAAGCGCAGGGCAGTGGACAGGGCGAGGGCGGCGAGGAAGACCAGCGTGAATTGGGACGGTGTCATGGGCGGGCGGGGGCTGTGCGAGAATGCCGCGATTCCGGCAACGGCATTGGAAAATTATGGCACAAAACGAGTACGGCCTCTGAAATCGTGCATTCGGACAATCTCATGAATGCGTGTTGTGTGTAATTAATTCCATTAAAACAATAATATAAACTCCATTCTGTTCCACCATAGTCCGCCGGTTTCCATCGTATTCTAGAGAAGGTTTCCAACGACATCCAGTCAAAATGTGTGTATTATTGTGTGTATACGTGATGATGCTGGGACTCAATGCCGCTTACCGATACCGCTATTCGGAACGCCAAGCCAGCAGAGAAGCCTTATACACTCTCTGACAGTGGCGCTCTATACCTGTTCATTATGCCCAGTGGCGCCAAGCGCTGGCGTTATCGTTTTCGATGGTTGAATAGGCAGCAAACATATAGCATTGGCGATTATCCTGAAGTTGGCTTGGCCGCTGCACGGAAAGAGCGCGACCGTGCGCGAGGTCTGATTCAACTTGGGCAGCATCCAACACAGCAGAAAAAGTTGGAACGAATTGCTCGGCAAGCGTCGCAAGCTAGCACGCTGGAGTTGATTTCCAGAGAGTACCTGGACTCGAAAAAAAAGACGTGGGATTCGAGATACGCATTCCGGGCTGAGCGCTTCCTTGAGGCCAATGTCTTTCCAAAAATTGGGATGCTCCCAATTAGCCTGGTGACTTCCGTCCACCTATTAGACCTCTTGCGTGAAGTCGAGAAGCGGGGATCGCCGACGGTAGCGGTAAAGTTGCGCATATGGTTGGGTGGAGTGTTTCGTTACGCAATTGCAACCGGACGAGCAACATCTGACCCGACTTATGCCCTGCGAAACGCCATCCACGAGCCGACCACTGTTCACGCTGCGCCGCTTGCGAGACGGCGCGTACCGGACTTTATTGAGGCTCTCAATAAAGCTGAGAAGACTGAACCGGTATTGGTAATTGGCCTCAAGATATTAATGCTCACGTTCGTCCGGGGAAGTGAATTGCTTGAGTCGTCCTTCGATCAGATAGACGAAGGCGATGCTTTATGGCGAATTCCTGCGGAAAGAATGAAGTCACGCAATCCGCATATCGTTCCATTGAGTCACCAGACACTAAGCCTGATAAAGCGGCTCAAGAAGTTTGTCGGGGAAAAGGGATATCTATTCCCGTCCCCTACGAAGCCGAATCAGCCTATTTCCGGCCCGATGTGGGGAAAGGCCATCCAGAGGCTCGGATTCAAGGACGAGATAACCCCCCATAGTTTCAGAGCAACTGCTAGTACCGAGCTAAACGAACTGGGATACCGGTCCGACTGGATAGAGCGACAACTGGCGCACGTCCCGAAAGACTCTACGCGGGCAAGCTACAACCACGCCCAGTACCTTCCCGAACGAAGGCGGATGATGCAGGATTATGCGGATCACTTGGATAGGTTGTGTCAGGACCTCAATTTATCCGGGATAATTGGTGAGGAGTAAGCCCATTGCGTTTTGATAGTCCAAGTGCAGCGAACTATATCGGGACGCTATGCTCTCGAACGGACCTGCCGCCACGGTATTGCTGGTACCGCATCCTATGAGTGTGATTTCGTTTAGCAAATCCGATCAAATCTGGCTGGCTTCGCAGATGCTTTTCCCTGCTCAGTCGGTATTGCGAGAAGATCGGCAGCTAGCGATCTCGAAAGAGACGCCGGGACGTCAGAAAAAGATGGATGAGCAAACAACAGCAAAGGAGCGCAAGTTAGAGAGGAGCCGACAACATGAATTAGATCGTTGGGCATACAGTAGGGATAGAAAGATTGTCGACTTCCACCTAATGCTTGCCCAGGAACAAAAGCGGTATGAGGATGCCATAGCCGCTGGTAGGTACGTGGTGCCTTTAGAAAACCAAAGCCCTGGCGAAATTGGGCTTTTCCCTTACTCAGCATTGGAGGATGGTATTACCAGACTTGCCCTCCCTACTGAGTCGTTGGTATCCATTTTCGAGCGGGTGCCTGCGGCCATTCATCAACGAATAGCGGATGCTTCGTTACAAGGCCAATTGGTTGGAGCAGTCCTCGTCTACCTTTACTACTTGAAGACACTTAAGCTGGACAACGCTACGCTGCCGACGGCTATTAAGGTTTGCCTATATCGCGCTAACGCGCAATACCATCGTAATCCCGGTCGCCCAAAATCTGAATCGGTATCGCTACTGAAGGGATTGAGAAAAGATTCCCTTGACGATTGGTGGGGCCGATATCGGTCCGTTGCACACTGGTGGGCAGCGTATGTATCAATCGACAATATTGCCTTGCTGCCGGTGGATATGCCAATAGGCCACGATAACTTGGACGAGATGATTCGTCGGGCAAGATTCTTTGCTAGGTTTGGTACGAATTCCTTCAAGGGCAATCCAACAAGAAAGACGATCCTTTGGCCAGGTGAATTGATTTGGCCGGCTGACGTAGCGGCCGAGACTACTGACGACAGTATTCCTTGGGAGGTGCAACGCTCATCAGCAGCAATGAGGACGTACATTCAAGAGGCCCTGAAAATGAGCTGATAGCTCTACTGTCGTAAGGCGTTCAACTAAAAGCCGGAGGCGTTCGCCTCCGGCTTTCCTTTTTGCGCAAACGGAATCCGCTGGAGGCCGTCCCAATTACTTTATCGCTGACCTGACTGTCCGCAATGTTGGGGGGCAATTACTCCCGCTTACCTTTTTAGTCCGCTGGCCTACATTGCGGTCCATGGGGAATGACTGTTGGACTCGAACAAACGTCGGAGGCAAACCCCACCATCTATATACGTGACGAAGGAAAAGTTATGGACCGGAAAGTTCTGAAAATGTCAGCGGTTGAAGAAGCGGTTGGGGGTAAGAAAAGCAAAATCTATGAGGAGATCGCAAACGAGCGCTTTCCAAAACCAATTGCCATTTTTGGCAACGGACGCGCTCGGGGATGGTTGTCGACAGAAATTCAAGCCTACATCGACCAGCGCGTTGCCGAACGGGATGCTTTGAATTCCAAAAATGGGGCAGACAAATGAAAAAGTCAAAAGGCATCAGGACGCCCAAGAGCAAGCCCGATGTGGAGGCACCAGAGTCGGCGTCCCCAAACAATCGAGACATATCTGCAAGCAATGAAATGCGTCGCAAATCTGGTGGTTCCGCTGATGCGCGGCCTACGCCGATAAAGGTTAAGCGCCGGCCCAAGGCGAAGCTGCCCCGCTATGCGGACAATACTCAACGCACGATGTTCAACGATCAAGGGTACTCGCTGTTCAACTTTGAAACCGACGCACGGCCTGTCGCCGGGCAACCTGCCAAGTATGAGGTCGCTGGCATTCAGGTCGAATTGTCTCCGATTCCGCGGAATCCAAAACTGGCGATGGAGATGGTCCTTGAGGCCGTAGCGTTGTTTCACTTTGGACGCAATCGTTGGAGCTACTCGCACCCGATGGCAATTCAGCCGATCTCGCTGGATAGCTGGCTTTGGAAAGTCTGCACGGTGGCAGTTCGCGGCCGTACTGATGACGGAACCATTCGCGCGGCCTATTCGCGTCCAGACAATCTTGATATTTCGTTGCCGCACATGTTGATGTGGAAAACATGCGGTCTCGGTTGGCTGGGCCAAGACCACGACTGCTGCGCGCGGAACTTCAACAATCCGACCCCATGGCTTGGTCGGACGTGTGGTTGCCCGTAGTCGATGCGCGGACTCCTTCAACAACCTGGACGGTCAACGCGGGGCGCAGTTTGCCGCCGTGTTGGCCGCCAATACCACCAATTTCAAACACCATGATTGATACCTTCATCGCCACAGGAGCCCTCGGGCCACCTCAAACACACCATCAGGCGTGCCTTTCCAGGGTTACGTACTCGCGGTTTTCGCATGCGAAAGCGAAGCCGACCACGACGTTTATCGGCAGCCCGATGACCGGGGCACAGATTGACCTGAAGTACTGGGTGGAGCACGTTGCTGGTGTCGCGACAGCGTTCGCGGAGGTACGCATACCGCTCGCCTCTGCCACGGTAGGCAACAACTATGCGCATGCAGGGCTGGCCTCAATCGGTCTGGAGGTCAAGTGCGGGGCCTTGCTGACCAAGATCACCCTCACCGCGCTGGGTTTCACGCCGGACGAAGTCGCCTGTTTTATGGAGACGACCGCGCCACAGCAGGTGGAACTGACCTGGCACACGGCGACTGCCAGCAAACGGGCCAGACTCAGTGCTCAGCGGCGGACTAAGGACCACTTTGATGCCCAGCGTTTGGCAAGCGGCAGGCACGATGTAGGGGTCGCTGATGTCCATTATGAGGAAGGCAACGGGAAGCCTGGCCTGCTGGTGGAACTCAAGGGCGGCGATCTGTTTCGCCAGTACGGCAAGGCCGAGCAGGTCTCGTCCCGGACACTGAAAATCCGCACGCAACGGTGGATGTCCGAGGAAGCCCGCAAGTACAGGCCAATGATCCTCGCCGAGATAGAGGACCACGTCCGCAACGAGGTGTTGGTTGGTAATGAAACCTTGCGGCTTTTCGGGGCCGAGCACCCTTCCACTTGGACCGCTGAAAAGCTCAAGGAGATTATCGACTACGTCTGGAAAAAGGCAGGTCTCGCGCCGGAGCAGCCGGTCGGCGACGTAGAACTCAGCCCGGAGGTCGAGGTTACGTGGCAGCGCTATCTGGCTGGGAAGGACTTGGTCGGGGAATTGCCGCCGCATACCTTCCGTCGCCACCGTGCATTAATCAAAGCGGCAAAAGGTGACGACAAGGACATCGCCATCCGGCGCAAATCGCGGGCGGTACAGCCTGGGGCGGTTGGCCGGCAACAGTGCTACGACCGGCGTACGGAACCCGCTGGTGAACTCAGGAAAACGGTGCTATGCGAGGTAACGGCGCCGGCCATTATCGAAGAACTTCAGTGGGGTCTTGATTTCCTCGAAACCGGCAAGATTCCGGACAGTGACGATGGCGGTCAGCGGGCAGCGCGTTGGATTGCATTCGCTGCGCGGGAAGGGGGTCGTCGCCATGCAGCCAAATAGAAGCTCGCAGAACACGTCCATGGCGAAGGATCAGCACGTTTCCGGCAGGCGCGCGGTGCAGGGCAGCCACGATACCTCAGACCTCAACCTGGCTCAGCGTCGCGCGGCCATGGCCGATGATGGGCACGCTCTCGTGTTGGCCGGCGCCGGATGTGGAAAGACGAAGACTATCGACGCGCGCTGTAACCACCTGATTTCCGAAGGTGTGCCGGCTCATCAGATATATGTGCTGGCGTTCACCCGTCGTTCCGCTGAAGAAATCGTTGCCAGGGTAGAGGCCAGTCTCGGGAGTCGCGGCAAAGGTCTTCAGGCATCCACTTTCCACGCCTTCTGCATGAAGATGATCCGCCATCACCCGAGTGCTTTTGGGTGCTACCGCTTTTCAGTGATAGACCGCGAAGACCAAGTCGATATCTTCAAGGCCTTGCTTGGCCGCACCAGCAAGACCACGACAGTTATCATGCCGACGGCCGCGCAGCTCGTTGACATCTATTCCTTTGGCCGGAACACCCGGTGCACGCCAACAACAGCCATCGAGAATGAAGATGCTGCACTTCTCCCGGCCAAGAAGCACATCATTGCAATCTGTCGTCAATATCGGGACCGGAAGCAGCAGCGCAAGTATCTCGACTATGACGATATTCTGGAGGTTGTTGGAACCCGGCTCCATGAGGATGCTGGTGTTAGAAAATCCGTTTGCTCGCAATTCAAGCACATTCTGGTCGACGAGTTTCAGGACACGAATCCGTTGCAGTGGCATCTGCTCACGCCGTTCCTTGAGTTTGCCAATCTGTTTTGTGTAGGCGACGACGCGCAATCAATCTACGGATTTCGAGGTGCTGACTTCAACAACGTGCACCGCTTCAAGGAGCGCGTTCCGGACTCAACGACCCTGAAGCTGAACAAGAACTACCGTTCAACGCAAGAAATCCTGGACGTTTCCAACTGGCTACTTGCGCAGTCGAGCATTGACTACGACAAACGCCTCGTTGCGGCGCGTGGTAGCGGGCACAAGCCCCGATTACTGAATTTTGCTGGGGATTGGCAGGAGGCAAACTGGATCGCTGCCGACATTGCTGCGCGGCACCGGAAAGGCCGGACATGGAGCGATCACATGATCCTGGTGCGAACCGCCTACACGGCGCGGGCGGTTGAGGCCTGCCTCATCGAGCGCAATATTCCGTACATTTTTATCGGGGGCACTAAACTCCTTGAGACAGCGCACGTCAAGGACTTGCTCTCTCCGCTCCGAATCATTGCCAACCCAGCCGATGAAATCGCATGGACTCGCTACTTGAGGTTGTGGCCCGGGATTGGCAGGGTCAAGGCGGCTGCCATCGTCGAGCGCGTACTCGGAAAGACAACCATCGAAGACGCTATGGAGGCCATCGGCGCGAGCAGTCCCAATGCTCGCGCAACACTCCAGCAAATTCTTGCGGCGGATGAGCCCCCTGCTCGTGCCGTGCGCGTCGCAGTAGAACTTTTGTCGAAGACGCTTGAGGCCCAATACAAGAAGGACTGGGACCAGCGCCGGCTCGACTTCCCGCTCGTCGAAAAGCTGGCCCAGAAACATACGTCGATCATGGCGTTTATCGAGCACTACCTTCTTGATCCAATGAACGCGAGCGAGACTCGGCAGAGCTCAAACGGCGACGTGGTATTTCTGATTACCGTTCATTCTGCCAAAGGGGCTGAACGCAAGGTCTGCTACGTGATGAATGTTTCACCGGGGGCGTATCCGTCATCGAGGGCGATGGGGAGTGGTGACCAAATCGAGGAGGAGCGGCGTGTCCTATATGTGGCGCTGACCCGCCCGCAAGATGAACTAATCATTACCAGGAAGCTGCTGCCCAGCTTTGGAATCGTAAACGCTGCCTCGGAGGGGGATCAAGTTGCGGTGGCCGACGCCTACTTTCTCAAGAATTTCCCGGATGACCTCGCCGATGAAGAATTTCTTTAGGCGCCATCAGCCGCCATGAGAAAATGACACAGCGCGCCGACGTGCAACCAGAATTCAACCGATGACAACCCGACAAGCCCCCGAAATATTTCAAACTGCGCTCGACTCCGTTTCCATCGAGGGCCTGCCGCCGATGACGGATTCTGGATTCGAGCAGGCCGTCATTGCCCATTACGCCTTGCAGTACGCGGCGAAGGGCTGGAATGCGGCGGTCGTGGTGTCGGATGGGTTCGTGCGAGTGGTGGCAGTCCCGCAGCAGGGCGTCGAACCGAAGGCTTATCTGCTTGGCTTGCTCCGTCACGACTATATCGAAGACGCGCTGCCGGGACTGGAAGCCATGTACGGCATGGTCAGTGATCCCGACATCTGCTTCAACTATGGCGTCGCCCTGTCGGAACTTGGCCGCGTCGAGGAATCGCTGGCACCCTTGAACAAGTGCCTCAACCTCGATCCGGGCTACGACAACGCCGCCATCGCCATTGGAGTTTCGCTCTCCAAGCTTGAACGCTACGACGAGGCTGAAGTCGTGCTCAAGGCCGCTGCGAAAATCCAGCCGGACAATGCCCTGGTCAAGCAGAACCTCGCGGCGACCCTCGCTCGCGCCGGCAAGTTTGCGGAGGCACTGCCGTATTTCCGGCAAGCCGCCTCACTGGCACCCAACAACCCGGTGGCACTGATGGGGCTGGCGAACTGTCTCAACTCGATGGACGAGCACAAGAAGGAGTCGCTGAAGGTCTACAAGGACTTGGCGAAGCGCTTCCCCGATTCGCAGTTCGCGGAAACGGTCAAGCAGATACTGAATCGGGCAGGACAGGACGATCTCCGGAAAGTCGTGGATGGTGGGTATCGCCCGGATGCGGTGGAATACATGATCGGTGCCATGAAGCGGTTTGCCGAACTGCCGCATGAGCAAGTCGGGCGCGCAGTCATGGAGATCGCGCAGCTTGGCGAGGCTGGACTTGAAATCAACAATCCCTTGAAGCGCTATTCGCTGACAAACCTCGACGGGGACTTTTCCGGGCTGCAACTCCTGTGCTACATGCACGTTGGCATGGCGTTGTTCGATCCTGGAATGGATTGCGGCTCCGGCTTGCAACGTGAATTCGAGATCGCCAAGGGTATGACCGACCCGGTAGCGAGGAAGAAATGATCGAAGCACCTATCAGCATGCCACCGCAGGCGTACATGGAAATCATCGGTCCGCTGATCGAGAAAGCGCGCGAGTTTCTGGAGAACGGCCAACAACTTCAGGCGTTCGCCTTTGTGGGCAACCTGACCAGCAATCAAATCATCCCGGTAACGATTCAGCCGGGAAGCGACGAGAACAAGGACCGCTCGGCGCGGGAGATCCATTCGGCGGCATTGGTGTTGGAGGCCGATTTCGTCTTCGCCATCATGGAAGCCTGGTCGCTGCGACCCGATAAGTTGATGCAGACGGACGCGATTCTCGACAAGTACGGAAGCATCGGCGCGTCACCCTACGCAATAGATGTTTGCTCGCTGACGCTGGAAACGAAACGTGGCGTGTGGGTCGCGCAGCCGCAGATCAAGCCCAAGGGAATATCCAAGAAGAAGCGGACCATCGGCAAAGTCGAGTTCCGCTACTACACGGAAGTCGAAGGCCGTTTCATGCACCTGCTGCCAGTCAAGGAAGGTGACGAGCCACCGACGATTCTGCACTGAGGGCAAGTCGAAACCACTATTGGACGGTAGCCTCAATATCTTCTTGCGGAGCTACAGAACGCGTGGGCTAGGCTAGGCCGCGCGCCTCCCCATCGGCGATATACCGTTAGAATTCTCGGAAACGAATAACAAACAACACGCGGTAACGGGAGAAAGCGTTATGGGGAGAAGGCGCAAGGAAGGCCTGCTGGAAGTGCTGGTTGATTTCCCGTGGTGGGTCAGTGTGGTTGTCGCTGGCGTGGTCTATGTCCTGGTCAAGTGGGTCGCGCCGGCAGCTTTCGCCAGCAACCTGATTCTCGGCGGAATGGCGAAGGGGCTAAGTGGTATTGCCGGGTACTTCGCTGCGCTCTTCCTGTTGCCGGCCCTGTTTTCGTTTGTTCGCCAAGTCATTCGGGGTAAGACGCTCGAATCCCAGCGCGACTTGGATACTTTGCGGAAGCTGTCTTGGCGTGAGTTCGAGGGGTTGGTCGGCGAAGCCTTCCGCCGGCGTGGCTACTTCCTCATTGAGCAGGGCGGCAACCAACCCGATGGTGGCATTGATCTGATATTGCGAAAAGATGGGCAAGTGGTCTTGGTCCAGTGCAAGCACTGGCAGACACGCCAAGTGGGCGTGGCGATTATCAGAGAACAGTTCGGTATTCTGTCGGCCAGCAAGGCTAGCCAGGTGTTTGTGGTCACCAGCGGAAGCTTCACGGATGACTCTATAGCCTTCGCGGCGGGTAAGCCAATGCAACTGATCGACGGCCCCAAGTTGTTGGAACTTGTCCGCGACGTGCAGCAGCCGGGGCAGCAGTTACCTACCAATGCTCCTGTTGCAAGCCCAGCCAGCCAAGCCGCTGTCTGCCCCAAGTGCGGATCGGAAATGAAGCAGCGCACCGCTAAACAGGGTGCCAATGTTGGACAAGCGTTCTGGGGCTGCGTGCGCTATCCCGCATGTCGTGGCACGCGGCCAATCTAGCCATGGGGCGACGGTATGAAGTGGATTCGTGAAGTAGGTATTGACCAATTGCCGTGTAGCCGCTGACCTCAGAGGGAGCAGAAACCAGAAGCGTGCAACTGCTAATCTACGGTCAGCCACATTAGCGTTGCAGTGGATGCCATTTCGCTATGGCTTACTTGTAATGCCTTGCACGGAAAGGAATTGGCTCGCCCAGTTCTGGTAGAGTCGTTACTTTGTCAGACCAAATAAATCGGGTTGGGCTACGCCGCCTTTGGATACCAATCCGGTATGAGCTACAAAGCTCAGTCGATTGACGCGGCCCAATTCGGGTTGCTGGAAACAGACTTAAGGGGAGCAGAAAAATGACCTATGAAGCCCAAATCAGCCGTGGCAGTCCGACAGCGTTTCTCTTCGTCGTGGATCAATCCGGCTCTATGTCCGACAAGATGTCATCTGGTAAGAGCAAGGCTGAGTTTGTCGCCGACGCCCTCAACAGGACACTGATGAATCTCGTCACACGATGCACCAAGGCAGAGGGCGTACGCGATTATTTCGAGGTCGGCGTCCTCGGATACGGCGGCAACGGAGTGGGGAATGGGTTCTCTGGCGCGCTTGGTTCCAGTGTTCTCAATCCAATCTCCGCCATCGAGCAAAACCCGGTGCGCGTTGAGGATCGCAAGAAGAAAATGGATGACGGCGCAGGTGGTATTTTGGAGACGTCCGTCAAGTTCCCAGTTTGGTTCGAGCCAAAGGCTAGCGGCGGCACGCCGATGCGTGAGGCCTTGACCCGCGCGGCTGAGGAGCTAGTTGCATGGTGCGATGCCCATCCGGACTGCTATCCGCCGACGGTGCTGCATGTGACCGACGGAGAGTCAAGTGACGGTGATCCAGAGGAAATCGCGACTCACCTAACTCAGATTCGCACCAACGACGGAGAAGCACTGATGCTCAATATTCACGTCAGCACCCTTGGTGCCGACGCCATCCGTTTTCCATCGAGCGCCTCCGGCCTTCCCGACGACTACGCCAAGCTGCTCTTCCGCATGTCTAGCCAGCTGCCGGAGCATCTCATCAGGTTCGCGCAGGAAAAGGGCCACACAGTTGGCATCGAGTCGCGCGGATTCATGTTCAACGCCGAGGCGGCAGAGATAGTCGACTTCTTCGACATTGGAACTAGGGCCTCGCAGTTGCGCTGAGCCTCGAATGAGGCACCTCTTCGCCGGAAGCTGTCCAAAGGATCCTTCCGGTAGCGATATCAACGAGGATAGGTGGGCATTTTCCGAGTCGCGCGGGACACTTGCGCTTTGCGACGGCGCAAGCGAATCCTTTGATTCTTCGGTGTGGGCACAGATACTCGCCGACAAGTTCACTCTCGATCCGGCTGTGACGCCGGAATGGCTCTCCGACGCCCTTGCAGATTACGTTGCGCGCCACGACTTCGCTGGCATGTCATGGTCGCGACAAGCGTCCTACGAGCGCGGGAGCTTCGCAACGCTACTTGGGGTCCAGCACATTCCGGGAAATCAGACGGTGGAAGTGCTCGCTGTGGGCGACAGTCTTGCGGTTTTGGCCGACGGCAACCGCTTTGTCTCTAGTTGGCTGTATTGCAATCCAGAGAGCTTTAAGGAACGCCCGACACTATTTGCGACCCTGCCCGAGCACAACACGTTCGTTTCCGAAGGCGATTTCTGGACTGCACGCGGTACGCACTTCGACCTCAGTGATTTGAAGTCTCCGCGCTTGCTGTGTGTAACCGACGCCCTGGGGGAATGGCTCCTCCGTCAGACGCAATCCGGCGAAGAAGGGTTGGCAAGATTGCTCGCACTGGCGACTGAAGAGGAACTGGTGAATCTGGTAGTTGAAGAGAGGGCCGTTGGACGAATGAGAGTCGACGACTCGACCTTGATCGTCGTGGCGTTTGATAAGGGAGGAGAGCCAGATGGCGTATCCGTCCTTTGAGCAATACAACAATGCCTTTCAAGCCCACCAACAGCTGCTCTCCGATCCGGAACTGCAAAAAGGCGCCGTTGCTAAGACTGGTCTCGGCACTCCGTTAGCAATAAGCGGCGGCTTCGCGCTCACATACACGATCAAGGCGGCGTCAAAGAAGTACGCCGTCCGTTGCTTCCACCGAGAGTCGAAGGCACTTGAAAGGCGCTACCAAGCGATAGCGCGCCGCCTCGCACAACTGCACTCCCCGTATTTTCTTGACTTCGAGTTTCAGCCAAAAGGAATTCGTGTCGATGGCAATGCCTATCCCATTGTCAAGATGGCATGGGCGCAAGGGGTAACACTTGGTGAGTTCCTTGAGGACAACCATGGGAAGAAAGGCGCACTAGCCAGTTTGCCCGCATCGCTCCTAGCCCTGTCCGTGTATCTTGAAAACGAACGCGTGGCCCACGGCGACATCCAGACCGGCAACATGATGGTTTCAGGGGCGACCGGAGCGATCCAACTCATCGATTACGACGGCATGTTTGTCGAAGACATCCGCGATCTCGGAAGCTCAGAGCTGGGCCACATCAATTTCCAGCATCCCGACCGGAAGTCGAAGAACCCTTTTGGGCCGACGATGGACAGGTTTTCACTCATTGCCTTGTCCCTCGCGCTCAAAGCCCTGCACGAAGATCCAGCGCTTTGGGACAAGACTAATTCGGAAATGGACGCGATAGTTTTTAGAGCGAACGATTTCGTCGATCCAGCGTCCTCGTCGGTCTTCTCCGAGCTTATGCGCAAGCCCGCGCTGGCAAACCATGCGCAACACTTCGCCGCCATCTGCCGCGCACCACTCGATAGAACGCCGAGCTTGGAGGATTTCCTTGCAGGGAAAAACATCCCCGCCGGCGTCATTCAGATCAGCATCAAGCCGTTGGAGGGGCGTCCGAAGCTTGGGTACATGGGGGTCTACGATGTCCTCGATGCAACTAGCTACGCCATTTGTTTGCGGCGGGTCGGCGACAAGGTTGAGGTCATCGGTCGCATTGCGGAGGTCAAGCATGACAAAGCCCGCAATGGCAAGCCATACATATTTATCAACTTCGGTCCGTGGCAAGGAACGATTTTCAAGATATCCATTTGGTCAGAGGGGCTGGCCGCCATTGCCAAGAAGCCCGACGCCTCGTGGGTCGGCAAATGGGTGAGCGTGATCGGCCTGATGGAACCGCCATACGTAAGCCGGAGATACAAATACTCGCACCTCTCCATAAATGTGACGGCCAACGGACAGATGACAGTCATCTCGGAGACCGAGGCAAAGTTTAGGCTGACGCCATCGTCGACAAAGGGAGCGACCGCACCAACCAGCAACAAGGAGGCGCTAGCCAAAATCAAGGGCGGGACCTCGCCGAGCCTGCCAACTCAAGCCCCAGCAACATCCTCGTCAGCAAATAAGAGCGTTTTGGACAACATCCGAAGGGCTCAAGTGGGAACCCAATCCTCGCCTACTCAAACCACATCGCAGGGCTCATGGCAACCTCAACGTCCTCGGCCTTCCTACCAGCGGCCCCCGGGAAAAGGCATCATTGCCAGATTTTTCGACTGGCTTTTGAAATAACCAATCACGCAGGAGCGAGGATCAAGGCTTTGACCGTCGGATTTCTTCCAAGACACGCTCGTTGGCGGTCATCACGGAGTTCTTCGATTGAGGAAGTGCGGGTGCGGGCGATTTAGCGGGAATCGATGGTTGTTGTTGCTGAGCGGTTTGCGAGGTTTGCGGCGCGAGGTATTTGAAGAAGCTGATGCCGGTGCCAGGTATGGTGAAGGAAACCCACAGCGATCCGGTTGGGGATTTGCCGACACGAAAGCCGGCAAATCCCCAACTGACACCCATGCCACGGGGTGTGATCGTGGTTCTCGTTCCGCCGCCCAAGTTTATCGATCTGCGCCAACGCCAACCCACAGGAATACTCCTCCATCGCCCTCCGCTGAATTTTGAGCCATTTCATGTTGAAAAGATATCGGGCCTAATGTCGGTATGCGGGGCACAGAGGCCATGCTCACTTCTGGCCGATATTGCTTTGTGTCACCGCACACTGCCCGCAGTTGAATCATTGCACGGACTCGTCAATATCCACGCCGCCGACACCCGTGACCATTGCCATTATTCCTACCAGGGCTTCGGTGCCATCGCGCAACAAGCCAACGCTCTCCTCGTCGAGGGTCGTTGCTGATAGCAGGTGCCCGAGGTCTGGAATCGGCAACTCGCCGAATTTCCTGGCGTAGTGGGCCGCCTGCATCGCCAGAATGCGGGCTACTTCGGCGATGTCTTCCTTGGTAGCATCGGCGATCATCTCGTCTGACAACTGCCAGTAGGCTCTGAATTCTAGGAAGGTTGGATTGCTCGTGTCCATGGTTCGCTTTCTCGTTGTGCTGGGCCTGCTGCTTCAAGCAGAGCAGATACTAGCCGACACCATTACCGGCCGGGTCGTCGGGGTTAGCGACGGCGATACGATCACGGTCCTTGATAGTGACAAAGTCCGGCACAAGGTTCGCCTTGCCGGCATCGACGCGCCCGAATCCAAACAAGCATTCGGCCAGGCGTCGAAGAAGCATCTCTCCGATCTCGTATTCGACCGTGACGTTACTCTCGACTGCGGCAAGGTCGATAAATACAGGAGGGAGGTCTGCGTCGTTTTCGTCGATAGTCAGGATGCCAATCTGGCTCAAGTGAAGGCCGGCATGGGGTGGTGGTATAGGAAGTACCAGAAGGAACAGACGGTGCAGCAAAGAGCCGAGTATGAAGCGGCAGAGGCAGCGGCAATAAAGGGCATGGTTGGGCTATGGCAGGAAACCGATCCCATCGCGCCGTGGGAATGGCGCAAGGCCAAGCGGTAGGCTTCTTCCATGTGCAATCGGTACGTTTCCCCGGAAGCAGCAGAGATCGAGCGTTTCTGGCACATCGGACGGCACAATCAGCCGCGATGGGCGGAAGAGATATTCCCGCGTGCGCCAGGACCATTCGTTCGCCTTGCCGGCGATAGGTCAGAGCGTCAGCTGGCCGTCGGCCAGTGGGGCTTGATACCCTGGTTCGCTAAGACCCCCAAGCTGACTTACTCGACCAATAACGCCCGGTTCGAGGAGATCGCGGGCAAAGCGTCGTTTAAACAGTCCTGGCTTCAAGGCAAGCGCTGCATCATTCCGGCTTTGTCCTTCGATGAGCCTTGCTGGGAAACTGGCCGCAACGTCTGGTGGCGCTTCCGTCGCGCGGATGGCACACCGTGGGGATTGGCGGGCTTGTGGAATGACTGGACCGACAAGGACACGGGCGAAGTGATTTCCAGCTACACCATGCTTACGATCAATGCCGACCATCACCCGCTCATGTCGCGCATGCACCGCCCCGATCCGAAGCTACCGCCAGACCAGCAGGACAAGCGCAGCGTCGTTTCGATAGAGTCTGCCGACGTTGATACCTGGCTGCGCGGCCCCCTCGACGAAGCAACTGTTCTGGTGCGCGTGCCTTCGCCCGATCTATTCGAGGCCGAACTTAAGTAGGGGCCTGAAGCATGTATGCCATCCGTCGTCATTGCGCAGCCAAGAACGCTTGGTGCTGGCGAGTGCGTTTCAGCCGTCGCGGAATAATGTATTCCAAGACCTTTTACGACTTGGCGTGCGGCGGTGCGAAGAAGGCCAAGGCACAGGCCATCGCGTGGCGTGACGAGCAGCTGGCGGAACACAAAGCGCTGACGTTAGTGGAGTTTCACAAGCAACGGCGATCAAACAATCTGAGTGGCGTGCCGGGAGTACATTTTCACAAGACATCCGCCCAGCCCGTGGGCTTCTGGCAGGCAAAGATTAGGCTTCACGATGGCAAGCGCGTAGCCAGATCATTTTCGGTGCAGAAGTTCGGAGACAAGGATGCCTTTCGCCTCGCGGTGGCTGCACGGGCAGAACTGCTTGCGCTGGTCGACAACCGTCCGTTTCTACACAATCCAGTAGCGAAGCGGCTTTCCAAGCAGCAATGATTCTGCTGGCCAGAAACCTGTCTGGCGACTCTGTGCCCTAAGAGGAAGTAGCGAGGTTGCGATAACGGCCTTTCAACATTTGAATTGGGCCTCAACTCAGTCATCCTTGTCAGCGTGATATCGACCAGAGCAGTAGTAACACCGGTACTCATATCCACCGTCATCTAATGCCCAAGCGTCTAGCTCACCTTGCGTGGCTGACACGCCGCAGATATCGCAATTGGCAGGAATGTTGTCGCCCTCCTCATTGTCGCAAACGAGGCAACGATACCCGGTACTCGATTCTTCGTTCTGTATGAGTGTTGGATTTCCACAATCCTCACAATCAAGTCTCGCAGGAAGGGCATCGGGATCGTGATGGTCTGCTGGATTCGCGGATTCGAATTCTTCGGCCTCTTTCAATGCGGTACGAAGTTTGAACTCATATTCGTCCGACAAGACCTGAAATGTCTCCATCGCCGGTTCCGGGACTAGCGACTCCAGTTCGATGTCTGTGTGCTTCTCAAGGAACTCGAAGACAGAACGAAAGAGTCGGCCTATGGTGGCCCGAACCTCCGGTACCTCCATTTTGAATTTGTGATGTTCGATCTCGTTTCGGAGGCGCTTCAGCCACTCAAGGTCCTTCTTGAGCGCAGGGGAGACCGTGTCGGCAGCCTCATTGTTGATGAAGTTGATTGCATCCCAGAGGGTGATGGTCTTGTTTCTGTCTACCTTAGCGGAGAACGGGTCCTTGTAGATGAGAAGCGGATGCTTGCTCGCAATGTGATGTTTGAAGACAAGTTCAACAAAGTGCGCCATGTGCAGCACGGCAAACTTAAATGCCTTCGGCTCTCCGCCATCGCCCTCCTCGAACTTGGCGAGCGCTTCTGCCAGGCTATCGATTGCGTTCTCAAGTAGGTCGAGTTCGTGTGTGGTCATTCTGAGGGCGAACGCTTGAAATCATCAGGCTGTGCGGCTTCCTGCGTAGCTCCGATGGATTGATGGGGCGGGCATCGATCAACAAACAGAGCTTTCATTGGAGTCTGCTTAATGCCCACTTCTTCTTACAGTGAAAAGGGAGTATCCACGCGTTGTTGCGTATCGAAAACACAAAACGGGTTGCGTTGTATGCGGCACGGCGATTGAGTTCCCGAACTGCGCCGGGCGATGCTTGAATTACAGACATACGTGGACTCGTGCGTCGATTTGCCCAGAGAGCGACGCTGCTCGAAAACGGCAATGTTAGTTCCGAGGTTGGTTGGCCAACACCTTCGTGAGCAAAAAAGAACACGGGATTGTCTGACGCCAGAAAGATTGAGTTCTTAGTATGCAGATAGCGCCATTCCATCGAGAGTAGGCTGTCCACTACCCTTGGGGTGAACTCGGTATGAAGGCTTCTATGCCAGATGTCGGGTGGAGGGTCTTCTTCGTAGAGTCTGATGATTGAGTTAACTTGAGCACGCCTCTCATCACCTAGAGCCGACCGGCTTGGATCCTCTTCGACGAGTTTATCGATTTGGGCGAGAACATCCGCCTTTACGGACGCAGCCACCTCAGGCATACGTTCAGACGCTCGCCGACGACCTTCGGGCACCCGCTTCCATAGTGCGACGATATAAGTGGCTAGCGCTATTCGATCACCACCTTCGAGGGACACCAAGTTTCTGACCTTTTCGATTGCCACTTGCGCCGGAGCTTCGATCTTGTTTGCAAGGTATTGCTCGACTTCGTCTGGATACATGCCTGACTCGTGAGCCACGACTTTGGGCTGAGTGAGAAAGCTTCGTGACTCCAGTCGGTCGTGCGCCCACATCCGGCCCTCATTAGAAAAGCCGTTAAGGTAGTACTGCGGCACGTAGTGGTGTCCCATTATCGCGGAGGCGTTTTCGATGCCAAACGTCTGAATTCAGCGGCTTCGCGCGTTCCTTGCGCGGAGTCTGCTGGAATGATTGGCTGGGCGACTTCTGCGCTACTCGCTGCTTTCTTCATTCGAGGCCGTAGTACTTGAGGAGCGCCTTCTTTATCAGGTCCGTCGCAACAGAAACACCAACCTTCCAAGTGCCGTCGGTGGCCTTCTTCAAGTTGTCGACTAGCCACTTGCGAGCCTTGGCGCCCAGAGGCTCTGACTTGCTTTCCGGTTCTTCGCTAGCGGCAAGTTTCCCAAGTTGCCGAGCATCACTTTCCGGCAAGCCGGATTCAACAAGGAACTGGACAAGGGTGTCCACGTCGCGTTCTCCAACTACAACATTGATGCGAGCGCCGTCACCAGTCGCAGAAATTGAAGTGACATTGCCGTAGATGATTTGCTGTGCAATTTGTGTGGCGGCTGCGGAGTTCTTAGCGGATGAAGGATCGGCCTTGCCAAGCTCGACAACGCTTGCTTCGGGTATCGACTTCTCAAGTTCAATGGTTAATTCAAGGACCCTACTACGAACTGAATGCCGGATTTCAGCCAAAGATGAGCGCGAGATTGTCCCGGTAACATCATTGCAAGCGTAACCTGGATACACCTTGCCTTGAAGTAGCAAGATGAGGTTTGCCGCATTGATACCAAGCGATCCGCCCTTCTTCGAGGAACCCAAAAGATCGTCGACGGCAGCAATGCTCTCCCGCATTTCATACCTTACCCATTGCTTCCCGGCAAACTTCTCAATCAGGTATGGGGAAATTTGTGCGTTCCGAATTCCTGACCCAAACGGCCCCGAGAAGGATGCCGTATAACTCACCGAAATGATTCGATAGTCGGGAAGGTCAGCATCGCTCGGGTAGCCTTCAGATTCATGTTTGACCCATTCCGCCAGTGGCTGGCTGCCTAACCGAGCGGCGAGAAGCCTCAGCTTGAGCAGTATCGGTCCAAGTTCTGAGTCTTCCTGTAGGACCGCTGTCTGAATATCGTGCAGAAGGCTCATTCAGTGCCCCTTTGTAGAAGAACGCCGGGTAGCACAAAAGTCGGCGCTGGTGGCATTTGGCCGGAAGTTGAAGATGGGACCTGGCATCGGACAGAGCCTCAGTTGCGCTGATCGACACGCTCGCGTAATTCCTTGCCAGCCTTAAAGTGAGGAACACACTTTTCCGCCACCATCACCTTTGCGCCGGATCGTGGGTTACGCCCGACGCGCGGTGGCCTGTAGTTCAGATCGAAGCTGCCGAAGCCTCGGGTCTCTATGCGATCACCGCGCTCAAGGGTTGCGGTCATCGCGTCAAGAATCATCCGCACCGCAAAATCCGTATCTCGCTCCCCTAGTTGAGGAAAGCGTACCGCAAGCTTTGCGATAAGTTCAGACTTGGTCATCGGTCACTCGCTCCACGTGGCCCTACTTCAGTGCCTCTGCCAAGTCCTTATCAGTCACTTTCCCTGAGCGATGCAGCCATAGCAGGATTGCCAACGGCTTCGGGATGTTGCGGCCCGACTCGTAGCGGGAGCCACCCGATTGGGTGACCCCATATCGTGCCCAAAAGTCTCTCTGGTTGAGGTCCGCTTTCTTGCGATCCGTAGCAATGTCGGAAAAGTCGAGTTTTTTCTTGCGGGCCATGGCGACCTCCAGAGAGGATGAGTAGAAACGGTATGCTATCCCAATGATGTGCGGAGCGGGCAACTCGCTACTACCAGCAACCCCCGTGTGAAAGTCGGTGAGGCGGAGCGGAAGTCGTCAATCGGCAAAGTTTTGTTCCTGCAACCCGATGGCATATTCCGAGTAAACTGAAGCTGCGGCGCACCCTGCGCCGTGCCGCGCGACCACAAAAGCGCCGGCAACTGCCGACACCAGCAAAGCCCTGCTACCGAAACGTAGTGGGGCTTTTTGCATTTCTTGGGCAGCAGTTTGCCAGCGGCGCGGCTCACTTTTCATGGAGCCAATCGCTATGTGTCACACATCCAACCTCGAAGGGGCCGTCAGTCCTTCAACACTACCGGCTGCCAGCGACCGAATTCGTCCGCTTTTTTCGCTTGGCCGAATTGTCGCTACACCTGGCGTACTCAGGCATTTTGAAGAACATGCCATCAACCCTTACGAATACCTCGGCCGGCACCAGTGCGGCGATTGGGGGACTGTGCCATCGGAAGACTGGAAATCCAATGACGAAGCACTCATTCATGGTGGTCGGGTGCTCTCCGCATACATGGTGAAAGGCACAAAGGTATGGGCCATTACTGAATGGGACCGGTCGGCGACCACATTGCTGCTGCCTTCGGAGTATTAGCCATGAACATCCTTCGATCATGCAACGAGATATACGCCGAATTCGCAGAACACGAATCGCAACGGCCGTTACGTGATCTGGTCCTGCTATTACCCCATATGCAGGCCAGGCGAGTTGGTGGCGAATTTCACATTGACTGGCAGAGTGCCGCTCCGGAACTGCTGATCCAAATTGGCCGCAATGCAGAAATCACCCAGCGCACCGTTAATCGTGGCGTCGCGGCAATCGGCCGATTACTGGTAGGGGTCAGCCCGGAAGTTGGGCTTGGCGAGATATCCGCCGACTGCGTGGAGTCGCTCGGCTGGCTCTTGGCGGAACTCGGCGACTTGGGTTCTACGTCAACCGAAATCCTGACTGCGTGCCAGAGATATACGTCCGACTACTCGCCAGACGAACCTCTCGAATTCACCCCTACCGCGCGACCGTAGGTCTTCCGGCCAGGTCGCCACAGCGGCAACTTGCCGCTTTTTTCAACATCGCGAACTAGCGATAACTCACCATTATCACTATCCATTATGACTATACAAAAACCGAAAATGAGCACGCGCAGCCGTGCTGAGAACATGAATGAATCCACCAGTAACAAGCAGAAGGGAACGCCGGATCAGCGCCAAACCTTGACGACCGACGGGTACCTGGAGGCGGCGCTATCGAAAGCAAGTAAGCGCGCATACGCAAGCGACCTTCGCGAGTTCGTCAAGTGGGGCGGCTCCATACCTTCAACGTCGGAGCAAGTCGCGACATACCTTGCCGAAATGGCTACCACTTTGGCGAATGCAACGTTGCAGCGTCGCATGATATCTATCCACAAGGCCCATACTGAGGCCGGTTACGAGTCTCCAGTACGTACTCCCAAGGTCAAGCAGGTGTTGGCGGGAATTTCTCGAACCTTCGGAACACGGCAGGTGCGGGCGCGGCCGATACTCAAGGACGATCTTCTTGAAATGTTGGTCATGGTCGACCAGCAACGGCCTGTCAAAGCGGCTCGCGACAAGGCGCTCCTGCTGATCGGATTCGCGGGCGCGTTCAGGCGGTCAGAACTTGTGGCGATTCGGTGCGAGGACATCACCGAGTACCCCAGCGGTATCGAGGTGTTAATCCAGCGAAGCAAAACGGACCAGGAGGGAGTTGGCCGAACGGTCTTCATTCCTTATGCTAACGGCACTCGCTGTCCGGTAGCGGCGCTCAAAGACTACAAAACTATCTCTGGTATTGGTATCGGGTTTTTGTTCCGCGCGGTTCACCAGGAACATGTTTCAGAATCTCCGCTGACGCCACAGTCGGTCGCCCTCATACTAAAAGCGGCTGCAAAGCGAGTCGGTGTAGATCCGAGTGCGATCAGCGGACATAGCTTGCGTGCTGGCTACTGCACACAGGCCGCGATAGCCGGCCGGCCGCAATGGGAAATCCGTGCACAAACTGGGCACAAATCAGACCTAGTTCTGGCCCGATATATAAGGCCCGTATTGAGCCGCATGACGGAGAGCTTGCTATGAAGGGGCCAGCCATGAACACAATGACTGAAATCCGCCAGGTACAAGTACCGCATAGCTACTTCCAGAAGGCCCGGTCAGAATATTCTGACTGGCGCTGGGCTGTGATCCGTGAATTCATCCAGAACAGCTACGACGCGCAGGCCGCCACTATCGAGTTTCGGCTGATGGCCAACGCAGCCGGCCGGATCGAACTGCACGTCGACGACAACGGCATCGGCATGGATGAAGACACCTTGCTCAACGTGTTGCTCTGCATGGGCGGCAGCCGGAAGCTCGAAGGCTCCATCGGCGGCAAAGGCTGGGCCAAGGCAATCTTGTTCTTTGCGCACCACAGCTACACCATCCGCACTGGCAATCTGAGGGTTGATGGCAGCGGCGGCGAGTACCGCCTTAACGAAGAGCCGACCAATATCGCCGGGACTCAAATCACGGTCGAATTGGGCGATGAATCCGTACTGCTGGACTCGTGGCGAGAACGGATCACGGCCTACGTGGCCTCGTGTTTCATGGAGTACGCGACGGGCCGCCCGGTGACGGTATGTTTGGACGGTCAAGCGTTGCCGCAGAACAATGAAGGCATCTACAGTTTCGCCGTGAAAACTCCGCTGGGAACTATGTGGTACGACGAGACCCAAGGCAACAGATCGGCATTTGTCGTGACCGTTGCGGGGCTGCCCATGTTCGTGGAGACCTTCTATTCGGATACGAACCAGAGTGCCTTGACCGGTGGGCTTGAACTCGACGCCGGCAGTGCGGTCCTGACCGCCAATCGGGACGGCTTTACCTCCGCTGTGCGGGAGCAGTTTTCCCAGATTGTTGGTGGACTGGTGCAAAACCAGAGCGCCGTCCGCTACGGTCAAGCGCTTGACCTGGCGCTTAACTTTGACAGCGGTGCGGCGTGCCCAGCAGGGAACCCGAGTAGTTCGCCCGGTAATGCAACGACCGGAGAATCGAGTATGCCCCTCCTGCTTGTGTGCCGAGAAACGGAATCCGGCCCTTTGTCAGGCTACGCGGCTGCCCTCGGTCGCATCACGCATGACCGTTACCCGGCCAACTTCCATTTGAAGGTCGAATCGCTATCTGTACGCAGGACCGCAACCAGTCAGGCCTACATCACAGCCCCGTTACTGGTGGCCGCCATGAACAAGCAGCGCAGCGCGAAGCTGGCCCACAGTTGGCGCGCGACACTGATGACCATCCTCTGTTGTGATTGGGCGCTAGCGAATGGGGTGGAGTTCTACGACGGGCAGGGCTGTCTGATCGACAATTGGGACAGCAAGGGTTCTGACGTTACCGGCTCGCAGGCATTTTTCCGGGGCCGCCGGGTTGATGCCGGTTTCTGCTTCATCGCCAACACCGGAGGCCTGTGCTCAACTTCGGTCGGCGACCAGTCGCACCGCATCTACATTAACCCCCTGCTGCTGACTGGCGAGGCCGCGTTCAGGGCCGGCGACAAGTTGGACCTTGCATACCACGAGGCCGCACATCTCTGGGAGCAGCACCACGGCGAGGCGTTCTGTGGGGTTGAGGGCAAGCTGCGGCAAAGCGTCAGGCGCTGGTTGTCGGAGAAGGAAGTGCTATCGCTAGCACGTTGAATGCCTCGTGCCATAGCATGGTAAGCCACCGTTGATTCGAGGCCAACCATTCCAAGGAGTGCTACTCAGCGTTTGAATGTTCCCAGCGAAGGAAATTCATTACTATCGCATACACATTGAAAATGAAACTCTTGAGCATTAGCAACAGGTAAACGAAACTGCTGCCTAGCAATACGTAGCCAAGTTGGATCATTAGATCGCGCACGCCGAGGGAGGCAGGAATCAGCTTCACAATATAGGAAATAACGCCGCCGGTTTGGCAAAAAAGAATGACGAAAAGGTACAGGCCGGCACACGTTAAATAGGCAATAAATACACGCATAAACGCAAAAATATTCTTTTTGAGCGTGGGCAATGCTGTTTCTTTGTCTTGATGGTCCATCATCGCCAGCATCATTGCGGGCTTGGCGACCGTCATGAAGATTGTGAAGCCAGCGATCAGAAAACCAAGAGTCGTGATCGTGAAATTGAATCCATTCGTTGCCCATGACCGTGCATCAGCAAGAAGTGCAGTTGTGTTGGGTTGAAGCACAAAAGCATTGACAGTCAGTAGCCCGGTTGCCGCAAGGTTTAGTAAAGTCTGTACCCAGCTCGGTCGAATTCGCCTAGAAAGCACATAAACATCCCAAAGTGATTTCTCACTGGTTAGCTCGATTGGGTCGAACTGGTACTTCATCAGCGCTGCCCATCAACCAGCGCTCGAATCTTCTCAAGTACCCCGGCCGCCAAAGCCGGCAAGGCAATGTGCCCTGACTGAGTTAATTTCTTGAACGTGTTGTGCATTGCGACTGCTGCTTTCGCAATAGGTTTCGGCAAAGACCCCACCTCGATTGTCAAACTAAAATCCTCGTTGTTACCTTTGAGGCCGTCCCCTTCGGCATCATGCCCACGCAGCATAACTGATGAGTTACCTAACCCCGTTGCAGCTGAGGTTTGTGCTATGACCTCGTTTGCTAAGAGCCCGTCTTTACCATTAGCAAAGCGAACGGTTGTCGAGACGCTGTGCATATTGTCTTTGCGTCGGCCGAACTCTCCCCAGAACTCGTCGTTATCAATTTCTTCCTGGTTCGTCGGCAGAAGCTTGATTACAAGTTCTTCAACAGTTTTGAAACGATTGACAAACTGTTCTAGCGACTGGCGATCTGCAAGGGGAGTAATGCGCAAGTCTGGTCGTGGTGTCTCGCGAAGAAGTTTGGCTTTTGTGCCGCGAGGAGGAGGAGCACCCAGCTCCTTCTCTTTTGCAGCCATTAACGCGTCGATAAACTCGGTGTGACGCCGAAGCAAAAAGGCTCGACTCGTGCTTTCTAAGTTCTGGATTGAAGGGGCACCCGAAACTTCGCGGCAGAAAATCAGCCGGTGACTGTCAAGCAAGAGAACGAAAACTGACGTGGGCGCTGTTTCTAGCTCCTTCTTGTCGAAGACTATCCCCGTGTCGGTGTAAATTTGTTCGCGCTTGAGCTTGGTGTTCTTGACGATACGTCCAGCAATGGCTGCCGTTTGATGCCCATCGGTCAACTTAAGCCGAATGACTTCGGTATCAAGAAAGAAATACTCCCCTTTATCCTTTATCTGTCGAACGTATCGACGTCCTTCAAAAGAAGGCGCGACAACACTCTGAAATAGGTCCAGCAGAACTTTCTCTTCGCCGAACTTGAGGGTGTAGTTACCGAACTCGATTCGATGCGTGAATGCCATATCCACCCCCTATTTGTTGAGAGCCCCATTCTATGACGACGGGGTCCGTGATGAAACAAATGCTGGCATTTCCCATACCTTGGGGCTTGCATAAAGTGGGCCTGCAACAACGCCGACCTACTCAACCAGGATGCGCATTGCGCGGTCACGAGGAGAAGACATATTGATTGAGGGGATCATTTACGTTGCGCCTTAGATGGCTCATTGAGTGTTGCAGATTCCCTGTTGTGCCTTCTCGCGGGGGCGGGTTCGGCTTCGGATCATTTGCGCGCCTTTCTTACTGCCTCGCCTCGTACGCCAGCAGCCCATCCACATCCTTGAACTTCTCATAAATCGCAGGGTTCTCGCCGACGCCCAGCGCGGTGAAGTGGGCTCGGCTACATTCGATCTTGCCGCCTTCACGGTCGCGCAGGTCTTCGGTGAATAGGCTGCTCTTGGTTTCCACCACGAAGTAAAGCCGCTCGTGTCCGTCGCGCTCGACCAGTACGGCCCAGTCGGGGTTGTACGTGCCTAGCGGGGTCGGCACCTTGAACCAGCCGGGGAGCTTGGCGTACACCTTGATCGCGTTGTTCTTTTCGAGCTGGTCAGCAAAGTCGCGCTCGACCTCAGAGTCGTAAACCACGTGCTGATAAACCGACTTCTCGGTGTCCATCAGCATGTTCTTGAGGTAGCCGGTCAGTTCCTCGGTTTCAAACAATTCCTGCGCGTAATACTGCTCGTCACCGAGGCGCTGGTACTTGATGCCATCGACCAGGGCAAAGCGCTTGCAACGATTGACGGCGTCCGACGCCAGTTCGATGAACTGCTGCGGATTGCGCTTGAAATCGTTCAGCCGCCCGCTTTCAGTGAGGATGCGCGCGATGGTCCGGCGGGTCAGTTGCGTGCGGTCCTGCAACTCGGTCAGCACGTCGGGCAACTCAATGTCGGTCTCGTTCAGCGTGACGGTGTCCGCCCCCGCTTTTTCGGTCGCTTCGACGCCCGCCTTGCCAATCGCCAGACCGGCCTTACGCCATTGCAGCCGGGACTTGGTAATGGGCGGCGCATCGCGCAACGCCGCAATGCAGCCGGTTATCAACTTCTCGTTGTCGAACTGAACTCGGTAGGTTGTCTTGTGCTTGATGCGATCCCACAGCGCCTTGAACTCGGGGCTGACCAGCACCGATTTACGGACCGACACCGTTCTGCGGTCGTCGGAGTTCTTGATCTCCAGCTTGCCGGACAGCTTGCGCAGCACGGCCGCGATTTGCGCCCGTTGCGCTTCGTACTCTGTCGGCGCGCGTTTAAAACTGACCAGCTGTGCGCATTGAATTTTGACCAGGGGCTAAAGCCGCCTGTCATAGGCATGGCTGTGGATAAGTGTAGCGTATTCTCTAAGTTCGGATCCTCCTCAGGGTTGGTTGGAATTCT